>CAYGPM010000005.1:301333-303242 GCA_964351965.1 uncultured Hyphobacterium sp. | reverse complement strand
AGGTGTTCGCCAAATTGATTGCTGCTGTTCCGGGAGCTTCATTTGAAAAATCAAAGGTTAGCATCTCCCAAGCTCCAGCCATTGTAGTTGTATCTTCAGTTTCAACGCTTATGGTTGGATCATTCATGTCCTCAACTTTCAAACGAATAGGTGTTCCGGCATCCGGAGACCATACCATAGCAGTTATCGTGGTATTACCTGCAGAGAATGGTATTGCATTTGCAAATCCTGTTCCTGAGGTGTCTCCCATGGTTGTACCTGCCCAAGTCTGAGCGGAATCGGTTTTTTCTGCTCGTCCGACCATATTGGAAGAATTAGTTGGATCCACAACTACTGCGGAAACATTGCCACCAAAATCTGTCATTGTATAATTTACAGTAGCAACATCGAATGTTACAGGTAAATCTATCTGGCTTAATGGATTCCCACCTCCAGTTACAAATTCTACATCATCCCAGTAATAGGTCTTGGAACCGGCTGTTGCACCGTCTGTTCCAAAATTGAAGAAGATACTTGCTTTGTCATAGGTATTAGCCAAATTCAATGCAGCTGTACCGGGAGCTTCATTTGAAAAATCAAATGTCAACATTTCCCAGGCACCTGCCATTGTAGTTGTATCTTCTGTTTCAACGCTTATTGTTGGATTTGTAGCATCTTCAGCCTTCAATCGAATTGGTGTACCGGCATCCGGCGACCATACCATTACGCTAATGCTTGTATTGCTTGCAGTAAATGGAATTTCATTTGCAAAGCCATTTAAGCCCATTGTAGTTCCGGCCCAAGTTTGTGCCGAATCAGTTTTCTCTGATTGCCCTACGGTATTTGAAGGATTAGTTGGATCTGCAACAATCATACTTACGTTACCACCAAAATCAACTAAATCATAATTCACTGTAGAGTCCTCAAAGGTTACAGGTAAATCCACTTGTCCCAGTGGATTTCCACCACCAGTTACAAATTCTACGTCATCCCAATAATAGGTCTTAGCTCCTGCTGTCGCTCCGTCTGTTCCGAAGTTGAAGAATATCGATGCTTTATCATAGGTATTTGCCAAATTCAATGCAGCTGTACCGGGAGCTTCATTTGAAAAGTCAAAGGTTAACATCTCCCATGCCCCTGCTAGAGTCGTTGTGTCTTCTGTTTCTACACTGACCGCTCCGTTAGTAGCATCTTCTACCTTTAAGCGAATCGGTGTGCCTGCATCCGGCGACCATACCATGGCTGTGATCACGGTACTGGTAGCAGTAAACGGAATTGCATTCGCAAAGCCTGTTCCTGAAGTATCTCCCATTGTTGTGCCGGCCCATGTAGCAGCTGTAGCAGTTTTTTCTGCTTGCCCCACCATATTTGCAGGATTAGTTGGGTCCACAACTACTGCAGAAACATTGCCACCAAAATCGGTCATGGTATAATTCACTGTCGTATCATCGAAGGTTACCGGTAAATCAATTTGAGATAATGTTGGGTTTGGAACACTACCACAAACAGCATTAAAAGGTATTGTAATATCTGTTGGGTTCAATTGCCAGTTACCACCAAATTGACCTTTACTCCATAGAACATTTAAATCCACATTGGCCGGAGGTGTTGTCCATGTAAGTGTTCTCTTTATTTTACCCGGAATTGAAAAGTCTTCCGGAGAAATTGTAGCTCCGCTTCCATTGATAACGAGTAAAAGATCAACCGTATCAGCAGTTGCTGATTCTATTTCCACTTCCATGGTTGTGGAACCGGTATTTTTAATAGTTAGGAAGATATCAGTTGTGGTACCTGTTCCTTGACCTAAATGTCCAACAAGTGTATTACAATAAGGCGAAGTATTTCCACCACCGCTTGTTGTGTCCGGCACAAACATTACATCATCCCAATAATAGGTCTTCGCTCCTGCTGTCGCTCCGTCTGTTCCGAA
>CAYGPM010000005.1:236825-301233 GCA_964351965.1 uncultured Hyphobacterium sp. | reverse complement strand
CCTGCCCATACTGCTGCAGTAGCAGTCTTTTCTGCTTGTCCTACAGTATTGGATGGGTTGGTTGGATCTGCAACTACCGCGGAAATATTACCGCCAAAGTCTGTCATTGCATAGCTTATTGATGGATTATCAAATGTTACAGGTAAGTCAATTTGACTTAGTGCTCCCGGAACGAATGTTACATCATCCCAATAATAGGTCTTCGCTCCTGCTGTCGCTCCGTCTGTTCCGAAGTTGAAAAAGATACTTGCCTTATCATACGTATTGGCCAGGTTCAATGCCGGGGTGCTTGGCATTTCATTCGAAAAATCAAATGTCAACATTTCCCAAGCTCCCGCCAGAGTCGTTGTATCTTCTGTTTCTACACTGACCGCTCCATTAGTAGCATCTTCTACTTTCAAGCGAATCGGTGTGCCTGCATCCGGTGACCATACCATGGCTGTGATCACAGTGCTATTGGCTGTGAACGGAATGGCTGTAGCAAAGCCTGTTCCTATCGGATCTCCCATCGTCGTTCCTGCCCATACTGCTGCAGTAGCAGTCTTTTCTGCTTGTCCTACAGTATTGGATGAATTGGTTGGGTCTGCAACTACCGCGGAAATATTACCGCCGAAATCGGTCATAGCATAATTTACTGTAGTATCATCAAATGTAACCGGGAGGTTAATTTGGGTTTGAGCGCTACACCAAATTGTGGTGAAGGTCATTACAAAAAGGAATAGTAGTTTAAGTTTCATAAGAATTATCGTAATTGAAAATTTTGAACGTTCTTACAATGTAGAATTCTAAAAAGTAAGATAGTCTTACAAATACCTTTTGATGTATATTTGATGTATTAAATCTGAACAAAAAATCCTATTTTGAAAGGATTGAGCAATTATTCGAAAAATATTGAAATGTCTTTGTGAAATTAGGATTATGAATAAATTGATTTGGAGTTCTCATTTTATTGTTTTCTTGAGACTTTAAATCTGAATTAAATTTAAATTGGCCTAATCATTGTACTTAACAATTCAAATCTTTGAATATGAAAAATTTATACACCCTTCGGCCAGCTTTATTATTGTTAATTATATTTTTTGCGTCATGTTCAAAAATGCGCAATGTCAATATGCAATCTATGCGCCCGGCAGCATTTGAAGTGCCAAGCCATATACAAAGCATTGTGATTGTGGATAGAACTGAATTTAACAAGGAAGGAGTTAATATTCTCGAGGGAGTATTAACGGGAGAATTACCGGGTCAGGATAAAGCTGCTTTACAAGAAGGTATTTATGCCATGCAAAACACCTTTTCAAGGTCTCCTAGATTTCAAATTAAAGTAGCAACACAAAGAATGAAGGGTAATTCCATTACGGCAGCATTTCCCGATCCTATGCCTTGGAAGTCAATTCGTGAATTTAATCGACAGTATGAAACCGACGCGGTTTTGGCAATTGAAATGTTTGATACTGATTTTATCGTTACCAAAGGGGATCGTATGGTCACAAAACAGGTTAAACAGGGTGATGAAACTGTTGAAAAGGAAGTGAAGGAATACTATGCCGAGGGAATTGAAAGTGTAAAAATTGGTTTTAGACTTTACGACCCTAAAAACAATCAAATTATTGATCAGGCAAATTATACAAGAACAAACACCTGGGAAGCTACCGGTACAAGCATAACTGATGCCGTAGCTAATCTGATTTCTAAAAATGAAGCAGCTAAATATGTAACTCGTCTGGCAGCAAATGCTTATGTAAATAAAATCACCCCAATGCCGATTACAATTAGAAGACAATTTTATGCAAAGAGTAAGAAAGTAAATGCTATTCCGGCAGGTTCGAGAATGGCAGATGTAAATCAATGGGAAGACGCCGCAAGAACATGGAGTAACGCTATTTCAATAGCCCCTACTAAGGAAGCAGGGTATCTTGCCTATAATACAGCAGTGGCTTATGAAGTTTTGGGAGATTATGACCTCGCAATCAAATGGGCTCAGGATGGCTGGGTGAAATACGGAAATAAGAAAGCAAGGGATTACGTCAATAGTCTTAATTACAGAATTTCGCAGGAAGACAGAGTAGACAGGCAGCTATCTAAATAGCGTTTAAAATTCGTAAAGAATTGGAAGCAAGAATGAAGCAATAATCCAGAAAATCAGACTTAGCCAAACTCCTGTTTTAAAGAAATCTTTGAATTTATACTGCCCGGCACTATAAACCATAGTGTTCGTCTGATACCCAATTGGTGTCATAAAACTTGCTGATGCAGCAAGTGTAATAGCCATTAAAAAAGGAACAGGATTCAATTCCATCGAATGAGCAGTTGCAATCGCAATAGGTGCCATAAGCGCTGCTGTAGCATTATTAGACATTAACTCAGTTAAGATTGCAGTTATCAAATACAAACCACTAAGAACGTATGCAGGACCCCAAGGGCCTAATTGAGAGATTATTCCATTTGCAATTAAGTCATCAAGACCGGTTTTATTCATTGCAGTTCCCAAACTCAATGCACCGGCCAGAAGAAATACAATCTTCCAATTAATGGCCGAATAAGCCTCCTTCATACTTAGGGACTTAATTAAAACCAATATAATAACTGCTGCGATTGCTCCTACCATTATATCGACAATACCGGTGGCAGCCAGTAAAACCATTCCAATAATCAATACTAAGGCGGCGTAAAATCGTTTCTTGTTAAAGTCTACAATCTTATCTTCAGAAAGTAACACAAAAGGACTTTCATTCTCCCTTTCCTGTCGTTTCAATTCTTTAATATAATGAGACTTGACCTCGGCTAAAATGACGTCTCCCGCCTTTAATGGCATCTCATAAAGTTTTTCATGAACTATCTCCTCTCTATGTCTTATTGCAAGAGGAGCTGATCTGTAGCGGCGTCTGAAATCCACATCTTTTAAAGTCTTTCCTTCAAAAACAGAATTAGAAGTTATCACCATTTCAACGAGAGTGGAATTACTATCCTGTAAGTCATAGTCTCCTATCTTTAAATCAGGATTTCCCATCACCCTTGCTTTATCTTTTAAGCTCTTTATTTTTTCTACATCGCATCTTACTTTTAAGATGTCTCCGGCTTTTAAAACAAAATCGCCGGGAGGTAAAGTGAAATTTGAACCATTACGGATTATCTCGATAATATCCATATTAAGGACTCTCACTATTGAAGAATCCATTATTCGCTTTCCGCTTTCTTCAGAGCGCTCTTCAATGGAAATTTCGGTGATATAATCCCCCATATTGAATTTAGACTTAAGGTCACCATCATGATTTCGTACAGGTATAAGCTTAATCCCCAGGTATGACATATAAATCAAGCCTACCACCAATAATACTATACCAATTGGGGTAATCTGGAACATAGAAATAGCTTCAAGTCCCTCCTTCTCTGCAATACCACTTACCAATAAATTGGTTGAAGTCCCTATCAGAGTACAAGTGCCACCGAATATGGAAGCGAATGATAATGGTATAAGCATTTTTGCCGGACTCACCCCGGTGCTGTGGGCAATTTGAATCACCACTGGAATAAACACAGCTACAACAGGTGTATTATTTACGAAGGCAGAAATTATTGCTATTAATAGCATCATTAGAAAAATGCCTCCGGTAAAATTATTTCTAAATGAATTGGAAAGACGCTGAGCTACAATTTGTAATGCACCTGTTTTTAAGATGGCCTCACTCAAGATAAACATAAAGGCAACGGTAATGGTCGCTTTATTGCTAAACCCGGATATGCCCTCCTCAGGTGTAAGTACACCGGTGACTATTAAGGTCAGCATGATCAGTATCGCGACAAGATCTATACTGAGCAACTCGGTAGCAAATAGAACTATTGCACCCAGTACGACTAAAATTGTGATTAGTATATCAAATTCCAATTCCTGTCTTTAATTTTTGAAGCGCAAAACTATACTTTTTTAGCTCTATTGATAAATTGTAATCAATAATGACTTTAAATTTCGAAGCCCAAAATTAAAACATCATCGGTTTGAGGATTATCACCCTTCCAATCATGGAATATTTGGCTTAAACTACTCTTTTGATTTTCCATACCGCCAACAGAACTTTCCTGTAACTTTTCCCTGAATCGCTTGGTCATAAATTTTTTACCCTTTGGCCCCCCAAACTGATCTTGAAAACCATCCGAAAATAAGTAATAGCGATTGCCTTCCCTATGATTTATCTCGTGCAGTTCAAATACCTTTTCCGTATCATCCATTCCAAAGCCACCAATAGCAAATTTTGAACCTTTAATCTGTTCAATATTTTCACCATTTATAATGACAAGAGGATTTTTTGCCGCAGAAAAATAGATTTGCTTTTCAATTATAGTCAGAATTGAGATATCCATTCCATCATTAACATTACCAAACTCGTCTTTATGCTTTTTTAGAAAACCAAGCAATGATATATCCAGCTCTTTTAAAATTTCATTTGGCTTATAAATACCCTTATGCTCAACAATATCGGTTAGAATTGAATTTCCTAAAACCGTCATTAAAGCAGCAGGAACACCATGCCCGGTGCAATCAGCAGCCATAAGTATTCTTAAATCTTTTTCAGGATGTTTAAACAGCCAGTAAAAATCTCCGCTAACAATATCTTTGGGTTCAAACAAAATAAAGCCTTTGCGAAACCAGGAATTAATTCTTTTTTGATCACCTAAAAGTGCCTCTTGTATCCTCTTTGCGTATTGAAGGCTATCCATCAATTGATTATTTTTTTTCTCAATTAGATTTTTTTGAATACCCAATAGGTTTTTACTCTTTTCAAGGGCCAAACGAGCCATTATTTCTTTTTTTGTTAACCTGTATCGGGAATGAATCAATAAGATCATAAAGAGTTCCACAACAAGCTTTAAAAGACCTCCATTCACCCAAAACAGATCTGCCGATATCGCGGCATTTTGGTTAACAAAAAAATAGGTCATTAAAACAGATATGAGCACCACTCCTACACTTAGATAAAGAGGCCAAAGAATGAACATCCCTCCGCCGATAAACAATGCAATATAATTCAAGCTATGGCCCATTATACTTGCATCATCAATTAGTCTGAAGGTATAGGCATTTTGAAAAGAGATGAGTAAAAAAGGTACTAAAACAAGCCAATATGAAGGGAAGCGGTATTTTCGATAAAAGAACAGAGTAACTAAAGTGATTATTGAAACACCACAACGAATAATCAAGAGCTCGGGAAAATGCGCCGGAATATTTAAAAAATCTGTGAAAGCAAATATCGGGTCGAAAATGATGGCAATCCAAGCTCCAATTATATGGAAGCGTTTAGCTGTATTGTCCAGCTCTTCTTGCCATAGACTTTTCTCAATAACAATTGCGGATTCAAGTGCCTCTTCTGAATGAGGTGATTTCATAAGATTAAATATAGCATTTGTTCGTGCAAGCTATTCTACAACACGTATTTTTCTGCCAAGTTTTCCTTCTCCGCCGCATTCCTTGCATTTATATTCCAGCTTTCCATCTCCATCACATTTTCCACATTTCACATAGCCGGTTTCATTACAATTGGTGCATGGAATATATCTTCTGCCAAAACTGGTTCTCTGAATCTCAACCTTTTCGCCCAAACAAATCTTACAAACTTCCTCACCGGTACCATGGCATCTATTACAAGGTCCCACCAAAATTCCATCGCCGGAGCAAACATGGCAATCTATAAATTCAATTTTAAAACCTTCTTCATCGCATTCTTCACAAGCTTTAATCTCCTCAATTTTTTTATCTAATAATGCCAATAATACCATGGTGGTATCTGTATAGGGAGCATTACTATCGGTCAGTTGCAGGTATTTGTTGAGAAAATTTTGACTTAGATTATAGTTTTTGAGCTGATACAAAGTATTTCCATAGAAATAACATAATTCATCCGGAACGAAGGTCCTTAAATTCAGTACTTTTCTGAATGTTAAATCGGCTGCTTGATAGGCTCCTATTTCAAATTGTCTTTTCCCTAATTTCATAAATTGCTCTATAGCAGAAGAATCCTGGCTTTGAGCAAATAGGCTGTTCGCATTCAAAAATGCAATCAAAAATAAAATCAGGATGTACTTAATGTATTTCAGCTTTGTGAAAATTAATTGAAAGAAACTTTATGAATAAGCAAAAGCAATATAATTTGGTTCGAATAACGTGAATAATGCACAAAGAATTGTCGAAATATATGATTCTTCTTGGTTCTAAATCACCGAGAAGAGAGGATTTACTAAAGCAAAGTGGATTATTGTATAAAAAGGTGTTCATAGATATAGATGAAAATATCCCCCTTGGAATGAATCCTCCTTTTGCAGCTATGTATTTAGCCGATAAGAAAAGCATGAGTTTTTCTAAGGACATCAAGAATAATGAAATACTCCTCACCTCCGATACAATAGTGGTATTAGATGAAAAAATTCTAAACAAAGCAGCAAATCATCGGGAAGCCAAAACAATGTTAAATGATTTATCGGGCAAATCGCATCAAGTAATTACAGCTGTTTGCTTAAGGGGAGAAAATAAGAAGCATGTCTTTTACGATACTTCTAATGTGTTTTTCAACGATCTGAACGAAGAAGACATTGACTATTATATAGAAAATTTTAAGCCATTTGATAAAGCCGGAGCTTATGGCATACAGGAATGGATCGGATTAACGAATATCAAAAGAATTGAAGGCTCCTATTATAATATAGTTGGATTGCCCTTAAACCTAATTTTAGAAGTCCTGAAAAAATGGTGATTACCTGAGTTCTCCTTTGAGAATTTCAAATTCAATCGTTGGTGAAACTCTGTCGTAAAGAATATGGTAAACTCCATTTATTATGGGTAAATCCACATTGTATTTCTTGTTGACTTCATGAATACTCTTAACAGCATAATAGCCCTCTGCAATCATATTCATTTCTACCATTGCCGAACGTACTGAATAGCCTCTTCCCACCATATTTCCAAGCATTCTATTTCTTGAAAATTGAGAATATGCCGTAACCAGTATATCGCCTAAATAAGCACTGGAATCTAAAAATCTATCTCGTGGGTCAATAGCGTGCAGAAATCGATGTATTTCCTGAACTGCATTTGAAACTAATACGGCCTGAAAATTATCCCCAAAGTTTTGGCCATTGGCTATACCGCATGCCAAAGCAATAATGTTTTTCATTACAGCACTATATTCTACCCCGATGATATCACCAAGAATATGTGTTGATACATATCTGCAATTCATTAATTCAGCAAATGAATTAGCATTTTCTTCATCCGGTCCGGCAATTGTCAAATAGGACTGCTTTTCTAAGGCAACTTCTTCCGCATGACATGGTCCGGCAATTACTAATTGGTTTTTTGAAGGAACGCTAAATTCTTTTTCGAGATATTCTGATACCAATAGGTTCTCTTCCGGAATCATTCCTTTAATTGCAGATATAACAATTTTATCCTTGAAGGCATCGGGAGGGAGTTGATTTAACGCATCTTTGATAAAAGCGGATGGAACGGCCAAAACAACGTATTTCGCGCCATTAACTACTTTTAAAATTTTTGAACTCGCCTTTACCTTCCTGTTGTTGATTTTAACATCACTTAAGTGATTGGGGTTAATGCGGAGCTTTTTTACAATCTTGACGGTGTCTTTAGACCTAAACCACCATCGAATTTGAATACTCTTATTCTCGGAAAGAATCTTAACAATAGCCGTAGCCCAGCTACCGCTCCCTATTACTGCTACTTCTGTAGTATTTTGCTTTTCTTGATCCAATATTATTCAGGTCTTGGCCCTCTTCTGTTGCCGGGTTTTCCTTTTTCCATCATTTTTACTGCATCTCCATCTTTAAGTCTTTTCGAAACAGCAAGATATGGACCTTTTACAATTTCCTGACCTACTTCCAGGCCTTTGATTATTTGAATATTATCAAAATCACTTATTCCGGTCTTAACTTCAACAAGCTTAACAGTCTCAGTTTCCTTATCATAAAGAAATACGATTTCTTTTATCTCCTCATCGTTTCCGGAATTGCTATTATCTTTTATTTCGGCATCAGTATCATCCTCAGAACTCTTTGCCCCTTTATCTTTATTTTGAATTTCATCAGAAGTTCTGGTGGTCACGGCTGCAAGTGGTACAGAGGTCACATCTTTTTTCCTATTGGTAATAATATCCACTGAAGCTGTCATCCCCGGCTTAAAAGGGTATTTTGATCTTTCGCTAATTAAATGCTTATAGCTTTCATTCAGTATCCTTATTTTAACTTCAAACTCCGTTATCGACTCAGAAGTTAAAGAAGCTTCATTAGGAGAGTTGGCTATTGCAGTAACTATACCAATGAATTTTTCATTTTCTGAAGAATAAGAATCAACTTCAATTTCAGCAGTATCGCCAATCGAAACCCGAATGATATCATTTTCATTCACGTCAACTTGAACTTCCATATTATTCAAATTGGCAATTCTCAACATTTCAGTTCCCTGCATTTGTGAAGTCCCCACTACCCTCTCACCCTGCTCTATAGACAGTTTTGAAATAATACCTCCCTCTGGCGCAAATATTTGAGTAAAGCCTAAATTATCCTGAGCCACTCTTACCGCTGCTTTTGCATTTTGCAAACTGAACTCAGCTGCATTAACATTTTGTTTTTGAGCCTCCAATTCCTGTTTTGCCACTTTAAAATCGGTTTCAGATTGCTCATAGTCCATATCAGAGATAACTTTATCTGTATGAAGCTTTTGATTTCTCTTAAAATTGAATTCTGATTGCTCAAATCGCGCTTGTGCTCGGGCTAAATTTGCTTTCATCTGAGCTAGATTTGCCCTTGCATTATTTGAATTTGCTTTAGCTTGATCGAGTTGGTTTAGATAAATATCCTCTCTAATTCGGATTAAAAGCTCTCCTTTTTGAACAGAATCACCTTCTTTAACATTTAACTTGATTATTTCACCCGATACATCCGGACTGATTTTTAAATCAACTTCGGGTTGTACTTTACCTGAGGCATTTACTTTCTCAATGATTTCTCGCTTTTCAACTTCTACCAACTCAACTTCAATGGCATTCCCTTTACCTATCCACCCTTTTTTCTTGCCTACTATAGAAAGTACGATAAGTATTATTACGACAACCGATAAAATAATTATCAGTCGCTTTGAGCGATTATTTTTGGCCATATTTAGTACTCTTAATAGAGATCTTTACCCTGATAAAAATCCAATACTTTCAGACTAAAGATATAATCATATTTGGCTCGCACCAAATCTGTTTCTGCCGAATTTAAATTATTTAATGCCACTTGATAATCTGTTGAGTTGACTACTCCAAGATTGTACCTCTGTTCTGTCACACGAAATGCTTCTTTCAAGGCATCAACTTGCTTTTTACGGGCTTGAAAAGTTTTAGATGATGCAACAACATTATTATATGCCTGCTCTATATCATTTCGCACTCGGTTTTCTGTTGACTTTTTGGTAATTAAAGATCTTTCGTAAGAAATCTTAGAACGTTGAACATTTATTCTCGTCTGCATATTATTAAAAATTGGAATGCTCAAGTTTAATGAAACGTTTTGGCTGATGTTATCGATTAATTGATCAGGTATAGGATAATTATTTTCAATTGTGAACCCTGGAATTTCTGAAGTGGGACTGGTGGTAAATCTGTTTGCCGAACTTGAAAATACTTGTTCAGTTGGGATACCATTTGCATCAGTTAAGAAACCTATTGCATCATTATTTATAATTTGAGTGCTCCCGTCAGTTATTATTCTCTCGCCATTAGCAGCACTTGAATAGTTAGTTCTTAATCCCGCATTCAATGAAAGTGTGGGGGAATAACCACCTCTTGCTTCCTTTTGTTGATATTGAGCACTCTGTGCTCTATACTCAGCAGCTTTCAAATCTGGCAGGTGACCTGTAGCAATATCATAAATAGATTCAGGTGTATTTTCAAATGTGTCAGAACCGGGATCTTGAACCTCAGGTGTCTCAACATCAAATGGCTCTGAAGCCGGAAGTAATAATAATTGCTTGAGATTAAGTGTAGAAAGTGAAAGGGCATTTTCTGCATTGACAATATTTAATTCTGCCGTGGCAACCTGCGATTCCAAATCAAGCTTATTCGAAATCGGCAATGAACCTGCATTTACAAGCTTTTCTGTTCTTGAAAGTTGCTCCTTGGCAATCTCTAATTGGTATTCATTGTTTTGAAGCAGCTCTTTATTCAGTACAACGGTCAGAAAACTGTTAGCCACGCTTAAAGCGATATTGTTTTTTGCTGTTTGTAAATCGAATTCTGTAGCCACAATATCAAGTCTGTTTCTGGAAATAGAATTTCTCACCTGCAGACCATTCCATAAAACAAGGTTGGCATTTGCATTTAAACCAAGTGAGTTGATTCTCTCTGTTCTAAATTGGTTAGTTGTCGGATCAATAGATCTACCCCAATTAAAGCCATAACCTGCTCCGGCACTTACTGAAGGGGCCTGATTCCAATTGCTTTGATCAAGATTGTATCCTGCATTTTCAAGATTCAATCTAGAGCTTTGCACATCGAGATTTTCCTTTTGAGCTCTTTCTATGCATTCTTGTAATGTCCATTTTTTAGCCTGAACAGCTTGTGCATTAAGGACTTGACTAAATAATAAACCTGCTAAAATTAAAATGAAACTTCTCATAATTACATATCGATGTTTGGTATATAAATGACCTCTTTTATCCAAAATAAATTCTTTAAGTATTCTATTGTAATGGGGTTTAATCCACCATCCATTTCTATAAAATGACTGGCTCTATCGTTTTTGCCAATTCTGGAAACAGACATTGTTGCGATATTGACCTCATCATTGGCAATTACATTAGCAATAAATGCAATAGCACCTTTTTTATCATCTGCATTTAAAATTAAGGTATGCAAATTTAAGCTGATATTAGCTCTGAATCCATTGACGTAGGCAATATTAATCAATCCTCCACCAAGGCTTTCTCCAACAACTTCTACTTTTCTATCGCCGGCAGTTAATACTACTTTAACGGTATTGGGATGGTAGATTGAGGCATTTCCCACAGACTTGAAAGTGTATTTTAGTCCCTCTTCTTTTGCAATATCAATGGCATTTTTAATTCGGCTATCATCTGTTTTATAGTCTAATAATCCCGCCAAAATAGCCCTGTCACTTCCATGGCCTTCATATGTCCTTGCAAATGAATTATAGAAAGTAATTTCAGCGTTTTCCGGTTTTTGACCCAAAACACGTATTGCCGCCCGTCCTATTCTTACGACACCTGCTGTATGTGAACTTGAAGGTCCTACCATAATTGGTCCTACCATATCAAATATACTGCTTCTTTCCGGCATAATTTTTCTTCAGTGGTACTCAAAACTAAGTCAAATCACGTTATTTGCATCCACAAACAGGTAAAATAAGATTTGACATTTTCTTCCTTTTATATAAAAGGTTGAAATCATTTTTAAACATGCAATGCTCGTAAATTTTAACGGAAAAGTCATACCGGATACAGAATTGGGATTCAATTTGCTTTATCGAGCTACAATGTTCGCTGATGGATTATTTGAATCTATCTATGCCGAGAATCAAAATATATACTTTCTTGATGAGCACCTATCTCGTTTAAACGCAGGAATGGATGTTTTCGAGTTGCAAATGGAAAAATCCATGTCGAGTGATAATTGGCTTGAAAACATATGTCTGATCGCTAAGGAATATAAACAATATACTTTTTTGCGAATTCGGATTCTTGTTTGGAGAAAAGGCCAGGGAACCTATAATACCTCCAACGAGACAAAGGCTAATTTTCTTATTTTTTGTGAAGAGGCAGAGGAATTTGCTGTCAAAGAAATCAAAACAGTTGGAGTTTCATCCAAGGTAAAAGTTATCAATTCCTGGTTTGGAGATAATAAAACAATAAATGCACTAAACTATGTGGGTGCATCAATAGAAAAATCGAATAACAATCTTGATGAGATCTTCTTATGCAATCAAGCCGGTAGCATTATCGAGGCTAGTTCCTCGAATATTATATGTGTTAAAAATAATTTGGCCTTTATTCCAAAGATCGGCTCCGGTCAGGTAAAAGGCATAATGAATGACTTTGTAATTAGCTATTTAAATAGTCAGAAGATTCGAATTATGGAAAGAGAAATATCAGAAGATGATATTTCAAATTCAGATTTAATTCTCTTTTGCAACTCATTCTTTATCAAGTTTTTACAAAATAAAGATTCAAGTGAGCTAGTGGCTAAAATAAAGAATATTAAGACCGAATTACCTAAACAGCTACTGCTGCTTTGATATGTGGATGAGGATTATAATTCAGTAACTCAAAATCCTCGAACTTGAAATCAAAAATAGACTTCACATCAGGATTTATCTTCATTTGCGGAAGTGGTCTAAATTCTCTACTCAATTGCAATCTTGTTTGATCCAGATGGTTGGAATACAAATGAGCATCACCGAATGTATGCACGAAATCACCGGGCTCAAGGTCGCAAACTTGTGCTACCATCATAGTCAATAATGCATAAGAAGCTATGTTAAAAGGAACCCCAAGGAAAACATCTGCACTTCTTTGATATAGCTGACAAGACAGCTTGCCCTCTGCTACATAAAATTGAAAAATGGTATGACAAGGTGGCAAAGCCATC
This sequence comes from uncultured Hyphobacterium sp., assembly GCA_964351965.1. Classification (GTDB taxonomy): domain Bacteria; phylum Bacteroidota; class Bacteroidia; order Cytophagales; family CCMP332; genus CCMP332. The sequence goes on along the minus strand of CAYGPM010000005.1, from coordinate 288,586 downwards.
TCATCAACATGTTCAACATTCCAGGCAGATACAATATGTCTTCTTGAATCCGGTTTTGTCTTAATCTGCTCAATCACCTTAGAGATTTGATCTATTTGACCTCCTTTTGAAGTAGGCCAGGAACGCCATTGATATCCATAAACAGGGCCCAAATCACCATTTTCATCAGCCCATTCATCCCAAATAGAAACCCCATTTTCTTTTAGGTAGGAAATATTAGACTCGCCTTTTAAAAACCACAATAACTCATGAATAATGGATCTTAGATGCAGCTTTTTGGTTGTAATGCAAGGAAAGCCCTCTGACAGATCAAAACGCATTTGATAGCCAAAAACACTCAAAGTGCCTGTTCCTGTTCTGTCTTCTTTCTTCGCCCCGTTATCGAGGATATGTTGCATTAGATCGTGATACTGCTTCATGAATTTGATTTTGGACAAAAATAAAAAAGCCCCATCAAAATGAAGGGGCTTAAGTATAAAATCAACAGATTATTATTTTTTATCTGCCTTGTCTGCCTTTTCAGCTTTATCAGCTTTATCATCTGCTTTGCAGCAACTTTTCTCTGCATTGGCATCTTTTTGGCAGCAAGAATCTGACTTTTCTTTTTTCTTATCCTTCTTTTTAGCTTTTGCGTCATCACCACCACCATTTTCAATTGTTGAAATTGAACTGGAGACAGCCATTACCGGAGCTATTTGAACAGAAAGAAATCCGGCTAAAAATACTAGAGCGATTAATTTTTTCATTGTTATTCGATTTTAATCAAATTTAGAAATACCATTCATATAAACAAAACGTAAATAATCCTCAAAGGTTAATCACCACTGCTGCTTATATTCTTTCAATAATTCTATTTTTGCAGGAAATTTCGTGATTTATGGCAGGTTTGGATTTTAAGGCTATTGAACAAAAATGGCAGGACTGGTGGGAAGAGAATAATTTATTTGAAGTCTCAAATGAATCTGAGAAACCAAAATACTATGTGTTGGATATGTTTCCCTATCCCTCAGGAGCAGGACTTCATGTCGGACATCCACTTGGCTACATAGCTACCGATATTGTAAGCCGCTATAAAAGAAATAAAGGATTTAATGTATTGCACCCGATGGGTTTTGATGCATTTGGTCTCCCGGCAGAGCAATATGCAATACAAACAGGTCAGCATCCCTCAGTTACAACTGAGAAGAATATTAAAAGATATAAATCTCAGCTTCGAAATATGGGCTTTTGCTTCGACTGGAGCAGAGAGCTTATTACTTCGGATCCTAAGTTTTACAAATGGACACAATGGATATTCGTTCAGATGTTTAACTCTTGGTACAATAATCAAAGTAAAAAGGCCGAGTCACTTGAAACTTTAATCAAAGAACTTAGCTCAAATGGCAATGCCTCGATAAATGCTGCTTGTGATGAAGACACTCCAATTATTTCATCTAAAGACTGGGCTTCGTTTTCCGAAAAAGAAAAAGAGGATTTTTTAAACCATTATAGACTTACTTATCCTGCAGAAGCTATGGTTAATTGGTGCCCGGAATTGGGTACAGTTTTAGCCAATGATGAAGTTAAAGATGGTTTTTCTGAAAGAGGCGGATATCCTGTTGAGCGAAAAAAGATGCAGCAATGGATGATGCGAATTACGGCATATGCAGAACGCTTACTACAAAATCTGAATAATCTTGATTGGTCCGATGCTTTAAAAGACATCCAAAGCAATTGGATAGGTAAATCGAAGGGTTGTGAGTTAGAATTTAAAATTGATGGTTCTGAAAGAGTCATGACGGCATTCACCACTCGTCCTGATACCGCTTTTGGGGTTACATTTATGGTTATCGCTCCTGAATTGGAATGGATTGATGAAATATGCACCGAAGAACAAAAAGACGAGGTTAAGAAATATATTGAAAAAGCTGTCAATCGAAGTGAAAGGGAAAGACAAACAGAGGTAAAACAAGTATCAGGCGTATTTACAGGTGCTTATGCCATAAACCCATTTAATAAGGAAAGAATACCCATTTATATTGCAGATTATGTCCTTGCCGGCTATGGAACGGGAGTAATTATGGCCGTACCGGCCGGAGATGATAGAGATTTTCGTTTTGCAAAATATTTTGATTTACCCGTTAACCCGATCATCGAAGGAACCGAAAACCTGGAAGATCCAACCGAAAAGAAAAACGGTAAAATGGTTAATTCTGATTTTCTAAACGGCTTAAACACAAAAGAAGCTACGGAAAAAGCCATTGAATATGCTGTCAAAAACAACTTCGGTAAAGCTAAGATCAATTATAAAATTAGAGATGCTGTTTTTAGTCGACAAAGATACTGGGGAGAACCGGTACCCATTTACTTTAAAGATGAAATTGCCAATGCCTTGGATCAGAAAGAACTTCCTTTGCTTTTGCCTGAAGTAGATGAATATAAACCAACAAGTACGGGTGAACCTCCCTTGGGTAGAGCGAAAGATTGGAAATACAAAGAGAAATATAATTACGAGTTAACGACTATGCCGGGTTGGGCCGGTTCCAGCTGGTATTTCCTAAGGTATATGGATCCTAATAACGAAGGAGAATTTGTATCCAAAAAAGCTTCCGATTATTGGGGCCAAGTAGATTTATATATAGGTGGTACTGAGCATGCGACAGGACATTTATTGTACAGTCGATTTTGGAATATGTTTCTCTACGACAGCGGCTTCATTGCTCAAGAAGAGCCATTTAAAAAGCTTGTTAATCAAGGTATGATTCAAGGAAGGTCCAGCATTGCTTACCGACTTAAAGAAAAAGATGCTTTTGTCTCTGCAGGATTGAAAGATGAATTTGATACCATACCTGTTCACGTAGATGTGAATATCGTGGAAAATGATGTCCTGAATATTGAAAAGTTCAAAAATCAGAATGCTGATTATAATAAAACTGAATTCATACTTGAGAACGGTCTTTTCAAATTAGATTATGCCGTAGAAAAGATGTCGAAACGCTGGTTTAACGTTGTCAATCCCGATGATGTAATTGAAAAATACGGAGCTGATACGCTCAGAATGTATGAAATGTTCCTTGGCCCATTGGAAGATTCCAAGCCATGGGATACGCAAGGAATAGATGGTGTATTCAAATTTTTAAGAAAAACCTGGAGATTATTTTTCGATGAAGAAAATAATAGCATTATCACTGACCAACAAGCAAGTCCGGAAGCTTTTAAGATTTTACACCAGACAATTAAAAAAGTAGAAGAAGATATTGATCGATACTCTTTTAACACTTCCGTTTCTGCATTTATGATTTGTGTAAATGAGTTAGGAAAATTAAATACGCATAACCGATCAATTCTAGAACCGCTTTGTGTAATCCTCTCTCCTTTTGCGCCGCATTTATGCGAAGAACTGTGGAGCGCTTTAGGCAATTCTCCATCCGTTGTCGATGCGGACTGGCCTTCATACAATGAGGAATACCTGAAGGAATCGAGTGTTGAATACCCGATAATGATTAATGGCAAATTGAGAACTAAGATTTCATTTGATCTTGATATGCCAAAGGACCAAATTCAAAATGAAGTTCTAAAAGACGAAATCGTATTAAAATGGACCGAAGGCAAGGCACCAAAGAAAATTATCATAGTGCCCGGCAAAATTGTTAATCTCGTTCTTTAACTTCTTTGACTTCTGCAAGCATTGGTTTTTTCAAAAATTGCATGACAGCATAACTAATTGAAAAACCGGAGGCAGTTCCTTCAATAAAGATTTGAAAGGTTGCCAGATAAGGATTTAAATAAAATCCCAATGGCTCATTTGCTTTCAATTCTTGCATAAAAGAAGGGTTAATAACTTCCAAATAGAGAATTCCAAAAGCAGTAAAAATCGAGCTCGCTATAAGGGCAGTTAATACTCCAATTCCCAAGCCTTTGAAGTAATTGAAATCAACATCTAGACGGCGATATTCTTTTATGGAAAACCATAATCCTCCAAACATTATTGCCGCATTTAAAACTCTCAACTCAATAATGTGTGTAAGGCCAAGAGTTTTCATTGTTAAAAAAAAAGCACCTAAGCCTAAAAAGGTTATAAGCCCCCACTTCAATCCCACTCTCTCTAATAATCCTAAATTGTTCATAAGCTTTGTTTTCATACTAATTCAACAGAAATTCTAAATCAATGTTTGAAAGAAAAATGAAAGGAAGATCATATTTACTAGATTAGCCCCCATGGATTTTATTGAAATATTGAAGCATAGCGACTGTTCTCATATCATCAAAGGAGATTTTCCATCTTCTCGATATTATACTTTTGACTTCAGCGAAGCCAACAAAGAATTACTGGCTTTGGACATGAACAATAAGGATGATTTTGAGGCATATATCAACGATAAAATAACAAGTAGCAATTCTCATTTTGGTATTGGAAAATATGCCGAAAACAGGATTCTTTATCGCAGATTCAACCTGTTTGAGACCGGCGATTCTCGGTCTTTTCATTTGGGAATTGATATCTGGAAAGATGCCGGTACTGAAATTATGGCTCCCTTAGAAGGTGTAATTCACAGTTTTAAGGATAATAATGCTGTTGGAGACTACGGTCCCACGATTATACTTGAACACTCTTTGGCAGGAATGACTTTTTATACACTTTATGGACATCTCAACAAAGATTCACTTGTAGACAAGAGTATTGGAATGAAAATTTCAAAAGGTGAAAGCTTCTGTGCTTTGGGTGATTGGTCTGTGAATGTTAATTGGCCTCCTCATTTACATTTTCAAATAATTAAAGATATGAAGGATAAAAAAGGAGATTTTCCGGGAGTATGTAAATTCAAAGACAGAGATGTCTGGATTGAAAATTGTCCTGATCCGAATTTACTATTGAAGATACCCGGATTGTAATTAGTCTTGGTGTTTTTTTGGATATTCAAACCACCGAAGTTCTCCGGTGCCTTCTGATACAGCTGCCCAATCATCTAAATCGAATTGAATTTTTACGGCTCCTGAAGTCGGAATATTTCCTAGCTCGGCTTTACATAAGAATTCAGCCAGGTACGTAAATGTTGGGTTATGCCCAAAAATAGCCACATTGCTTAGCTCATTATCCAAATTATTTATCAGGCGCAATAAAGTTCTCGGTGAAGCCTCGTAAATCTCATCCTCAAATTTGATCTTCTCAATTGGATATTTAAGTTGTTCAGAAATAAACTCAGCTGTTCTTCTTGCCCTTTCTGCAGGACTTGAAAGTATGAGTTCAGGAGATACCTGAAGTTCCTTCAAAACCTTGCCCATCAATGGAGCATCCGATTGGCCGCGGTGATTTAGGGTTCTATTAAAATCAGGTTGGCCGGGTATTGACCAATCAGATTTAGCATGACGAATAAGATAAATTGTTTTCGACATAAGAACCTTAAATTACTCATTTCTCAACCGTAATTTTTATGTCGGAAAAAAAAAATTAAAAAATCTTTGTGAAACAAAGTATGAGGAATATGGTATTATGTTTTGTAAGTCCGAAAAAAAAATAGACATATTTACGTCGGAAAACAGTGATTATGCCAAAAAATCTAGTCATAGTAGAGTCGCCAGCAAAGGCCAAAACAATTGAAAAATACCTTGGAACTGATTTTAAAGTAGCTTCTAGCTATGGTCATGTCCGTGATTTACCTAAGGGAGATAAAGCCATAGATATTAAAAATGGTTTCACACCTACCTACGAAGTCACCAAAGACAAGAAAGAAGTTATCAAGGAATTAAAAAAATTATCCAAAGCTGCAGATATAGTTTATCTAGCATCGGATGATGACCGCGAAGGGGAAGCTATTTCATGGCATTTGAAAGAAACACTTGAGCTGGATGATAAAAACACAAGAAGAATAGTTTTTAGAGAGATTACCAAAAATGCTATTCTGAACGCCCTGCAAAATCCAAGAGGCATTGATACTAATTTAGTTGATGCTCAGCAGGCCAGAAGAATTCTTGACAGGCTAGTTGGTTATGAACTCTCTCCTATTCTTTGGAAAAAAATCAAAAGAGGATTATCGGCAGGTAGAGTTCAATCTGTAGCTGTGCGATTAGTTGTTGAAAGAGAAAGAGAAATTGAAGGATTCAATCCTGAATCCGACTTTAAGACAGATGCTTATTTCTCCACGGCAAAGGGAAATTTCTTGGCAGTTTTAAATAAAAGACTGAAAACTTCTGATGAAGTTCAAAGCTTGCTTGAAAAATGTCGTGAATCTGATTTTACAGTCTACGATGTTGAAACAAAGCCCGGAAAAAGAACACCGTCTGCGCCATTTACAACCTCAACATTGCAGCAGGAAGCAAGTCGTAAGCTTGGCTTTTCAGTAGCTCAGACAATGACAGTGGCTCAAAAGTTATATGAATCCGGACAGATTACTTATATGAGAACAGATTCCCTGAATCTTTCTCAGGAAGCTATTCAGGCGGCGAGTTCAGCCATTACGTCGAATTATGGCAAAGAATATGTTCAAAATAGAATTTACAAAACAAAATCAGACAGTGCCCAGGAAGCTCACGAGGCTATCAGACCTACTGATTTCAATAAACAGGAAGGAACAGGAGAGAGAAATGCACAGCGATTATATGAATTAATCTGGAAACGTGCCGTAGCATCACAAATGGCCGATGCTCAAATGGAAAAAACAACGGCCAAAATTGAAATTAGTAAAGTTGAGAAATCAGAGTATTTTGAAGCAAAAGGTGAAGTCATAAAGTTTGATGGGTTTTTAAAAGTATACATTGAAGGCACCGATGATGAAGATCCGGAATCGGATACAAGTGTACTGCCTCCGCTAGAAAAAAATCAAAAGCTGGATTTAAGTAAAATTATTTCTAAAGAGCGCTTTTCAAGACATGCACCGCGGTATACAGAGGCAAGTCTTGTGAAAAAATTGGAAGAAAAAGGAATTGGAAGACCCTCGACCTATGCCCCCACTATTTCTACTATCCAAAAGAGAGATTATGTGGTGAAAGAGGCTAGAATGGGAAAAGATAGAGAATATCAGGAACTCGTTTTAGAAAATGGCAAAATAGATTTCCAAACAAAAACCGAAAATACAGGAGCAGAAAAAAACAAGTTATTCCCTACCAATATCGCAATGGTAGTCAATGACTTTCTAGTTGAGCACTTTGAAAGAATTCTGGATTATGATTTTACCGCTCAGGTTGAAAAGGAGTTTGACGATATCGCTCACGGCAATAAAGAGTGGAAAGTAATGCTCGACAAATTTTATGGTGGTTTTCACAGCCATGTTGAGCAAACGGAAAACATTGATAGAAAAGATGTAAAATCCAGTAGAGAATTAGGAACAGACCCCAAATCCGGGAAGAAAGTAATTGTTAGACTCGGACGATTTGGTCCTTTGGCTCAAATAGGTGAAACGGATGAAGAAAAGGGTGAAAAACCGAGATATGCCAGTTTGAGAAATGGTCAATTCATAGAGAGTATTACGCTTGAGGAAGCTTTGGAGCTTTTTAAATTACCTAGGAAAGTGGGTGAATATGAAGGAGAGGATATTACTGCTAATATTGGAAGATTTGGTCCGTATGTAGTACACATGAAGAAATTTGCCTCAATTCCAAAAGATGAAGACCCTTATACGATTGAAGAAGATAGAGCTATAGAGCTCATTGAAGAAAAGCGTAAAGCAGATGCGGAAAAATTTATCAAAACATTTGAAGAAAACGCCGATGTTCAAGTTCTAAAAGGTAAATATGGTCCATATATTAAAGTTGGAAGGAAAAATGTAAAGATTCCTAAAGACAAAGAACCCGCTTCTTTAACTCTTGAAGAGTGTCTTGAGTTAGCAGAAAATGCACCTGCCAAGGGAAAAAAGAAGAATGGCTAAGCAAAAGCTTATTGTTTTGAGTGGCGCGGGTATCAGTGCCGAAAGCGGAATTAAAACATTTCGCGATTCGGGAGGACTCTGGGAAGGACATGATGTAATGGAAGTGGCCACTCCTCAAGCATGGAATAAAGACAAAGAGCTTGTTCTTGACTTTTATAACCAGCGCAGAAAGCAAGCTCTTTCATGCATTCCCAACAAAGGTCATGAATATGTTGCCATGCTTGAGAAGTATTTTGATGTCACTGTCATTACCCAAAATATTGATAATCTGCATGAAAAGGCAGGCTCTACCCAAGTAATTCATTTACATGGAGAGCTTTTCAAGTCTAGAAGCACCCTAGACGAATCCTTACTGTACGATATAGATGGGTGGGAATTAAAGCTTGGAGACAAATGTGAAAAAGGATCACAATTGCGACCTCATGTTGTTTGGTTTGGTGAAATGGTACCGATGATGGAAGTGGCGGTTAAACATGCTCTTGGAGCTAATATACTTATCGTGGTGGGGACTTCTCTACTTGTTTATCCTGCAGCCTCATTAATAGACTTTGTGCCCTCAGATTCAAAAATTTACGTTGTTGATCCTAAGCTTCCTGAAGTATCATTAAGACCAGAGGTAAAAAAAGTTGAGAAAACAGCTACAGAGGGAATGAAAATTGTTTACGATGAACTCTTAGCATCTTTAAGATAATTCACCATTAATTTCGCTGCCTTCTCAGAGGCGCCGGCTGAACCAAGAATTTCTCTCATTTTAGAATATCCATCCAATTGCTTTTCACGATAGTCCTTATTATTCAAGAGTGAATGTAATTCATCTCTGATAATATTTGGATGAAAATCATCTTGTAATAATTCTTTGACAACCTCCCTACCAACAATAAGATTAACGAGTGAAATAAAAGGCACTTTAACGACCATTTTGCCAATCCAAAAGCTAAATATATTTAACTTATAACCAACAAGTTGAGGAACATTAAATAAAGCAGTTTCAAGGGTTGCTGTGCCTGAAGTAACCAGAGCTGCAGAAGCATGTGATAAAAGGTCATAAGTCTCATCAATTACAACCTTGATCTGACCTCCTCTTGTGAATTGCTGGTAATATGAACTTTCAAGATTTGAAACACCGGCAATGACAAAATGATACTCTCTGAAACTTGGAATAATGCTTAGCATAAAATGCAACATACTTTCAATTTCCTGCCTTCTACTACCGGGTAAAATGGCTATAATTGGTTTGTCTTCAATTCTGTGCTTAGTCAAAAAGGAATCGCTTTTATCATATTGAGCAATTGCATCTAAAACCGGATTACCAACATAGTCAACCTTGAAATCAAATTTTTTATAGAATTGCTTTTCAAATGGTAAAATGACAAACATTTTATCCACATATGCTTTAATTTTTAATGCTCTTTTGGTATTCCAAGCCCATATTTTTGGAGATATGTAATAATAAACTCTAATGTTATTCTTCTTGGCAAACTTTGCGATTCTCAAATTGTAACCGGCAAAATCAACCAATACTATTACATCTGGTTTGAAATCAAGAATGTCCGCTTTAGTGAGATTGAAATATTCTCTTATCTTGAAAATATTCATTAAAACTTCAGTGAATCCCATAAAGGAAATTTCACGGAAGTGCTTAAAAATATCCATCCCTGCTGACTCGAGGTAGTTCCCACCTATGCCCCTGCCCTCAGTATTTGGGTCTTCCCTTAATATCGATTTGAATAAATTGGAGGCATGTAAATCTCCCGAACGTTCTCCCGCAATGATATAATATCTCATGAGTTCAGGATCCTTTGATCCTTAAAATTAGGACCATAGTACTCCACGTAATTATTTACCGTTTCGAATAATAATACTCTGTACAAACGAGCTGAGCCATATTCTGCAATTTTCGGTTCTAGAATTTTCCAGATTTCCGTAACGAGATTTTCACAGCTACCCATTTTATCTTTCATAAAATCAACATCGAGATTTAGGTTTTTATGATCAAGCTTGTCAACAACTTCGGATTTAATAATAAGCGAAAGTTTTTTTAAGTCGATCACAAACCCTGTTTCCGGATCCGGTTCGCCAATTACTGAAATAGTTAAATCGAAGTTATGACCATGCCAATTTTCATTTGCACAAGGTCCGAATATCTCCTCGTTCTTTTCCTTTGACCACTTCGGGTTATATAGCTTATGCGCTGCGTTAAAATGTTCTTTGCGATGAACAATTATCATAAGAATAGCTCTATTCAGGCTGCAAATATAAGTAGAAGCGAGTCAATTAAACAGTCTGCTTAGGAAAACCTGTAATTACTTTTCATCAAGAGGTAAAGAAAAAATGGAATACCTAAAAATGACGTTAAAATTCCTAAGGGTAGTCCGGCCGGAGGGTAAATCATTTTACTCAAGATATCACATCCTACCATGAAGAAAGCGCCAATTATGGCTGAATATAATAGGTTCCAGGAATGACCAAACCCGAAAATTCCTCTCACAAAATGTGGAACTAAAAAGCCAACAAAGCCAATAGCACCGCAATAGGCTACAGTAATTGAGGTTAATAATGTAGCACCAATAAGAGCAACCCAACGCATATTTCGCACATTCAAACCAAGAGCTTCACTTTTTTCTTCACCGAGCAAGAGCACATTGATTGATTTATTGAATAATGAGAAATATACCAATGCGATAATATTTACAATCACAATAAGTGGTATTTGAGACCAATTGCTTCTTTCAAAACTTCCCATTATCCAAAAGATTATGGATCGTAATTGGCTATCACTTTCAGATAAATAACTCATTAAACTGATCATTGCTGTCATCATCGAAGATAATGCCACACCTGCCAATAGTAAATTTGGAGCTATTAATCTTCCTCGTTTATAGGCAAATACAATGGCAACAAGAGTTACTGCCAAAGCAACCACAAATGCAGCTATTGGCGGAGTATATACACCCAAAAAATAAGCCGGAATTAGACCGACAAATACAAGATTGGCACCAAGACTTGCACCACTCGCAGTTCCCAAAATATAAGGGTCTGCTAATGGATTATTTAATAGAGACTGAAATAAATAACCGCTTAAAGCAAGAGAGCAACCTGTTGCCAAAGCCATTATTAGCCTTGGCATTCTAAGATTGATTATGACATAATGAGTCGTATTTTCGGGGTCATAGTTGAAAAGACTATTATATAGACTTGAAAAATCACTCTCTATACTGCCGTTTAGCAGAGAGTAAACACATAGCATCAAGCCTACAAATATCATTATGGGCAATATGAAAACTCTAAAATTCATGCAGATGTGACTTCATTTGTTTCATTGCCTCAATTGACCTTGGAGATGGTCGCGTAAGAATATCTCCATCAATTTCGAAAATGTTTCTTTCCTGATAGGCTTTAATTCTTTTGAGTTCAGGGAATTTGTAAAACAAGGTAGTATCTAAATGCTCAAAGGATGATCCAAAAATTATGTCGGGATTAATTTTTAATAAATACTCTCTACTCAGTTCGGGATAAGGCCTCCCAAATATTGAGTCCACTGCATTCCGAATACCAATTTCGTTTAGCTGATTAGTAAAAAGAGTATTTCTGCCATAAACATATATCGGGTCGGTCCAAATCAATCCAAGGGCTTTAATATTTGAAACTGAATCCGCCTTAAGGGAATCATGTACTGCTTTGAGATCTGTCAATTTTTCCTCAACTATTTCAGAACACTGGCACAATTCCCCTACTCTGGCTATTGCAGCGTAAATATCATCAACCTTTTTATAACTGAACATGTAAATAGGAATGTTATTATCTTCCAATAATTTCAGCTGATCAATGGAAGTGATGCCCTCTTCACTGAAAATCAAATCCGGTTTATTGGCAATAATCGACTCTATATCAAATGGATAAGTGCTTATTTTGGTTTTCTTCAATGCTTCTGGTGGAAAATCGCAAGCCTGAGATCTCGCAACAATAATTGAATCAGGGCAAGCAAAAAACAAAATTTCAGTTAGAGCAGGTGAAAGTGAGAATATGCGCTCTAAATTTTGTTTGACATGAATTTCTCTACCCATATCATCTTTTAAAATCAAGTAATTTTCATTTTCCTCATTTGAATTACATGAAATCAGAACGAAACTGCTTATCAGCAGGAAAATAAGGACAATATGATGTATTATATATTTGATTAGAGATATATACCTTTACTTTTGCACAAATTAAAGTCTTTTAATCAATCTTAAATGATAATCGTTACCGGAGCAGCCGGATTTATCGGCTCCTGTCTTATTTCAAGATTAAATAAAGATGGGTATAACAATATAATAGCAGTTGACGCTTTTGGAGATTCTGAAAAGCAAAAAAATCTTGAAGGCAAAAATATAATGGAATTTGTAGAAAGGGAAGACTTTTTCTCTTGGCTTAAAGGCAAGTCAGATGAATTGGAATTCGTTTTTCATATTGGAGCCAGAACAGATACAACTGAATTTGACAAAAGCATTTTTGACAAACTCAATGTAAACTTTTCCAAAAAAGTCTGGGAATACTGCGTTGAAAACCAAGTTCCCTTAGTATATGCAAGTTCTGCAGCTACATACGGCTTGGGTGAATTGGGCTATAAAGATGACGAAAGCCTTATCGATCAACTAAAGCCTCTCAACCCATATGGTGATTCAAAAAATGACTTTGACAAATGGGCTATTTCTCAAGAAAAAAAGCCGTTTTTCTGGGCCGGATTGAAGTTCTTTAATGTTTATGGTCCGAACGAATATCATAAATCCAGAATGGCTTCTGTAAATTTTCATGCCTATAATCAAATTGAAAAGACAGGTAAAATGAAGTTATTCAGATCTCATAATCCTGAATTCAAAGACGGTGAGCAGAAAAGAGATTTCATTTATGTAAAAGACCTTATTGATGTTTGCATTTTCTTGATGCATCACAGAAAAGATTCAGGAATATACAATTTGGGATCAGGTACTGCCAGAACATTTTTGGATCTTGCCAAAGGAGTATTTAGTGCACTGGGTAAAAAACCGGAAATTGAATTCATTGACACCCCTCAAGATATCAGAGATAAATATCAGTATTTCACCGAAGCTGATATGACAAAATTGAAAAACATAGGATACAAAAAACCATTTGCAAGCCTTGAAGACGGCGTAAATGACTATGTTAAAAACTATTTAAGCTCTCATAAATACTTCTAATGCAAGCTGAGAATATACTTTATCTTATAATTGGAATATTGCTTTTCAACTATTTCCTGGACTTATTTCTCGATATTCTCAACATAAAAAATACGAATAGAAATTTGCCTGAAGAGCTAAAAGAAGTTTATACAGAAGAAGAATGGGATAAAGCCAAAAAGTACCAGAAGACCAATTTCAATTTTGGACTATTAAGCGGATCTTTTTCGTTTATTCTAACCTTAGTTTTTATTTATCTGGGCGGTTTTGGTTGGCTTTATGAATATGTAGGCAATTATAGCGTGCATTTTATAATTCAACCCCTATTGTTTTTTGGCGCATTGAGTATAGCCTCTTCTATTTTGGGCATGCCTTTTTCTCTTTATCATACTTTCGTTATTGAAGAAAAGTTTGGTTTCAACAAAACAAGTATCAAAACCTGGCTTTTGGACAAGGTTAAGTCTTCCTTGCTCGGCACAATTATCGGAGCTCCTTTGATGGCTTTATTTTTCTATTTAATTGTCAGTTTACAGGAGGATTTCTGGATTGTATTCTGGTTAGTAACTTTAGCATTTTCATTATTCATGAACCTGTTCTATACGAGTTTGATTCTGCCCATATTCAATAAATTGAGTCCTTTGGAAGAAGGTGAACTCAAATCTCAGATTCAATCTTACTCCGAAAAAGTGGGCTTTCCTTTGCAAAAGATTATGGTTATTGATGGCTCTAAACGATCCTCAAAATCGAATGCATTTTTTAGTGGACTTGGCAAAACCAAGAAAGTTGTGTTTTATGATACACTTTTAGAAAATCATGAAAATGGCGAATTAATGGCCATTCTCGCTCATGAAGTTGGTCATTATAAGAAAAAACATATTCAGATTAGCCTGATACTTTCCATTATTCAAATGGGTATTATTCTCTATATTTTATCACTTTTCGTTTTTAGTGAAAATATTTCACTGGCATTAGGCTATGAGGAAGTGAGCATTGCAATAAACTTGATTGCTTTTGGAATTCTCTTTAGTCCAATTTCTAAAGTCATAGGAGTTTTCTTCAATATTTTCAGCAGAAAGAATGAATATGAAGCAGACGAGTTTGCAGCGAAAACCTGGAACGCAAATGATTTGGCGACTGCCCTTAAGAAATTGAGCGTCAAGAATCTTAGCAATATACAGCCGCATAAAGCTTATGTTTTTATGAATTATTCTCACCCTACTCTTCTTCAGAGACTGCGAGCTTTAAGCCAATTTTGACTCATAAAATCCAGCCCTAATTACCTTTTATAAAAATTTTGATCTATTTTCAAGATTGATCCGAACTACGCCAAATCTTGAAAGTACCTTTTGCGAAACATTTCAGTAGGTTAAAACAATACTGGCAATCAGAGCTAATTGCCGGATTTACGGTTGCCTTGGTTGCTTTGCCTCTTGCTATGGGTATTTCTTTGGCCTCAGGACTTCCTGTTACATCAGGAATTATTTCTGTTTTGGTCGGCGGGCTTCTCATTTCACATATCAATGGTGCTCATCTTACTGTTAACGGCCCTCCAAAAGCAACAATAATTGTAATTCTAACAGCCATTACAACTTTTGGTGGCGGTGTTAATGGCATTGAAGGCGTCATTGCCGTATTTTTTATGGTTGGGGCTTTAATGTTCCTCTTCGGTGTTTTTAAATTTGGTGAACTTGGAGATTTCTTTCCTTCTTCTGCCATTCAAGGGATGCTTTCTGCCATTGGCATCATGATCATTTTGAATCAGGCCTTTATTCTTTTTGGCTTGGAAAGCGGCTCTCATGATCTCTTTGAATTGCTATTTTCTATACCTGAAACAATTAATAATATTAATCCATACGTAGCTGTAATAGGTGTTACCAGTCTTTCATTTCTCTTTATCTATCCTTATTTGGAAGGTAAATTTATTCGTCTTATCCCCGCTCCCATGTGGGTTGTATTCTACGCATCCATAATGGCTTATCTCTTCAACTTCGGTACAGAAAGAACGATTACAATATTGGGGAACTCTCATGAAATTGGTCCCAAATTGATGATTAGTTTACCTGATAGCCTTATTTCATCAATGATTAGTCCGGATTTCGGTCAAATTTACAATGTGGAGTTCTGGATGATAGTATTGAATATTACTTTTATCGCATCACTTGAGTCGCTTTTAAGTGCGAGAGCTGTGGACAAAATTGACCCGGAACGCAGAAGCACAAATCTCAATCAGAATTTAATGGCTACAGGCGGTGGAACCATGCTTTCCTCACTTGCCGGAGGTATGCCGGTAATTTCTATGATTTTACCAAGCACTGTAGCGGTTAATAACGGAGGCAGAACAAGCTGGACCAATTTTTTTCAAAGTCTTGCCATCTTAATCCTTGTTGTATTCTTGGCTGCCTTATTGAGTAGGATTCCTTTGGCTGCTTTAGCGGCAATTCTAGTTCACACAGGCTATAAACTTGCTTCAATTAAAGTATTTAAAAGAACTTATCAATACGGAAAAGAGCAACTGATCATTTTTTTAATTACACTGTTTTTTACTCTGTTTTTCGATATTGTTATTGGAATTGGCGCCGGTATAATCTCCACATTAATCATCCATTCCTTTGCCGGTATTGAGAAAAGGTACTTATTCTCATTTTTATTTAAATCTACCAATCACTTCCATTATGATGAAGATGACGATCACTACTTTATCTCTATAAGACGTTTTGCAAATTTCTTTAATTACCTGGGCTTAAAGAAGGTTTTAAATAAAGTACCGGATGAAAAGCATTTAATACTCGACTTTTCTCATGCTAAACTTATTGATCATACTGTAATGGAGCATGTGACAAATTTTGCCAGGAAATACAGAGAAAAAGGCGGTGTATTCGAAATTGTCGGTTTAGACTTACACAAACCTTCTTCAGATCACCCTCTTGCAGGAAGACGAATTGTGGAGGGATATACTCCGAATACTAGAAAGTATAATATTACCAGAAGACAAAGACAACTTAAGCGTGTAGCTTATAGAAACGATTGGGATTTTACAATTGACACGGATTGGGACGTATCATATTTAAGGATGTTCCCGTTTTTTGAGAATAAATTACTTCACTTTCAAAATAATTTAATCAACGGTAAAATTAATGGCCAGGATTTTCATATTGCTGATATAGCCTATTCAGAAGGTGCAATGGAAGCCTCAGTGGATAAAAGAGTGACGGTAATGATTCAAAATTTGGAAGCCTTATTGCCAAAATTTACAATTCAGAAAGAAGTGGCCATTGATAAGGTACTGACTTTAGCCGGTTTGCCCGATATTGACTTCAAAGCTTATCCGGAGTTCTCTTCAAAGTTTTTACTTCAAGGAACCAATGAAAACGCCGTCCGTGAATTATTTAATAAAGAGCTCATTATCTTTTTCGAAATGCATTCAATTTTTCATATCGAATGTAATGGATATCAGTTACTTCTATTTGAAAGAACTAATCTAGCTAAACCACATCAGGTAGAAGTTATGACCGAGTTTGTAAAACAACTTTGGCCTAGAATTCAATAATCGTTTAGATATTCGGTCAATTAGAATAATTTTGAAGGTTGAATCAGTGTAAATGCAAACTACGACTACTTTGGATCAGAAATTATTGAAAGAAATTGCTGAAGAATACGGAACTCCATGTTATGTATATGATACGGCAAAAATTGAGTCACAATACAATCGATTGATCAATGCTTTTGATGTAGAAGACTTGGAAATACATTTCGCTTGTAAGGCATTGACAAATGTCAATATCCTGAAATACATTAAAAAGCTTGGCGCAAAAATAGATGCTGTTTCAATCCAAGAGGTGAAAATAGCTATGCATGCCGGTTATGCTCCAAATGACATACTCTATACACCTAATTGTGTATCCTTAGATGAAATTCTTGAAGTTAGGAAACTCGGTGCTCAGTTAAATCTGGATAATATTTCCATTCTTGAGCAATTCGGTCATTTACATCCTGAAACACCTGTATGTATTCGAATTAATCCCCATATAATGGCCGGTGGAAATTCAAAAATTTCCGTTGGGCACATAGACTCCAAATTTGGTATTTCCATTTATCAAATGCCACTGGTAAAGAGAATTGTAAAAGAATGTGGAATGAAAATTTCCGGTATACATATGCATACGGGTTCTGATATTCTTGATACAGAAGTATTTCTTCGGGGAGCGGAATTATTATTTGAAGCCGCAAAGGAATTTGAAGATCTCGAATTTCTGGATTTTGGAAGCGGTTTTAAAGTGCCCTATAAAGAGGGTGATATTGAAACAGATATCGAAGAACTTGGAAGGCAGATGTCGCAAAGGTTTAATGCCTTTTGTAAGGAATACGGCAAACAATTAAGTCTGGTTTTCGAACCCGGTAAATTTTTGGTTAGTCAGGCCGGTTATTTCTTAGCTAAAGTAAACGTCATTAAACAAACAACCTCTACCATTTTTGCAGGACTTGACTCCGGCATGAATCACTTTATCAGACCAATGTTTTACGATTCATATCATCATATAGAGAACATATCAAATCCAACCGGACAGAAAAGATTGTATACAGTTGTAGGCTATATTTGTGAAACAGATACATTCGGGTGGAATAGAAAAATTACAGAAATTAGAGAAGGAGATATTTTGAAATTCAATAATGCCGGCGCTTATTGCTTTACAATGGCGTCTAATTATAACTCCAGACTAAGACCTGCCGAAGTAATGATTATTGATGGTAAAGTTCACTTAATCAGGAAAAGAGAATCATTTGAAGACTTATTGAGTAATATTGAGGATATTAGTTTTTAATTAAAAAGGTTAAATAAATACAATGTACTATCTGATCTATTCCAGTTATACTAAGAAAGATATGAGCAAAGAAGAACTTTTTTCTTTGCTCGAAAAATCACGCGTAAAAAATAAAGAAATGGAGATTTCAGGGTTTTTATTAAGCATTAATGAAGACTATCATCCTGAAATTATCAATGGAAGATTTATCCAGGTGCTTGAAGGAAATAAAAAAGAAGTTAGAAAATTATATGATACAATTTCAGGCGACAAGCGCCATAATAAGGTTGAAATACTCGCTGAAGGTGTTTTGATGAAGCGCATTTTCGATAATTGGAGCATGGGTTTTAGAGAGCTGGATATTCTTAAATTTAAAAACAGATTAGACCAGTTTGATCTGTCTGAAGAAATTTTATTGAAGTCCAAAAATGATGACCAAAGTCAAATAGTATTGGAATTTGTAAAATCCTTTTATAAAGTACCTGAAAACAGCATTAAAGGCTAATTTGCCTTTAAAACAGTAAATTCTACTCTTCTGTTGATCTGTCTTCCCTCTTCTGTATCATTGCTTGTTTCAGGTTTGCTTTCTCCATAGCCAACAGCCGAAATACGCATACCATCAATTCCTTGATCTACTACATACTCCCGAACGGCTTCCGCTCTTCCCTGCGACAATTCCTGATTGTACTGATCCGAACCTTTATCATCCGTATGTCCTGCAATTTCTATTTCCAAATTAACATTCGTAGTCATCATTTCAACTACCTTGTCCAGCTCAGGAAATGATTCAGGTCTTAAATTAGTTTTGTCAAAATCAAAATAGATATTGTTCAACCTCACTGTAGTACCAACAACCAGTTCTGTCAATTCAAAATTTTTGCTTAAAAGTTGGTCTGCCCCGATATCCATTACTTCGAGACTATCGGAAAGGGCCAAAAAACCTTCTGCTTTTAATTGGAAATAGTATTTACCGGGTTTTGGTAAATCAACTTCATACTCGCCAAGTTCTGCATCAGACTTGGTCTTTTTTATAGATTTACCATCAAGTATAATATCAATATTCGCGGAGACAGGATCGAAGGTTCCCAACTTCGTAACTAAACCGGAAAGGTTAAGTTTTGCTGCTTTTGGCTGGAGATATATTTTGAGTTTTACTGTCGTATCGTTTTCAAGATTTGTCAAATTCAGTGCTTTATCCTGAGGGAAATAACCATCTGCAGTAAAACTGATAGTGTATATATCCTGGATTTGCTTTTCCATTTTAAATTCACCGTATTGACTTACCGCAACAATTTCAGACTCCCCTTTCTCTCCTTTAATATTGGCAAAAGCACCTAATGGTTCATTGGTGTTTTTATCGTAAATCTCTCCTTCTATATAAATGTCGGGAGGTCTGGGTACAAAACTTAATATATCAAGACTTCCACCATCTGCTGATTTATATGCTCTGGTTGTAAACATATTTGTACCGCTTTCATCTATTGAGAAATAGGCATCAAAACCTCTTGTATTCATTGGTTTTCCCATATTTTCGGGCTGTGACCAGTTAAGATAAGTATCATCTAATCTCTCACTTTTGTAAATATCTATTCCACCTTCTCCTCCGGGTCGGCCACTGCTGAAATACAAAATTTTATTGTCTTTAGTTAAAAAGGGTCCGAATTCATCCTGATAGGTATTGATAGGGTCTCCAAGTTTTTTTGGCTTTGAAAATTTATAATCTCCCTCAGCAAAGCTTACATACAAATCACTATTAATCTGATCTTTTACTTCACTCATATAAATGAAAAGAACCTTTTCGTCATCTGACATAAAACCTCCAAAGAATTTACCTTTATTCATTTTATCCAGATCATCCACCTTTAACTCTTCAATATCTGCCCATTTTCCACCGGACTTTCTGATAATTGAAAAAGTATTCATGGCTCCCCTACTTTTGCCACCTTTCAATAAAAGAGCATTGCCGTTTTCCAATACTGAAAGTACAGCATTAAACTGATGATGATTAAAAGGATTCGACATATGGATATGCTCATTCCAAGAACCGGTCAAAGAGTCTCTTTCTACATACCAGATATCTTGGCTGCCATTTGTCCCGTCGTTATTTTCCGGATGATCTGTTATATAATAATACAAGCGAAGGCCGTCAGGAGTAATTATAGGTTTTACATCGTCGTAAATAGTATTTACATTCCTATCAAGCTTTTCCAAAATATATTTGGGCTTTTCTCCTTTGATATCTTCAATTCCCTGCGCAAATAAGAAGTTGCTGAATAGTATTGCCCCTAATGTTAGTAGTAAAAGTTGTCTCATGGTTGGTTCTTATTTAGCAATAATAATAATTCTACGAAGCAGATAATAATCGGTTACTATTCATATCTAATTAATTCTTCAATTAAAATATCAGGATAATCACTAATGATGCCATCAACACCCATTTCAATTATATTGATCAAATCGCTTTTTTGATTAACTGTCCAGGGAATGACAAGCATATCTTCCGCGTGAATGCTTTTAACAATTTGCTCTGAAAGCAAGGGGAAATAAGGGCTGATAATCTCGGGCTTAAATCCCAGATCTTCCACAGCCTCTCTCCATTCTAATACATCTTCAAGCAGGTAGACCAATTTTATATGGGGATATCTTTCGTTAAAATACCTCAGCACTCTTGGATCGAATGACTGTATGGTGCAATAATTTTCAATTTTATTCCGGCTTAACTCTTCCATAACCAGATCGCAATAAATATTCAGCTCAGGGTGAAAAATACCATCCCATTCCGGCCTTGATTTTATTTCTATATTCAGTTTTGAGAGTTTGGAATGATTTTTTTCACCAAAAGACTTTAGCTCATGAATAACTTCGCTCAATAAAGGTTTGGAGACTTTTATTTTCTTTTGATTTGGAAAACGCACATTCCCATTGGTACCGCAATCGAATTCTCTTATTTCGTCATAGGACATTTGGTAGAGGTTATAAGAATGTGAGCTATCAAATGGAATAATAGACTTGTTCTTATCCAAACATATCTCAGAACTAAGAAATGGCTCATGACTCAGCAAAACTTTATGATCTTTACTAATCACAACATCCATTTCCAGAGTCGTAACTCCCAACTCCAGAGCTTTTTTCATAGCGGGAATTGAGTTTTCAGGCATCAATCCTCTGCAGCCCCTATGCCCTTGTACATCAAATGCTTGTTCAATTCGCGAATCCTTTTTTTTACATGATTCATGAGTCAAAATTTGCAGAATTAGAAAAGGAATTAATAACTTTCTCAAAATATTATTAAAAATTATGAAAGCACAAATATACATTCTCATTTTTAGTCTTGTCATTTTTGCATCTTGTGGTAATGATGATGACTCAGCAGATACACCGGCACCACTTACAAAAACACAATTATTAACTAGTGCTCCTTGGATTGGAACAGCTTCTACGGTTGACCCACCGGTTGATTTCGGGGGAACTCAAATTACAGATCTTTGGGCACAAACGGAGCAATGTGATCGTGACGACCTTATCAACTTAAAGGCAGACAAGACATATACATTAGAGGAGGGGCTTTCAAAATGTGATGATAATGACCCACAGGTTTATGAAACCGGTACCTGGAATTTAAATAGTGATGAAACAATATTAACTATTACAGCAGATGGTGCCTCCGGTGGTGAAACTATTAATGTTACTATTGTTAGTATTTCTGAAACTCAAATGGTTACAGAATCGCAAGATGACTTCGGTGGAGATATTACATATACCATAACTTCCACTTACGCTCATCCTTGATTAAACTAACCGGATACTTCTAGTAAAAAACGAATGACATCCGTGGTTGTGACAATTCCAACCAGTTTACCATCATCTTCTACAGGCAATGCATGGTACTCTGCTAATACGAATTTGTCAGCTACACTTTTGATACTGTCATTTGGATTCACAGTGTCCGGTTTGTGTTTCATAATTTGATTGATAGAAAGCTCATCCATTATTCCATCTTCTCCTATCATATCCTCATCTACGTAGGTGTTTCCGAAACTTAGGCGAAGCAAATCCGTCTGACTCAAAATACCAATAACCATTTCCTTATCTGTCACAGGTAAGTGTCTGATTTTATTCTTTTTGAATAATTCTCTGGCTTTGTCTAGTGAGGAATTAATATCAATAGTAACAACCTTGCTTGTCATGATTTTGGATACTGGACTTTGGGTATTCATAGCATTCTTTTATTTACAAAGTCTAATCTAAACCTGAAAACGGAGGCGAATTATGATACGTTATAATGCCATAACTGATATTTATCAGCTCTATTTCTTTTTCAATAGAGATTTGCGACCATGAACGCTGCAAATCGGACAATCAGCAAATACATGGCCTCTTGCCGGGCAATATTCTCTTCCAAAGAAAATGATTTGCAGGTGTAGTTTATTCCAAATCTCTTTCGGAAATAATCGCTTCAGATCTTTTTCGGTTCTCTCTACATTTTTACCGGTTGAAAGCCCCCATCTAAACGCAAGTCGGTGAATATGTGTATCGACGGGAAAAGCAGGTACTCCAAAGGCCTGAGACATGACAACAGAAGCAGTTTTATGTCCAACGCCCGGAAGCTCTTCTAATGCCTCAAAACTATCCGGAACGACCCCATTGTGCTTCTCCATTATAATTTCAGAAAGCCTTTTAATGGCTTTAGACTTTTGAGGCGAAAGACCACAAGGTCTTATAATTGCTTTAATGTCTTCCTGATCCATTCTAGACATATCAAATGGATTATCCGCTTGCTCAAAAAGAAATGGGGTGACTTTATTCACTCTTTCATCTGTGCACTGGGCAGAAAGTAAAACAGCCACTAATAAGGTATATGGATCTTTATGCTGAAGAGGTATTGGTGTTTCAGGATATAATTTGTCCAGAGTATTGGCAATATCTAAAGCCTTTTCCTTTTTAGTCATCTGTATTAATTCTGAAAGTGAAAAGAGGCACATTTATTTTGTCGACCAACTGTTCTGTCATGCTTCCAAGAAAAAAATGCTTTATGCCATGCCTGGCATGTGTTGCCATTGCGCAAATAGAAATATCAAATTCCTCCAAAAAATGATGTATCCCCTCCTCTATCGTTCTGTCTTCTTTTATGTGCATTTTCTTAAATTTCAAATTATTTGAATTCATATAACTCAAAATGCCGCTTCTAATCTCAATATCCTTCTGATTGCCCTCTTCCACGATTTTTAAAAGGTGAAGTTCAAGACCAATTTTTTCAGTCAACATCTTTAAATGACCAAAATTGCTTTTTTCGGAGAGATTAAAATTACTGACAAACAGCAACTTGTTTGAATCACTAATTCTGTAAGTCTCCGGTAATGATAAGACCGGAATGAGACTATCATTAACAAGATGTTGTGTTATGTTTCCGAAAACGATATCCTTTAATGAATGAATTCCATGGGTAGCAGATAAGAGCAATTGGTACTTTCCCGAATTAGCTTCATTCAAAATTTCCTTTTCCAGACTGCCGGTTTTGCAAATTATTTTGTTGATAAAATTATGCGCTCTGCATATTTCTGTGATTACATCGATCTGATCTGCCGTGAAAAATGGTTTGAATTTACCGGAAAGCCATTCTCTTCTGTGAAACTCAAATGCCTCAAAATTTGCATCTGAAACTATATAAAGTAGATCCACTTCAATTGAAGCATTCAACTTAAAGGAGGACAGAAATCTCAGAGCTTTTCTCGTTGATTCTGAAAAATCTGTTGGAATGATAATTTTCATTCCTCAAATGTAAAAATTGATTTTGTTCGGATCTACATATTTCTTTTCCAGGCCGCAATTCCACCTGACAAGTTATACACCTTTTCAAATCCCTGATCATACATAATATTGCAAGCTTTTGCACTTCTAAAACCTGCCTGGCAGTATAAATAATAGCTTTTTTCTTTATCTAATTTGGAAATCTTATCAGCGAAATCCGGTCGACTCACATTAATTAACTTAGATCCGGGAACTTTGCCGGAAGATTGCTCCGATTCACTGCGAACATCAATTATTACTGAATTAGGTTCCTTTATTGCCTTATTAAATTCATGAACCTTAAGACTTGTATATTTTTTGGTTCTTTTAAAAAGTCCGAACATTTTGATTTTAGATTATTTGATTAAATGAATAATTCTTTAAAAAGTATATAAATGGCCATCATCAATACAAAATAGCCAAAGCCTGCTTTTAATTTTTTTCCGGAAATATAATGATTCAGGTAACTTCCTATGACTATACCAATGGAACTGATAGAGGTAAATATTAATAAAAATACCCAGTCTATTTCCTGCTGACCAATATCACCAAGAAATCCAATTAAAGATTTTGCCGCAATTATTAACAAAGAAGTGCCAACAGCCATTTTCATTGGAATTTTAGCAAAAATTACCAATGCCGGGATTATCAAAAATCCACCTCCTGCACCTACTAATCCAGTTAATACACCTACAACTAAGCCTTCGGTAATTATCATAAAATAACTAAACTCAGGTTCCTTTTGTACCTCTGAAACAACGCTAACCTCTTTCTTATTTCGGATCATAGAAACAGCTGCAAACAGCATTATTAAAGCAAAGAAAACCATAATGAAAAGGTCTTTGCTAAATTCAAGGTTGAGTATTGAAAGATGCTGAGGTATTGATGGAAGTAAAAAACGCCTGGTAAGAAAAACAGCAGTAAATGATGGAATAGCGAAAACGATAGCCGTTTTATAACTTAAAAGTCCATTTTGAAAGTAGCGAATTGAGCCAATTGCTGAGGAAACCCCAACTACAAAAAGAGAATAGGCAGTAGAAAGCACAGGAGAAACTCCCAAGATATAAACCAAAATAGGAACCGTTAAAATAGAACCACCTCCACCAATTAATCCCAGAGTAATTCCTATTATTAATGCCCCTAAATATCCGATGATTTCTATCATGCCTGTTTTAAATCAAGCGCAAATATCTACCAAAGACATTTAAGCATTGTAACATCTGTTACTCTCTTTCAGTATTTCTATTTATGTAATCTGAATAATCAGGCTGGATTCTATCTACATTCTGATCCATCAATGGCGAAGAAAGTAAAAAATCAGCCGTGCACCGATTGCAAGCCATTGGAATATTCCATACGGTGGCAATTCGCACAAGTGCCTTTACATCCGGATCGTGGGGCTGCGATGATAATGGATCCCAAAAGAATATTAAACAATTGATTTCACCTTCAGTGATTTTAGCTCCCAATTGTTGATCGCCTCCAAGCGGACCACTAAGAAATTTTGTGATTGGCTGGCTTAATTTTTCCTCCAACAAGCTTCCGGTTGTTCCGGTTGCAAATAATTTATGCTTTTTTAATGAATCTCTATTGTAATAAGCCCAATCGAGTAGATCTTTTTTTCTATGATCGTGGGCAACTAGGGCAATGTTTTTAATGGCTGGTAATAATGCTGTTTTATATTTCATCATTGGTTAAACATACCAAATAACTCTCTATCTACCTTATTGAGTATTTCAGAAAGATCTTCCGGATTCTTTACAAAATCGATATTGTTAACGTCAATAATCAATAATTTCCCCAAATCATAATTAGCAATCCACTCCTCATAATAAAGATTCAGGTTTTTTAGATAATCCAAACGTATTCCAGATTCGTAATCTCTAGATCTAATTTCAATTCGCTTAATCAATGTAGGAATATCGGCACGTAAATAGATTAGCAAATCCGGTGGTTTTATAAAGTCAATCATGGAAGAGTAAAGAGCAAAATAGTTGTTATACTCCCTTTTTTCCATCATTCCCGAATCAAAAAGGTTTTTGGCGAAAATATGTGCATCCTCGTATATACTCCTGTCTTGGATGATATTTTCATTGAGCTGAGCGAGTTTTCTTATTTGCTCAAAACGAGAGTTTAGGAAATGAATTTGCAGATGAAAGGACCATTTCTTCATATCATCGTAAAAGTCCTTTAAATAGGGATTTTCATCAACAGATTCTAACTCTACTCTCCAGTTATAATACTTTCCGATCTGCTTAGCTAAAGTGGATTTGCCGGCTCCAATATTCCCGGCGATAGCAAGATGTTTTGGCATGAATTACTTTACAACGTGTTTCTTGAATTTTTTAAACCCGGTGTCTTTTTTACTCTCAGTGTTGATTGTAAATGTTGGAATTACGAAGATCAATCCCATATTCAATCTGAAATTTCTATTCCTAAATTCAAACTGATCATTCACAAATTTGGATTCCGCATCGGCAACATTTCGTAGACCCATAACATATTGAGCCCCAATTGTGAAAATCATCCATTCACCAACGTCGAGATCCAAACCGGCACCAAGAGCGAATCCGGGATCAAAACTGCGATAATTGCTTTCTGTATCTACAAGTGGTTTTGAGAATTCTGCGAAATTGTTGGGCAGTAAAAAGTTGTCCTGACCGGAAAGTAAAAATCCTAGTGTGGGACCTGCAAAAATATTAGGCCTGATATCTGAGTATTGATCAAAATTGATTTTTACAAAAAGAGGAACCTCTAAATAATTTAAGCGGAGTTGATTATTGTTTGTTCTATATGGAAATGAATTATTACTGGAGCTGAAGTTAACGCCTTTCATTAAATATTCTACTCCTGAATACAATGTGAAGAATCTTCTAGGACGATATTGAAAGATCAGACCTCCGTGAAATGCTGTTATAATTTCAGTTCCAACGAAAGAGTTACCTCTAAAATCCTGCCCCGCACCGGTAGCGATATTAGGGCCCGCGGTAAATCCCCAACCAAACATTTGACTGTAGCCGGGAATGGAGAAAATGAAAAAAACAGCGACAATTAGTAATTTCTTCATAGGGCAAAATAACCAAAACTTTTCCAATTGATTATCTAAAAACGTTTTTTGATCAAATTAGTTGTAAGTAAATAATCTACAATCCATTTTTCGACTGATACTTTGTAGGGTTAAATACCATCTCAGTGTATTAAAAACAGGAGTTCGACATAAATAAACTTAAATATGATAAACAGAGATTCTGTGATAAGACTTTTCGCTTTTTCCGTTTCCTTAATTGGCTTAATTCTGATGCTTCTATCCTAAACCTTATTCAAAATAGCTTTCAATAAGCCCAATTTATTTTTATAAGGTGGATACCTCAGCGGAAGATCCGGCCAAATACTTCTCTTCAATATACTTCTACGGTGCGAAAAAGCCTCAAAACTCTTCTTACCATGATATTTCCCAAAACCGCTACTTGCTATTCCTCCTACCCCTATTTTCTTTTCTCCGAAATGAGAAACAACATCATTAATACAGGCGTCTCCCGAAGGGTTGTTTGCTAATACTTCAGCGGCAAAATTTTCGTCATCTGCGAATACATATAATGCAAGCGGATTGGCATTTTCTTGAATTGTCTTGTTTATGTCCATTAAAGAATCAAAAACCAGTATGGGTAATATTGGCCCGAATATTTCTTCTTTCATTAAAAGACCCGCGGTATTATCCAATTCAATAATTGTTGGTTCAATATATAATTCTTCTTTACTGCTATTTCCACCAAAAAGAAGATTCCCATCGGATAATAAAGATTTTAGCCTATCAAAATGCTTATCACTTATAATTCTAGGATAATCAGGACTTTGCTGGGCGTCCTCACCATAGAATTTTTTGATATAATATACTATCCTCTCAACCAGTTGATCTTTAACTCCTCTATGAATCAATAAGTAATCAGGAGCAACACAAGTCTGTCCTCCATTTAAAAACTTGCCCCATACAATTCGCTTGGCGGCAATTTCAATATCTGCATCCAGATTTACGATACATGGTGATTTCCCTCCCAGTTCTAACATTACCGGGCACAAATGTTCCGCCGCCTTTTTATAAACAATATTTCCAACACCCGTGCTTCCGGTAAAAAACACAAAGTCAAATGGATATTCGAGAATAGCCTCACTTTCTTTAACAGCTCCCTGAACCACATCTACATGTCCTGGGTCAAAGGAATGGCTAATGATTTCTTCAATTATTTCTGAAGTATGCAAAGTGAGCTCTGAGGGCTTTATTAGCGCGGTATTGCCGGCAGCTACGGCACCAATCAACGGCGACATGCTTAGCATAAAGGGATAATTCCATGGACTAATAATAAGGGTATTGCCAAGTGGTAGAGGTTCGGAATACATGCGCGCAGGATAACTCAAAAGTGAAAAGCCTTCAAAAGACTTAGCATTCCATTTTCGCAATTTTTTAATGGCATATTTCAATTCTGACTTAACTAGACCGATTTCCGTTTCGAAAGTCTCAAAATTACTTTTTTGAAAGTCAAGATATAACGCTTTCATTATTGCATCTTCTCTGGCTTCAATTTCTTTTAAGAGTCTTTTCAAGGAAATTTTTCTCTCTTCTATTGGCTTGGTTAAGCCCTTTCTGAAAAATTCCTTTTGTCTCCCGACTTTTATTCCGATTTGTTCGATAGAAGTGTAGGAAATAGTATTAATTGACTTAGATTTTTCGGACATTGTACGACAAATTAGATTCTTAACAATGATATTGAAAATTCGAGGAATACAGAAAAAATATCCTAACAGCCATTCGCGAGCAATTCGAGGTTTAAGTCTGAAAGTAGAAAATGGAGAGATTCTCGCTCTTCTTGGCGAAAGTGGAAGTGGAAAAAGCACTTTATTAAAAATCATTTCCGGACAGGAAAATGCTGATAAAGGAACAATGTCATTCCAGAATCAGAGCTTTGATATACTTGAAAGTGCATTAATAAGAGAATTTAAGGAAATCAGGTTAATAGATCAGGACTCAAGTCTTCCTTTGAATATTAGCATCAGAGATGCTTTAAAAAAACAATTATACTCATTTAAGGCCGGCTGGGTTAAAAGCAGGATCAGCAAATTGTCTGAGCTTTGTCAGCTCAAAGGACTGCTCGACAGAAAGATGGATGAAATTTCCGGAGGACAAAGACAAAGAGCAGCATTGGCATTGGCTATTGCAGATGAACCCAAATTATTATTGATGGATGAAGCATTTACCAATCTAGATTTTGCGCTTAAAAAAGAGATCCAGATGCAATGGGTAAATATCATCAAGAAAGAAAATATACCGGTAATAATGGTCACTCATGACCCCAGAGATTCCTTAATGTATGCAGATAGAATAGTCATAATGCATAAGGGTAAAATAATGGAAAGAGGGAGTCCACAAGAAATATATCGCCATCCAAAAAACCTCTATGTCTCTGAATTATTCGGTTTTACTACCAAAATAAAAAACAAGTTTTATCGACCTGAAGATTTTAAAATCAGTAAAACAAAAGGAGCAGTAAAAGCAAAAGTTCTACATAAATACTTTCAGGGAAATGGCTTCCTTTATGTACTTGAAAAAAATAAAAAGGTATATAAAGTTTACTCCGATAAAGATCTGAATGACAGTGAGATTCACATTAGCTGGAGTTGATGGGAATTAATGGAAAGCTTTTTTAGCAAATTAAATTTGAGCGATAATATCTTTGTTCAGTCAATAATGATGATTCAAACCAAAGGTATTTGTATAAGGTTTCTTTAGTAGTCATTATTAATCTATTTATTTAAAATACGATATGGAATTTAATTGGAATACAGTTATGAAAATTGTCAATAATGGAAATCCTGAACCGCCTAAAAGAGTTGAAAAAACTGAGGAGGAATGGCGTGCCCAACTTACAGAAAATCAATTTCAAATCACTCGTCAAAAAGGAACCGAAAGAGCATTTTCAGGAGAATATTGCGAAGCTCATGATCCCGGAAAATACGCTTGTATATGCTGTGGTACTGAGTTATTTGATTCCGGACTAAAATTTGAATCGAGCAGTGGCTGGCCGAGCTTTACTGAGCCTATCGAAGATAATGTTGTCAAACACGAAAAGGATAGCTCTTATGGAATGGTAAGAGTTGAAGTTATGTGTAATGTTTGTGATGCTCATCTAGGTCATGTCTTCCCTGATGGTCCTGAACCTACAGGTTTGCGCTATTGCATTAATTCGGCGAGTATTAAATTGGTTGACAAGAAATAAAAAAAGGGAGCTTAGCTCCCTTTCTATTTTATTTATATTTTTCAGCTTCCTCGTAATTCTTGAGACGGGTATATATCGTCTTTAGTGAATTTCTTAATCCATCATCATCAGGAGCTAATTCATAGGCCTTTTTGAAATATGGAATCGCAAGATTGAAATTTTCTTCACCTTTCTTTTCCAATGCAGCGCCTTTTGATTGATAAGTTTTCAAATCCATATTATTTACTTCTTTGTAAATGCTCGCAGCTTTATTATAATAAAAGGCTCCGAGGTTATAATTAGCGTCAAGATTGGCCGGATTTAATTCTAAAGCCTTCTTATAGTTCTCCACCGCCATATTTGCATAATTTTTAGAGACATCTCCTTCTGATGTTTCTCTCATTTGATCATACAGCTGTCCCAATCTTGAATAAAGACCGTCGTTTTCCGGATCATTTTCCAGGTTTTTCTGCACATTCGCTATAGCTTCATCCAAACGGTTTGATTTGAGGTAAACGTTAAATTCTGTAGTTAAAAGGTCTTTTACCTTTTCTTTTTTTGAATTTTTATTTGCTTCCAAGCCTTTCTGAATATAAACCAAGGCGTTATCGAAATCTTCCTTATTCACATAATTATTAGTTACCGCGATATATGCAAAATGATCTTTAGCTCCCATATCATCAATCATTTTCTTATAAAGAGTAAAGGCTGTTTCAAAGTCCTTCATTCTTTCAGCAGCTATTGCAGCATTTAGTGCAGCATTTGTGTCTTTATCATTGATCATCATAGCCACCTTAAAAGCTTCTATAGCACCGGCATTGTCTCCGGAATTGATGTTTTCCAAACCTGTATTGAAAGCCAAAACGTACACCACGCTATTCAACTTTTGAGTAGCATCTTTGGCATCATCTTGTCGCTTTGAATCATCTAGTTCAATGGCCTTTTGGAAAGATTCAGTTGCAATTTTTGCTGCTTCAATTTTTGGAACCCCGGCATTATTATCCGCAGGAAGTCTCATCATTTCAGCGTAAACATCACCTCTATAAACCCATGTTTTTGAATCGCCTTTGGTTTGCTCATGGTTTACAGCTTTGTCGATGTTTTCACGAGCATAAGCCAATTTTTGCGCCGCCTCTTCAAAGTTTTCCTGAATCAGGAATTCTTTTGCCTCCTGCAATGCAAAGTGAGTATTGGTTCTCGCCGATTTTTGTGAAAAGCCTACACTTGAAGCTACCAAAAGCAGTGTCAAGGCCCCAATAATTTTAGTTGTAGATTGATATAAGTTCATTTTCCTAATTTTTGATTTTAGTTATCGCTTTCGTCTTTATTGTCTTCCTCCGAAGAATCATCTTTGCTTTCTTCGTCTGGATTTTCATTTTTACTCTCTTCTTTAGAAGAATCGTTTTTTACTTCCTCTGCCGAAGTATTTTCCTCATTTTCTTCCTCTTCGAATTCTACATCAATATTCTCAATTTTTGCAATTGAAGATATAGCATCTTTATCGTTTAATCTTATCAATTTAACACCTTGAGTGGCTCTACCCATTACTCGCAATCCACTTACTTCCATTCTGATGGTGATTCCCGATTTATTGATAATCATTAAATCATCCTCGTCACGTACATGTAAAATAGATACAAGTTCGCCGGTTTTTTCGGTGACATTCATGGCTTTCACACCTTTACCACCACGGTTAGTTTCACGGTATTCCTCAATATTTGATCGTTTACCGTAACCATTTTCAGATACCACCAATAAATGTTCTTCTACACTATTAGCAGTAACCATGCCAACGACTTTGTCTTTTGCAGAAGCCAATCTAATTCCTCTTACTCCTGCGGCTACTCTACCCATGCTTCGAGTTTTGCTCTCATGGAATCTAATTGCTCTACCGGATTTTAAGGCTATTATGATATAGGCATCACCATCGGTGAGTTTTACATCTAATAATCTATCACCTTCATTAATGGTAATGGCATTTATACCATTTTGCCTTGGGCGTGAATAGGCTTCCAGACTTGTTTTCTTGATTATACCTTTTTCGGTTCCAAAAACCAGATAATTATTATTGATATAATCTTCATCCTTAAGGTTTTTCACGTTGATAACTGCACGAATCCTATCATCTTTTTCAATGTTGATTACATTTTGAATTGGACGACCTTTGGAAACTTTACTACCCTCCGGAATTGCATATACTTTTTCCCAGAATACTTTGCCTGATTCTGTAAAGAATAAAATATAATTGTGGGTTGTTGCTATGAACAGATGCTCTGTAAAGTCTTCTTCTTTTGAAGCAGCTCCCCTAGAGCCTACACCACCTCTTCCTTGAGTTTTAAATTCTGTAAGTGCCGTTCTCTTGATATAACCCTCATTTGAAATGGTTATAACCATACTTTCATCAGGGATAATATCTTCAATGTCAATATCATCGGCAGAATGAACAATATCAGTTCTTCTTTCGTCACCGTATTTATCCTTAATTTCATCAAGTTCGTCCTTGATGATCTGCATTCTTAGCCCTTTGTCTGCAAGAATTTCTTTTAACCTGCCAATAAGAGCCATTACCTCTTCGTATTCCTTCTTAATCTTATCGCGTTCCAGACCTGTAAGTCTTTGTAAACGCATCTCAAGAATGGCCTTAGCTTGAATTTCACTGAGTTTAAACTGCTCAATAAGACCTGTTTTGGCAATTTCTGCATCTCTCGAAGCTCTGATTAATTTAATTACTGCATCGAGATTGTCGAGAGCTATTAAATATCCTTCTAGAATATGAGCTCTTTTTTCAGCTTCTTCTAATTCGTATTGCGTTCTTCTTGTTACAACCTCATGGCGATGTTCTACAAAATACATGATCAGCTCCTGAAGGTTTAGAGCTTTTGGTCTCCCTTTTACAAGCGCGATATTGTTTACACTAAACGAAGATTGTAATTGAGTGAATTTGAAAAGATTGTTTAAAACTATGTTTGGAATTGCATCCCTTTTTAGTTCATAAACTATCCTTAATCCACTTTTGTCGGACTCATCCCTGATATCAGAGATGCCTTCTAATTTCTTTTCATTGACCAATTGAGCTGTTTTCTCAATCATATTGGCCTTATTGACTTGAAACGGAATTTCCGTTACAATTATCTGAGCTCTATTTTCTTTAGTAATTTCAATTTCAGCCTTGGCTCGAATTACAACTCTACCTCTACCGGTTTCAAATGCTGATTTTACACCACTATAACCATATATTGTTCCACCTGTTGGGAAATCAGGAGCTGTAACATGTTGCATTAACTCCTCAATACTTATGTCATTATTATCAATATAGGCTTTGGTTCCTTCGATAACTTCAGTCAAATTATGAGGTGCCATATTTGTGGCCATACCCACGGCAATTCCCGAAGCTCCATTTACTAATAGGTTTGGATATTTTGCCGGTAAAACTGTAGGCTCCTTCAAAGAATCATCAAAGTTCAGTGCAAAGTCTACTGTATTCTTATTGATATCATTCAATAGCTCCTCCGCAATCCTTGAATGTCTTGCTTCGGTATATCGCATTGCTGCGGGAGAATCACCATCAATAGAACCAAAATTTCCTTGCCCATCAACAAGTAAATATCTCAATGACCAAGGTTGGGCCATTCTAACCATCGCATCATAAACCGATGAATCGCCATGCGGGTGATACTTACCCAAAACCTCCCCTACAATCCTTGCAGATTTTTTATGTGGTTTGTTGTAACTAAGCCCTAAATCGAGCATACCGTACAACACTCTTCTATGAACTGGTTTTAATCCGTCTCTTACATCCGGAAGTGCTCTTGAAACAATTACCGACATTGAATAGTCGATATAAGCACCTTTCATTTCATCCTCTATATTGATAGGAATGATATTCTCTCCCTCGGCCATATTTGCTTAAGCTTTTTCTTGTATAATTTGAGTGCTAAAATATTAAAATTAATGCTTTGAACGAGCTAAAATTGAAATTAAAAACCCCAATCATCATCTTCCTCTTCTTCTTCCTGCAATTCTTTCTTTAATCGCTCTTCTCGCTCTTTTTCAATCTCCTTTTTACTCTTCTTTTTCTCTTTCTTTTCTTCCTTCGATTCTTCTTTCTTTTCCTCCGTGCTTAGTTCTTCATCCCCTGTATTTTCTTCCTTTTTTTCTTCGATAATTGGTTTTCTTACTACGGGATCCTCTTCTTTGATATTCTCTATATCCCAAGGATCGCCGGCAGGTTCTTCTTTAACTTCTTCCTCTTCATCCCCTCTCCTCTTTCTTTTCTTCTTTTTACCCGTTTCCTCTTCTTCAGGTAGAAATTCATTACCGGCACCGGAAGAATCTCCTTCGTAAAACTCGTCTCCCATAAAGCCATCATCACCAAATGCTGAGGTATCATTGCTTACAAGCATATTTGACTCGGCCGAACCTTCTATATCCGGTCCATCCCAAGGAATTTTATCAGGGGATTTATCTCTTTTATAATCTCTTCCGACACGAGGGTTTTGAAAAGCATACCAAGGACGGATTTTCGATTTGAACTTATCTCCGGAATGTCGATGTTCCATTCTTACTCTACAGCCATTTACCTGACACTTTTTTGTGCAAGAACTCAGCGCGACAAGAAGGATTAATCCGCAGACTAAAACGATATGAAGAATTGTTAACTTCAATTTTAAGGTCTTACTATTGAGGGCTATCGTTTTTTAGTTTACAAAATTGAATGAAGTGCATTATTCCCATTTTTTCGAAAGTATTTTGGATTTCAATTAATAATGAATAATTCACATTTACAGCTGCAAAATTAATCATTTTTATACTTATCCTCTAATTTTCAAAGAATTGATGATGCATTCTAAAATCATAGAACAATTTTTATTATATATTTTTATATAAGTGTTTATGAAAAAAATTCTGCTCACAGGATCAACCGGATATATCGGTAGAAGAATTCTACCGGTTCTATTGTCAAAAGGATTTAAAGTAGTCTGCCCGGTCCGCGATAAAAGCAGATTTGATCTTGAAGACTTTAGCGATACAGAAAAGTTACAAATAGAGGTAATAGAGGCTGATTTAGGCGATAAAAATGCTTATCAAAAATTTCCCGATGATATCGACTACGCTTATTATTTAGTCCATTCTCTTACAATGGGTTCCGGTAAATTTGAGGACCATGAGAGTCAGATGGCCATTATCTTTAAAGATTATCTTGATTCAAGTAACATCAAACAAGTTATTTATTTAAGTGGGATTGTAAATGATGACCATCTTTCTGAGCATTTGCGCTCAAGGAAGAAAGTAGAAGATATTTTAATGGAATCAAAAGTTCCACTAACAGTTCTGAGAGCAGGTATTGTAATAGGTTCCGGAAGTGCATCTTTTGAGATTATACGTGATTTGGTGGAGAAATTACCAATTATGGTTGCTCCAAAGTGGGTAAACAGCAAATGTCAGCCGATTGGTATTACAAATGCATTGGAGTATTTAACAGGGGTAATTGGTTTAAAAGATTGTTTCAATCGTAGCTTTGATATAGGTGGAACCGATGTATTGACATACAAAGAAATGCTTTTAGGCTTTGCGGAAATCCGAAAGTTAAAACGATGGATCATCACTGTTCCCGTATTGACACCAAAACTATCTTCTAAATGGCTTTATTTCGTTACTTCTACCTCTTACTCTCTTGCAGGTAATTTGGTAGATAGCTTAAAGAATGATGCCATTTGCAAGAATAACGATATTGATGATATTATCACCATTGATAAATTAAGCTATGAAGAATCCTTAAAAAGGACACTGAATAAAGTTAAGAATGGCGAAATTATCTCCAGTTGGAAAGATTCCTTCCAAGACTCGGAACTCAATGATATATTTATTAAAAAGCTTGAAGCTCCGACTTTTGGCTGTTTTGTAGACAAACAAAAACTTGCGTTTAAGGGCGATAAAGAAAAAGTCATTGAAAATATTTGGAGGATTGGCGGAGACCAAGGTTGGTATTATGCCAATTTCTTATGGAGCATTAGAGGTTTTCTGGATCAGGTTATTGGTGGTGTAGGACTAAGAAGAGGGCGAAGAAGCCCGATCGATTTAAAACGAGGTGATGCATTAGATTTCTGGAGAGTATTGGATGCAGATAAAAAAAATGGAAGACTGCTATTGTATGCAGAAATGAAATTACCCGGTGAAGCCTGGCTGGAATTTCGAATTGAAGAGGCTGAAGGAAAGCAAATTTTATATCAAACAGCCACTTTTAGACCATTGGGTCTTTTGGGAAGGTTATATTGGTATTCTGTTTATCCTTTTCACTTATTTATATTTGGAGGGATGGCAAATAGAATTACAAAAACTAATGAATAAAGCCTCTTATCAAAACAAATTGATAAGAGCATGAATTAATAAAACATAAATAATCACAAATGAAAAGAATAGCTATAGCCGTTTGGAACGGCACAGGTAAAGATGGAAAAGGACATTTGACTACTCAAAGTCTGGTCCTGGAAAAATCGCAATACTCTTTCAAAACAAGATTTGAAGACGGTAAGGGTACTAACCCGGAAGAACTCATCGCAGCAGCTCACTCAGGTTGTTTTGCTATGCAATTGAGTTTTAATCTTCAGGAGGCAGGATTTACAGCAGAAGAGCTGGACGCCAATTGCACAATAACTTTGGGTGATGGCGCTATCACAAAGTCACATATTGTTCTTAAGGCTAAAGTTGCTGATGTGTCTGATGAAAAGTTTGAGGACTTACTCAGGCATGCCGAAAAGAATTGTCCGATTTCCAAATTGTTGGATACTGAAATTGTAGTTGATTACACCTTAAATTAATTCAAATGAAACGCAGTGCTAGATCCATTTGGAAAGGTAACGGTATAGAAGGAACAGGACACATGAGCAGTGATAGCGGTGTTCTAGAAAATGATAAATTCAGTGCGAAGATCAGGTTTGAAGATGAGCCGGGTACGAATCCTGAAGAACTAATTGCAGCGGCCCATGCGGGTTGTTTTGCTATGAAATTGAGTTTTAACCTCCAGGCAGCAGGGTATGAAGCTGAAGAATTAGAGGCCACTTGTAGCATTGAAGTAAAGAATTTCAATGTGCAAAGCTCTCATATTGACCTAAAAGCTAAGGTTTCCGGAATAGAAGAAGCAGAGTTTGAGAAATTGGTCAGAGATGCTGAAAAAAATTGTCCTGTTTCAAAATTACTGGAAACACCAATTAGCGTTAATTATAGTCTGAATGCATAGATTATTCACAGACTTACAATTAAATAAAATTGAAAGACCTGAAATTCAGGTCTTTTTTTATGCCTAAAATTAAGAACCCTTGAAGTTACTGAGGCATATACATGTCAATCAGAGTCTCCTTCGGATGACTCTGATGGAGTGGAATAATTCGATCATTGATAGAGATAGTCATTATGAATTCCTATTTTCATGCATTAAGTATATTTTAATATGAAGACACTTTTATTACTATTTCTGACCTTTCTATGTATATCCACGTATGCTCAAAAAGACACAGTTGACATTTCATCTGAAATAAAGAATGTAACTGTTTTCCTACAAGGAGCTGAAGTTAACAGAGAAATTAAAACAAATCTTAAGGCTGGTAAACAGGTTTTGCTGCAGGAGAATTTACCAACGTCTATGGATGCCCAATCCATAGATGTCGAAGCCATTTCGGATTGCCAGATTTTGGGAGTAAGACATTTTAACTCTGAAATAGCTGATTTTGATGATATAAGCTCCATCAAATCAATCAATGATAAAATTGAAGATCTGTATTATGAAAGAAAGCTCCTGATGCAAAAATTACTTGTGATGGAGAACGAAAAATCAATGCTAAAATCAAATGAAAAACTTGGCAGCCAAACCCAGCGCGTGAGCATTGATGAGCTGAAAAAAGGTGTGGACTTTTATCGTGACAGATTTATGTCGATTGAGGAAGAGATATTGTCGATCAATAAAAAGGCGGAACAGATCAAAGACCAGCAGATTGAATTATCAAAAAAGAAACAAGATATTATTCAAAAGGTGCAAACGAGTAAAGGAAACCTTTTGCTCGAACTCGATTGTGATAAATATGCCGAAAGGTCGATTAGATTCAGCTATTTCATCAATAATGCAGTTTGGAGCCCAAGCTATGACTTCAGAGCGCAGGATGACGTCAATGAATTGGCGATTGTTTACAATGCCAATATCAGTCAAAGTAGCGGAGAAGACTGGAAAAACGTTCAAATCAATTTATCAAGTGCGAACCCTGTAGTTTCGGCGACTAAACCTGAATTAATTAAATGGAATATCAACTCGAATTATGGATCTACAACCTATGAGAATTATGAAGGTGGCCCGGATGGACAATTGATAGGAATGATTCGTGATTATAGTTCTTATGAGCCAATACCATTTGCCAATATAATTGTGAAGAAAAATGGAATTCAAAAAGGTGGCACAGTATCTGATTTTGATGGACAGTATAGAATTTCACCACTGATGCCAGGTGCATACGACGTAGAAGTAAGTTATGTAGGCTACACTACTAAAACTTATCAAGGAGTTGTTATAAATATTGCCAAAACGACAAATCTGAATTTAGAACTACGATCTGAAAGTAAAACTCTTGAAGAAGATGTGATTATTTATGCAGAGCCTCTAATTGACGCGGATAATACAACTACCGGCTCAAAATTATCTTCAAAGGAAATATCTAGAATTCCGACAAGAAATATTTCATCAATTGCAAGCACTCAAGCCGGTGCTGCAAGTAATAATACTATTAATTATGGTCAGAGAAAAACTTCAAATATTAAAAATGAAAAAGGAATTACTTCCGGAAATGAAGTTACCCAGGTAAATTATTCCATCGAAAGCAAGAACACGATTCTAAGTAATGGATCTGTTAAGACTGTAAAAATCAAGGAGGCTAGAATACCAATTGAATATGTATATCAGTCTGTGCCAAAAGCCAACACTGCTTTCTTTCTCACTTGTGAATTATTGGATTGGGACAAGTTGAATTTCTTAAGCGGACCTTCTAGTATTTATCTCAATGGCACATATACGGGCAATTCCTTTATTGATGCCAACAGTACAAAAGATACACTTACTGTTTCGTTAGGAGAAGTGAAGAATCTGACGATCAGTAGAAATTTTGACACTAAGCTGAACGACAGAGCATATATAGGAAACAATTACAAGGAAAAGATAGGTGTTATTCTGGAGGCCAAAAACAATGGAAACAAAAAGGTAAATGTGCGCATCCAAGATCAAATCCCGGTAAGTGAACTCAAAAGTGTGAGCGTTGAACTGTTGGAAAAAGGCGGTGCTAAATACAATGAGAAAAAAGGTTTTCTCGAATGGAATTTTCCATTGGATATCGGTGAGAGCAAAAAGCTTAACTTTTCCTATGAGGTGAAATATCCAAGTGGATTAAATATTCAAACGAAGTAAGGAATCATTTTTCAATCAGAGTCTCCTTCGGATGACTCTGATGGGTGGAAAAGAGCACACCTCATCAGGTCGATGGTTCGAATCCAGAAACCTCAAAAATAAAGAAGCCATCCCGATAACTATCGGGACGGCTAATTATTAATTCTTAACTTTTAATTATTAATTGAATTGTGAGCCCCCAGAAGGATTCGAACCATCGACCTACTGATTACAAATCAGTTGCTCTGACCAACTGAGCTATGGAGGCTTTTAAAAGCTTTTCTGCGAAAAGTCGTGCAAATCTATAAAGCCGATTTGAAATTGCAAATTTTAGTTATCAATCTGACGTAATAATTTTATTTTATCTTTCAGATTTTGAATTTGCTCTTCTGATCTATCTATTTTTTGTTGCACGTCATCCTTGAGTTTCTCAGCATTTTTGGTAGATGCAAAAAACTCCATATTGTTTTTTAATGTCACAGTATCTCCCTCTATCTTAGAGATTTGTCTTCGCATCTTATCAATTTCACCACTGATATTTCTAGAGCCGTGAAAATCGTTTTTCATTAATAATGCTTTCAACTTAGTCTTAGCCATTTCAAGACTATCATCTTTAAAGTCTTTTGCTTTTTCTATTAAAGAATCAACAGCCTGATTGATTGCATTTTTTGAAGACCTAATTGCTTTTTTAGGAACAAAGCCCAAATCAGACCATTCCTTAATTAAATTTTCGGCTTCTTCTAAGTTATCTTCAGATAATTCTTTCAGAGCTTTTAATTTCTCGACAATCTCATTCTTCTTTACAAGATTGGCTTCAAAATCCTTTTCCTTCTCTTTTTGATTACCTCTTAGATTATCAAAAAAGGCGTCGCAAGCTTCCTTAAATCTTTTATAAATCTCCTCACTTTTCTTTCTCGGAGCAGGACCAATTTTTTTCCAATCCCTTTGCAGCTGCTTTATTTTCTCTGAATGTTGAGCGAAATCTTCGATAGTCTTATTGATCTCCTCTACCTCTTCACAAAGCTTCACTTTTACTTCATAGTTTTTCTCTCTGGCTTCATCCAGAGACTTAAAAAACTGCTGCTTGCTTTTAAAGAATCCTTTAAAATGTGACCAAAATGACTTAGAAATTTCCTTGGCAATCTCTCTGGGAACCGGACCAATTTTTTTCCACTCCTCCTGAATACTCAGGATTTCCCTCGATTTATCATTCCATTCTGAAATCTTTTCAGAACTGTAATCAACGAATGTCTCGAGTTTCGTAATGAGCTCTTTTTTCTTTTCCAGATTTTCGTCAAGCTTTTTCTTAAACTCGGCTGCAACTACCTGTTTTCTTTCGTGAACTTTATCCGAGATCTGTTTAAACTCTTCCCACAAGACAGGTCTAACTTCATGAGGAACAGGTCCGATATGCTTATACTCTTCGTGAAGCTTTTTTAATTCAGCAACAGCTGCATTTACCGGATTTAGTTTTATTAGTTCCTTAGTTCGCTCAATTACTTCTTTTTTGAGTGTCTCGTTTTTCTTCCTATCAAGTTCTTTTAATTCAAAAAAGATGCTTCTCTTATCATAAAAACGATCTCTTAAAGCATTGAAATTGGCCCAGAGTTCTCTTGTATAATTATTGGGAATGGGTTCAGCTTTTTTCCACTCGTCCTCAATTTCCTTTAGTTTTTTAATCCCAACATTATCCTCTTCATCATCAACAAACTCACGAAGATTCTCAAGTAACTCTTGCTTCTTCTTTAAATTATCTTCTTTTAATTGATTGAGATCGGAATGAACCTTGCGTTTTTTATCCTTAAACCCGTCGTAATAGGTTTTAAATTGCTGAATTAAATCTTTGTTTTGAAGGTATTGAAAGTCTTCTTTGGTGTTTCCTTCTTCTTTCAGGAATTCTTCAAGAGCATCTTCTCTTTCTTGGTCGATAATGTGATAAAAGGCTTCTCGTATCGCATCTACCTTTTTCTCAGAAATATCAACTATATCCTTACCCGTGATTTCCTTAATTCTTTCGAGTAGATCTTCCTTGCTTAATTTTTCGTAATCTTCCTCTTCATGATCATCATGTTCATCCTCGTCGAAATCG
This sequence comes from uncultured Hyphobacterium sp., assembly GCA_964351965.1. Lineage (GTDB taxonomy): Bacteria > Bacteroidota > Bacteroidia > Cytophagales > CCMP332 > CCMP332. Next base: position 247,224 of record CAYGPM010000005.1, on the reverse strand, counting down.
TAAACTTCATGATCCTCCCCTAATGATTCTGTCGAATCGGCTCTCTTAGCTTCTGGCTTCTCTGTTCCATTTGCTTCCTCAGATACTTTTATAGTCTCCTCTTCCTTCTTATCAGTTTCCTGATTCTCTTCTTTGGAATCAGAATTCGTTTGATCTTCCTGAGCTATTTCTTTTTCAGGTTGCACCACGGACTCCTCTTTTTCTTCACCTTCTTTCTGAGTATCTTCTCTCTTTTTAACATCAAAACCGGAAAGTGCATCTTCTACCTTTGTTTCGGTATCAGATTTCTCTTCTTCAGATTGTTTCTCCTCTTTTTGTGGAGCTACATCCTTTTCCTCTTCAGCTTTCTTGTTACTCTGCTCTTCATTTGGCAGTTCCGTGTTTTCTTCTTTCTTCTGGTCCATATCCTAATAATTTAGGTTCAATGCTCAATTCAATCTAGGGTCGGAAGGTGAATTAGCAAGCCATTTAAGCTCTCCTCCCATAATTTCTAAAACTCTCTTCCACATATTAGCAGAATCAGCTTCGAAAATACTATTATCACCAAGGTCTGCTACCAACCATGATTTCTCTTCTATTTCGCGATCCAATTGTCCGGCATCCCATCCGGAATAACCTATGAAAAACTTGATTTTGTCAAGATTGATAGAATCGCTGATAATCTTGATTTTAATTTGTTCAAAATCTCCACCCCAAAATATTCCATTTGCCAATTCAATTGAATCCACAATTTCATCGCCTAATTTATGTATAAAATGAAGTGTATTTTGTTGAACAGGTCCTCCGATCAAAAGTTCTTTTGCATTGCCCTCAAGTTCTTCAAGTACTTCACCTAGTTTCACTTCTATTGGCCGATTTAATACCAAGCCAAAGGTTCCGTTTTCATTATGCTCGCAAATCAGTATTACACTCCTGTCAAAATTCGGATCTTTCAGAAACGGTTCTGAGATCAGAATACTGCCTTTTTTTACTTCTGGCATTTTATAACCCGGAGATAAATTATTATTCATTTTTTAGTGCAACGCTGCTCTTATTGGCAAGTTATTTAAAATTTCTTTTTCTATAGCATCCCATTCATCAAGACGCTTATAAACTTTTTCTTCTTCCTCATAATTCAATGCCATTTTTACAAAAATATGTCCATGCTTCGCCTCTGAAGCCCATAAATTATGATAAAAGCTTTTTAATTCAGGATCAACAATATTTTCATAAATAAGTCTGAATCTTTCGGCTCCTCTACATTCTACAATTGAAGCCAATAATAACCTATCAATGAACCGCTCTTCTCTTCCAGAATGACAGTGCTTCAATAAGTCGGCCACATATAAATCTTTAGGTATTTCATGCACTAATGGAATATTTCTGGATTCCATGATTTTATATACATCCTGAAAATGTTCTAGTTCTTCAACGGCCGTTTCTATCAATTCGGGGATAATCTCTTTGCGATCGGGATATTTAGCAACAAGGCTCATGGCCATTGCTGAAGCTTTTCTTTCGCAGTCGGCGTGATCCTGTAAGAATGCGTTAAAATCTGACAATACAGCCTCTACCCATTCTTTTTTACTAACACCGCTTAATTCTATACTTAGTTTCATTATTTTGCCGTGGTAAATACCTAATAACTTAAATTGATTGCAAAAATAAAAACCAAAAAGGCTAAATAGGTTTTTAATATTATGACTAAACCATCAAAAGAAATAGCAGATTTAAGAAGAGAATATAGTCAATCCAAATTAGAGGTTGATTCTGTTGACAAAAATCCTATTTTACAGTTCAGAAAATGGTTCGATGAAGCCTTGAATTCTGAAATGATCGAACCAAATGCGATGATCCTTTCTACTGTAAATGAAAATCGCCAACCTGCTCAAAGAACTGTTTTACTGAAAGCTATTGATACAGATGGATTTGTTTTTTATACCAATTATACGAGTCGCAAAGCTCAGCATATAGAAAACAACCCCAACGTATCTATTCTTTTTCCTTGGTATGAACTTGAAAGACAAGTCAGCATACAGGGTAAAGCTGAAAAAGTAGGCGCTGCTCAATCATTAAAATATTTTTTAAGCAGACCTTTTGGTAGCCAGTTGGGAGCTTGGGTTTCCAATCAAAGTGAAGTGATAAGTTCAAGAAGTATTCTTGAAGAAAAGCTTGCGCAAATGAAGGCTAAATTCAATGAAGGTAAAGTCCCTTTACCTGATTTTTGGGGTGGTTATAAAATTGTACCCGAACGAATTGAGTTTTGGCAAGGGCGTTCCAATAGATTGCACGATAGAATTGAATTCACTAAAGAATTACAAAACTGGAAAATTCAAAGGCTCTCTCCTTAATCGAAAAATACCTTAAAAGAGCTTCTTTTACCGGTAAAATCTTCGAAGCTGAACCAGATCCTGACCTGGATCTAATTATTGTCATCCCTTCCTATGCTGAAGAGAATCTGATTGATACGCTTAATTCCATATATGCTTGTTCAGCAGCTAATTATCACGTCGAAATTATCGTTGTGATAAATGACAGGATTGACAGCAGCAAGGAAGTAAAATCGATAAACGCTAATTCAGAACTGCAGCTAAAGAAATTTATTAAAGAGAATATCAGGAAAGACATTAGTCTTCATTTCACCTACCAAAATGACCTAAGCAAAAAACATGGCGGTGTTGGACTTGCCAGAAAAATTGGAATGGACGAAGCGCTTAGAAGAGCTCTTGAAATCCAAAAAATAAATTTACCAATCGTCTGTCTGGATGCGGATTGTACAGTCAGTAAAAACTATCTGGAGACAGTTCAATCTTATTTTCTTCAAAATCCTAATATTCCGGGTGCATCCATAAATTTTGAACATGCAAAGGAAGATGAAGCAATTATTTACTATGAATTATTTCTGAGGTATTATGTCAATGCCCTGAGGTTTGCTTCATTTCCTTATGCCTATCATACCATTGGCTCAAGCATGGCCGTGCAGGCTTTGGAATATGCCATGGAAGGTGGAATGAACAGGCGAAAAGCCGGCGAGGACTTTTATTTTATTCATAAAATTATTCCCAGAGGTGGTTTTGGAGAAATTAATAATTGCACGGTATTTCCTTCATCAAGGAAATCAGATCGTGTGCCTTTTGGTACGGGAAGAGCAATGATAGACTATGAGAATAACAAGGAAAAACTGCATAAACTCTATAATTTCAGAATATTTCAAGATCTAAAGAAGGTCTTAGATCAAGTGGATTACTGGTATGAAGAAAGAAATAGTGAAACTGCCTTAGTTAATGAATATGAAGACTTGCCCGATTTATTCAAGAGCTATTTTAATGCAAAGGAATTTTTATGGCAGATCAATGAAGCAAATGAAAACAGTTCATCTCATAAAACATTTCTAAAACGGATTTTCCAGTGGCTTGATGCCTTCACTCTTCTGAAAATCATTCATCATTCGCGTGATAACTTTTATCCAAACGAGGATGCTATTGCAATGGCCAATGCGCTATTAGTAGAATCAAAGGCAATAGATATTGAAATTCAAAACCTTGACGGTCTATTAGAAATGTACAGAAAAATAGATCGCGAAGGCTATTTGTTAGATAAGATGAGAAATATCTGAAATACCGATATCTCTTTTCTGAATGAGACCTTCTGCATACTCCACTCCTATTCTATGTCCAAGATCACGGGCACGTGCTTCAAAGAATTTCCAGAATTTCTGAGAGGATAAATATGTTTCGTGCTCCTCTTTACTATTTGGGTCGTAAAACTGGCTGCTATATGCCTTGACCGAATCCATTCTCTTTTCCCAATAAGGTGTGATATCAACAATTATATTTGGCTGAAGCTCTCTGTCCTGCAAATAATGGTAAAGGTTTTTAGCTTTCCAACTTTCCTGCTTATGACCTCCCCAAATTGTTTCGTAATTGACTAATCCGGCGTAAAAATGGGCTCTTTCAACCATTCTTGCAGCTTTGCCATGATCGGGATGACGATCGTCGGGCGCATTGGCTAAAATAATATCAGGTTGAAATCTTCGGATTTGCTCAACGAGCAATTTTATATTTTCATGATTTTCCTCAAAGAAAACATCCTTTATTGCAAGATTATGTCTTTCAGTTAGGCCCAAAATTTCAGCGGCCTTGGAAGCCTCTTTCATTCTGGTTTCGGGAGTACCTCTGGTTCCCATTTCACCTTTGGTAAAATCTACTATTGCGGCTTTCTTGCCATTTTCAGTAAATGAAAGGATTATTCCCGAACAACTCATTTCAATATCGTCCGGATGCGCACCAAAGGCTAAAAGATCAACTTTCATTAGATGATTCCTTCTTCAGTAAGCCAGCGCTCTGCATCGAGGGCTGCCATGCAACCCGTTCCCGCGGCAGTGACAGCTTGTCTATATACTTTATCAGCAGCATCGCCACTTACAAAAACACCCGGTATTTTAGTTTTAGAAGTTCCCGGTGTTACTTTTAAATACCCTACCTCATCCATATCGAGCTGATCTGCGAAAATATCAGTGTTTGGTTTATGACCAATAGCCACAAAAAATCCTTCTACAGCAATTTCTTTCTTTTCACCGGTTTTATTATTTACCAAGCGAGCGGCATTTACCATTTCATCACCAAGAATTTCTTCTGTTTCATGATTCCAGAGTATTTCGATATTTTTTGCCTTTAGCACCCTTTCTTGCATGATTTTAGAAGCTCGCATTTCGTCTCTTCTTACAATAAGGTAAACCTTATTACAGATTTTTGAAAGATACGTCGCTTCTTCCGCTGCTGTATCTCCTGCTCCAACTACAGCCACATCTTGTCCTTTAAAAAAGAAGCCATCACAAACCGCACAGGCTGAAACACCTTTGGAGTTAAATTTTTGCTCAGACTCCAGACCAAGCCATTTTGCAGATGCTCCGGTAGAAATAATAACTGTATGAGCCAGCACCTCATGCTCTTCATCTACAATTAATTTCTTGGGAGAAGAACTAAGATCTACAGAGGTTACCATTCCATATCGGATATCGGTTCCAAATCGCTCTGCTTGCTTTTGAAAATCGATCATCATCATAGGTCCATTGATACCATCCGGATAGCCCGGATAATTCTCAACATCATTTGTAATTGTTAATTGCCCACCCGGTTGGCCGCCTTGATATAAAACAGGTTCCATACCGGCTCTTGCAGCATAAATTGCTGCTGTATAACCCGCAGGACCTGAACCAATAATAACAGTGTTGTAAATTTTATTTTCGCTCATTATCTGATAAATCTATTCGAATATTTCTTTTGCAAAGATGATTTATGTCAAAAATAAAAAAGGTCTAATTAAAGACCTTTTCTATGCTGAATAATTAATCAATAAACTTAATTATTGTTTTATTATTATTCTGTTTTCTCTGGTTTTGGAAGTAATACTTTCCTCGACAATTTAAACTTGCCGGTCTTCTTATCTACATCCAGTAATTTAACCATTATTTCTTCTCCTTCTTCAAGGACATCTTCTACTTTTTCTACTCTTTCCCATTTAATTTCGGAAACGTGTAGAAGACCTTGTTTACCTGGCATGAATTCGATGAAAGCGCCATAAGGCATAACTGATTTCACTTTACCTTCATATGTTTCTCCAACTTCAGGAACAGCAATAATTCCTTTAATCCAGTTTACGGCAGCATTCATAGCATCTGCATCTGAAGAAAAGATACTGACATGACCTTTGTTATCAATTTCCTCAATAACAACTGTTGCACCTGTTGTATTTTGAATTTCCTGAATAATTTTTCCGCCCGGTCCTATTACCGCACCAATCATATCTTTTTCGATAATCATATTGTGCGATCTTGGAGCAAATGGCTTAAGATCTGCATTTGGAGCTGAAATGGTTTTATTCATTTCGTTGAGGATATGAAGTCTGCCTTCATTCGCCTGCTTCAAAGCTTTCACTAAAATTTCATTCGAAAGTCCATCTATTTTGATGTCCATCTGACATGCAGTGATACCTTTAGTAGTACCTGTTACTTTGAAGTCCATATCACCTAGGTGATCTTCGTCTCCTAAGATGTCAGATAAAACTGCATATTTTCCGGTTTCAGCATCTGTAATCAATCCCATCGCAATTCCGGATACAGGTGCTTTGATTTTAATACCGGCATCCATTAATGCTAATGAACCGGCACAAACAGTCGCCATTGAACTTGAACCGTTAGATTCTAAGATATCAGAAACAATACGAATTGTATAAGGATTATCTTCTGCAGAAGGAATCACTCTTTTTAAAGCTCTTAATGCTAAGTTACCGTGACCGATTTCTCTTCTACCCGGTCCTCTATTTGGTCTTACTTCGCCGGTTGAAAAACCCGGGAAGTTATAATGAAGCATAAATTTGTTGGTTCCTTTTCTCATGGCAGAATCAATCAATTGCTCATCAAGCTTAGTACCTAATGTAACAGATGTTAATGATTGAGTTTCTCCCCTTGTGAAAATAGCTGAACCGTGAGCAGAAGGTAAATAATTGATTTCAGTCCAAATGGGTCTGATTTCATCTGTTTTTCTTCCGTCTAATCTTATTTGAGTATCAAGCAAAGCCGTTCTTGCAGCTGCCTTTTCTACATCGTGGTAATATTTTCCAATAAGGAATGAATCGTATTCATGATCTTCCGGCAAGCTTTCTACAAATTCCTTTTTGATTGCTCCGAATTTTTCTTTTCTAAGATTTTTATCTGCAATACCTTCTTTGCATACATCGTAAACCTTCTGGTAAGTTGCTTCATGAATCATTTTCTGAAGATCCTCATCAGAATTCTCATGACTGTATTCTCTTTTTTCTGTTTTACCAAGCTCTTTTTCCATCTCTGACTGAGCTTTGCAATGCAATTTGATTTCTTCATGGCCAAATTGAATTGCTTCTATCATTTCCTCTTCAGAAACTTCAGCAAATTCTCCTTCTACCATTGAGATATTATCAGCTGTTGCACCAACCATGATATCAATATCACTTTCTTCTATTTCTGCCGGCGATGGATTGCATTTGAATTTCCCATCGATTCTTACAACTCTAGTTTCAGAAATTGGGCCACCAAATGGTATATCTGATATAGATAAAGCAGCAGAAGCAGCTAGGGCTGCAAGTGAATCCGGTGAAACAGTGTCATCCGAAGAAATCATTGAAATCATCACCTGCGTGTCGGCATGATAATCACTTGGGAATAATGGACGAAGCGCTCTATCCACCAAACGGCAAATCAATACTTCCAGATCTGAAAGTCTTCCTTCTCTTTTCAAAAATCCACCGGGAATTTTACCGGCTGAAGCAAATTTTTCTTGATAATCAACTGATAAAGGAAGAAAATCAACACCTTCCTTTGCGTCTTTTGAGCTTACAACGGTAGCCAATAATATGGCATTTCCCATTTGTACTGTTACTGCAGCGTCGGCTTGACGAGCTAATCTTCCTGTTTCTATTATAATTTCTCTACCATTAGTAGAGTTAATAATCTTCTTATGAAATTGGGGTTTCATTTATTTTGAGGTTAAATGTAAATGGTGTGAAAATGAATAAGGGAACAATGCGTCCCCTTATTACAAAATTACTTTCTAAGATCTAACTTGGTAAGTATCGTACGATATCTTTCAATATCAGTATGTTGGAGGTATTTAAGGAGTTTCTTTCTCTTACCAACTAATTGAATTAAACCCCTTCTTGAGGAATAATCTTTTTTGTTAGTCTTAAGGTGATCTGTAAGATTTTTAATTCTTGTTGTAAATAAGGCTATCTGACCTTCTGCTGAACCAGTATCTGTTTTGGTAGCACCAAATTCTGCAAATACTTTTGCTTTTTCTTCTTTTGTAATCGACATCTTCTATTATTAATCTTCTTGTTTTTTCTTATTCTGTAAAATAGCTCGCAAAATTAACCATTTCTACTATTAAACAAAAGTTTAAGACCTAAATCCTTTTACTAATCGTGAAGCTTTGTCAAATATTACGCGATAATAATCGCTATCGAATAGTGCAGAGTCTCTTCTTGCCTTATAAAGGAAGAATAAACCAATGATAAAGAGTACGACATTGGAGGTCCACATGGCTTGAGGAATACTGACCAGACTTTCTTTTGCTAATTTTTCTCCGGTAATACTCATGACATGGTAAAACACAAAAAACATGATAGCCACTAATACAGGAACGCCCAGTCCACCCTTTTTAATAATTGCGCCAAGTGGGGCTCCAATTAAAAACATAACCAAACAGGCTACAGCAAATGTGTATTTCTTATATTTCTCAACAACATGGGAGGCTATTTCCTTGTTTCGGTTGATCATTTGCTCAGAATAGGCATTTGTAAAACTCTTAATATTTCTCGCCTGCGTGGTGGCTGTTCTTAAAATATTCTTTTCATCAGATTCATTAAACGAATAAAAATCTCCCCTTTTTTCATATTGCTCCATGTTAATGTTGCGCTTCTCAAATTTCTTGTGTTTTAAATTATATGAGTAAAAGGATACAATGTTGTCGTAAAAGGTGCTTTCCAATTTTGTTCTTGCTGCTCTAAATGAATCCACCTTTGTATTCAACTCCGCTACATTATTCATTACCCGGTGGGGCTTAAAAAGATTTTCATCTGTTCGCTGAAAATCAAAAGATTGAAGTGGAAACATAATTTCATTCTTAGCAAATTGCATTTTGGTGTATTGCTCATTGTTTTTCCGACGGATTTTCGGTTTGTTTTGGTTATACATATTTCCGTCAAAAAGTGTCAGCTTGAGATATGCACCACCATTTAAGGTTTCCATATAACCTCTATCCGCGAGAATGACTTTCGTGTTCCCTTTTCCTTCAGAGTGATCATAAATGAGTACCCCTGTGAGTTCCTGAGTCTCCGGATTTTTATTCTGAACCTTAATGCTATAATTGGGTATTCCGTTATAGAAAATACCATCCTTAAAATCCAATGCCGGCTTTTTCTGACGGATATCATAAAGTAGACTATAGGCCTTGAGATTGACTTTTGGAATTAGATTATTATTAAACCAAAAGGATATGAATACCATGGCTACGGCAAAAAAGAACATAGGAAATAATACGCGCGTCAATGAAATTCCTGCACTTTTAATTGCCGTTAATTCAAAATGTTCCCCGAGGTTTCCAAATGTAATAAGACAAGCCAGTAGTATCGCCAATGGAAGAGCGACTGGTGTCATTGTTACAGAAAAATAAAATATCAATTTTGCGTAAACAAGAAAGCCTAAATCTTTTCCAATCAGTTCATCGAAGTAGTTCATGAGGAACTGTGTGAGGAAAATAAAGACTACCACACAAAAAGTAATTGCAAAAGGGCCTACAAAGGCCTTAAAGACAAGCTTATCTAATTTTCTCATCAGAGGGTTTAACCACCGATAAGGGCCTTGAGTTCATTTACCATTGATTCCCACAATTCATAGAGTTCATCCTCTTCATTGTCGTCTTCACAATAGTCAGTAATGTGGAGGTAATAAGTTTCGGTCATCTCGTTTTTATCGAGTATGAATTCGATGGAATTAGCATCTTCAATTGGTTGCTTGGCGTCATCAAGAAATTCAAACTTTACATGCCTATGCATTTTCTGAGAAGTGATTCTTGCAAAATGATCCTCTTCATCCCAAATCAAGTTATAATTTTTATCTGCATCAATGATAACACTATCTGCAAACCACTCTTCAAGGCCACCAGGGGTTGCTATATAAGGATATAGTAATTTGCCAGAAGCATTAATTTCAAATTCAAATTCAAACTTTCGTTTTGCCATTTCTACTAGATTACGATAGCGCGAAAAGTACAATAATTGGTTAATAAAAAAAACTTTTTGCAAACATTTGTATATAAAAGGAAGGAATGTATAGTTTTGCATTCCAATTACGAAACCCTGTCTTCAGGGTTTTTTTAATGTGGTAAATAAAATGGCGAGGTAGCTCAGGTGGTTAGAGCGCAGGATTCATAACCCTGAGGTCAGGGGTTCAATTCCCCTCCTCGCTACACTTACGAAAAAGCCCACCGATAGCTATCGGTGGGCTTTGTTATTTTAGGAGGAAAAATCGAAACGTGTTTCAGATTTTTTCGAATAAAATAACAAGGGATCGCGAAGTGAGACTTTTTTGTAAGTGTATGGCCTCCCCTTTTGGAATCGACGCTAGTCAATTTTCAGTCAGAGTATTCTTCGAATGACTCTGATGGTGATAATACGCAGAAAAATAAACTTGTTTATGTGTTCGGAGTGACAATAAAAAAATGTCACGAAGTGACTCTTTTATTGAACATGTTAAGCACCCCTTTCAAGGAATCGACGCTAGTCAATTCTCCTTTTTAGACACCGCATCTTGTGCGGGGATAGCAAAAAGGTGACTTTTTTGTAAGTGTATGGCCTCCCCTTTAGGAATCGACGCTAGTCAATTCTC
>CAYGPM010000005.1:0-236725 GCA_964351965.1 uncultured Hyphobacterium sp. | reverse complement strand
GACTTTTTTGTAAGTGTATGGCCTCCCCTTTAGGAATCGACGCTAGTCAATTCTCTATTCTTATACCCCGTCATACAGACGGGGATAATATCCTATTGTAGCTTTATTACTTGATTGAAGCCAAACTCGTTTGAGCTTTTTTCGAGTCGGATAACAAATGAGACGCGTAGCGGATCTTTTTGTAAGTGTTAAGCACACCCAATCAGGAATCGACGAAAGTCAATTCTCCTTTTTAGACCCCGCAATAAATGCGGGGATAGAAAAAGGTTATTTCTTATTATATGTCACAAAGTGACTCTTTTTTAAATATGTAAAGCCTCCCCTTTAGGAATCGACGAAGTCAATTGACCATTCACAATGCTTAATTTCAAATTGATTAAAGTTCTCTTAGAGAGGAAAGAATACCAACAGTAACGCCTTTCGGTCTTACAATGGTAAGTGGGAGATAATCGATATTGCGAATAAGGTCTTCAGCGGAGGAAGACATGAAAAGTGATGATGAAGATGAGCGGCCTTTTGCCCCAATGATAATACCATCAATATCATGCTCTTCTGCTGTTCTTCGAATTATTTCACCGTAACTGAGTTCTCTTTTTAAATCATATACTGGTGTAATCGGTACTCCTTCATGATCGATTCCTTCGAGCCAATGATTAAATGCTTTTTCACAATTGCCTTTCATGATCTCACCAAATTGCTCATAGGTCTTTCCTGTACTGTGAAAGCCGGAAGGAACTGCATAAATATTCTGACAAACAATTTCTATTTCGTTGTCATTGCTTCGGGAAACATAAATGGCATATTCAATGGCTTGCTTGCTATAGTCTGCTAAGGCGTCAATATTGAAATGAGCTACATCGACAGGTACTAAAAGTTTCTTCAAACCCGGTTTATAACTTTCAGGTACAACTATTAAGTTACAAGCTGCTCTTCTTGCTAATCGTTTATTTAAAGTTCCGCCACCAACAATTTTTTGTTTTCTTCCTGTAATGACTATGTCTATGTCTTGACCCGACATAAAACGAAGAAATTCCTTGCTGGGGTTTCCTTTGATGACTTCAATATGCATTTCTGCATTAGTTACATTCGTGATGCCTGAGTCTATGCTTTTGCGAAGATTTTCTTTGCGAGTATTTATAGCCGCTTCGTCAATTTTTTTTGCTTGAATACCATCATCGGCCAGGTGCTGCACTTTGCTGATAACATTGAGAAAATAGATTTGCTCAACCGGTGAAGAAAGCAGGATATAATTAATGAATGTGATCAATTTTTGATCCATCTCAGAGCCATCCAGCCCAACCAATATTTTTTTTGTTACGAGCATCTATTTGAATTACAAAATTGTACTAAAAAATGTTCTTCTCACAGTTTTTAGTATAATTTTCGATTCACATTCAAGCTTTGCAGCAAATTTTACTAATTTCATAAATTAAAAATTTACCTTCATTAATTCTCTGTAATATTTAATTAAGAATAATATAACTTGGAGAAACTGTTTAAACTTGATTAATTGTTTTAAATCTTAATGGCTACGAAAAAAGTGAAAATTTCAACAAAAATAAATGCCTTTACCTTACAGGAATTACTAATCGTTCTAGTAATAATTGGCATTCTGGTATTGCTGGCCCTCCCGAGTCTAATGCCGCTGATTTCAAAAACCAAAAGCACTGAAGCCAAATTACAATTAGAGCATGTATATAATTTGCAGAAAATGCATTTTATGGAGTATTCTAAATTCAGTGATAACCTTGAGAAAATTTCATTCGAACAGGCACCTCTAGTCACAGAAAGTGAAAATGGCAATGCCAACTATCACATTGAGATTGTACAAATCGGATCAAATTCATTTCTAGCTCGAGCTACTGCTGTAGTGGATTTTGATGGTGATGGAGTCTATAATGTTTGGGAAATAGATGAAAATAAATCGCTTCAGGAGGTTGTCAAAGACTAAATGAACCCTTTAATTCCAACCATAGCAATTTCGCTATTTATAGCAATTCAGGATTTTCAACAAAGACGCGTTTATTGGATTTTATTCCCTCTGTTATTTTGCACGGGAATTTATTTTCAAATCCTTCGAAACGAATCTTCCTGGTCTTTAAATCTTTTACAGAATGGTATTTTTCTTGGACTCATTTTATTATTGATACTCTGCTACTTTCTTCTAAGAACAGGATCAATTCATTCTTTAAAAAAGCAAATTGGACTCGGAGATATTCTTCTTTTTGTGGCAATTTTACCATTTTTTGATACTGTTGAATTCGCCCTATTCTTTTCACTAAGTCTTCTTTTTATTTTGCTTTGTTTTTTGCCCATAATTGTTAAAAAAAAGAATTTTGAAATCCCATTGGCCGGTTCTCAATCACTTCTGTTTGCATTAGTTTTATTTCTTTCATCATTAGACATATTTGTACTTGATTATTTTAAGGAGCTTTTACTTTGAAAAGTACTTACGATATCGCAAATATTGATCAGTCTTGCATTTCCGCAATATCACGAGATCTTGCCTGGATGTATAAAATCATCCCTATCGGAATCAATGAGAATGTTATAAATCTTCTCAGTTCTTCGGATAGATCTAAAACTGAGCTTGAGCAAGAATTGGAAATTCTTATTAACAGAAAAGTTAATATAGATTTTGTTTCTGAATTTCTGATTTCTGATGCTTTGCAACGATACTATAGAAAAACCGAATCAAAAGCACTTGGATCTAACAGAATTAAAGACAATCCAGATTTTATTTCTCAATTAATTCAAGAGGCTTTTGAATTAAAGAGTAGTGATATACATATAGAGGCAAGAGAAAATGACGCTCCTATTCGAATGCGTATAGATGGAAAACTAATTGAGCGTTTTAAAATTTCCAAAAAGGATTTACCTGCGATAATCAATAAGATTAAAATAAAAGCCAATTTAGATATCTCTGAAAAAAGACTTCCTCAGGATGGAAGGATTAAGTTTGCTGAGAATGACATTTCCATGGATTTGAGAGTAAGTATCATCCCAACGATTCATGGTGAAAAAATTGTAATGCGCTTGCTCAATAAAGATGCCGGACTTTTAAGAATAGATGATCTAGGACTATCAAAGCAAAACTTAAAAAGTCTAAAATCTATTATTCAGTCTCATAATGGAATAATCCTTATTAGCGGTCCAACTGGCTCCGGTAAAACAACTACACTTTATGCCACATTGTCTGAATTGAATACCGGAGACAATAATATACTAACAATCGAAGATCCGATTGAATATACAATGAACGGTATAAATCAAGTTCAATTAAAAGAGTCGATTGGTCTTGATTTTTCAAAAGCTTTGAAATCCTTTTTAAGACAAGATCCCGATATTATTATGGTTGGAGAAATTCGGGATAGTGAAACCGCAAATATGGCAATTAGGGCTGCGCTAACAGGTCATTTGGTATTTTCTACAATTCATACCAATTCAGCCTGGGCTACAATTTCAAGATTGTTAGACATGGGCATTCCTCCTTTTTTAGTGGCTAGCACCTTGAAATTGAGTATAGCTCAAAGACTTGTTCGAAAATTGTGCGTCAATTGTAAGCAGGAAATAGGTATTCAGGATATAAGCATTCCGGATAATCTCCTTCACCGGTTTAAAAGTGAAAAGGTTTTCACAGCTGTTGGTTGTGAGGTTTGTTATTTTACCGGGTACCAAGGTAGAATTGCAGTGCATGAAGTTATTCCAATTGACGCAGACTTATCGGCTGAAATTAGGAATCGAAATGTAAATGAACATGAAATAATAGCTGAATATAAAATACACTCACTATCAAATGAGGCCATAAACCTAGTATTGAACGGAATAACCAGTATTGAAGAAATTTATCCAATAATTCTGAACAGCAAATGATAAAAAGGATTTCAAATATTGCCCTTTTGCTCACAATAATTGGATTCATTGGCAGTGTACAAATGCTCCATGGTCAAATAACTGAACCCGATTCCAGCAGAATACTTGCTTTGGAAACTAAACTGAAATTTTTAGCAGAATCTTCTATTCCTGAATTAAATAAGAAAGTGGACTTTACGGTTTCAGAGAGCTCTGTTAAAGAATTTCTTAGAGGACTAGCTGAAATATCTGAATTAAATATTAATGTAGATCCAGCTATTGAAGGAAAGGTTAGTAATAACTTCAAGAAAGAAATAACATTAAATATCTTGGTATTTCTTTGTAAGGAGCATGATCTCTATATTGATGTCCTTGGAACTATACTCTCGTTTCACCAATTACAAAAAAAAGAAGTCATTAAGAAAAAAGAATATGCTATCTCGTATTCTGCATATAACGACCTACTTAATATTGATGTAAAAGATGATACACTCTATAATGTTCTTCGTGATATAAGTCAAAAAAGTCAAAAAAATGTAATTGCCTCACCGCAAATAAAGGATATACTTATTAGCTCCTTTGTTTCAAATGTTCCCTTTGAGGAGGCCATTCATTCCTTAGCCTTTGCCAATGATTTACTTGTCCATGAAAATGACAATAACTCCTATCTCATTGAACCAAATGAAGAATTTCTGAATTCGCAGATTCAAAGCCCCGGTCGTGCCAGAAATCAGAGCAACCCAAGTAATAATAATACAAGGCAAAATAGATTCCGCTCAAATATAGAAGTAAATGAAAGTGGGGATCAAACCTTTATTTCTGCCAATATTTCAAAGTTTCCGATCATGGATGTTTTGAATAGTATTTCTAGCCAATCTGGTCTTGATTATGTATTTATTTCTGAACCAGCAGAGGCCATTTCGTTACAAATATCTGATATGCCTCATGATGCTTTTCTCGATCTTTTGTTAAGCGCATCAAATTATACTTTTCAGAAAAAAAATAATGTCTACTTAATCGGTGGGCGCAATGATGAAGGCCTGCGTTCTTCTGAGCTCATTCAGCTAAAATACCGAGCCACTACAGATTTAATTTCATTTATTCCGGTCAATATTTCTGAAGGTGTTGAAATAAAGGAGTTCAAAGAACTTAATGGATTACTTATTTCTGGCTCAGAACCTCAAATCGAAGAAATCAAACGCTTTATTAATCAGCTCGATAGACTTATTCCTGTCGTGCAAATCGAAGTCATCGTCATTGATGTTCAAAAAGGACGAGAGGTAAAAACAGGTATTTCAGCCGGGGTTTCCGACAGCATTCCAACAGGCGGAACCATTTTGCCGGGTATTGATTTTACTTTGAGTTCTGCTTCAATTAATAGTACACTCAGTGCTTTAGATAAACAAAATGTTGTAAACCTCGGACAGGTAAATCCAAATTTTTACACAACACTGCAAGCCATGGAGCAAAATAATAATATAAAAATTCGCTCTACGCCAAAGTTAGCCACATTAAATGGACATGAGGCTTCTATGACCATAGGTCGGACAGAATACTATCTTGAGCAAACACAAAATATACAGGGTGCAAATAATTTAGTCACAACCATTACTCCTCAATATCGAGAGATCAGTGCTGATCTTAAGATTGTTATTAACCCCATTGTTTCTGCAGATGAACATGTAACACTCGACATCGTTGCAGAATTTGCTGATTTTCTTCCCTCCTTTGTAATAAACGGCCCTCCGGGTAAAGCTTCAAGAAATTTCAATTCACTAATCAGAATAAGAAATAATGAAATGATAGTATTGGGTGGTCTGGAAGAAGAGAGTAAAAGCAAAGGTAGTTCGGGAATACCGATTTTATCACGAATACCTGTGCTCAACTGGCTTTTTGGTAATAGAACCACTAATAAAAGTGAATCGCGTTTATTGATTTTTATTAGACCTACAATACTCTATTAATATGGACCTGAAGAATTTCACAATAGCGTCCATAAAACAGGTATATTGTATAGAAATTTCAATTTCTGGAACAGATTTTAATAATCGCATACTATTAGTAGAAAGAGCGAAAGGCGAAGTAAAAATAGTTAAACATTTATCTGTAAATGATATGCAAGAGGATATCCCAATTGTATTAAGTATAGCAGGTAAAGACGTTATCAGCAAAATCGAGAAGGAAAGCGGAGATTTAAACTCTTTTCTTTCCAATTTACGAGTAGAAGATTTCCTTATTCAAAGCATTTCGACACAGGATTTTCATGGCATTCATTTAATAAGAAATGAAACTTTTGAGGAAATTTTACAAAACTTAGAAATTCCTAAAGATCGAATTATTGCAATTAATCTTGGGGGTTTTGTCTTAAGTCATTTTGCTGAATTTTTATTTTTAGAAAACGGAGCTTTTGAATTTGGAAGACATAATTTCCAGTGGAATCAGAATATTGTACAATATGATTTTAAATCCGAAAATTCTGACTCCGACAAGTTGGTTGCAATTGGTGAAGAGCGTATTCCTTCACAGGATGTAATTCCTTTTGTTATTGCTTTTCTAATCTTATCTGGCCAGGAAGAAGAATTATTTGATATACATGCAAATTGTTTACAAAATAAAGAGAGGTTTTTATACCAAATTAATACGAGCCTCTTATTGAAATACGGTCTTGCAGCCATATTCCTTTTAGCCATTATCAATTTTGGTTTTTTTTCATGGTTTAACAGTCAAAAGAAGGATTTAGAAAATAAATATCAAACCCTAATTCCAATGGCTGAAACCAATAAAAAACTGAGGGCTGAAAATCTAAAATACGATGAGTTGTTTGAGGCTCATCTTAATGGCATTTCCTTGGCTTTTATGGCCGATCAATTCATTGTTAATATGCCCGACGAAATCATCTTGGAAAAAATGTGTCTATTTCCAGCTATTAAAGAAGGCAATGAGAAAAACACGGATTTTGAGATAAACAAAGTTTTGATTTCAGGAGAAACACAAGGTCCTGAAAATCTACACGTTTGGACTTCCAAACTTAAAGAGATCGAATGGATTAATGAGGCAAAAATCACCAATTACACTTCCGCTAAGAGAAAAGGACGGCCTGAATTCACATTAGTTATCGAAATATGAAATCTATCAATCCGAAATCTAAATACTATCTCAGTCTGGCGGGACTCTTCCTACTCCTGGTTTTATTCTGGACCTTTGGAATTCGCAAAACTTTGACGGTGCGGCAAGAATTTAAAGAACTGACGAAACTAGATTTGAATCCAAAACAAGTTCTTTTAGAAAATGTAGAACTGAAAAAACAAAATGAAAGACTTAGCTCAGGCTTTGATCAAAATGCTAAACAATCCGACTCAGAACGCTTATTGTCATTCTTATCTTCAAACTTAAAAAAAGAGAAGCTTGAATTAATACAGGTTGATAATGCATTCTCCAAATCTAAAGAGTCTTATAATCTCTTTCAGTTAAGTTTTACAGTACAAGGAAGCTATATTTCTATCCTGAAATTAGTTCGTGAAATGGAAAACAAAAGAGAATTAGGCCAAATAGCTTCCATTAATTTTGAAAGAAAAACTATAGGCAAGAGAAGAGCCAAACTTCATGCTAGAATTACTACTCAAAGAATTACGAGACAATGAAAAATTCAATTCATATCATCATTTTTTTAACTCTATCGTTTCTTAGCTGTAATGAGATATTTGAAGAAGATGTGACGAAAGAAAGTGTTGTTTTGATTGCACCGGCAAATGGAATAGAAACGGATTTACAAAATATTGGATTCCTTTGGGAGGAATTGCCTGATGTAGAATCTTATCGATTTCAATTGGCAGTTCCAAATTTTACCGTTCCTGTGACCGTTCTGATAGATAGTTTGGTTAACAAAAATTCATTCCAAATCACTTTAGCACCCGGGAATTATGAATGGCGCGTAAGAGCTGAAAATTCAGCTTACTTTTCAGATTATACTATTCACGGTTTTAAAATTGATTCCCTTTTAAACCCAATCAATCAAATTATCAATCTCATCTCTCCCCGGGATAGTTTCTTGACTCAGTCGGGACTAATTGACTTCGAATGGAGCAATTTGGTGGGTATTATAGATTATCAATTCCAAATTGAAAAGCAAGGCATCCTAGTAATTGATACCATTGCTTTAAACAATTCTATGACTTATAATCTAACAGAAGAAGACAGTTATTCATGGAAAGTACTGGCCTTTAATGACTTAGGGCAAAGCGGTTTTAGTGAACGGAAATTAATCATCGACAATACTCCCCCAGTTTCTCCTCAATTAAACAATCCCTCCGATGGTGCCTTAATTTTCGCAGACTCAGTAAATCTAAGTTGGTCTGTTTCCAATGATCGAATAAGAGATTCCCTATTTGTTTTCCGTTTTGTTTCCGGCTCACCTCTGGATGGGTTTCCAAAAAGCCTTGAATCAACAAATTTTATGCTAAAAGGAGAATCTGGAGCTTTTGAATGGTATGTAAAAAGTGTGGATGAAGCGGGTAATGTAAGCCAGGCTAGTAATCTTAGAATATTCACACTTAACCCATGAAAAAAAAGTGGATGACATATGGATTGATTATAGTAGTTATCGGACTTTGGGGTATAATTCTCTATCGGGTTATTGAAGCCTTCTCGGTGCCAGAGGATGAATTGACTTTAATTAATAAAAATTCAGGTTTAAAAACAGAAAACTCAAAAATAGCAGAAGAACAGACTCTTTTACTTAACTATAAGGACCCCTTTCTCAAATCTATTTATACTCAAAAATCATCAAATGCATTTAAATCAAATAGAAAAAAAAGTAATGTCAATATTCGGCCAACTAAAAAAATTAGGTTAAATAATGCTATTACATATCAAGGGCAGATAAGTGATGCAAATCGGAATATCGCAATTTTAAAAATAGATGGAAAAGATGTGCTCCTTAAGGAAAAGGATGTCCATTTGGATTTGCAATTAAAAAAAATTTATAAAGATTCTGTTATTCTAATTTTTCAGGATCAGCCTTTTAGCATTAAAAAACAAAACTAAAATCTATGAGACAGTTTTTCATCATACTTTTTATTTCAGTCTTTGGAAATGAAATTATTGCTCAGAAAATGGATGAGTTTGATATTAAAAATCAGGTTATTATTGATTCATCCGGTTTTATTATCAAAGCAGAAATAGCTGATTCAGAAATTTTTAATTTGAAACCTGATTTATTTTATACGTCTTATAAAAACAAGTCATTTTACCATATGCAAGGTGGAATTAATGGCAAAGCACTTGATGGACATTACCAAAGAACAGATAGCACAGGACAACTACTCATTGAAGGATATTATTCAAAAGGATTAAAAAACGGTTTGTGGAAATCCTGGTATCCAAATGGTCAATTGAAAACATTACAATCTTATAAAATGGGACTTGCAAATGGTGAATTCATAGATTATAATTTTAATGGTCAAGTTCAAAAGATGAGCCGTTACAAAAATGGACTTCTTAAAAAGGAAACACTATATAAAGCCAATGGATTACGCTTGGTGAATAAATATAGTAAGGGTGAGATCGCAAAAACGGATAGTATTATTAGCCAATGAATGCTCTCAAAAGTACACGAGCATATGCGCTTATCTATGTATTGATTATTACAACCATCATTGCCTTGCTCTGTTCATTTCTACTCCTTCGAATGGCCTACGCTTGGCAATTGGAAGAGAAATGGAACGTTCGTTCCGAAATCATTCACAGCAATGAAAACCTAAAACGCTTTGTGTTAAATCGACATTTCGTATTGGATACATTTCAAAAACCCAAGTCGAGTCTTTCTCTAAACTCCAATATTAAAAGTAGTATCAAATTTGAGCAATGGGGTATTTTCCCATTTGCAAATTTCATGAGTCAAGCTATCAATGACAGTATTCTTGAAATGGCATTTCTGGGAGTAGAAAATCAGACTTATAGTAGTACAGCCCTTTATCTTGCCGATAATAATTTACCACTCAGTATTTCAGGCAATGCTCAGATTATTGGTAATGCTTATTTGCCGGCCTCAGGAGTACGTTCGGGTATGGTGAATGGCCAGTCTTTTAAAGGCAAGATTTACGTTCAGGGTAATACGTTTAAAAGCGAATCTATACTTCCAGAAATCAATTTGACAGGGCTTAATGCCTTTATCGATCAAGTGGAAAACAATGAATTTGAAATAATGACTTTTGAAGATAAGATTGAAAGATCTTTTAAAGAAAAAGCAGTTTTAATCGATCTCGGAACCGATGCTCTTTTGGAAAACTGTTCAATTAAAGGAAAAGTAATATTGTATGCATCAGAATCTATTTTTGTTGCAAAAAGTGCCCTTGTGGAAGATGTGATTATCATTTCGCCAAATATAGAAATTGAAGAAGGTGCAAAACTATCTGCTCAGTTATTGGCTACTGAAGCTATTGAAATTGAAAGAAATGTGCTTCTCTCCTATCCTTCATTACTTTATCTAAAAAGAGAGGATGAAAGTGAAAGTAAAATTACAATAGGATCTCAATGTACAATAGAGGGTTTAGTGATCTGTTTGCAAGAAAATCCAAAATCAAGGAAGCCCATAGCAAGAATAGAAAAAGATGCAGAACTAAATGGTGTTGCCTATGTCAATGGAATTTTAGAAATGCAAGGCAATATTGACGGCACACTTTATTGTGAAAATTTGCAATACTCCGCAAGAGGTAGTTTGTATCTATCCTATCTGGTCGATTCAAGGCTTAATAACAATGCGCTCCCGAAATACCTATCATTTCCAAATCTCTTTGTTTCAAAGCAAAATAAACGTATTATCAAATGGCTGGATTAAAAGTAAGAGCAGCCGGATTAGTAGAAATGGTAGTGGCCATGCTTATTTTGAGTATTAGCCTAAGTGCAGCAGCGATTACATTCATTCATTATGCCGATCGCTCAAGAATTATCCAAAAAGAAAGAATTGATGACAAATTAAATCTTCTAGAAATTAAAATACTCTCAGATTCTCTGTTTCCCGAAAATAAGGATTCTTATGAATCAGAAACACTTCAAATTCAGACTCAAAAAATGCAATCTTTAGATTCTTTATTTTTGGTTGAATTAAAATATCAAGACAGTGTATTGAAAAATGAAATATCCTTAAAATTCATTTATGCAAAAGATTAGGGCCTTTACATTATTTGAATTATTAATTACAATCAGCATTAGTGCACTTTTGGTAACTTTTGCTTTTAAGTCTTTTCTCAATTTTAAGCAGATTGGTCATTTAGCCAATAATCAAATTGATATAAAAGAACAAAGAGAAGCCTTCAAGTACGCCATGGATATTGACATTCTTAAGTCTCAATTTATCTATGAAAATGCCCAAGATCTAGACTTTGTCAATGAAATAGATACGGTCAAATATGTACTTAATAAAAATGGTCTAATTCGTATTTCAGCTTTAATTGATAGTTTTGATATAACAGATATTCAGCTTCATTATGATTTTCAAGATCAGGGATTGATCAAGCATATTAAAGTCACAATCCCTATTGCCAGCGATACATTGGAATACACTTTCAGTAAATCATATTCAGCTTTGGATTTACTTGAATGGGAAAGGAGGAGAAATGAAAATTAGTGATCTTCAAACAAGTAAGACTAAAAATAAAAATCCAGATACTTTACCCTTTTGGCAAAGAGAGCTTAAAATGCCTTTTGCATCAGGGATTTTTGGAGACAAACTCAAGGAAACGTTTTATTCAGAACTGTCTATCCTTCTCGATTCAGGGCTTGATCTAAGATCTGCGATTGAACTGCTCTCGGATAGTTTCAAATCCAAAAAGCTTAAGATTCAATTTGAGGATCTAATAAGCATGATTATCGCCGGAGAGACCTTGAGTGATGCCATGCAAAAAAAGAAGCTGATCAGTGATTATGAGTTTTATTCCTTACAAATTGGAGAGGAAACTGGTAAAACAGCCATAATTCTAAAAGAACTCGGGCTCTTTTTTCAGAACAAAGTCAAACAAAGACAAATACTGATCAAAGCGATCTCCTATCCAATTGTAGTGACTGCAACAGCCATATTAGCGATTGTTTTTATGTTGAGCTTTGTGGTACCGCTTTTTGCCGGTATTTTCCAGCGCATGGGAGAGGATTTGCCTTTTATAACCCAGCTTATTTTAAATCTTTCAAACTGGTTCAGCGATTATTCATTGATTCTCTTTCTCACGCTCACTCTCTTCATCCTGACTATGCGTTTCTTGCGAAAAAAAATCTGGTTCAAATCATTTTTCGGATACACAATGTTAAAACTTCCCTTTGTAGGTGAGTTTTTATTACTGCTGCATTTAAGCCGTTTTTGTAATTCCATGGCATTGCTTCTCTCTTCCGGTGTAAATGTAGTTCGTGCCTTAGAGCTCAATAGTAAAATGATCGCCTTCTATCCTATCGCCGAGGCTTTACCCAAGATTCAAGCTGATTTGCTAAAAGGCAAGAAATTTCATGAGAGTCTGACAGAACAAAAGCTTTTTCCTCCGAAAATGGTCGCCATGCTTAAAGTAGGTGAAGAAGTAAATCAGATGGGTTTTTTCTTTGACAAACTCAAGGAACAATACCAAAGAGAGCTCGAATCTCAGAGCTCAGTCCTCGGCTCCGTTTTAGAACCCATCATACTTATTGTTTTAGGTGGCTTAGTGGCGTTAATTTTAGTGGCGATGTATATGCCGCTTTTTGATTTGAATCGATTGTTTTAGAACATGAATTATCATTTTAATTATAATTTTATGCGCGCACATTATATTTTAATTTTTACTATTATTATATTTTTGTTTATTAGTTTTAAAACTAATTCACAGCTTAAAATATATTGTTTATTAATAAATACTATTCGATGAAATATCTATCAACAATTTTCTTTTTCGGATTAATGTCAATTGTATCGGTTGAAGCTCAACAGAATCAAGAGTGGAATTTGAATGGTTCAAATAATGTGATTTCTACAATTCAATCTAACTCTCAAAATTCAAATTCTGAATTTCCTTTATTGAATTTAAATTGGAATTATCCTTCAAGCCAAGCCGAAAGCAGTTATACCATAGAACGTAATTATCAATTTAGAAACGAAGGAGCTTTGTATTTAAGGTATGCAACTGAGAATTCTGGCTTTACAAATCAATTAAAATTGGGAGGCGGTTCATTTGAAACCTATGTCCCTTTCACGGCAAATCAACCGAGTTCATTTAATGAAAATGCTAAATTTTACGATAAAGTTTTAATTGAAAATTCAACATTTTCCATTGGAACTAGTATTAATGACCTGTACATACCAAATGGATATAAAATGCAAGTTAAAGGCAATGCAAATTTTGTTAATCGCATCGATTTACATTCCGATTTGAGACTTGAAGGTACTAATGAAATAGAATTTGGATGGGGAGTATCGAAATATTCCAAGGCAGGAAAAATAATCTATGAAGGTGCTGATGGTAAAAATCTGGATATATATGGAGCCGGTACCCAAAATGATAAACTTAAAATTAGATTATATGATCAAGTCTTAATTAATGCTAACGATATTACAGGTACCCATTCTGATTACAAACTAGGTGTAAAAGGAAAAATTGTTTGTACTAGTCTAGTTTGTAAAACAGGGAGTAGCTCAATTTGGGCTGATTATGTTTTTCAAGATGAATATGAGTTGATGGAATACGATGATTTAAGAAACTTTATTAAATCAAACAAACATTTGCCTAATATTCCAAAGGAAGAAGAAGTAATTGAAGATGGGATTGATGTTGGGGTTATGAACGCAAAGCTTCTTCAGAAAATTGAAGAACTAACCCTTTATGTTCTTGATTTGGAAAACAGAATTAAACAACTCGAGAAATGATGGCCAAAGTCTTAAGAAGAGTAGGACTTTTTTCTTTTGTTGTTTTTTTAAGTTCTGCCTCCTATTCACAGGGATCAAATACAAAAGCAATAGAGATAACTGAAATTTCAGACAAGTCCGTTATCCAGAATTCTGAACATGAAATTGAAAAAATATATTCAATAAGGAATCTTGATGCGCAAAGTTTAGATAGTTCAGTTTCAATACAGTTTCTAGGTGAAACCAAAGACTTTGCACTTATTAATGAAAATAATGATTTGGCTAATTATCATTATTGGTATGGAAAAAGTCCAGAAGGAGATGAACTGAGAATAATTTTTGCTGAAGGTTATTTCCGCGGCTCATCGAGAATTGATAATATAGAGTATCAGTTCACCGGGATGTCTAATCAATTTTACATGACTAAATTAAAACTAGTGGATAATTCATTTCAATGCGGAACTGTTAATGAAAATAATCAATATTTATTACCCCAATTTGACAATAAAAGTTCTGTAATTGATGATAAGAATTATAATTCGTTAGGCAATACTTCCTTTGATTGCGCAATTAGACTATTAGTTGTGTATACCCCAACTGCGGCTGTACAAAATCAATTCTGGTTATCCAATGGGTTCGGTCCACAATACATGGCGGTAACAATAGTAAATGATATGAATAGTTCATTTATTAATAGTAACGTAAACGCAGAAGTTGAACTGGCCTATTCAGGAATAATTGATTATGATGACTCCCATGGTAATATCTTTTTACATATTGAAAACTTTAGAAATTCTGGAAACAATGACCCTGATCCCAATAACCCGGAGATGGATTTAGTTCATAATTTACGACAAGTTCATCAAGCTGATTATTGCTTGTTAATTGCAGACGTTGATGCTGCTGTTTCAGAGAATACAGCTGGTATTGCCTACAAAATAAAAGCCCAGCCGGACAATGGATTTGCTGTTATTCAGTCATCTAATTTTCTAAGTGGAATTAAAATAGCAATTCATGAAATTGGACATTTAATAGG
The DNA here is from genome assembly GCA_964351965.1 of uncultured Hyphobacterium sp. Taxonomy (GTDB): domain Bacteria; phylum Bacteroidota; class Bacteroidia; order Cytophagales; family CCMP332; genus CCMP332. The sequence goes on along the minus strand of CAYGPM010000005.1, from coordinate 221,981 downwards.
ATGTCAGCATCATCCTCAACAGGTCGTAAATGGGACATATAGTTCAATTTATCCTTATGCCCATGGTTATTATGATATTGATAATAATTTTTATACGTTAATGCCATCTCCCTTAGCATCTCATCCGAATATGCCTAGATATTTAAATTGGTCCAATCCCTCTGTAAATATTGCTAATGCACCCTCAGGTGTTGTAAACCAATTTAATAATGCCAGATTAATTGATGAAAAGCATACTAACTCAATGGCATTGTTGCAACCGGTCGATCATTTGCAAATTGCCCAAAACCAAATGGATGATGCAAAAATTGCCGATGTTATTGCTAAGCAATCAATATCCTCTTATTCTTCGATTACAATTGATCCGGACCAAATTTATAAATGGAGAACATATGATCAAATTGGTTTAAATGACGGTTTTGAAGTTAAAGAAGGAGCTGAATTTGAGGCATATGCGGGTATTCATATACTGGATTGTGGATTTTCTGATGGTGATAATGGTGATTATGGCAACAATAAAATTGCTCAAACTTCAGAAGCTAGGTCAAATTTAATTCCTGATAAATTGACAATATTCCCAAACCCTGTTTCAAGCGAAGATTTTCTCTATATTGCCTTAAAGAATTTTAGTTCACTTAATTCTAGTTTAAATGACATAAATGGGAAAAAGCTTTTTGAGATTAACAAATCATGTGAAAATGAATTTCCATGTGAAAGATTAGTGTCTTTATCTTTAAATAATGGAGTATACGTTTTTAGCGGAACAATTGATGGTGAAGTTTTTAGTCGAAAAATTGTAGTACAATGATTAAATCAATGTGTATTATAATTATTTCCATTTTGATTCTAATCTTTAGTTGCAATTCTGATGACAATTCAATCGTCAATCCACAAGATCAAAGCTACCTTCTGCAAGATACTACAATCGTTTTCATTGTAAACAGTATTGGTGGAGACTATATTTGTAACGATACTCTTAATTTTTGTGGAGCATATATTCAAGTGGATTCAAGAACAAAATTCAAAATAAGTGACCCACTTCCAGATTCAATAACAAATAAAACGGAATTTTGGAATAGAGATTATATAGCGACATTGAAAGTTATAAATGGCAACAACTGTCTCTGCTATTATACATATCCTACAAGATACGATCCCGACACTATGCAGATTGCAGAAATTTTAGCCATCAGGGAAAAATTTGAATGATTATGAAAACAGTTTTTTTTCTAATTCCTTTGCTTTTAATTGTAGCTTGTGACTCAGATGATGGGCCGGACCCTATTGAACCGGATATTTCTTTTCAACTTGAGTATATAGATCAGGACATTCAAGGTAAAATTAATGGGCGGGATATCGTATTGAAAACAGGTAGTGCAAATAATAATCCTCCACCGGAATTTGAATCTCTTTTTTTACATAGAATTTTTTTGTTTGACTCTTTAATAGAAAAGGATAATTGTTTCACTCAAAACGACACAACTAGCAGGGCCATTATATCTTATAGAATGATGGCACCAGATTCATTAATCCCTGAGAGGAAAATTTACATGAACGAAAAATATATTGTGAATAATTATCTTTATGAATATCCATATTTCATTGTGATGCCAGATGGTAATAGCGATTTCATTAATGGAATAGACATGATACTATTCGACACCGGCTATGTAGAAACCAAATTCCTTAATAACAACTACGACAGCCTGGAAATAAAATGCGTAGTTGGACTCGAAAGAGACCTCGCTAATAATCACATTATCGGAAAAATCAGGCTTAGGTATTGCGACGTATTATAAAATGACGAAAGTCTAGTATTGGATAATTAAAAAAAAGAGATTTGTCTTCCTCCCTCTCTAAGTCATTCATATATCAAATGTCAATGAGAGTCTCTCCCGATAGATATCGGGAGGATGAACTGAAGGGGTTTAATTCTCAATTTCTAAAGGTATATATTTTGTTACAGGAATTATTGATGGACTACCATTTACCAGAAAGCTGATCGTAATGTAATGAAAGATATCACCCTTATTATATTGTGTTTTAGTACATTTCTTATTTTTTCATGCAACAATGACGATTCAGACAATTTAAATCCTCAACCTTATATTTTAAGTGAAACAACAATAGTTTTTCAATTGCTCAGTTCAGGGGGTGATTTTCATTGCAATGATTCTTCTAATCTGGGTGGTGCGTATTTGATTTTTAAAGGTAATTCAAATTTTAAGTTTAAAACACAGGATGAAATTCCCGATTCAATAACAAATAAATTCAATTTCTGGTACTACGATTATCAGGCCACTTTAAGATTTATACCAAACAATAACTGTTTCGTTCGAAGTATTTATCAAAACAGAGAATTTGTTGATACCTTCCCTATTGCTCAAATAATTTCAATTAAACAGAAAATATAGTCTTAATGAAAAGATATTTGTTTTTCCTGTCAATTGTTATTCTTTCATGTAATGATGATAATAATTCATTGCCGCCCGAAAACGCTGACCCGGTATTTCATTTAGAATATATCGATAGAGCTTTATCCGGGGTAATTGAAGGAGACAGCTTTGTAATACAAATTGGGTCAGCTAATAATGACCTGCCACCGCAGTTTGAATCCCTTATTTCGCATGACATGATAATGTTGGACTCGACTTTTGAAATTTCAGATTGCTTTAATAAAGTGGTAAAAACTAATCAAAAAATAGTTTTTTTTGGAATGCTTGATTCAGACACCATTATTCCGGAAAGAAAAATCTTTTTAAATGAAGAATATGATGTTGTAAACGCCAATAATAAAAAACCGTATTTCACAATTTTTCCAAATGGCACCAACAATTTACAAAATGGTTTTGATCAGGTTTTTTTCGACACCGGCTATGTAGAAACCAAATTCCTTAACAACAACTTCGATAGCCTCGAGATAAAATGTGTGGTAGGACTCGAAAGAGACCTCGCTAATAATCATATTATCGGAAAATTCAGGCTTAGGTATTGCAACGTATTATAAAATGACGAAAATCTGGTATTGGATAATTAAAAAAAAAGAGATTTGTCTTCCTCCCTCTCTAGGTCATTCATACATCAAATGTCAATCAGAGTCTCTCCCGATAAATATCGGGAGGATGACTTTGATGGAGAGTCAAGATTACCTTTATTTTATTCTATGCCTTGTAGGGGATCCTCGTACAGCCCCATCCCTAAACCTTCGCTGATACGAGGACCATTTGGGGGTCGTAAAAAGAGAATTGTTATTTATTGGTTCTATAATTTTGAAGAATCAAGTCAACATTTCCAGCGGATTCAGGTATTAAATCCTTTAATGCTTCTTCATTGTTAAATGTGTATTGTATTCCGTAAAGCTTTTTAAATTCATTCAGTATTGAATCTGATCTTGATCCTACAATCAATGCATTTATTTTTCTATCTCCGTATACAATTAAATCTAAATTATTTGATAAAATGACAAATTCCTCCAAAATATCGATTATGGCGTCAGCAGAATCCTGTAGAGGTTGACGATGAAGCACATTTAAATAGTCTTCATATGAATGTGTTTTCTTAAATTCAAACACATTAAATTTTTTAAAGTAATAGTAATAGTATTTTCTTGGATCTGGCTCTAAAGAATAGAAAGTTGAGTTTTCGCTTAATTTTGTAAACGCATCAAAAAATAATTTAGTTGCAAACGCTTCAAATTCCAAGAATGAAAAACTTTTAGCTTTTTTGAACTTTTGGTCTGGAAATGATTTACTCAAGAATATTTGAGACCTAATTATTTTTTCAAATTTTAGCAACTTAGATTCTTTAATAGTGTTAATCATCCTTTTTAAGTCTAATTTTAGTCTTCGGTACATTGTCTTGAAAAACATCCGCAGTTGGTCCTTTAGTTGATTTGGCATTATCTCTAATCGTATATTTCTTCTTATCTTTTGTGTAATTCGTAACTTTTTTGTCTTGGCTCTGAGCTTTTTTATAACCTGCATTTTCAAGATTTTCTCCGAACTCTTTTTTGTTTACATTTGTTTCCCTATTATTTATGCTTCTTCCTTTTGTAGTATTTTCATAATCAGATGACTTTCCTTCAGTATTCATCCTATCCTTTTGACTAGTAAGATTATTCGCACCTGAAACAGTCATAATTGTACCCTCTGCGGCCGCAGCTGCTCCCGCGAGTGCAACCGGAACAGCTACTGGACTAGCAGTGCCACCAGATGTAACAGCAACAGCGGTTCCCCCTGTAGCGGCTCCAGTACCACCTTCAATCATCATTGCTCCAATTACAATGCTTGCTACATCACCCATGTCTTGTCCTAAATTAAAATCAGAAGCTCCTCCAGATGAGACATAATTCTGCGCCATTTGTCTTAATGGACTTCCCCCTCCAATCATGTTGTCAACCATAGCAACAGTAAATCCCATGACTTTATCTCCAGGTCCTTCTCCATTTTTATCCTCATATCTTAAAGGATTATTTGCTGCATATAAATAGGGAGCCCATTCATTATATACTTCATTTTTTGGATCAACCGCTGTAAATCTCGCAATAGCAGGATCATAATATCTCGCCCCATAATCAAACTGATTTAGATAGGAATCATTTTTTCCATCATTATCCAAGTCAATGGCTTCAGGCTGGTATTCTTTACCATTGTATTTGTATTGATTTTCAGGGCCGTTTTGAGCTATATTTAGCTGAGTTATTTCAAGTCCAAATGGGTAATAATGATTTTCCTGTAGTACCTCGCTAGGATTTATGCATCCATTATTATTTAGGTCAGAAAAAGTCAATCTAACGTTCCCTAAATGATCTCTGTAATAATATTCATATCTGAAGGTCGGCTCGGTATTGGTTTTTACAATCCTTCCTTCCTGATGATGAATAAAATCAAGTTCATCGTTCAGGTATTGAAAGGAATTGAAATAATCTGTTTTGTCGGAAACGAACCATCCATCCCCTTCCCCTTCAAATGATTTTTGCCATTTTGAACCATTGGCTCCATATCTTAAATTCATTGAAGCATATTGGCCAAACTGAATCTGATTGGGCAGATTCAAATGGTTGTAAGAGTAATTCAATTGCCTGGCATAGTCATTCTTAAGATTACCATTGGCGTCGTAATCGTATTCAATGGCCCCGGGGTTGGTCATTCCATGATCTTTGAAGTCATTTACTCCCAAATCTGCAATATTATCACGGACATTTATTAACTGGTTTCCCGAATATACGTATGCCAAATCATCAATCATATTAGAGCTCTGAATAGGAGCATCGGCTATTCCATTTCTGGACAAGGCCAAAATGTTGCCATTGTGATCGTAACTTATGGAAGGAACACTAAACAAGCCTACATCCTGATTCCAGTTGTTGCTTGTATTGGTAAAGGCTGCATAATTTGCTGAAGTTAACCTGCTATTCTCAGAGTAATTATAGCCATAAGCTCTTGGAACCATATCTGAGATTGATTGCCATTTTATTTGGGCAATATTTCCATTGTACTGAGCATGACTTGCCAAATTTCCAGTATTGCTTGCCGTATATGTAAAATGCATAGCGAACAAATCTCCCTGACATTCTTCCTCTCCTGAAGTTTTTTCTGAAGTGTTAGGTAATCCTGCCAGTCTCGTTTGAGGATCATCAGGATCCTCAGAATTATCAATTTGATAGTCAATATCATTAATTGTTTTTAACCATCCTCGTACATTATATGTATAATCGATATCCTGAAGAAATGTATTAGTGGAGATGTCTCCATGTAATTTCTTTTCAATGACATTTCCCTGAACATCGTATTTTAATTTGGCCAAGATAATTTCAGGATCTGTATTCACTCTGCTCCGGATTTCCGTAAGTCTGAGTCGATCATCGTAATAGAACTTTTTATCTACAATTATTTGCTGAAGAAATACGCCATATTTGTGGATATGTTTTTCCCTTGTTTTCTTTTCTCTGAAATTATACCTGAAAAATGTTATATCGTGGAAATTCTGATCAGACTGCCCATTAAAGTATTCCTGTTTTTGAATCACATTGTTAAACTTATTGTACAGAAAAACTTCGATTCTTTGCATATTGCTATTACCAATTTCTTTATTAACTACTACAGTTTTCAATCCATGCGCATTAGGTTTGTATGAAGACAAATCATTAATCTGGCTTTCGATATCAGGCTGATAGGTATAGTCAGCAAAACCATTTCCATCTACATCGTAATCATCATAATATGTTAATTTATCAAAAATCAATCCTCCAAATTTTAACTGGTAACTATCTTTAGAATATCCATGTGAAAATGTATTAGAGCGAACTTCGTAAAGCTCATTAGAAGAATTTGCTATGCCATTTTCCAGATTGCTTTGATGAAAACTACGGTTGTATGTTGTTAAGACTCTTCCTTCAATAATTGATCTGCTTAGTTTATCATAGGCATAAATCTTCCACTGATTATTTGCCCTTAAGTTTCCATCCTGATACATAGCCACTCTATCATAAGTATCATATACAAAATATTCAATTTCTTTTGCTGGTACTTTTTTAGAAATTAGCCGATCATAATTATCATACGTATATTCAAAGAACCATTTATTCCGGAATTGCTGATCATTTAAAAGAGCCCAACTATTGGGAATGTTGATGATATCAAAGGCTTCAGGTTGAATAACATATTTCAATCGTGATTTTGCATCATATAGGAAATAAGTAGATGAGTAGACTCCCGACTCCAATTTTCGTTTTTTCACTATGATATTCCCATTCAGATCCTTGTATTCGATAACCTCACCTCTGTTTGCTCCAACATTCTCATCTAGTTCTATAAATCTTGACAGTTCCCCACTCGAATAACCCCCTACATAACTAATATTTCCATTCGCGAGAATAGTAAATTTTTTAACCTCGGATGAAGATGAAGTGTTTGTATTATATTCATACTCTATCAATTTAGCGCCATTCTCCCTCCATGCTTTACCGGGACCTGTTTGTGCCACAATTCTATTTAATGCTGAATATTCGAAGTCTGTTTCTGTAAATGCATAATGTCCCTCATCAGCACCGTAAACCTGATCAAAGTAAGAATTTTGTTCAGAAGTATAATCAGAATGATATCCCCCATTTTCAGTTCTGTCAGCTTCATAAGGTAAATATTCTTTATCTAAAAAACCCCAACTAGAATTATAACCTTTAAATGAAATAATGTCATTTCCCGAGCCTTGCGGCCCAGCTTCAACTTGAATAAATTGGGTTGGTCTTCCTAATCCATCATAATACTGAACGTTTTTCTCAACCAAATTTGGTAGTGCAAATATCCCGTTTCCAATAGTCTGGTTAGTTTCCAGGTATTCTACATAATTCAAACAATAATCATCTAAATCTAGATGAAAAATTTTATTGAAAGAGGTGACAAAGTCATAAGAACTTGGATTGGTAATATGTAAAAAGCCATTTTTTATTTCAATATTGTAATCCGATACAAGATTTCCGAAATTATAATCCGGCAATTGAGGGCTTGTATTCAAATAAACAATATCACCTACATTTAATGTAGTATTTGAAAATGAACAAACCAATTCAAGTTTAAGGTGATCATCAATTATTTCAATTCTTAAGTTTCCACCTCCATTGCCGATTCCAAAATCTGCATACAAAAACGTTTGGTAATGATCTTGAAATAGAGATTGGGACTTTAATTGCGATGAAATTAAAACTAAAAAGGTCGTTAAGAGGAAAATAATATTTTTCATGGCAGTCATTATTTTTTAGAATAGTGATATTTGAACCCGAACACGTCGTCATTATCGTGATTTTTGATCTTTTCAAGACGACCATACTGATCATATTCATAACGCGAAATTTTATTAGAGATATTTCGCTTATATTCTATTCCGAATAATGGGTCCATGGTGTATGTCTCAATTAGATATCCACTATTTTCCACACAAGAGCGAATTGAATTGAGTTCTGACTCTATTCCACTGTTGTTATTACTCCAACTCAAATTGTTCGTGTTATATGAACAATTTAAAGATTGAAATTCACTGAAATCCAACCCATCAATCTTGGCTAGAACATATTTATTTCCATATCCCCAAAGAAATGTACTTGGAATTCCTGCTCTTGGCTTAATTTCCTTAACTCTATTCTCATTACCATAATAGTTTAATGATGTTTCCAGATTATAATTAGTTGGAAAATATTGATTTGAATTATGAGCAGTTGGAGGTGTTATTGCTCCTCGATAATCATATGTATTTATTACTCTTCCGATGCCATCAAGTTCTAAAACTTGGCCTCCAATTTGTTGACCATTTTTGGTTTCAACAATTTTCAATGGATATTCATTAATATTTAAGTTCTCTAAATTCTGAAGATTAGATGTGGCATTTGAAGCAAAGTCTTCTAAGTAATAAAGGAATGTTTCATATTCATCGTTATTTAGCTCATATTTTGTTGAACTTAATTTCCACTTATTATTATAAGTGTAATCATAATCACTTTGAAGCGTTCCATTTGCATGATAATCATATACGGTCTTACCAGTCAATGCATATCTTTCCAAATCATTTGAATAAGTTACATATTGGTCAACTTGAGGGCCTTGACTATTCCAACAACCTCCACCTCTTGAATAGACAAAATTTAAATGGTATTCGGAATCGATCAGCCAACTTTGGTAATAGGAGATTCTCTGTTTTAAAGTATTTTGTATGTCAAAATGCTCCTCCTTGTAAATAGTTCCATTCTCTTGCATATCGGAGTAGTAGCTAGCTATTCTTGATTTCCATTTGTCCTGTGGATTTTGTGACATTAAATATGGGATGTTAGAAAGCATAATGCTATGACTTCCAGGCATATTACTATATGTACATTGATCCTTGTAATATGGAACTCTATCTACAATCGTTGTAGTTTTAAAATACCTATCTGTTCTATAGGATTGAGAAGGATCAAAATTGTGATTAAAAACTTCCTCGACCCTCCAATATCCAATATGTGACCCGTTTGATTCAGAATGCAAAGAGGTCATTGGGTCCGAGTTGATTTTATAGTATTCAAATATTTCATCTACAATTGCAGCAAGCTGAGAACCAATACCGGGATCGGTCGGATTGTTATAAATCTGGTGATAAGTAATTGACGAAATATTTTCATTCATCAATTTACCCGATGACACATTATTATTTAATTCCGAATACTCAAAACTACGCTTTGATACAATTTCCCCGAACATATCGCGATCAATCATTTCTTTAATTCTTAGACCCCCTATTTGTTTATTCCTATAAGGACCCGATGGGCTTAGAGTAGGATTTGCACTTTCCCAGTAAATAATTTCGTTATCAGATAATTTTATTTCATGACTTTCATAAATATATTCAGTGTAACCCTTTGTTGGATAAATAACTTTGTTAAGTACTCTTCTTGAAGATTCCGTAAAATTACCTTCTCGTTTGACGCCATTATTATTTCCACCTGAACAGAACTGAGGTGCCCATTGTGTAGGAACACTATTTACGAGCATAGTTACACGTGGTATAGGTATTGGAAAATTTGGAACCGAAAATGGCAATAGTAATGTATTATAATTACCTGCATTATAATATCCCCAATAGTCAAAATTCAGTTCCTCTTTATTGATATCAGGATGATTTTGTGAATCAGGGTCATAATTATAATCAAACTGATACTTTTCCTCTCCAACTGTTACTGAGTTTAATTTCAATCGTAAGTATTTGTGTCGAGATCCATATTTTGGATGATTAGTGTCTAATTTCTCACTTTCAAAATAATTGCTATTAAAGAGAATCTCCTTTTTAAGTTGTGAATAAGTGAATCCATTTTGTCCGTCTTTATATTTATAATTCAGTCTTATCTTGTCCAATTTTTGTAAAGTGAATGATCCATTGACCTCTTTAAGATCTGATCTATTTGAGGTTTCAAAAATTATGGATTCGTTACTAGTTGAAATAGACCCTAAATAATTTTCCTCACTTTCAATCCAATAATCATAATCGTATGCCGGGGGAAGAGTAACGCCTGCAGTGCTAGTACCAAAAGTATAAGAGCAATATTTCACATTTTTAGAAAAACGTCTGTTCAATGTACCTTTAACAACTTTTGGTGTGGTGTATTTATATCCGAAATGAACTTTTGTTCCATAAGGAGATTCGATTTCACTTAAGTTCCAACTTGAAATAGACCAATTATCGCAAAGAGACCAATTGTTAGACATTGTTCTGGATTTTAGCTTGTGCTCAAATCTATATATATAACCATTTGGAAATGTGATTGAAAAATCATTCGTAGTAAGGTTTAATTCAATTTTGTATCCCTTAGAATTAAGACACTTTCCTCGAATAATATTATTAACTGCTGTAGAGTATTTGCTTAAGACAAATTTCAAGTTATCTCCAAAAATACTTGCTGAAAAAATATCCTGCTCAGTATCATAAATATAACATTCCAAATTTGGTTGGGCTTGAATATCTGAATACATGCCAGCTCCTACAATAAGATCATCACTACCTTCTTTAGGGGGTTTTGGTGCATTCTGAAAATCAGGAAGATAAATATATCCTCTTCGAAAATCATTAGGATTGTACAAATCATCTCCACTATTGATTTTTCTTGTTATAGTTGCGGTCGAATTTAAGGTCCAACCCAAACCAACCCAGGAAGCTTCTTGTTTGGTTTTAAACCCTGGCATATCATAGATTAGATTAATAGGAATGACAATATCTTCAAACTCCAAGCTGTAGATCGGAATTGAGATATTTGGTTTTCCAACAAAAAAATTAGGAGATTGGAATCCAAATTTTCCAATACTGAACGCTTCCGGAGAGGGTTCAATCAAACTCGGAGCACTATATTTTTCAAATGTTGGCTCTACTAATTGAGAGTAAACAGTATTATGAAAAACTAAAAATGAAAGGAACGAGAAGTATTTTATTAATTTCATGCTTATTTCAAATTATTTTGTCTTAAAGTATTCTCATATTCCATCGAAAATGATTTAATGAATCACCTGGTAGAAGTTTTCCAGATACCCGATTTTCCTGTATGTTGATTAAGTACGGGCCATTAAGAAACAGATAAGAAGTATCTACTCCGCCAAAGCTATAATCGAATTCGTCGTTTGGGATAAATCTATATTCACCTTGTAGTATTCTGAAAAAATTTAATGACCATCCATTATTGCCATAAAATAAATGGTAGCTATCTGTATCCCCGAAAACAGTCCCTTCTATTTTCCATTCTAAAGAATCAATTTGAATATCCCAATTTTCTCCATAATTTCTGGTGCTGATAGTTATAAACTTATAAGGATACTCGGGATCATTGTAAGTAAAATAATTATCGTTTCTCCATATATCTTCAATGTCATTACCGATATGAGTTAAATCATTGGGTCCGATAATCTGGTCTTGTAAACTGTATTGAAATCTTGCTACATCTTCAAAGGATTGTATGGAAACCCATTTATGACTGTCAACAATATATCCTAAATACATAAAATCGTTAGAATATAATCTGACCCCGTTTGGTGAATATTTATTAATTGTCCAGTTTGCTTTACCTACATCAAAACTGGGAACGTTATTATTTATTTTTGTGGATATAAGTTCAATTTTTTTATCAATTGACTTTTTAAAAGTTATTTTAAAACTGTAGGATCCTTTTCCTTCATTGGTGATTAAATGTTTACCAAGGTTGTCAAGAATTATATCATTTCCAACTTTATATTCTTTTCCTATCTCTAATGAAAAAGCTTCTCCACTTAATGCTTGATCAAGTGAATTTTCGATATATTTTTGCCCATTGATCTGAAAATTGAAGCTTTTATCTTCGAGGAGAAATACATCAATTAATTCAAATTGAATAGAGTCTTGAGAAGAAAAAACTCTTGTCATGTTCTTTCCATTCAAAGTACTACCAAAAGCCTCACCAACAAGACTCATGGAATTAAGAGGGATTAAATAATAAGCGCAACACCTATGGAATAAGACATAATACCATCCCTCACTATTAATTGATATATCGCTGCTTTCTTGGGAAGTCAAATTGCCAATTAAAATATCATGGCTAGAATTATTCAGTTTCTGGCTAATTGGCTGAGTACCTAAAGAATAATTTTGAAATTCTGAAACGCCTTTTTTAATAAATCTAAAATCACCTTTTTTAAGGTAGAAAATGCCATCATAAAGTCCATTCTTAAACCAGGTACTATCTTTTGGAAACACATTGTAAGCTCTGGCACTATCTAATCTAAAATAGTTGTTAGGAATATAATCTGTTGAAGTGCCCACCATATAAACACCTCCCTGATCAATCGTGTATATAGCAGGATCATAATTCGGATCATCATTAGAACAAGAAATCCAAAATAAAAACAAAAGAGGTATATATATACTTTTATTCAATGATTCATGTTTGTTACAAATTCTCTCAACCAAAAATTCATTTTTGTAATTAGAATTCCAAATACTTTGCAAAGTATTTATGAACATTCTATTTTACAAAAATCATAAGTGCATAGTATAATATAATTTAAAATGCATCATAATCCATCTAATTCTTGATTTTTTTTCCAGACAGATCATAGAATATATCGTCCAAACAATTAGAATATAAATTCTATTGATTTCACAGTTGAAAACATTCTAAATAGACCTTTCATTATGAAGTGTTTGTGGAAAAGGTTATAAAACAAATAATTATTAGCAAAGGTCTTTCGTAAGATACATTTCTATCTCAAACGACAATATCAAAGATTTTTAAAGGCCGCAGAAGAATAACAGCAGATAATGCTTTACGATTTTCCAGATTTTTTGGAAATTCCTCCCCCTCGGAGTCATCATTCCGATATCTATCGGAAGAGACTCCGAGGTCCAAAGGACTCTGTTCCCGGTTTTTGATTTGAATAGATAGTTCTAAAATATTTTAAGAACTCCAGAAATTCCGAATATTATATTTTCAATTTATAACGTAATTACGTACGTTTATAGAATGAAATCTATTAGTGTAACAGAAGCCAGAAAACAGATTTACAAAATCTTAGATGAAGCCAGCCAAACCAATGAACCATTACAAATAATTGGAAAAAGATCGAATGCTGTGCTAATTGCTGAGGATGACTGGAATTCTATTCAGGAAACGCTGCATCTTTTATCAATTCCCGGAATGCGAGAGTCCTTAATCGAAGGAATGAAAACACCGATTTCCAAAACTTCTAAGAAACTAGACTGGTAATTGGCTTATACCCTCGCATATACCAAACATGCCCAAAAAGACGCCAAGAAAATTTCCTCTTCAGGATTGAAACCCAAAGTTCTTGAGCTCTTAGAAATCCTTGAAAATGATCCTTATACAAAATACCCTCCTTATGAGAAGTTAATTGGGGATTTGGAAGGCGCTTATTCCAGACGAATCAATATTCAGCATCGATTGGTATATCAGGTTTTGGAAAAGGAAAAGGTGGTTAAAGTTTTGAGAATGTGGACGCATTATGAATAATACAAGATAACTTAGAAGTTTCAGAAATAGTCAATTTCTCTTCCTAAGAGGTATAAATTGGGGTAAAATTTTGGTATCACTATTAGTATATACTATCTATTTATTTTAATTTTATAGAATGAAAAATTTATCGTTAAAGCTTGATGAGGAAGTTTTTGAAGAATCTGAAAAGATTATAAAAAAACTTGGGCAAGCCAGAAACCGCTATTTCAACGAAGCCATAGATCTCTATAACAAAATTCAAAAGCGCAGAATGCTTCAAAAAAAACTCAAGAAAGAATCATACCTGACCAAAGAAGAATCTATTTCTGTATTGATGGAGTTTGAAGACATGGAATATGGAGATAAATCAATTTGAAATTTGGCTTGCTGATTTAAATCCAAGAAAGGGTTCTGAGTCGGGTAAAGTCAGACCGGTTCTCCTTATTCAAACAAATCTGTTAAACAAAATAACACATCCTTCTACGATCATTTTACCAATCTCAAGCAAGGTTAATAGAGATTCCGAAATCTTAAGAGTTTTTCTCAAAAAGGGGCAAATGGGACTTGAAAAGGATAGTGATATAATGCTGGATCAAATTCGAGCAATAGATAATCGAAGGCTTATAAAAAGATTGGGGCAAATCCGGGAGCAAGAAATCAAAAAAATAAGAGAAAATCTCAGGATTATATTGGATTTGGAGATTTGATTGAAGGATTCCTCCCCCTCGGAGTCATCCGTTTTGTTTTTTGTCAATCAGAGTCTCTCCCGATATCTATCAGTAGGATGACTCTGATGGGGAGTAATAATCCTCGTTAGGAAATCTGCCTGATCGGCAGGCAGGCGAGGACTAGTTTGTGGTTATATCTTGAATTACTATTCCATTTCGTTTACTACTCTCGTAAAGAATTGATCGATAATGGTTTTTATCAAAATAAACAATTAATCGCCATTTTTCTGACCAAATTCGACCTAGAACATTTGGATAAAGTTCTTGCACTACCTGATATTCTATATCAGATTGATTTCTGAATTGATCAAAATTTAAAGATTTTAGTTCTGGACATTCATTTAAACTAGAATCGTGTGTGATAACAAAATCATCCTTATATTTTATGTAATAAGTAATGATACTTTGTTTAAATTCATCTTGGTTTTCTATGAAAGTAACTTCTAGTTTCTTTTTTTTTTCAATAGTATCTACACACTCACAAGTCAAAACATAAATTTTGTTTTTAGTGTCTATTTTCTTCGATTGGTATATTCGGTCAATGAAGAATTTTAAGTCCTTATTAATAAAGTCACTTTCAAAACTTTCTTGAGCAAAACTATGAAAAACGGTGTTCAACGATAATATTAAAAAGCAAATAAATTTCATAATTATTCTCTGTTCCATCGTTTTCCAAAACCCGCAACTCGTCCGCGTTTGTAACGCGGATGCCAATAAAAGATTAAATCAAAATTAACACCTGCCAATAATAAAGATAATTCTACACTTCTGAATTAATCAATCAATTCAATTTTTACTAACCCTTTTTTTCCTGCATAATCTCTTGCGCTAAGTACATATTTCACCCCCTCGGAGTCATCCGCAGGAGACTCCGAGGTCCAAAGGACTTATTAGTCTGAAATCAGCTCTAATATTAATATCAGGTTTTCCTAATTCATAATATGCTGCACTTGAGGGAGAGTATTTAGTAAAATCTTCAGCCAATCTCCATTTTCCGGTTACTGGATTATGATGAATATATTCTGCAACTTTAGTCAATTCATCTAATCCTTCTACTTTTTTAGCATCAAAAGATAATCTAAATACCTGATGCTTTTTCCTTTTTAAGATTTCGTTTTTACTTACTCCTTTCTCCAATATGCTTAATATCCGGTTCGAGGATTTATTTCTTAGTCTTTTAATGATTTCATAAGCCATAAACCTTTTAGATTCACCTATATTCAGATTTATATTATTACAAGTTTTATCAACAAAAACGAGCAGATGTAGATGATTGGGCATCATCACATAGGCACTTATCAATATGCCCTTATCATTTAATCGTGACATCCAGAGATGAAAATAGTCATCGAGAGCTGTAAGTTGGAATAAAGGAAGCCACTTATAACAAGTGAATGTGATAAAGTAAAAACAGTCTTTCTGAGAATGAATGCGATGAGTTGCCATTATCAAAGTTGTGAAAGCTTTGATTGTGGATTTCGGTCTAATTTCACCCCCTCGGAGTCATCCTCCCGATACCTATCGGAAGAGACTCCGAGGTCCAAAGGATTCTGAATCCTGAAATCTGCTCGGATGTTAGAATCGGCTTTTCCCAATTCATAGTATGCCGCGCTTGAAGGAGAATATTCAACAAAATCCTCAGTCAATCTCCATTTTCCGGATACTGGATTATGATGAATATATTCTGCAACTTTAGTCAATTCATCTAATCCTTCTACTTTTTTAGCATCAAAAGATAATCTAAATACCTGATGCTTTTTCCTTTTTAAGATTTCGTTTTTACTTACTCCTTTCTCCAATATGCTTAATATCCGGTTCGAGGATTTATTTCTTAGTCTTTTAATGATTTCATAAGCCATAAACCTTTTAGATTCACCTATATTCAGATTTATATTATTACAAGTTTTATCAACAAAAACGAGCAGATGTAGATGATTGGGCATCATCACATAGGCACTTATCAATATGCCCTTATCATTTAATCGTGACATCCAGAGATGAAAATAGTCATCGAGAGCTGTAAGTTGGAATAAAGGAAGCCACTTATAACAAGTGAATGTGATAAAGTAAAAACAGTCTTTCTGAGAATGAATGCGATGAGTTGCCATTATCAAAGTTGTGAAAGCTTTGATTGTGGATTTCGGTCTAATTTGTGAAGGTGTTATTTCAGTTTGTCAATCAGAGTCTCCTACGGATGACTCTGATAGGGAGAAATCATAGTCAATCAGTATCTCTCCCGATAGATATTGAGAGGATGACTCAAATGGGTGGGATACTAGGACGAATTGGGGTAAAATATTTACTATAGACTATTTCCAATGGATGATACGGCCTTCATCTAATTGAATAACTAATCCTTGCCAGGCATTGAAGAGACGACCTGTAAATTCAATTTTGTAATACAAGTCAAATTCTACAACAGTTACCTGTCCGTTATCTAAGCGATAATTTATTTCATTATTCCAAGCCCACCTACGATTTAGATTACCTGAAGGATAACCATTGCCGGTAGCAGAAAATGTACCAGGAGTTAAATCTTTAAGATAAAGTGAAAACCTTACGTCTGGAAATCCACTTTTATATACATTAAAATAATAAACACTATCCCAAATGTCCATTCCAAACGAAAAGGATGATGTTGTAATTGTTTGGCTAGCATCACCAGAATAAGAAATATGGAATTCAGGCAGAGGAATTTCCGGATATGTAGTAAAAGAATACTCTTCACCATAAGTAATTCCATCAGCATTAGAAGCAAAGCTTCGCACATAGTATTTCGTTTCTGAAACTAAGCCAGTAAGTTCAACTTCAAATGGTGCCGCACCTTGACCGGCTTCAATAACATTATCTTCTTTATCCGGATTTGGATCTAGACTCCAACAAATACCTTTTCTGAAAACTCCCAAACCATTTTCTTCTATATCTTCACCACCTGTAAATGCAGAATTAATTCTTATAGACCATGGTCTCCTTGTAGTTATTCTAGGAGTCCTAACTTCAGTAGTAGTAAAACTTGATTGATTTCCATAATTAACACCTTCTGAATTTTGTGCATAAGCCCTATAGAAATATTTTGTTTCGGGTTCAAGATTGCTTAAGATTGATTCAAACATTTCTATTCCATCACCATCAGATGATTTGAAATTGTCTATTGTCGGATCCGGCTCTGTTGACCAACAAACACCTTTCGAAGTAATAAAACTGCCCCCGTCATCAATTAAAATACCACCTGACTTAGCCGACCGACTTATGATTTCTGTAACCAGAAATGTTTCCAATTCAATCTTTTCATTAATATCGATATTTGGTTTGGGAGTGCCGGGTTGTAAGGAATCAGCCGAATCGTCGCTTGAACAAGAGTTAAGAAATAATAAAACTAAAACCAAATAAAGTCCTTTAACAAATCTTTTGATTTTCATTTTGCCGAAGTCTAGAAGAAGATTTTTTGCTTAAGTGCAAAATTAAATAAAATTATTCGTATTCATTAAGTGTAAAACTTCTCCTTAAACTTGTTCTCGCCTGCCTACCATGCCTACGGTTATTTGCTTAACCTTCGATAGGTACACCGAACAGGCAGGTTTGCAAAGAGTATGCAATAAAACTAATCTATTTTCGGCTTTTGATACCAAGCATTTTCTAAGTGTTAAATTTTACTGACTTAAATCATATAAATTTAATCTAATTCCTTTTGGTCAAACCGAAATCTGGCTTTACCTTCGCGTCTTATTTAAAACTATTCTAAATAAGCTTTTGATGCGAAAAATACTCTTGATCCTCCCCTTTCTAACTTTTATTCTCTCTTGCAGTGATGATGAGAGCAATCCTGAGCCAAATTCCCAAACACCTACTCCTGAATTTTACACCTTCGAAAGAGATGGTAAATCAACGGTAGATTTTAGCGGACAAAGCATTCGAATCCTTATGGCTGAAGAGCTCGTAGCTGCTACGAAAGACTTTAACTCGACTGAGGCTAGCCTTCTTGAATTATATAGAAATGAATCTCAATCCGGAGGCGATATTGATCCTTTTCAAAATCCTGACCTCAATGCCTCTACTAAAAGTATACGTGAAAAAGTGGCTGCTTCCATTGATCTTTTCTCAGCGAATTCTTCCGAGTCCATTGCCATTAAAAATTTTATTGAATCGCTGTTTTTCTTGCTTGAAGTAGAAGTATATCCTTATGAAAATCAGCTGGCCGGTCCCGGAACAGCAGGTCAGTTAGCAGACGGCAGTGCAACACGCTTTGTTGGACCAAGTGGTTTGGAATACGACCAACTCATTAACAAAAGCTTAATCGGTGCTTTAATGCTCGACCAAGCCATTAATCATTATCTGAGCCCAGCGCTCTTAAATCAGAATGATATCCGTCAGGATAACAATAACAAAGTACTGCTTGATGATAAAAACTATACCCAAATGGAACATTATTGGGATGAAGCTTATGGCTATCTCTATGGCACTTCTCAAAATCCTGAAAATCCGAATTCTACAATTGGGCAGGATGATAATTTCTTAAATAAATATATAGGCAGAATGGAAGGCGATGAAGATTTTGTAGGAACGGCTGAACGACTATTTAATGCCTTTAAATTAGGTAGATCGGCCATTGTCGTTAATGATTATACCTTACGTGATGAGCAAATTATAATTATCAGAGAAGAGATTTCAAAAATTATTGGAGTCAGAGCTGTATTCTATATGCAGCAGGCAAAAAATACACTTCCTGATGATAGATCGAACCATTCTGCCTACGGTCCGGCTTTTCACGATCTATCAGAGGGTTATGGATTTATTTATAGTCTGAGATTTGTTAGAGATGCTCAAAGTGGAGATGAGCTTTTTAGTCGAGAAGAAGTAGATGAATTGATTGCCAAACTCCTTGGAGATGGTTCCAACGGACTTTGGGATATTAAAAAAGAAACCTTGGACGAAATCTCTGAAACAATTGCATCCAAATTTAATTTTACAATTGAGGAGGCGGCAGAATAGTTTATTTTTGCAAAATCAAAAGGTGAAATGATGAAGAGAGGGGTACTGATATTTTTGATTCCATTATTATTCGCTTGCAGCGAAGATGAAACACCGGATAGTCAATCGGATAATTTTGACAGACAGAGCATGCTCATTAATTGGGCGGATAATATTATTATTCCTGCATATAGTGCTTATGAGATTAGTCTAAACGATCTTAATGAAGCTAAAGATACTTTCAAAGCAAATCCTGATAATTCGAATCTTCTTGTACTTAGAGAAAAATGGGCCGAGGCCTATATTGCCTGGCAAAGGGTTTCCCTATTTGAAATCGGTAAAGCTGAGCAAATTGCCTTGAGAGATTATACCAATGTCTATCCAAGCAGTACTGAAAAGATTGAAACGGCCATTTCCAGTTCTGATTATAATTTTGAATTGCCTTCGAGCCGAGATATGCAGGGTTTTCCGGCTTTAGATTATCTCCTTTATGGAACAGGTAATTCTGATAATGAAATACTGCAGAAACTCTCTCAAAGTAATTGCTCTAAGTATTTATCTGATGTCGTTGAAAGACTCATTTCCTTTTCTCAGCCGGTATTTGATGATTGGGCAAATGGCTATCGAGATTCTTTTGTAAACAATGATGGCTCTGATGCTAGTAGTTCGGTCAATAAAATGGTGAACGATTATATGTTCTATTACGAAAAGGTTTTAAGGGCAGGAAAAATTGGTATTCCTGCAGGTGTGTTTTCAAGCACAAGCAGAAGCGACTTGGTAGAAGGATATTACAGTAGGAATATGTCTAAAACTCTTTGTCTGACAGCTTTGAACTCGGTTATTGATTTCTATAATGGTAAACATTACAATTCAAGCCAAACAGGAGTAAGTCTTAAAAGCTATTTGGATTATCTCAATACAATATCTGAAGCCGAAAGTTTGAGTTTGATCATCAGTAATCAATTTGATCTTTCCAGACAAAAAATAGAGGTTTTGGATGATAGTTTTTATAATCAAATTGAATCAGATAATGCTGCCATGTTGGAAGCATTTGATGAATTACAGGCCAATGTCATTTTAATGAAAGTGGACATGTTTCAGGCCATGAATATTCGAGTTGATTATGTCGATGCCGACGGAGACTGATGCCTAGCATATTTTCAAAATATATTAAAAGCACAACAAAGGCTGCACCACTGGCAGCCTTTCGCATTTTATTTGGTTTGATGATGTTTGTCAGTATCCTTCGCTTTTGGCTCAACGGCTGGATTGAAAAACTCTATATCGAACCTCATTTCTTCTTTAAGTATTACGGTTTTGAATTCGTAGAGCCACTCGGAAATTATACCTATCTCCTATTTGTCATCTGCGCACTTTCAGCCATTTTCGTAGCTCTTGGTTATAAATACCGCATTTCTATCATCCTCTTTTTCCTCAGCTTCACTTATATCGAACTGATGGATCTGACGACTTATCTCAATCATTACTATTTCATAAGCATCTTATCATTTATAATGATTTTCCTTCCGGCAAATGCTTATTTCTCCCTCGATGCTAAAACTAATCCAGAAACAGCTTTTGAGTATGTACCAAGCTGGTCAATTGATATCATCAAAATACTTTTAGCCATTGTCTATTTCTATGCGGGATTGGCAAAATTGAATTCCGATTGGTTGCTCAATGCCATGCCTTTGAGCATTTGGCTTCCCTCCTCTTATGACCTGCCTTTGCTTGGTGATTTGCTTCAAAAGAAATGGCTGATTTATTCGTTCTCCTGGGCGGGTGCCATATACGATTTGAGCATCCCCTTTTTACTTTTTTATCGCAAAACGAGGTGGTTTGCTTTCGCTCTCGTCATTGTCTTTCATCTTTTAACACGGGCCCTCTTCCCAATTGGCATGTTCCCTTATATCATGATTGTGGCGAGCAGCATATTTTTTGATTCAAAATGGCATCATCGGGCATTGAAATTCCTTTCCGACTTGCTTATAATAAGTTTGGATGCCTTTGATAATGGCAAAAGCAAATTTGAAAGCTTAGGCCAAGCCTCAAAGCTTAAACTCATCTTCCTGTCCTTATTTCTGATCATTCAACTGCTCTTTCCTTTTCGCTATCTCGCCTATCCCGGTGAGCTCTTCTGGACAGAAGAAGGTTATCGTTTTTCATGGCGAGTAATGCTCATGGAAAAGGCAGGCTATGCTCAATTTAAAATCGTTGAACCCAAAAGTGGTGATGCCTTTTATATTGATAATTCAGAATTCCTGAGCTCTTTTCAGGAAAAACAGATGTCGACGCAGCCGGATATGATATTGCAATACGCTCATTTTCTCAAAGAGCATTTTGAAAATGAAGGATTGAAAAATGTGGAAGTTTATGCCGATGTGCATGTTGCTCTAAACGGTAGACAAAGCAAGCGTTATATTTCACCGGAAGTCAATCTGGCTGAAATAAAGGACTCCTTTACACATAAAAACTGGATCTTAAATTTTGAGGATGAAATTAAAGGTCTGTAGCTTTTATTTAATTCTTGGGCTATTACCTTTCAACCTGAATGCGCAATTCAGCATTCAAGGGCAAGTCAAAGAGGGGAATTCCAGCAATGCTCTTCAAGGTGTAGAAGTTTATAATGCTAAAATCAATGACATTAGCCTCACAGACAAAAAAGGAAGTTTTGCTTTCTATGATCTGGAAAAAGGAATTCATAGTCTCACAGTCTTCAAGTCGGGATATGCTGTAAGAGAAATCAAAATTGACCTTAGAGCTGATACGGTACTCTCAATTGAATTAAACATATTGAATACGGAACTATCAGAGGTGATTGTTTCCGATAAAAAAGAAGAGATTTTCAGCATCGAAAGACTTGATCCCGTCGAGGGAACGGCCATCTACGCCGGTAAAAAGTCTGAGGTGGTAAAGCTCAATAACTTCGTTGGAAACAGCGCTTCCAATAATCCGAGGCAGATTTACTCGCAGGTTGTCGGCCTTAATATATATGAAGGAAATGATGCCGGTTTGCAATTAAACGTTGGCGGACGAGGCCTTGATCCAAATAGAACCTCCAATTTCAATACCCGTCAAAATGGATACGATATCAGTGCCGATGTATTGGGATATCCCGAGAGCTATTATACACCAACAGCAGATGCTCTGCAGGAAATAAGAATCGTAAGAGGTGCCGCTTCATTACAGTACGGAACACAGTTTGGCGGCATGATCAATTTTAAAATCAAGGAACCCAATACGGATAAGAAGCTGGAATTCATTTCACGAAATACAGCCGGCTCCTTTAATCTTTTGAATACATTCAATAGCATTTCGGGAAAGACCGGCAAATTCTCATACTATTCTTTCGCCAATTATAAACAGGGTTCCGGCTTTAGACCAAATTCTGATTTCAAGGCTTTCAATGCTTTCTCGAGCTTAAATTATGATTTCAGTGATAAAACGAGTTTGAATTTCGAATTTACTTATCTCAATTATTTAGCACAACAAGCCGGTGGGTTAACAGATTCTCAATTTGAAAAGGATATCAAATTCAGCAATCGAGAGCGGAATTGGTTTGCTGTAGACTGGCAATTGTACTCGCTCAGGCTCAAACATAAACTTAGCTATAGAACCAATATCAGTTTGAATCTATTCGGTTTGCATGCCTCAAGAGATGCGCTGGGATTTAGAGGTGATCCGCAAAGACCCGAGCGCAACCCAATCACAGAAACTGATGATCCTGCGCTTCCGAGAGACCTAATAAAGGGCGAGTTCAATAATTGGGGAGC
The DNA here is from genome assembly GCA_964351965.1 of uncultured Hyphobacterium sp. Classification (GTDB taxonomy): domain Bacteria; phylum Bacteroidota; class Bacteroidia; order Cytophagales; family CCMP332; genus CCMP332. The sequence goes on along the minus strand of CAYGPM010000005.1, from coordinate 199,023 downwards.
AGAATTTCGATCCATCACCAGATATAGACCTTTTAATCTTGATGGGGTCTTTTTAATCGGTGCTAAATATTACCAGTCAAACAATACCTCTATTCAGGGTCCGGGGAGCAATGGTTCGGAAGCTGACTTCTCTTTTGCAGATGATCAATATCCATCTTATCCAAATCAGTCCAATTTCAGATTTCCTAATTTCAATTTGGCATTATTCGGAGAGCATATTCTTAATTTGAATAGTAAATTTTCAATTACTCCTGGATTTAGACTAGAGCATATCAGAACCCAATCCATTGGCGATTATTTAAACATCAATTACGATATCGCCGGAAATGAAATATTCAGAGAATCCATTAGGGATGATAGAACATTTGAAAGAGATATCGCACTATTCGGATTAGGCTTGAGTTATTATCAATCAAGCTCAATGGAGTTTTATGGCAATATTTCGCAAAATTATCGCTCGGTTACTTTTTCAGATATACGTGTTGTCAATCCAACCTTTATTATTTCTCCCAACATAAGTGATGAAAGAGGTTTTACCTCAGATATCGGTATGCGTGGCACCTGGGGTTCTTATCTCTCCTATGATCTTGGTGCATTTTCAATGATTTACAATGATCGCATCGGAACAATTTTGGTTGAATCAGGTCCAAATAAAGGTGATCGTGTCAGACAAAATATTGGTAATGCCTGGATATACGGTGCGGAGATGTTCGCCGATTGGAATGCGCTAAAAACCTTTGGTTTTAAAGCAGAAAAATTTAGAATCAATCCATTTGTAAATCTTGCCCTGACCAATTCAGAATATTTGAGTAGCGATGAAAATAATATTAGTGGAAAGAAAGTGGAATTTATTCCATTGGTGAATCTCAAAACCGGATTGAGAATTAAGTATCAAAATCTGAGTATAAACGCTCAATTCACCTATTTATCCGAACAATACACCGATGCAGAGAATACCGAAACTGCTACCGAAGGAGACAGTCGTGAGGGTATCATAGGCACAATTCCTTCCTATTACGTTGCAGATTTATCTTTCGCATATAATTTAAACAAGTTTTCATTCGAAGCGGGAATCAATAACCTATTGAATAACAAGTACTTCACAAGAAGAGCGACAGGCTATCCCGGTCCGGGAATAATTCCTGCAGATGGAAGAGCCCTTTACTTTACACTGGGAATAAAGCTCTGATCGAAATGAATTTGTATTTTGGTAACCCAAATGACTAATATGAAAAATTTTCTTTTTCTGATTTCCGTACTTTCAATCGTTTCTATTTCCTGTAACAACAATGATGAAGAGTCGGGCCCCACTCCACCTGATAATGCCAAAAGAGATACCTGGCAGGTAATTCAAACTGAAATCTGGGACAAGAGCTGTATTTCTTGTCATAGTGCCGGAAATAGCTTTGCCACACAATCTGATCTGGTAATGACAGCAGATGTGGCCTATGAGCAGCTTGTTGGCAGAGAACCAAAAAATGCTGCAGCGAAGGCCGATGGTCTTTTACTTCTTGGAACAGACGGATTGGCAAGTCTCCAAAGAAGTTTTCTTTGGGAGAAAATCAATGCGCAAGATAGAGAGCACTTTTACGACGATCACCCTGAATACGGCTCTCAGATGCCATTAGGTCCAACCCCTTTAACCAATGGTGAGCTTGCCTATATCGCAGAATGGATTCTTAAAGGAGCTCCAAAAACGGGTATTGTTGCTGATGAAGATCTTTTGCTCGATACAAGCAGATATCAAACCCCGGTCTTTTTCCAATTAGACAGTCCTGAAAGAGGGTTTCAGTTTCATATTGATGAATTTCAAGTTCCTCCAAATGTAGATTATGAATTTTTCTACTATCAACCGGCAATAAGCAATGAAGATATCTTTATTAAAAAAGTTGAAATTTCGATGAGAACAGGAAGCCATCACTTCTTAGCTTATACCTTCACCGATAATTTATCGCCAACATTACTTCCGCAGTCAAATACCATTCGAGAAGTTTATGATGCGAATGGCAATTATAATATTTCGACTTTACTCCCAACACAATGGCATGAGTTTGTAACCGGAACACAATGGCCATTTATGAATTATTCATTTCCGGAAGGTGTTGCCCTAAGATTTCCTGCCGGCAAGGGTTTAGATCTTAATTCTCATTATGCCAATAAATCTTCTTCAGAAATTACCGGAGAGGTATACATGAACTTGCATACTGTTGATCAAAGTGAAGTTCAACATGTTGCCGAAATTCTTCAATTGAATAATCAAAGTTTTATTCTTCCTGCCAATCAAATTACAACATTAGAAAAAACATATTACTTCAATCAGAAACGTCATATTTTCCAATTATTCTCGCATGCGCATGAGCACATGACAGAGTTTCAGGTTTTGATTAAAGGCGGTGATAGAGACGGAGAATTGGTATATGTTTCATACGATTGGGAACATCCTCCAATTTTGGAATTAGAACCCGCTTTGGTTTTGGAAGCAGGTGAAGGATTAACGCTTAAGGTAACTTACGACAACGATGAAGATGTGGATCTTTCATTTGGTCTTAGAAGTACCGATGAGATGATGATACTCTTTGGAGCATATTATTAATAAAAAAGCCCGCTTTACGAAAGCAGGCTTTTTTCCAAAACTAAAACGCCAATCAATAACTTTGATGCTATTGAAATACGCATTAATTACAATTTCTTAATTGCTTACCCTACTTTTTTCAATTTTAGCTAGTCAGATAAAAGCCAAGTTTTAGCTTCTTCTATATCTCGAAAATATCTTGAGGTTAAAACCCGATTTTGATCTTTAACTTCATATTCTTCAATCATTTGCTCCATTGCTATTTTTTGGATTAGGTTCCAGGGCATGACGAAGGCGATTTTGCTTAAATGCTTAACGGTATAGGGGAAAATTTCCTGTGCAATGAAATCTTGAATGTCTGGAGTCATTATGAAGTTACTCCTCCGACTGTCGCTTAAAACAAATTTTACATTATGCTCAACTACGGCATCGCGATACGCAATCATTTCTTTTTTAAAGGTATCTTTGCTCATCGATTGGCTTTCATCGATGAATTCCAGATAAATGTAAGATTTTTGAGTATCCAGAGAGATTATCTGGTTTTGACTATGATAAATTTGTTTCAATGTTTCTTATTCACATTATAAGGTTGACAAAAGTTATAAACTTCTTTCTTAATTTCATAAAAATCTTTTTGCTAATAATTCTAAGTACAAGTGGCTCTTTATTTAATCCCACTCTTGCTGTTTCGAGATACTCAGAATGCAATATAAACTTCCAAAGAGGCTTGGAATTTTTCGAGGCGAGAGCCACGGGAGCCAAAGATTGGAGGGCAGAATCTCAATTTATAGACAGTGCCATCTTTCATTTTCGAAAAAGTATCGAATGTCCTGAAACTCGACAGAAAAGCGCCTATTACTTTTTAAGATCACTTCATTTTAAGGCCATGTACACTGATTTGCCGGAAGCTGATAGAAAAGAGATTTACAATGAAGCCAAAACTAAAGGCGAGTATCTGGCAATAGAATTCCCTTATGATATTGGGATAAAATTATGGTATCTGGCAAATGCCGGAAAATGGATTCAGTATTACGGGATTTTCAGAGCGGCCTATGAGGGACTGGGTCCAAAAATTAAAAGCACTTGCGAAAAAATTGTTGAACTAGATCCTCTCTACGAAAAAGGAATTGGTTACAGAATGTTAGGTTTGGTATATTATCAAGCGCCATATATTCCTGTAATTCTCACCTGGCCCGATGAAGAAAAAGGCATAGCACTTACTCAAAAAGCCCTTGAAATCGATCCTGATAATATTGGTAACTTACTCTTCATGGGAAAAATATATTTTATGGACGAGCAATACGAAAAGGCACGTTTTTACCTCAAAAAATGTAGAAAGCAAAAGCCTAGAGAAGCCTACCTCATAATGGAACGCTTTGATCAGATGAAAGCAAAAGAGTTTCTTGACATTATTGACGCAAAGGATCTTGGACAGTAAATTTGACTATGGGATAATTGGTGGGGGCCTGGCAGGTCTCTGTCTTTCAATACGGCTTTCGGAGGCAGGCTATAAAACTGCAGTTTTTGAAAGAAAATCGTACCCATTTCACAAAGTATGCGGAGAATATGTCTCTCTGGAAACACTAGCCTATCTGAAAAGTCTTGGTTTTGACCCCTTTGAATTTGGCGCTGTCAAAATAGATAAATTGCTTGTCAGCGGTACTTCGGGAAAGCCTTTAGAATCAAAACTGGATTTGGGCGGATTTGGCTTGAGCAGATATGTATTTGACAATGAATTGGCCAAAATTTCCAAAAATAAAGGCACCCAAATATTTGAGAATACCCTAATTCAAAATGTTGAAAAAAAAGAGCAATCCTGGTTATTGGAAAGTAATGATAATCGAAGATTTGAGATTGGAAATTTAATTGGTGCTCAAGGTAAAAGAAGTAATATAGATGCAAATCTAAAAAGAACTTTTCTCAGTAAAAGATCACCTTATGTGGGAATTAAATACCATATCAGGTATAATCAGGATGATGATCTGATAGCTCTTCATAATTTTAAAAATGGCTATTGTGGCATTTCCAGAATTGAAGCAGGTAAATATTGTCTATGTTACCTAGTGTCAGCCAAAGAGCTAAAAGAACAAGGAAATATTGAGAATTTAGAAAAGAATATCCTATCCAAAAATCCCTATCTGAAAGACATCTTTGAAAATGCTGAATTCCTCTTCGAAAAACCCTTGGCCATAAATGAGATTACCTTTAGCAAAAAAGAGATCAATGAAAATGGCATTTTAATGTGTGGAGATGCTGCTGGAATGATCGCTCCTCTTTGTGGAAATGGAATGGCCATGGCTATTCATTCTTCAAAATTGCTTGCCGACACTATTATTTCCGGAAAAGGTAATATTAGCTATCAAAAAAATTGGGGAAATCAGTTTTCACAACGCCTTTGGATAGGCAGAAGCATTCAAAAAACCTTTGGGAATAATCGAATTACCAATTGGACACTCAGCTTTTTTAAGAGTCTGCCCTTTTTAAAAAATCGATTGATCAAGCTTACACATGGAAAGGAATTTTAATGATTCAGAAAGTAAATTGTCAGGAAAAACAGAATCATTGCTGAAGAAGAAAGCACATTCAATGTCATGGTTCTGTCAAAATTTGCCTCTTTAGGATTTTTCCAAACCTTGAGCATCCACCACTGAAAATAAACCAGAACAGGAATCAAAAAGGCCTGTAAAATGAAAAAATGATTTATTTTTTCCATCATCCGGAAATACATGCCAAACAATATATCCGCCATTAGAAATACAATTCCCGTAAACAAAAATGTGCCTCTGATACCCAGTTTTAAACTTATGGATATATCTCCCCTTTCTGCATCTTCTTCATGCTGATAAATTTGAGTCATTGGATAAGAACCAATCAGTAGAACACTTGAAATTAGCGCGGGAAAGCAATTTTCAATATTAAATAGTTCATGCAAACTCAGTGATTCTAAAACTTGAATGGATGCCAGATATACAAACCCTCCTTGAAATATTCCTACTGTTAATAAACCGGCAATAGGATATTTTTTCAGTCTAATGGATGGATGAGAATAGGCTTTAGAAACCAAACCATAAATCAAAACAGCAAGAGCAAAATAAAAAGAAATGTAAACTGATATAGCAAGTCCAATCAGATCAAAAACCAAGGAAGTATATAAAAGATTATTATCAACTTTTGGAGGGTATTTCAAACCACCAATGGATTTTTCATCTTTATCATAAAAAGAATTAAATCCGTTACTTGCAGGATACACAAAAAGATGGAGAGCTATGAACATCAAAAACATGGTCAAAGCTTCCGGATCATCTGTTTGACTAACCGCAAAAACAAATACCGGCAACAAAAATATTGAAAATGGAATTCGAAGATGAAGGCGGGTTGATTTACTAATCATAAAATTAAAATAGTTGAAGGAAAGTTATATCACACATATAGGTTGTGCAAATCCCGATTACAGAATAGATCAAAGTGATGCTCTCAAATTTATGATAGAGACATTACATGCTGACAAAGATTTGGAGAGAAAGCTTTCTGTTCTTTATCGTCAGACACAAATAGACCAACGATATTCAGTGGTTTCTTCGTTTACAAGAGATGGCAACTTTCATTTCAACAAACAGGCAAAGGAACTTTTCAGTACTGCTGATAGAATGAAAATCTATGAAAAGGAAGCCATTATACTTGCTGAAAAATCAATTCACGATCTGAAAATTGACTTTCCTGTAAAAGAAATTACTCATCTTATAACTTTCAGCTGTACGGGAATGTATGCACCCGGACTTGATATAGATCTTGTTCGTCATATGGGATTAAGTCCCAATATCCAACGTTTTAGCGTGAATTTCATGGGATGCTATGCAGGTTTGACAGTACTTAAACTTGCGGATAGCATTGTTAAAGGCGATCCAAATGCAAAAGTCTTAATGGTTGGGGTTGAAATTTGTTCCATTCATTTTCAAAAAGAAATTGATGATGACTTTCTTTTATCTAATGCGCTTTTTGCCGATGGAGCTGCAGCTTGCATCGTGCAAGCCAATCCGGTAAAGGGAAAAAACCTTAAAAACAAATCCTTCTTCTGTGAATTAATTACCGAAGGATTAAGCGATATGGCCTGGCATATTCGAGATTTTGGTTTCGAAATGAAGCTGTCCTCTTATATTCCAAAATTGCTAAATGGCAGCATGGATCAATTGTTAGCGAAGCTTAAAAAAGATATGGGCGATGACAAGAAAATAGATCATTTTGCTATTCATCCCGGTGGCAGAGCGATTTTAGATACACTTGCTACTAAAATTGATAAAGAAAAAATAGCACTGAAATATTCTTATGATATTTTGCGACAATATGGAAATATGTCATCTGTCACTGTAATATTTGTATTGAAAATGCTCTTGGAGAACCTCGATGAGCAGAATGGCGATGAAAGTATATTGAGTATGGCATTTGGCCCCGGATTGACAATGGAATCAGCCCTTCTCGAATTTGAATATGTTTAAAAAGCGATCCTATCAAAAAGAATTGATGGATGATCTGGATCTGGCGTCCACAGCTCTCAAACAAAACCTCAGAGAGCTTGAACTTGTAAATACTTATCTCGGTGGCTATAAAGTCACATTATCCGCTCTTAATAAATTAAAACTTAAAAAGGACAAGAGTTATAAAATTATAGATATAGGTTCAGGTGCCGGTGATATGCTCAAGCATATGGCTAAATGGGCTAATAAAAAGGAACTCCATATAGACTTTATTGGAATGGATGCCAATCAGTTTATGATTGATTATGCCAAAGACTCTTGTATGGATTATTCTAATATTTCCTTTTCTAAAAAAAATATTTTCGAGGCGAATGATACAGATCTTGAAGCCGATATTTTAACAATGAATTTATTCTGCCATCATTTCACTGATGATGAATTAAAAACAATCATAAACCTTATTTCAAGGTCTAGGGTAAAGGTTATCATCATAAATGACTTACACAGACATCCACTTGCTTATTATTCTATTTGGTTTTTAACCCGACTATTCAACGGGTCTTATTTAGTGAAAAATGATGCCCCACTATCGGTAAAAAGAGCATTCAAAAGAAACGAAATTCAGAAATTATTCGTAAATACAGAATATAAAGATGTTTCTATCGTGTGGTATTGGGCCTTCCGCTGGAGGGTATGTGCTTTTAGAAGTAAAATAGGACATTTTTAATAATACCATAATCAGATATTTGATCGGGTTTATTAAGAACTATTTGAGCAACAGCAAAATCATATTAACCATTATTTTAATGGGCTTTATCCATTGCCTTTGGGCTCAAAATGGTGATATTACCATTGACACCAAAGTTCAAGAGCCTCCAAAAGTAATGCCCGGGGAAGACTCCTTAAGTCTAGCTAATGCCTATTTCAAAAAAGGAATTACACAAAGCTTACTCTATCAGAATTACAAGGAAGGAATAAATTCATTCACAAAATCCATTGGCCTTTACCCTGAGAATTCGACAGCCTATTATAACAGAGGCTATGCTTATATGAAGCTTAATCTACTCGATGAAGCCATTAGCGATTTTAATAAATCTGTCGACTTAAATTCAAAAAATAAAAAAGCCTACTTAAATCTGGGCAAATGCTGGACTCTGAAAGACGACCAAAACAAAGCGATTGAAACCTATGGAAAGGCATTAGCCTTAGACAGTAATTACGCCGCTGTTCATTACAATTTAGGTATCAGTTTCGGCGCCATCGGAGAAAAGGAAAAAGCCTTGAACTCTTATACTGCCGCCATAAAAAATGATCCTGATAAATCTAATTACTATTTCAATAGAGCAATGTTGAGACAAGAATTAGGTGATATGAAATACGCACTTGAAGATTTCCAAATGGCTTCTAAACTCGACCCCGACGATCCAAATATTCTGTTTGCAATGGGCTTTTTATATCTCAATCAGCAAAATGCAGTTGGCGCCATAGAATCTTTTAATTCAACCATTGATATGGACAGCAGCTATTGGAATGCCTATTTCAATAGAGGATTGATTTTTCTTGAACAACTGGATTTTGAAAAAGCAACTGTAGATTTAAATATCTATACCGAAAATATAAAAGATGACCCTTTTGGTTTTTTCTATGCCGGAAAAGCAAATATGGAAATGGGTGATATGTATCTGGCAATGGAAGATTTTGAGTCCTCTGTTAAATTAAATCCCGACTTCGGTTGGTCCAATTACTATTTGGGATATATCATGATAAATTCTTTTGGGAAATTTGAAGGCTGCACTTACCTGGAAAAAGCTAAAGCTCTTGGTGTAGAGGAAGCCGAAAGAACCATAAAGTTAGCTTGCATCAATAAATAAATAAAATCTCATCTTTATCATATAAGCTCAGGTCATTGTAAATAGAACCATATATTTGCGTAAAATTTAAGCTTATCATGAACAAAAGACTTCAATCATTAATAATTTTAGTTGTAGTAGGATTGATATTAGTAACAATCCTGTCTTCCAATATATTTTACACACTAAACCCCGGAGAAAGAGGCGTAGTATTTAAGAAATTCGGTATCGGTCTTGATAAAGAAAATGTGTTAATACCTGGGTTTCATGTGATTGCTCCTTGGAATACCTTGTTTGTATATGACGTAAAAGAAAAAATCGCCAACGAAAAAATGGATGTATTAGATAAAAATGGATTATCCATTAATGTGGATGTGTCTATCCGTTTTAATCCCTATTATACTAAAATCGGTATACTTCATGAAAATTTCGGAGTGGATTATATGAATACCCTTGTCATTCCTGAAGTTCGGTCTTCAGTAAGGAAGGTAATGGGAAGGTTTAGTGCTGAGGAGATTTACAGTACAAAACGTGCAGAGGTTGAGGAAACCATCATTCAAGTAACTGAAGAAATCCTTGCCAGTCCTAAAAATAACATTCAGATGAATGCATTATTAATGCGATCCATTAACCTACCGCCTCAAATTAAGGAAGCGATCGAAAATAAATTAAAGCAGGAACAGGAAGCATTGGCATACCAGTTCCGATTAAATAAAGAAAAAAGCGAGGCAGAAAGAAAAGAAATTGCTGCTCGTGGAGAAGCTTTAGCGAATAATATCGTAAACAGCAGTTTATCTGATAAATTGCTGAAAATGAGAGGTATAGAAGCTACTTTGGAGCTATCAAAATCACCGAATTCCAAAATTGTTGTAATAGGTGGCGGAGATGAGGGCTTGCCCTTGATTTTAGGTAATAATTAAATTTTGATTAATACCTTCCGTATTGTTATTTTGAGAACATTTATAAAAGTTACACATCAAAAGTAAACGCTTAAAAACCTATGTCAGAATTCGCAGAAATTATATTAGATGGCAAATCCCATAAACTTCCTATCATCACCGGATCTGAAGGTGAAAAAGCCATCGATATAGCCAAATTGAGAGCCGAAACGGGCTATATCACTCTTGATACAGGATTCAAGAATACAGGGTCCACTCAGAGTTCAATTACTTTCCTCGATGGGGAAAAGGGAATACTCAGATACAGAGGCTATCCGATTGAGCAACTGGCAGAGAAATCTGAATTTCTTGAAGTAGCTTATTTGCTTATCAATGGAGAATTGCCTAGCAAAGAGGTTTATCAAAAATTCAAAAGAAAAGTTACAGAGCATACTTTGGTTCATGAGGACACTAAAAAGATATTCGAAGGTTTCCCTTCAAGGTCTCATCCGATGGGTGTTCTTTCTTCTTTGGTAAGTAGCTTAACTGCATTCTACCCAAAAAGTATAGATCCAAACAGATCACCTGCTGAAATTGATCTAACTATAATTCGACTTTTGGCTAAAATCCCAACCATTTCAGCATGGGCTTATAAAAATGAAATTGGGCATCCGGTCAATTATCCTAGAAATGATCTGGATTATTGCTCAAACTTCCTTTATATGATGTTCGGCTTACCGGCTGAGGATTATAATGTCGACCCTGTATTGGCCGATGCTTTAAACAAGCTTTTAATTCTTCATGCAGATCACGAGCAAAACTGCTCTACTTCCACAGTAAGAATTGTTGGTTCTTCTCATACCAGCTTATACACTGCAATTGCCGGTGGAATTAGCGCACTATGGGGGCCATTGCATGGAGGAGCAAATCAAGCTGTAATTGAAATGCTTGAGGAAATCAGAAACAACGGTGGCGATGTGGCCAAATTTGTAAGTAAAGCAAAAGATAAAAATGATCCATTTCGTTTAATGGGCTTTGGTCATAGAGTTTATAAAAACTTTGATCCTAGAGCTAAAATCATTAAAAAAGCAGCCGATCAAGTGCTAGATGCTTTAGGCGTGGATGATCCTTGTCTTGATATTGCAAAGCAACTTGAAGAGGTCGCACTGAAGGATGAATACTTTGTTGAAAGAAATCTCTATCCAAATGTAGATTTCTATTCCGGTATCATTTATCGTGCAATGGGAATTCCTACGGAAATGTTTACAGTGATGTTCACATTAGGAAGGCTACCGGGTTGGATAGCGCAATGGAAAGAAATGAGAGAGAATAATGAACCGATTGGTCGTCCAAGACAGATATATATCGGTGAAAATGAAAGGAATTATATTCCTTTGGATAAAAGATAATTCTAGAAAGAAGTATCAAAATATTAAGCCCTTTTCGAAGGGCTTTTTTTATACCATAAATGCTCCGGCGATGGTGCCTGTCATCATACAAGCTATTGTAGCGCCTAATAGAGCCTTCATCCCAAGTTCTGATAAGGTGGACTGTTGGTTTGGCGCCATAGCCCCTATTCCGCCAATTTGTATGGCTATCGAACTGAAATTGCTAAACCCGCAAAGGGCAAATGTGCTTATTACAATTGCTTTAGATCCTATGGCACCTTCCGATTTCAATGCAGAAAGATCGAGATACGCAACGAATTCATTAATGACAGTTTTTTGACCTAATAAACTACCAACAGCCAGAGTATCATTCCACGGCACTCCCATAATAAAGGCCAATGGACGAAAAACCTGTCCTAGCATGTATTGTAATGTAAGCCCATCAAATAAACCATTGGTAGAAGTGGCGATCAAAGTGTTTACACCAATAGATGCACCAATAAGGTTACTGAAAATATAATTTAGGAGGTAAATGATGGCTATAAATGCCAGCAGCATTCCACCAATATTTAAAGCAAGTTTCACACCATCACTTGCACCATTTGCCAAGGCGTCTATTAAGTTTACGCCAAGTTTATCCTTGTTGACTTTTAAGTCTTCCTTGACAATATCTTTTTTGGTTTCTGGTATAAGAATCTTAGAAATAACAATTCCGGCAGGAGCATTCATGATTGAAGCACTCAAAAGAAAACTGGCAAACTTTGCCTTTTCCACCGGATCAGAACCTCCCAAAAAGGAAACATAAGCCGCCAATACTCCACCGGCAATAGTTGCCATTCCTCCAGTCATCAAGCACATGATTTCAGATCTGGTCATATTAGCTACAAATGGTCTTACAAGTAAAGGTGCTTCTGTTTGTCCCAGAAATATATTTCCTGCTGCTGATAAGCTCTCAGGGCCTGATAAGCGCATGGTTTTGGCCATTACCCAGGCAATACCAAAAACGACCTTTTGAAGAATTCCCAAATAATAAAGTCCCGCAGAAATTGTAGAAAAGAATATTACCGTTGGCAAAACCTGAAAAGCGAAAACAAAACCAAGTCCATGCCTTAGATCAGGATTCGCATCTGAGTTTCGTGCCAGATCACCAAAAAGAAATTGCGCCCCATCCTCAGAAAAGCTGAGTAAGGTGACAAAACCTTTACTAATAATTAAAAAAAACTCTCGGATTGCCGGTATGTTGGTTACTAAAAAACCAAAAGTAATTTGAAGTAAAACACCAATTCCAACTAATCTCCAGTCAATCTTTTTTCTACCTGCGGAAAAAAGAACTGCTATGCCCAAAAGGACAATTATTCCAAATAAACCTCTGACTAAATCCATAAAAAAAGCCATTGAAAAAATCAATGGCACGAATATAATTTATAATGGCTTTATGACCTTTTATTTAATTCATCGCGAATTTGAGCTGCCTTTTCATAATCTTCTTTTTTCAAGGCCTCAGCTAGTTTTTTTTCAAGATCCATTACAGACATTTTTTTTAATTTATCGGTAAAAGGCAATGACTTTTTAGGCTCTTCTGCTTCGGCACTTACCACTTCCTTAATCTCTGAACTGATCTCCTCTCCTTCATCCATGATGACGCCGGCTTCGTCCAGAATTTTATCAAAAGTGTAAATAGGCACATTGAAACGCAGTCCTATAGCAATCGCATCCGAAGGTCTGGAATCTATTTCTACTTCCTTATCACCATTTGTACAAACTATCTGCGCAAAAAATACGCCTTCACTTAAATCAGAAATGACTATTTCCTTTATCGTATAATTAAAGTCTTTGGCAAAGCTTTTAAAGAGATCATGCGTCATTGGTCGGTTGGGAACAATTTTCTCAATCTCAATGGCAATGGCCTGTGCCTCAAACATACCAATAATGATCGGAAGACGTCTTTTTCCTGTCTCTTCACCCAATACCAAGGCAAAAGATCCAGTGTGTGTATGACTGGAAGACAAACCGATAATTTCGAGCTTAATTCGCTTCAAATTCTGCTATTTAGCTGCTTTAATTGCTTCTGTTAATTTAGGAATAACTTCAAAGGCATCCCCTACTATACCATAATCCGCTGCTTTGAAAAAAGGTGCCTCAGCATCCTTATTTATTACAACAATATTTTTTGAAGAATTAACACCTGCAAGATGCTGGATAGCTCCGGAAATTCCAACAGCTATATATAAGTTGGGGCTTACTTTTACTCCTGTTTGACCAACGTGCTCATGGTGAGGTCTCCAATCCATATCTGAAACAGGTTTCGAACATCCTGTAGCTGCACCAAGAGTTTTTGCCAGATCTTCTAACATTCCCCAGTTCTCAGGACCTTTCATTCCTCTACCACCACTAACGACTAAATCAGCTTCCGGTAATAAAATATCCCCTTCTGATTTTTCTGTTTCCAAAATTGTAATATCCTTATCAGTATCAGAAATTCCTGCACTAAACGACTCTACGCTTGCTTCCGATCCGCCCTCTGAAATCTCAGAAGCTCCCTTTTTTAAAGTGAGTACTTTCTTGTCGCCTGTCAACTTCTCAAATTTGTATGCCTTACCGGTGAAAATACTTCTCTTGATTTTAAAGCCATCAGATGTATCCGGTAACTCAACAAGATTTGTTCCTAAGGAAGCATTGATTTTTACAGACAATTTTGCTGCAACCGCATCTGATAGTGAAGATTTTGGAAGTACAACTATATCTGCGCCTTCCTGTTCCGACGCTTTGGCTAATGCCGAAGCCACCGGAGAAATTCTTCCATTATCAAATTCAGTATCTCCATCATGCAATACTTTTTCTGCTCCGTTTAGACCGAGACTTTTCAATTCTGAATCTTCCACGGTTCCAAGTGCAATGGCACTCACAGAGGTACTCACTTTTCCAGCCAGCGCCTTGGCAAAGCTTACAGCCTCTCTGCTCGATTTCTTTACTTTTCCTTCTTCACTTTCTACAAATACCAATACGCTCATATCAAATTACTTTAGCTTCGTTTTTCAATAAATTTACCAATTCTGCGACATTATCCTTGTCGATCATTTTGCACTCCCCTTTCGATTTTGGCATTTCATAACCCAAACTTTCAACGAGATTGCCATCTGTTGTTGGTTCAACAACTTCCAGATGTTTAGTTCTTGCCGACATAATGCCGCGCATATTCGGGATTTTCCATTCGGCGATAGGCTCCTGGCATCCGGCTACCAAAGGCATTTTTGCTTGCACCTTCTCTTTGCCGCCTTCTATTTCTTTATCCATTTTGATGGTATCACCGTCAATATCCAGTTTCATAACAGGAGTTACACAAGGAATACCTAACATTTCAGCTACCATACCGTGTACAGCTCCTGAATTATAATCACTGGTTTCTCTTCCCATAAGAATGAGATCGTAGCCACCATCTTTAGCTACCTCAAAGATTTGTTTTGCAACAAATTGAGTATCCCTCGGTTCAGCATTTACGCGAATAGCTCTATCTGCACCAATGGCAAGGGCTTTGCGAATTGTTGGTTCGGTTTCTTGCGTACCTACATTCAAAGCGATCACTTCCGCTCCGTTCGACTCCTTCAATTCAACTGCTCTTGCGAGTGCATAATCGTCATATGGTCCAATTACGAATTGAACCCCCTGCTTATCCAAATCCTGATTATCCGCAGTTAATTTGATCTTTGTGGTCGTATCAGGAACATGGCTGATGCAAACAAGTATTTTCATTTATGTATTTTATTTAGAAATTGCTAACTAAGGCCGAAATTAAAGAATAAACACTTAATTCCGAAAGATGAATCAGATTCGTATTCAAATGCTTGAACAAAGGATCAAAGAGTTTTCCGCTGATCCCTTTTACATTTACGCTTTAGCCTTAGAATATAAAGATTCTGAGCCAAAAAAATGTTTGGAATTATTAGAGGAATCTCAAAATAAATTTCCCAAATATCTTCCCGTCTATTATCAATTGGCCGAAATACTTCAGGAATTCAATCAAAAAGACAAGGCCTTGGAAATTTACGATCTGGGAATAGAACTGGCCCAGAGTCAATCAGAATTGAAAACTTTAGCCGAATTGAAAAATGCTAAGCAAAATCTACTTTTCGATGAGGACTAATTTTAGAATGGTTCTTCATCCTCGTTTTGATCTTCTGAATTGAGACCGTCATTTGCTTTACTTGGAACAGTAAATGAATTTCCACTGAAAGACCCGTAATTTCCGGTGCCAAAACCACTGCCTCCGGAGAAATCTTCGAAGTCCATGAATTTGGTGTATTTCCCTACAAAGCGAAGTTTAACATCCGCCAAAGATCCATTTCTGTGCTTTGCGATAATTATTTCGCCCATTCCTTCGGTTGGTCCACCATCAGTATCTTGGGTAATACCGTAATATTCAGGACGGTAAAGAAATAATACCATATCCGCATCTTGCTCGATAGAACCCGACTCTCTTAAATCTGAAAGCATTGGTCTCTTATCTCCTCCTCTGGTTTCAACAGCTCTGCTTAATTGTGAAAGCGCGATTACCGGAACATTGAGTTCTTTGGCAATATTCTTTAGCGACCTTGAAATAGAGGCAATTTCTTGTTCACGATTTCCACCTTTTTTACTCAGGTCACCGGACATCAATTGAAGGTAATCGATGATTATCAGTTGTATATCATGTTGTTGTTTGAGTTTACGGCATTTTGCTCTCAACTCAAGAATGGACAAACCGGGAGTATCATCTATAAATATTGGCGCATTGGAAATGCGTTTTGTCTTTTCGTATAACTGGGTCCATTCGTAATCCTGCAATTGCCCTGTTTTTATTTTATCACTCTCGAGCTCAGCTTCCGCAGATATTAATCTGTTTACTAGCTGTAAAGAAGACATCTCCAATGAAAATATGGCTACCGGTGTATCATGATCGACGGCAGCATTTCTCAATGCAGACATCACAAAAGCCGTTTTACCCATTGCAGGTCGGGCTGCGATAATTACCATATCAGACTTTTGCCACCCTGAAGTAACACGATCAAGTTTTGTGAATCCGGATGGAACGCCGGTAAGTCCGTCCTTTTGATTTTTTTTATTCTCTAGCTCATCAATTGCCAAACGCATGAGCTCAGTCATCCCCTGATAGTCTTTTCGGACGTTTCTATCAGATATTTCAAATATTGAAGCCCCTGCTTCATCCAGTAATTCCAAGGCATCCTGCGTGTCTTCAAATGCTTTGGTCTGGATACCGGAAGAAATACTAATCAATTCTCTTTTGATAGCTTGCTCAAGAATTACTCTAGCATGGTATTCGATGTTGGCAGCTGAGTTAACACGATTGGTAAGCTCAGTAAGGTAAAACGGTCCACCGGCCTGAATTAATTTACCTGTTTTTTTAAGTTGACTGGTAACAGTTAATATGTCAACGGGTTCAGAATTACCAAAAAGATCAAGGATTGCTTCGTAAATGACTTTATTCTTTTCAACATAAAAGCTTTCGGGACGAAGGATTTCAATAACATTTGTAAGGGCATCTTTTTCTAACATCAATGCACCCAATACGGCCATTTCGAGGTCTGAGGCCTGTGGCTGGACTTTTCCAGTAGTATGAAATTCATTATCCGGAGACTGACTTAATTTAAATTGTCTCGCTGATCCTCTTTTTGGTTCGTCCATGTTTCAAAAATAGAAATAAGCTCAGGCAGACAATCCACAATTTTTTGATTTTATTCACAACTTTTCCACTTTGTGACAAAAGATTTAAATTATAGATTTGGCAGCATATTCTAATTAATAATGACGGTATCAAATAAAAAAGTTCACTTTATTGCCATTGGAGGAAGCGTGATGCATAATCTGGCAATAGCATTGAAAAAAAACGGCTGGCAGGTAAGTGGTTCCGATGATGAGATATTTGATCCTTCCAAATCAAAACTTGAAAAATACGGACTTCTTCCGTCCGGAAAAGGATGGAATGTGGATAATATCAGTCAAGATCTTGATCTGGTAATATTGGGAATGCACGCCAAAGCAGATAATCCTGAATTGGTAAAGGCTAAAGAATTAGGATTAAAGATTTCCTCTTTTCCTGAGTTTATCCGCGACTACTCTACGAATAAACAAAGAATAGTAATCGGTGGCAGTCATGGTAAAACAACGATTACGGCTATGATCATGCATGTTTTACGCAAAATAGAGCGGGAATTTGATTACCTTGTTGGTGCTGAAATCGATGGCTTTGAACTTACCGTCAAGCTCGGCGATGCCCCGATAATCGTAATTGAAGGCGATGAGTACTTAAATTCCGCACTTGATCCACAGCCCAAATTTTTGATTTACGATCATCATATCGGTGTTATTTCAGGAATAAAATGGGATCATTATAACGTCTATCCTACACTTGATTCTTATGTGATTGGCTTTGAAAGTTTTGCCGATAAAACGCCTAAGGCCGGAACACTTATTTACAATGGTGATGATGATATTGCCACAGTTATCGGTAGAAAAGAGCGCGATGATGTAGTGGCCATAGAGTATAATACTCTAGCTCATAAAGTTGAAAATGGTATTACATATCTGATCACCAAAAATTTCGGAGATGTACCTCTGCAAATATTCGGTGAGCATAATATAAGCAATTTGAGCGCTGCACTGGAAATTTGTAAAAAGCTTTGCATTGAAGAAGGCGAATTTTACGATGCGATTAAGTCCTTCAATGGAGCAGGCAGAAGAATGGAATTGCTTGCAAAAAATGACAATACTTTAATTTTCAAAGATTTTGCTCATGCACCTTCAAAATTGAAAGCGAGTACTCATGCGGTTAAAACTCAATACCCGAAAAGAGAACTTATTGCCTGTATTGAACTCCATACTTTTAGTAGTTTGAATAAAGACTTCTTGGAGCAATATGCAGATTCATTCCTTGATGCTGATGAAGCTATTGTGTATTATAATCCTGAAGTAATCAAACATAAAAAGCTTGAGATGATCGATGAAAAAGATCTGAAAGAGGGCTTTAACCAAGATGATTTAATCATTTTTACCGAATCTGATAAATTAATTCAATATATTGAGGGTAAAGATCTGAATAACAAGAATTTATTAATGATGAGCTCCGGTAATTTTGATGGGGTAAATCTGGAAGAATTTGCTTCTAAACTAATTTCATAAATGAATCTGAACCTTAAAAAAGACCTTGTATTTTTCGACTTGGAAACAACCGGTACCAATGTCACCAACGACCGAATCATAGAGATTGCCGCTATCAAGGTAATGATGGCTGGTGGCGAGGAAAAGAGACACTGGTTCGTCAACCCCGGCATTCCAATTCCCGCTTCGTCGACAGCGATACACGGAATCTCCGACAAGGATGTGAAAGATGCCCCAAAATTTGCTGAAATTGCTAACGAGGTTTTTACTTTCTTTAAGGACTGCGATTTAGGAGGATACAATCATATAAAATTTGACATCCCCTTACTTCTTGAAGAATTCACAAGGGTGGAGATAAACTTTGATCTTAAGAACAGGCGACTTCTTGATGCTCAAAGAATATTCTTTTTCATGGAACCGAGAACCCTCTCGGCGGCATATCGATTCTATTGCGATAAGGATTTAGAAAATGCCCATTCTGCAATGGCAGATACTGAGGCAAGTCTTGAGGTTTTAAAAGCTCAGATAGAGCGATACAAAGATGTGGTACCTCCGGGGATGGATAAAGCCCCAATCAGCGAAAACCTCGATGATGTTCATAAACTCGCTGTTGGAAATATGGTGGATTTGGCCGGAAGAATTGTTCTGAATCAAGAAAATGAAAAGGTATTTAATTTCGGCAAACATAAAGGCAAGCGCGTAGCCGATATTTTTACAAAAGAGCCCTCCTATTACGATTGGATGATGCGAGGAGACTTTGCTGCAGACACAAAAAGACATTTAACTGAAATCAAGCTCAGTCTTGCCAAAATGTTTTAGTCTTCAGGTCTGTAATTGAATTTTAAGATATATCCTTTTTCATCACCTCCTTCATTGGAGATGTATAAATTGGCATCACTATCAAAACAAATACCCTCGGGTTGAGTGAAATGCTGTATTGACAAAGGAAGAACAGCGTGAATATTTCCATTTTGATTTAATACGATAATGATCCTTCCAATATAATTGATGATGTAAATGGTTTTGTCAATTGGATGAACTGCGATTCCACTCGGTTTGAATAATATATTAGGTATTTCTTCTCCTGTGGACCAGACTTTTTGGACATAGTTCATCAGGCTGTCTTCGTAAATAAGAAATCTGGGTGTTTCAATAAGTGAATCTTTTTTATAATCGTAGGCATAAACCGCTCTTGCATCATCGTAATCATCTTCACTCAGACCGGCCAATTCTTTGCATGACAAATACATAAGGTCTGTAAAAGGATCATAACACATGCCCTCGACATTATTTTCTACGCCCAATTCTGTCTCTAATTTTTCCAATTCACCATTCGACCATTTATACAGCTTTCCATTGCTCTTAGCAACAAAGTATTCATTCCCAATCTTCTCTATACCTTCATAATCTCCATATTTATGAAACTTGATTTTTTCTTTGATTTTACCGGTTTTATCATCAAGAATGTAAATATTTCCGGTCTCATCTTCCACACATGCCAAATTACCTTCTCCGAGATGTGTCAATCCTGAAATTTCGATCAAATCATCATGCAATTTCATTTCAGCATTTGGTCTTAAAAGATCATATGGAATAAATTCCTGATAATGTTTTACCGCTCTATTCCTCCATCGATACTTATCATCGATAGTGCATGAAATTAAGCTTAAGCTGATAAAATGAATTAAAAGTATTATTGATAATGATCTTATTATTAACATCTTATGTTTTATTATTAATAGTTTAGAAGCTATTTATCTTCAAAAATAGTCTTTTGTGTATTTTTGGTATTAAATAATGAATTACTTCGTTTCCTATTCATGACACAAAACAATGGCTCGATAGTTCAAGAAGCTGCGGAATTTGCGCATTCATTTCTAGAAAAAAATCTTTCCAAAGATCTCACTTTTCACAATGTGCAACACACATTGGACGTGGTAGAAGCTGCCGAAGAGATATGTAAGCATGTGCAAGTAAGTCCTGAAGAGAAAGAGATAATTATGCTCTCAGCCTGGTTTCACGATACAGGTTATGTTAGGACATACAAGGGGCATGAACAGGAAAGCATTAATATCGCTGAAGAATTTTTAAACAAACACAATTATCCAAAGGGAAAATTAGATAAAGTCAAAGACTGCATTTTATCTACTGATTACGATATTCAGCCCAGAAACAAGATAGAATGCATATTGAATGATGCAGATCTCTATCATTTATCTACAGAAAAGTTCTTTGAGAAGTCAAATAATCTGAGGAAGGAATTTCGCCATTTCAACATCAAAGATGAATTTGATGATAAGGAATGGATGGATATGAATCTGTATTTTATCAAGCAGCACCATTATCAAACTGACTTTGGTAAAGAGGTATTAGAGAAGGGAAGAAAGGAAAATCAAAAGGTGCTTAAAAAACAATTAAAGGCTATGAATTCTACAGAGGATACGCTTACTGATCTTGAAAAGAAAAACCGCAAGCTTCAGAAACAGTTAAAGAAGTACCGCAAAAAGTCAGAGCAGAAACCCGACCGCGGAATTGAAACAATGTTTCGAACAACTTCAAAGAATCATCTTGAATTGAGTGCTATTGCAGATAATAAGGCCAATATAATGATCTCGATCAACGCGATCATCATTTCGATACTAATGTCGGTAATGATTCGAAAATTTGAAGACTATCCCAATTTAATCTTTCCCACAGTCCTTTTAGTAACCGTTTCGCTACTAACAATAGTATTTGCCGTTTTGGCCACAAGACCGAATATAACAAAAGGAACCTTTACCCGCGATGATATCTTACAACAACGCACCAACCTTTTGTTTTTTGGCAATTTTTTCAGATCAGATTTAAAAGAATATGAATGGGGAATTAACCAATTAATGTTGAACTCCGAACTTTTATACGGGAGTATGACGAAGGATATCTATTTTCTTGGGAAGGTTTTAGGTCGTAAATACAAACTTTTACGCACCGCTTATAATATTTTTATGTTTGGATTGGTATTTTCAGTACTAGCCTATGGAGCGGCTATGCTATTTTTCCCGGTTTATCATTAAACTTTCTCTTAATCCTGACATTTCGGCCCTTCAACCAGGTATAAAAACCTTTTTGAGCCATTTTAATCCGCTCGGGTTTTGTAGGAAATACATTATTGAGATTTCTGTCTAAGGAAACTGCCTTGAAATTATCCCCCAATTGAATTTCCAGATTCTTTTCTATTTCTTTTTTATGAATATCATTTAGAATTGGAAATATTACCTCTATCCTGAAATAAAGATTTCTGCGCATCCAATCGGCAGAACCCATGAATATCTCTGAGTCTCCATTATTTCTGAACCAAAAAATTCTTGCATGCTCAAGATATCGATCTACTATCCTGACAACTCTGATATTGTCGCTAAAGCCTTTTTTATTAGGAACTAATCTGCAAATACCACGAATAATTAAATCGATTTTAACTCCTTCCCTACTAGCTTCATACAATTTGGTAATCATTACAGAATCTTCCAGATTATTGAGTTTGATAATGATATGAGCAGAAAAATTACTTTTTGCTGTCTCAATTTCCCTGTCTATCAACTCGATAAACTTCTCCTGCATATTGAATTGAGAAATAAGTAAGCTTTTGGGATTCGGACTGCTTTTCCTTTTGTGGAGATATTTTAATACTTGCTCCAATTCGGCAGTCATTTCTTCATTTGCCGTGAGCAATCCATGATCAGCATAGAGTGATGCCGTTTTTTCATTAAAATTACCTGTACCGAAAAATGCGATCCTGCCAGACGAAGCTTCAGACTCTCTTTTGAATAAAGCCACCTTTGCATGCACTTTTAAGCCGGGCATACTGTAGATTATTTTAATTCCGGCATCTTCCATTGCTTTGGCCCATCGGATATTATTTTCTTCATCAAAGCGGGCTTTTAGCTCCATGAAAACGATTACTTTTTTGCCATTCTTACTGGCCGAAATCAGCGCATTTGCAATAAGAGAATTGGAAGCAATGCGATACATTGTGGTTCGTATCTCCGTTACTTTTGGATCAATGGCAGCTTCGCTAAACAACCTCAGTACATAATCATATGATTCGTATGGGAAATGAAGTAAATGATCCTTTTTCTCTATTGCATCTAAAATCGACCTTGAATTCTCTAATTCAAGATTGATCAAAGGCTTCCAATCTTCATATTGAAGATCAGGTTTGTGCGGATTTGGAAATTGAAAGAAATCGTAAAAGTTATGATATCGACCACCCGGTACTAATTCATCTTTGGATAAGCCCAGTGATTTCCTTAAAGGTTTTAATACCTCATCAGGCATCTTTAAGTCATAAAGAAACCTGGAAGGCGCGCCAATATTCCGCTGTTCTAAGTTCTTTGAAATTTTTTGCACTAAGTCTCCCGAAAACTCATCATCGATATACAGCTCAGCATCGCGATTTAGCTTTATTGACCAAACTCCCATTATTTCTTCCTGAGGAAAAAGGAAATCCAGACTTTCTCGGATCATATCATCCAAAAACATGTACAAGTAAGAATCGTAACCAGTAGCCAATTCCACAAAACGCGGTAATTCGTCGGAAGGAATATTAAAAATCACAATTCGCTCGGCTGAAGACTCTTCATTAGACTTAAGTCGAATGGCAAAATAGAGTGCTCGATTTCGAAGAAATACATTTTCCTTTCCTTTTGGGTCAAGTTCTACCGGCTGTATGAATGCCAGAATTTTGGATTTAAAATAATGATTAAGCGAGCTCTTGTTGATTTCAGATAAGTCCTCACCATTCCAGATATGGATCTTTTTTTTATTCAATTCCGGAAGAACTATTTCAGAATAAATTTGCCCAAACTCCTTTTGCTGATTTTTTACAATATCAAGAATTGTAGTTAGCAATTTTTCATTAAGCTCCTCTATATCAACAGATTTCTTTTTCTTTTGAAGCTTATTTAAGCTTTTTAAGTTGGCAAAACGCACTCTGAAAAACTCATCAAGATTGCTCGAGAAAATAGCGAGAAACTTTATTTTCTCATAAACAGGTACTTCTTTCCTTTTGGCCTCCAATAAGACTCTATAATTGAAGGATAACCAGCTTATATCTCTGTTATGAAGAGGTATTTCTTTATTTTTCATCAGTTGTTACTGAATCTTTAAGGGGACAACAGTCCGGATAAAAATTATATGTTGTATCTGCAGACTGCATAAAGCCATTTTCTTTCAACCAGTCTTCAGCTTCCTGCTGCGATCTTTGCTTGTCGAAATGAAAAACTAAAACTTCATTCTCATAGTCGTAATTGGCATAATAGACTCCTTTGAGAGAAAGCAAATACTCTTCTACGGATTTCTTGCAGTTTTCGCAGGAATTTTTGAGGAAAATCTGCTCTGAATCCAGTTTTTTACAAGCCGAACTTAAAAGAAGCAGAAGAAATATGAAATGTATTCTCGACATTGATTTGTATCTCCTAATTTTGCATAAAGATTCTTAAAATATCTGATATCTAATGAAAATAATTGCAATTGGCCGAAATTATGTTGCTCATATTGAAGAACTCAATAACGAAAAACCGAGCGAACCTGTGGTATTTACCAAACCCGATACTGCTATATTAAGAGATAACGAGCCTTTTTATTATCCGGATTATACCAAAGACATCCATCATGAGGTAGAGATTTTGTTGAAAATAAGCAAAGAAGGAAAGTATATTAAAGAGTCATTTGCCAATGATTATTTTGATGAAATTGGTATTGGTATAGATTTCACCGCCAGAGATTTGCAATCGAAAGCCAAGGAAAAAGGTTTACCATGGGCTTTGGCCAAGGGTTTTAACGGCTCAGCACCAATTTCCAGATTTATCCCAAAATCAAAATTCTCAGATATAAAGAACTTAAACTTCAGTCTTACAGTTAATGGAGACCTAAAACAAAATGGGAATAGTTCATTAATGATTTATTCATTCGAATACATATTGTCGTACGTCTCTCAATTTATGACATTAAAAAAAGGAGATATAATTTTTACCGGCACACCTTCAGGGGTTGGTCCTGTTCAGGTTGGAGATAAACTTGAAGCTTATCTTGAAAATGAAAAAATGCTCGATTTTGAGGTTAAATAGCATTTTAGCACTCTTAGTATTTATTTTATTTAGTTCTAATACCCCACTCCCGATCGCAAAAGGATACTTTACTTTTCCGATCCGTCCGGGTGAAAGAAATTTTCTTTCAGGATCTATGGGAGAGCTGAGAAATAATCACTTTCACGGAGGTCTTGACATCAAAACACATGGCGAGATTGGCTGGCCCGTTTATGCATCTGCGGAGGGTTATATTTCAAGGATTTCTGTTGAGCCTTCAGGATATGGAAAGCGAATCGCCATTACCCATCCCAATGGATTTGTGACACATTATGGCCATCTGGATCATTTTTCGGAAGAAATTGAAAGGTTTGTATTAAATGAGCAGTACAATGCCAAGCGGTTTGATATTGAAATCTTCCCTGTAGAAGGTTTACTCAAAGTTGAGAATTCACAGATATTCGCCTATTCGGGAAATACCGGTTCATCAGGTGGTCCTCATCTTCATTTTGAAATCAGGGATGTTAACGATAATGTATATAATCCATTGGATTTTGGTTTCGAGGAAATATACGATAAACAGGCACCTAGAATTTATAGAATCGCCCTAAAACCCTTAGATGCTGTATCAACTGTAGATGGTGAATTTTCGAAACAGTATTATAAATTGGGCTACCTCAATGGAAGATATACCGTAAATCAAACTATTGAAGCATTTGGCAAAGTCGGTTTGGAAATCAAAGCCTACGATAGAATGAACGGAACTTATAATAAGTATGGGATTCAGGAAGTGCAAGTTTGGGTTGATGGAGTTAGATATTTTGAACAGAAAATTGAGCATTATCCGATTCTTATTACCCGACAAATTAATCTTCATGTGGATTATAATGATGTATATGAAAGAGGAGATTGGTATCACAAATGCTATGTTACATCAGGAAATGACCTACCCTTTTATAAATTCAAATCCAATCGTGGTATTATAGATATATCAGATGGAGAGAATCATGAAATACAAGTTTTTGTAAAGGATAGCTATGAAAATGTGGCTCTCTTGGAATTTGGCATCAAGGGTAAGAAAAAGGAAATTAACAGAAAGCAAAGAAACCTGATTGAGAAACCGGTATTCAACTATACGCTTCAAGGAAATCAACTGAGAATGGACTTATCCAATGTGGATTTCGATAAAGAAATTATTATTAATGGATTTTACCGTAAAATAAGTTTAAAACCGGTAGCCTACACTCAAAATTCAAATATTTATAACTATGATATGAGTGCCGGTTTGCCGGACTCTATTGAAGCAGGAGACTCAATATATTATTTACCATACAAGTATATGATTCTGCCTAAAAAACGGACTGAATACTACTCAGATCCGGTTAAAATAACATTTGATGAGCAATGTGTTCACGATACATTATTCATCGAACATAGTCATACAGATTCCAGCTTATCCATCCATCATGCAAATACCCCACTATCAAGCTATATGAAGGTAGATTGGGAGGTGAAAAACTCTAAATATGTCGGATCATATCAGGTTTACTATAAGAGATATCGCGGGCTAGTATTTCTAAGCAATAACTGGACCGGCAATAAAGTGACATTCCGCACAAGAAGTTTTGGGGATTATGTACTTGCTAGAGATACGATTGCCCCAGGTGTCAGAATGATTTATAATACAGGAACGGAAATGAAATTGCGTATCAGCGATAATCTTTCAGGGATTAAAGCCTACGATCTTTATGTAGAAGGAAAATGGATCTTAATGGAATATGATGCCAAGAGAAATTTGCTGACCACAAAAAGAAATGAAAATTCTCCTTATCTGAGAGGAGACTGTAAAATTAGAATTGAAGATAATGCAGGCAATGTAAAGGAAATTGACATGAAGCTTTAATTAGAACCAATTGCAAAACCTGTTAATCCAATAATTGTTAAACCTTAAAAGAAACAATAATATGAAAGTATCAATAGGCGATAAAGCACCTCAATTTGAAGGAATAGATCAAAATGGAGATCCAATAAAGCTCTCAGATTTTTCAGGGAAAAAGGTAGTTCTTTATTTCTATCCTAAAGATAATACCCCCGGATGTACTGCAGAATCCTGCAATTTAAGGGATCACAATGATGATTTCCAGTCAAAAGGTTATCAGATTATTGGCATAAGCTCTGACAGTCCTAAGTCACATCAGAAGTTCATTGAAAAATACGATCTTCCATTTCCTTTGATTTCAGATGAAGACAAAAAAATTCATGAGCAATTTGGCACATGGGTGGAAAAGTCAATGTACGGTAGAAAATATATGGGAACTCAAAGAGCAACCTTCGTAATAGACGAAAAGGGAGTAATAGAGGACATTATTGAAAAGGTGAAAACCAAGGATCACGCCTCACAAATATTAGCTTAGGAAAATAATTTGGGATTGTTGACTTACAATCCCAAATTTCTCTTTCTCTCCGTCCATAATTTTTTAGATTTGTTCGATGAACCCACCGAGCAAAGAAGAAATCACGCAGATCCAGGATCTGGCCTCCCAAATCAGAAGAGACATAATACGAATGACGCATGGCGTACAATCGGGCCATCCGGGCGGATCGCTTGGCTGTGCAGATTTTTTTGCGGTCATGTACAATTATGTGTTAAATATCAATAAGGAATCATTTAAAATGGATGGTTCCGGAGAAGACATGTTCTTTTTATCCAATGGACATATTTCCCCTGTTTGGTACAGCACCCTCGCTCATTGTACTAATTATTTTTCAAAAAGTGAATTGGCCACCTTCAGAAAAATTAACTCCAGACTTCAGGGACATCCGGCAACTGAAGAAGCTTTACCTGGAATTAGAATAGCTTCCGGGTCACTTGGTCAGGGATTATCTGTTTCAGTAGGTGCGGCGCTTGCCAAAAAACTGGATAATGACAATCATTTCGTTTATACACTCATGGGCGATGGTGAGCAACAAGAAGGACAAGTATGGGAAGCTGTAATGTTTGCTGCTCATAATAAGC
Source organism: uncultured Hyphobacterium sp. (assembly GCA_964351965.1). Lineage (GTDB taxonomy): Bacteria > Bacteroidota > Bacteroidia > Cytophagales > CCMP332 > CCMP332. Next base: position 171,633 of record CAYGPM010000005.1, on the reverse strand, counting down.
TGGATAATCTTATTGCTTTTATTGACTGGAACAATCGTCAGATCGATGGAGATGTAGATGAGATTATGGGTCTGAATAATTTCGACGAAAATTATAAGTCATTCGGATGGGAAGTACTTAGTTGTAATGGCAATGATGTTGAAGATTTGATCATTACGATAAGTAAAGCTCAAGGATTGGCAGGAAATGGCAAACCCATTATTATAATGATGAAAACCGAAATGGGACAAGGTGTTGATTTTATGATGGGAACTCATAAATGGCATGGCGTTGCTCCAAATGATGAACAAAAAGAAAATGCTTTATCTCAATTAAAGGAAACCTTAGGAGATTATTAATGCGGTTATTCTTAATTCTTACAATATTATTTTCTATCAGTTTTAGCTCAATTGGCCAAAGAATACAAGAGGAGCCTCCAAAAACCACAAGGATCTTATTTTTATTAGATGCTTCGGGTTCCATGCTGGCGCAATGGCAGGGAGAATATAGAATTGACATAGCTAAAAGAGTTTTGGGGGAAATGATTACAGAACTCGATGGGAAACCAAGACTTGAAACTGCCTTGAGAGTGTACGGTCATCAATATCCAAAAGCACAGCTAAATTGCAAGGACACAAAGCTGGAAGCCCCATTTGCAGCAAATAATTCAAAAACAATAAAGGAAAAACTAATCAGGGTAAAACCAAAAGGCACTACTCCCCTTGCCTTTTCACTTGAGCAATGCGGTAACGATTTTCCGAATGATCCTAATTCAAGGAATATTATAATCATTATAACTGACGGTATTGAGTCATGCGATGGTGACCCATGCGCCATTTCCCTAATGCTTCAGAAAAAGAACATATTCTTAAAACCATTTATCATAGGGATAGGCATCGCGGAGGACTACTCAAAAAACTTTGCATGTCTGGGCAAATTCTTGAATGCCGAGGATCCTGATAAATTCAAGAATATACTAAGTGTAGCAATTAATCAGAGTATTTTACCCACTAGCGTTAAGGTAGAAATTCTGGATCAAGCCAACCGTCCTACGGAAACGAATTTACCTGTAACATTTATCAATAACTTTATCGAGACACCGACCAAGCAATTTGTGCATATTCTTAAAAATGGTACTCCTGAAAGTGTGGATATTGATCCGGTTCTCACATATGACCTTAGAGTCGAAACAATACCACCTGTTATAAAAAAAGACATCAATATCATTGGCGGTAAGGAAAATGTTATTCAGGTAAAGGCCCCTACCGGATACTTGGATATAAAATTCAAGGGATTTAACGCCTATAAAAACTTAAAGGCGATTGTGAGCAAGGCAGGAAGTAAGGACATCCTAAATATTCAAGACGCCTCCAAAATTGAGCGTTATCTTATTGGGAATTATGATATTGAAATTTTGACTACACCCCATGTCAAGTTCAGAAATGTTCCTATCCAAAATAAAAAAACAAAAACACTATCCATTGATGCGCCCGGCATTTTAACGATTATAGATGGAGGAAAAGGCTATGGGGCTATTTACGAAATGAGTCGCGATGGTAGCGAAGAATGGGTAATGGATCTGGATCGACAGGGAAGCTATAATTTACAGCCCGGAGTTTATAAACTAGTGTTCAGACCGGAGAATGCCATAAGTCAGAAATTTTCGGTAGTAAAAACCTTTAAAATTACGCCTCAGGGCGCCACTCAAATCAGATTATATTGATGAAAAAGTTTGTCTCAACAGGTGATAAGGATACGCGATCGGGTTTTGGAGCCGGATTGACTGAACTCGGTAAAAATAATAAAGATGTTGTTGCCTTATGTGCAGATCTTACCGGCTCATTAAAAATGAATGATTTTCAGAATAATCACCCGGAGCGCTTTTTCCAAGCCGGGATTTCAGAAGCCAATATGATTGGAATGGCAGCCGGATTGGCTATTGGAGGTAAGATTCCTTTTACCGGAACATTCGCCAATTTCTCTACAGGAAGAGTTTATGATCAGATAAGACAATCGGTGGCCTATTCAGAAAAGAATGTCAAGATCTGCGCATCACATGCCGGACTGACATTGGGCGAAGATGGCGCAACACATCAAATGTTGGAAGACCTCGGAATGATGAAAATGCTACCCAATATGACAGTAATCAACCCATGTGATTATAATCAAACCCGCTTGGCCACTTTGGCGATTGCAGAACATCATGGACCGGTATATCTCAGATTTGGAAGACCAAAAGTCGCCAATTTCACTCCTGAAAATGACAATTTCCAAATAGGTAAAGGCATACTTCTCAACGAAGGAAAAGACATTACAATAATTGCAACAGGACATTTGGTTTGGGAAGCCATTCTTGCTGCCGAAAAGCTGGAAGAAGATGGTATTTCTGTTGAGTTGATTAATATTCATACCATCAAACCCTTAGACGAAGACATTATTTTAAAATCTGCCTCCAAAACAGGATTGGTTCTCACGGCAGAAGAGCATCAGCAAAATGGTGGTTTAGGTGAAAGCGTTGCATCTCTCCTTTCCAGAAAAATGCCTTGTAAAATGGATATGGTTGCCGTTCAAGATCAATTTGGTGAAAGCGGTGTACCTGCAGATCTCATGAAAAAGTATGGCCTGGATTCCGGCAATATTATTTCTAAGGCAAAGTCGCTTTTAAAGAAATAATAAAAATAGCCCATAGACGTCCTTCCTTAGATCTTAACTGATCCAATAAATATATAGGTCTTTATAAAACGAACTGATGTTTCGTCTGTTAGAGACATATGTTATCATCAATTATACTTTCCCTCTTTTTATTTATGAATACTACCCCTATTTATGACTTCAGCGCTGAAGACAAAATGACCGGTTGGAACATCGTGAACGACGGTGTAATGGGCGGGCTTTCAAATAGTCAAATAAAAATTAGCGATGCAGGGCATGCTGTATTTAAGGGGCATGTATCCTTAGAAAACAATGGTGGTTTTGCCTCGGTGCGCTATAATTTTACTCAAAAAAATATAAAGGGAAGTAAGTATGCTCTGATAAGATGTAAAGGAGATGGCAAACGCTATCAGTTTAGGCTAAAGTCAAGTAGAGATCAATATTATTCTTATATCAGCTATTTTGAAACAGGTACAGATTGGGAGATAATTAAAATCCCTTTAGCTGATATGGAGCCGAGTTTCAGAGGTAGAATACTTGATTTACCAAATTATAAAGCGGAGCAAATGGAAGAGTTATCCATTTTAATTGCCAATTACAAAGAGCAGGATTTTGAAATCACAATAGACAAAATCTGGTTGGAATAAACACTTTCCGAATTAACTAAGCCATTGGAATCATTTTTTTGACGTAATTCGAGTCAAAATACTCCTGAGAACCTTTATGAAATCCATTCTCAAAATCTCTAAATGGCTTATGATAATCATTATTTCAGCTGCTCTTCTGCTTATAGTTATTGGCTATTTTTTTATGAAGCAAGATACTTTTGGCAAAATCCCAAAAGGCGAGCGACTTGCCAGAATTGAGCAATCTCCAAATTATAAAGATGGCTCATTTAAAAATATAAGTCATACCCCGGATTTGACAGACGGCTATTCATACGCCAAGGTTATGTATGAATTTCTTTTTGGTGGATCTAAAAGAAAAAGACCAAAAGATATTATTCCTTCAGTTAAAACTGATATTCTGGGCTTATCCGATGATGAAAATATTCTAATCTGGTTTGGACACTCTTCTTATTACATGCAGGTTGATGGTTTAAAATTTTTAGTTGATCCAGTATTCAGTGGTAATGCCTCTCCAATACCGGGAACTACCACTTCCTTTGAGGGCACGGATATTTATACGATTGATGATTTGCCGGAGATCGATTATCTCGTCATATCACATGATCACTATGACCATGTAGATTATAAAACGCTCAAACCCCTAAAAGACAAAGTCAAAAAAGTAATTTGTGGATTAGGCGTTGGTGCTCACTTTGAACATTGGGGTTATGAAAAAGAACAGCTGCTAGAAAAAGATTGGCATGAAAAAATAGAATTGAAGGATAGTGTTGAAATATACACCACTCCCGCAAGGCATTTTTCAGGACGTGGTTTTACAAGAAATAAAACCCTTTGGATGTCATATGTATTAAATACTCCTTCTCTTAAAATTTATATCGGAGGTGACAGTGGCTATGACAAACACTATAAAGAAATTGGTGATAAATACGGTCCTATAGATATAGCAATAATAGAAAATGGACAATATGATTCAGCCTGGCACTATATCCACAATCTGCCTTCTGAAGTATTAATGGCTGCTCAAGATCTAAATGCCAAAAGAATTTTCCCTGTTCATTCATCTAAATTTGTGTTGGCTAATCATGCCTGGGATGAGCCGCTAAGTAAAGTGACGGAATTAAATAAGGACTACGGTTTTCCTCTAATTACACCTATGGTTGGAGAAGTTGTGAATCTTAATGATTCTTCTCAGGTGTTTAAACAATGGTGGAAAGGAATTGAATGATTCAAAAAAATAAAGTCCGCAATAAAATTGCGGACCTTAGAAGATTAAGAGTAACTACCACTAAAAATTCTTATCAAAAAGACTCCTTAAAAAGGTCCTTTTGTTTAATCCAAAGATTAAGCTCCTTTCTTTCAGAAGCATTTAGCCACTGAAATGATTTTCGGTATTCCCTTCTCAAAAGCCCTCTATCAAAGCTGACTTTTTGCAATACCATTTTTAAATATTCTAGCATTGAATGTTTCATTTTAAAATCGATTTAAATATTGATTAATGAACTACTAGTATCGAAAACTTCTATTGGAAAAGTACCGGTATTAAACCCGGTTCCATTTCAAGATTTTTTGCCTTTTCTTTTTCTATTTTATCTTGCCCTTTGTCATGAGCAATGCATGTCACCAGCAATAGAAGAAAGAAAATTAAAAATGTTGAAAAATAGTGTCTGATACTTATTTCAGACTTTTTGAAATGTTTATAAATCATCGTTTGAGAATTAAATTTCAGAAAAGTCATATGCTAAAAAGCGATGAATCAATTCAGAAATTTACATTGCCGAAGATAGATGGGAACTGAGTCATTTATTAATATACCGGAATTGGTCTCCTCTATATAGGTTGTGAAGGAGTATAATGCGACTTTGTTTTGAAGCTTCGAACTCTCTTTAAGAGTAGCTTTCTTTTCATTGCTTATTATCAATTCATACTCACATTTAGCTTCTGGAAGCACTTCAATTTCTTTTGCCTGCAGTGAGAAAAAAGATGATAAAATGAATATGAATATTATGAATCGCATTATATAATTGTATTAAATGCTTATTTAATAGTAATACTATTAAATTATTTTGAGAATTCAAAATCTGACTCTCTTTTTGAGCATAAAAAAAGTTCGCAATGTAGTTGCGAACTTTTTTTTAAACTAGATGATATTAATCCTCTTTCCAGTTTTGATCTCTTCCGGGAGTATAAGGGACTTTCTTTTCATCCATTTTATCTTCCATAGCCTTGATCGCTATTACTGCTTCATCAAGTTTTGCTTTTACCGGTGGATATAACTCCTTGGCAATTGCTAACTGTTCTTTAGCTGTTCCGGTTGGCTCTGTAGTGTTATACCAGGTATTATAATAAGCAAAACCTACCCTGCCGTTTATACCGTCTTTTGTTTCAAACTCTCGTCTTGAACGGGTTCTATCTCCACTCAGGGCAAGGTTCACATCATAAAGCTTATCCTCTATTTCCTTTACTTCATTCATCCATTCCACAGGTGTGCTATGATAGATTTGAATGGCTTTCTTGATGTATTTCAATCTGTTCTCACTCTCATCGAGCAATTTATTTGTACCATCTACAGAACGACTAAACTCAGCTACATCCTTCTGGAAAGCCAAAACAGCTCCGCGATCCTTAGCCAACAAAGTCTGGTTGTTTAATGGTTTTACGGAAAACTCAACGGCATCATGAATTTTTGAAATCTTGCCATTGATGCTCTGATGTATTTCAACTGTGTATTTACCGGGAAGTACATACTGTCCTTCTGCGGCGTAGCTATATCTTCCCGGTTCCACAGTTTTGAGACTGATAGGCTCAGTCGGAGCATATCTTAAATTCCAAGCTAATCTATTAATTCCCTTAGATGGGCTTTTTTCTAGTTTTCTAACTACATTCCCATCCATATCGCGAATTACAAAAAGTAAATAAGGTTTCTCTTCTCTATCCTCTTTTCTTAAATCTTCAATACTCGGATAATATACATCCCCATTTGTTTTCTTGATTTCCTTTTCTTTCTCTTTTCTTTTCTCCTCAATTGTTTGTGGCTTTTCTTTTAGATAATAGGTGAAAATTGCTCCAAAAGGTGGATTTTCAGCTGTATACATTGATTCACCCTGTGAAGATTTGCCTCTTCCGCCCATTGGATTGCTTTCTTCGTAAAGCAAAGCTTCTTTGATTGGGAAAATATGAGCGTCTTTTTCCAAAAGCTCCGGACTTACCGTTCTTAATGGTGTATAATCATCAAGAATATAAAAGCTTCTACCAAAGCTGGCTAATGCTAAATCATTTTCTCTTCTCTGTATGGCAATATCTCTAATAGCAATAGTTGGCAATCCACTTTTCAATTGTGTCCAATTTGCGCCTTCATCATTGCTGAAAAACAAACCAAATTCTGTACCTGCAAATAGTAAATTCTTATTCACATGATCTTGTGCAATGGCATAAACAGAACCTCTTTCGGGAAGATTACCTGCTATTGATTTCCATGTTTTTCCTTTGTCACTACTCTTCAATAGATATGGCTTGAAATCTCCATTTTTATGATTGTTAAATGCAGCATATACTACGTTCTCATCATGTTGTGAAGCCAAAATCATATTTACATATGTTCTTGATGGCACACCCGGGAATGACTCAACTTTAGTCCAATTACCACCTCCATCAGAAGATATATGAATTAATCCATCATCACTTCCGGTATAGAGCAAACCTTCCTTGACGGGTGATTCGTCTAGGGCTACTACATTTCCATAAATCGATGTAGACATGTTTTTCATAACAGCATCTACAGACCAAACACGTCCCATTACTTTCAATTTATTTCTGTCGAGCTCTCTGCTGAGTTCAGGACTGATAACTTCCCAGTTGTCGCCTCTGTCATCGCTTTTGAATAATACATTAGCTGCGAAATAAAGTCTCTTATTATTATGAGGGCTGATCAATAGAGGAGCATCCCAATTCCATCTGTATGCATCCTCATCTTTACCGGGTTGGGGTTGAATATAGGTTGTTTCGCCACTGGAACGATCGTATCTGTTCAAACTACCGTATTGCGCCTGACCATAAACAATATTTGGCTCAACAGGATCAATTTGAGGTTCAAAACCATCACCACCGTTTGTGATAAACCAATCAGAATTTCTTATTCCATGAACATTTGTAGTTCTTGATGGTCCACCTTGTGTATTGTTATCCTGAGTTCCACCATATACATAGTAAAAAGGCTCAGAATTATCTACAGCCACCTTATAAAACTGGGTGATTGGTAAATTGGGTTTGTACTGCCAGTCCTCTGCAGCATTCCAAGTTTCATATAATCCACCATCGCAGCCGACAAGCCAATGATCCGTATTATTTGGATCAATCCAAATGCAGTGATTATCCACGTGCTTGCTCTTTTCTCCGGTTGCTTTAAATGTCTTGCCTCCATCCTCTGTATGATGTAACCAAGTATCAAGTGAATAGACTAAATCAACGTTATAAGGGTCGCACACTATTTCTTGATAGTAGTTTCCACTTGTTTGCCAATCCGACATTTTGCTCCAGCTCTCTCCCCTGTCGGTGCTCTTATAAAATCCTCCGTTTTCAGTGGCTTTGATAATGGCATAAACCACATCCGGATTTGCAGGAGAAATATCCATTCCTATTCTTCCTAAATCATTGCCCGGAATACCGTTTGTAATTTTATCCCAGTTCTTTCCTCCATCTATACTTTTATAAATAGCCGTTTCAGGACCTCCATCAATATAAGTCCAGACATGTCTTCTTCTTTGATGAGCAGTAGCATATAACAAATTCGGGTCTCTAGGATCCATATGAATTTCATTAAAACCGGTATGCTCCGATACATTCAAAATCTTTTCCCAGTTTTCACCACCATCAGTGGTTTTGTAAATACCTCTATCACCACCGGGACTCCAAAGTGGTCCGTATGCAGCAACATAAACAGTGTTTTCATCATCGGGATGGATTGTAATCATTCCAATATGTTCTGAATTTTTCAGTCCCATATTTTTCCATGATTTACCACCATCTGTCGATTTGTAAATTCCATCGCCATAGGCTACTGAACGTTGATTATTGTTTTCTCCTGAGCCAACCCAAACTACATTGGAATTACTTGGTGCAAGAGCAACACAACCTATGGAATAAGAACCTTGACTGTCAAAAATGGGCTCAAAAGTGGTTCCAGAATTTGTAGTCTTCCAAACACCACCTGAGGCAACAGCCAAATAGTATTCGAAGGGATTGTCAGGATTTACCGCAATATCTGCAATTCTCCCGGAGGTCATAGCCGGCCCAATACTTCTAAGTTTCAGTCCACTGAATACAGAGGCATCGTATTTGGGCTTTTCTTCATCATTTTTTTTCTTTTGAGAAATCGCTAACCCGGAAAGTAATAGCGCAAAGGTTAATAGTAAGAAAGGTCTTTTTAGCATAACATCAATTTTTAGAATTTCGAAAATAGAGCTTCAAGAGGAATAATCACAAAAGGATTAAATATTCTTCTCCATAAAGCTCTATCGTATATATTTTATCTTTCAACCAGAAATGGAATGACTTCTGTGCGGTTTTTAGTTGAAATTTTTAAATGATACTGTCCGGGGCTCAAGTCAGAAGGTAACCCGATTCTAAAAGTATCCTCATTCTTTTGTTCGATATCCAATTTGGAAATATTTATAACCGATCCATTCAAATTTGAAATTTCAAAATGAAGATCATCGGACATTGGAGCATAAACATTGATGAAATCTCTTGCCGGATTGGGCCAAATGGAAAAGCTACTTATATCTGTAAATTTTTCAACCCCTGTAGGAATCACAATGCTATCCACACCGGAAATAACTCTTAATGATCTAGTTGTATAATCTGATATATACAATGTATCACCATTTTTACTGGCTATAATTCCATTTGGATTACTAAAACGAGCCTGAGCAAGATCACCATCGACCTGCCCGGAAGATCCCGTACCCGCTATTGATTTGTTCTCTGTACCATCTTTAGCAATTCTAAAAATCCTATTAAGGGAATAGGCTGTTGCATAAATATAATCTCCGGCCTCACAAATAAATCCACACCATCCACTTAGGTCTGCCAATTGAGTAACTGTTCCCAAACTATCTCTCTTGAGAATTTTAGCTTCATCAAAAGTGCCGACATAAGTAGTCTTTTCTTGTGCATTATAAGCAATTCCAACCGGTCCTCCATTTAACTCAGAGCCTGTCCAGTAATCTGTAATATTCCCAGCCGTATCTATCATACTTACCTTATCCTGATTGTATTGAGCAACTAATAAATTTCCATTAGGAAGATAGCAGAGACCACTTGGGTTTGTAATATTGGCGAATAATGACTTATTGCCAGCTGTGTCTACCAATGTGATACGATTGGCAGTAGCCTCAGGAATTAATAGCAATCCATCAGGAGTAAAAGTCAGACCGTTTGGATCTGTAAGTCCTGATACATGTGTTGAGGTTTGTCCGCCAGGCGTGATTTTAGTGACAACAGTTCCGAAATAATAAGAAGCGTAAATATTGCCTGCGGAATCCTGAACAAGACCATCGTTGAAATTATCCGGTCCGGTTACAAGCGTGCTAACCTGTTGTGCGTTTACGAAAATGAATGAAAATGAAAGGATAATAGTTAGTAGATTTTTTATCATATATAGTTTTAATTATATGACAAGTATAACTCATATTTGAATATTTTGATATGAGAAATTAAATGTATGGTATTAGCTGAGGCTGATCGGTAAATAATTAATTCTTAGCGAATTACCTCATCAAATGAATATAACCGGCAAATTCAGCTTGATTGCTTCCTAAAATTCTGAAACGGTAATAATAAACGCCTGTGTTCAGATCATCAGGTGGCCAGGTATTAGTATAAGAATTGGTTTTTAATACCGGTCGTCCTGAACGGTTAAAGATCAATAGCTCATGCTCAGGATAAAGGTCGATGTTTTCTATTTTAAATTTGTCATTAAAGCCATCACCGTTGGCAGTAACTACATCGGGGATTTTAATTTTACGCGGAAATTCAAAACACAATAGGTTTGACCTGCTAATTAGTTCGGGCTTATTTTGATTTTCGCCAATAACATAAAAACATTGAATAAAGTCGGTTCTCTCATTTTGAAATAGATAATCATCCTCACTTGTAGTCTCTATTAATATGTCTTCTCCTGCTTGATACTCGTATAATTTATAATCCACATTGCGATCCCAAGCTAAATATTCTGACCAGTCAAGATTAAATACATTGCTGTTTTCTTCTGCAGTTCCTTCAAGCAAAATATTATTGTGCAAATCTGAGTACAGTGAATCATTACAGGCATTGATGCTGACGAATTGATAAAATATCAATCTTTCGCCAAAAGCTGAATCAATGATAAACTGCTCCACTCCTTCTTCAAGTGTTTTGGAACTAAAAAAGCCTGGTTCTTCCTCACCTGCAAAAAGCGTCAGCTTATCATTCTCATTAAATTCAAGTAATACTGCATCTCCATTTATGTGCATATTTTGAAATGAAGAATCAAAAGTGACATTGAAAATATCAGCTGACATATCATCTACGAATAATGGAAAATCAAGCGTATCACTTGTGCATTCAGCAAAGGTTTTTTCAAAGACTGATAATGAAGGTTCAGAATTATTTCCCCAGTGAACTGAAATGATATCAGAGCCCTGACCGTAATTAATAACTCCACCATTTATTATCCATTGAAATTCGCTAAAATCAAGTCCATTGGCCTGATATATTCTGTCATTTCGATCTGTGGGACAAATAATTGAATCATTAAATGAAATAGACGTCTCGGGGTTTGGAAAGATCTCGATTCCAAAATTAACAGTATCTCCAATGCAGCCATATTCAGAGGTCTCGGCAATATCTAAAAAGTAAGAACCGACATTAGAAAACCCCAATTCAATACTATCATAACTTACAAGCATATTACAAACTCCTGCGCTTGTGGACCAGTAAAACGTGGAATTATCCCAACCCGGATATTTATACCAAGTGCACTCTTGAGAAAAACAAAGTGTATCCGGTCCTATAATGCTTAAATCTCTTTCAGGCTTAGGATAAAAATAAACTTCAATTGTATCCGAAATACCATAGCAAGTATCCTCTACAGCAGAATTTAGCTCAGAAACATATACTTGAATCGTATCAGGTTGATATACTCTAAGTCTCATCACATTGTCACCTTGACCTTGTACAATCTGGCCCTGATTACTTGTCCATTGGTAAACTGAACTGTCATATTTGTCTTTAATTCTGAAGGTAAAGTCCGTAGAATCCCAAAAACAAATTTTATTTGTATCTATCTCTATTTCCGGTATTTGAAAATATCTAACATTAATATTTTCTTCAATTGTATCGCTATAACAACCGCTATTGCTAAACGCAAATGCTTTAATCGTGAAGTTTCCATCAGCACTGGTTACAATTCTAATTGTATCAGATTGAGCGCTGCCAATAATTTGAGATATGGAGTCCGATGTCCAAAATGTATTCCCCTGAAGGCTGCTTTGAGTAATGTAAGTCAGCGTATCTCCAAAATCACAAATATCAGTAGGACCTTGTATTGAGGACAAAACAGGATCAGGTAAAATTGAAATATTTAGTGTATCGGATGTTCCAAAGCAAGAATCAATATTGGTAATATTTTCTTCTGCAACCCAAATTTGTCCCGCTCCTACACTATCCCAATTAACCAATACCTGATTTGAGCCTTGCCCTGAAATTACTTGTCCACCTTGAACGAACCATGTATAATTTGAATTGATTATTGGGTACAATACGTTATAAACTTGTGATTTATCTCTTTCACAATAAGTCAGAGTATCGACGTCAATTTCAGGAATTAATAATGGATTGATTCTCACATTCCAGATAAAGGTATCCCCCACACAGCCAAAGGAATTAGTCGGAAAATGCCCTACAAAGGCATTAAAATTCGTGGAATCCCAAGCAATAATCACGGAATCATTGGAATTAACTGAGATCATTCCACCATCCAAAAACCAGTTATAAGTATAATCCGTAAATGGTCTGCCAACAAAGTATTCTGCAGAATCCACTCCCGGACAAACGATTCTCGGCCCGCTCAGATCATCAAATGGTTTTGGTCTCAGATCAATTATGAGCGAATCGCTTTCATTACAACCATCAAAATCGGCATTTAGAAAATACTCAAAGGTTTGCAGGCTATCAGTAAAATTGGCCTGACTGAAAAATGTGGAATCCGCTGAAGGATTAACCACACTCAGTAGCGGAGTCCAGTTAAAAGTATAGGGTTTTTGATGATTTGTACCAATAGGCACAGAATCAGAGCCGCAAATATCAAGATCCGGTCCGGCATCAACATAGATTTGCGGTTTCACTGAAATAGAAACCGTATCATAATTTTTACATTGAGTACTGTCCTGAGTTATTTCAACTATCAGGTTAAAGCTTTGCGTTAAGGAATCAGGATTCAAATATGAAAATTCAGGATTTGAAATTGTCGGATTAGAAAGGGAATCGGAGCCTTGCCATAGATATGAAAATCCGATTGTTGAGTTTTCTCCCAGCTGAATTTCTTGTTGTGAGCATAATACAGTATCATCTCCTGCTTCAATGTCAAAAAAGCGATTGAAATAAATCCAAACTGAATCTCTTTCCACGCAACCCGTGATAGAATCTGTTTTATGTAGAAAATACTGAATTGTCAATATTGCTATTGAATCGATAGGAGCAGAAGAAGTTGTCATAGAAGTATTTGCAGAACTTAGAAGGTTCGTCGGTGTCCAGGAATAACTGTATGCACTATCATTTGGCTCTCCTATTTGTACTTCAATTCCAGCACATACAAAGGTATCAGTCCCGGCTTCAGCGAAAAAACGTGCATAAGTAAGCGTAAATACAGAATCGGTAAAATGACAACCATTTATATCTTCCATTAATATTTTGAAGTAATCTATTCTGTCAGTTGTATCGTAATTTTCCCCTCGATAAGCAAAAGTTAAAACTACTCCGGAGGGATTAAATGACGTATCTCCATAATATACATAGCCAATCTGCAAAAACTGACTTGGGATTGTGGGTGTCCATAAGGTGGGGTTTGAGCTTGCTTTATGGCAGACAAAAAAACTATCCGAACCCCAGGTATATCCCGGCCTTGGAGTAACTTCTAAAATAGCCGAATCAATTATTGAGCATCCCGAACTTAGGTTCGTAATATTTGTGTAGATGGTCTGGTAAATTGCTGAATTCGTTGTATTCGATATCGGTTTTACTATCGGATTTAAAGCAGTGGAATCCATAAAAAGAGATCCATCCGACCATGAAATTGTACCACCTGCATTGAATGAAAAAGGAAGGGTGTCAAATACATTTGGGCAAATTGAAAATGTATCTTGGAGGTTATAATTGGGTTGAGCTTTTAGTTGTATGTTAAAAGTATCATTCTGCAGACAGCCGCAAAAATTAAAACCTGTTGCGAGGATAAATGTCTGATTGGTGAATTGAAAATCCAGATTTGAACCAGAACCAAGATAATTTCCTTGATTATCCGTCCAATACGCAGAATCCAAGCTAGAAGATAGGGAAAGTGTATCAGATCTGCAGGCTTGAACAGTTGATACATTGGATACCACAGAACCGGGCTGAAAAAGCTCAACAATTTCACAATCATTCAATATTCTATTATAAATCCTTACATCATCTAGTCTGCCCCGATAAAATTTCTGATCATTATTGGTTCCAAATGAAGTGCCCATAAACAAATTTGAGTTTGCAGGAACATTTGACAACAAACCACCAACACCATTAAAACCTGTATTTTCAGATACAAACTGGCCATTTACATAAATTCGGACTTTTTGATCTTGATAAGTGGAAACAACATGGTACCAATTATTATAATTGTAAGGAACTGAGTTTGCCAATGCTGAGGTATTATTACCATTTGTTGAAAGAGGATTACCATCTGCCAATACTCCCTGAAAAAGTTTTAAACTGCTTGTAGTTTCACGAAGCACTATTTCACCTGTCTCTTTAGTTCCAATACTAACACCAGAATATCTATTGACATTAGTGTTCACTGGTTGTTCCGGGTAAAACCAGGCACTAAAACTCATTGCATTTTGAGAGGATACATCAATTATACTATTCCTTGTTATTAAATCATTTATTCCATCAAAACTAGCTGATGAATTCGGATTGTTATTTCGATCTAAAGCAAATGATGCTCCTTGATTGTTTGCATGATTATTATTTCCGGAAATATCCAATGTGTTTCCATCGAATGGATAATGAGCTACTAGACCAGAGTTCAAATTCAAAGTGTATAATAGATCAATTTCACATGGAGTCAAGGCTCTATTGTAAATAGATAAATCATCAATTTTACCCAAAAAATTTTGAGGTGTAGCGCTTCCTGTAGTGTACCCTACCCTCATTGGTCCTTGAACAGTATCTTGGCAAAATGCAGGTGCACTTACTTGTTCCTGTAAAATTCCATCCACGTAAAGTGAATTCATATTACCTTCTCTTTTAATCAGGAGATGTTGCCATCTACTGGTCAAAATTGTATCACTATATGCCGGACTCCAAGGATTACATGATGTTATGCTATGCCAGGCATACCACTTTTGATTTGGACTCGCTGATTGATCTCCATCCTTCATCAACCATAACGGATACCCTGAAAAACTGGGTGCCTGAGCATTATCTTTACCTTTAAACAAAATGGTTCTAATTCGTATAGCTGTTTCAATAGTTAAGACCCAACAAGAAAGTGTGAAGTCGTTTTGAAAGACATTATCAAGAATTGGATCATGTGGAATAGTTATTTCACTGCTTAAGCCATCAAATAGAAATGCAGAATTAGGATTGCCAAATCGATCCGTAGTTAGAGTAGCTCCATTTACTACTCCATTTATACTATTCCCACTTTGATCATTCGCATTCCCATTAAAGGGATACCAAGCAATCAATCCATTTGTAGGAATACTTTGAGAGTATAAGTTTAGAGTCAGACTTAAAAATAGAAAGGTAAAAAGCCACAGTTTTCTCACCAAACAAATTTAACAAAGAGTGGGCGTTTTTTAAAATGCTTTTCGTATCGCCATGGCATAACCAAGATGTAAACCCTCGTGAACCGGCAAGAAACTTAATGCATCGTCTACCGACCTCAGCTCTATTCCATAGCTGGTTTGGTATTTTTGATAAGTCATAAAACGATCTTCATTGAAATCTTTCTCTATCGACTCCATGGTGATCTTTGAAATTTCGAGAATTTCATCAATTTCAATCTGATTTAAGGCTTTTTCCGGCTTGGTTCCTTTTCGAAAAGATGCTAAAAAAGCATCGCTGACCATCATTGGAAGCGAAGATAAATTATAGGTGAGCAATTGCTGGGTGGCAATGACATGTCCGAAATTCCAAATTATATTATTGGAGAATCCATCAGGAATTTTGTTTAATTCTTCATTACTGTGTCCCTTTACCAAAGACTCAAAATTGTTTCTTGTCTGATGTATAACTCTGAACCTATAATCAAATACCATTTTAGAAATATTTATTTTTTAAATGCTCCGCAAAAACATTCGCCGAATCAGGATTAAATCTAAACCACAATTCCGGTTCTATCAATTCCAGCTCGGATAAAATAGGATTGCCATTACTATCCCACAATACATCAACCCTGGCATAATCAGGAACTTCATCTAGTGCTTCAAGAGTTTTTTGGCCAAAGGCAATTTCACTTTTACTCGCTTTATAAGGATGAACTGTTCCTCCAAAATCATCCTGAACACGGAAGTCTCCTGCTTTTGCCTTCTTCAATATAGTATGAGTGTATTTTCCTCCAAAAAACATCATCGACAATTCCCCATTAGTCAAAACCTTTTCTTCGAACTTCTGAAACAGAAAGGCCTCCTTTTTTAATAATTCAGAAATATGAAGCGACAGTTTTTCGGCATTTTCAGCGTTCACGACATAAGTTTCACGGGCTGCAGCAGAGATGCAGGGTTTTACAATAGCTTGTTCCCACTTGAATTTATCCAATAGCATTTTGAAATCAACCTTATCTCCTATTTCTAATAATTGGCTTTGGGGTATCTGAATTCCTTTTTGCTGTAAATCGAGTAAATATCTTTTGTCTAAATTATTAAGTACTGTATCAAGGCTATTAATAGTAGGAACCTTAGATTTAATCACATTTAGCCATTTCTCAAACTCTGAATAACGACGAAAGTAATCCCATGTCGTACGAAATAAGAGATAATCGGCATTTGTCCATACTATATCCGGATCTGACCAAATAACGCGTTTTGAATCAATTCCTTCTTTACTCAGTGCCTCAGATAAAATTTCATCCTCTAATAAAATATTAGAATTGTATTCATTGTTAATCTTGGGATTCAAATACCGGTCTTCTGTTAATAAGTAAATATTTTGTCTCGATTTAAAATTCATCCTTTTATAATATCAATTCTCTAAAATGCAATTGCTGACTATATTTGGCGCGTGCAGAAAGTATTGCGAAATATACCATTTTACTTATTTATTATCCTGTACTGGTTAGCGGTGACTGAGTTTGTAACCTTATCATCCGTATATACTACCCGAGGTCTATTAAATTATACAGGAATAATCTGGACTAAAGAGTCTAATCCCATTATATACTATTTGGTGTCCTGGAATCAAATGGTAGAAAGTGCTTTATTTTCAGTATTTCTGGGCATTCTCTTTATTTTAATTACAGAAATTTCAGAAAAGCTACATTGGGATAAATTGAGCTTTGGAAGATCTTTAATGTATAAGACACTTTCATACATCATTGGCTCGGTATTTATTTTTTTACTGGTCTATATAATTCTAACAAGTTCGGGTGCAGTAAATCCGACAATATATGAAGACACGACCGGTGCTATGGAACATTTTACGGGTGTTTTTATTGTTATCAGCCTCTATGTCATCTTCAATATAATCCTGCTCAATTTCATCGTTCAAAGCATACAAAAAACAGGAAAGCAAAATCTGATTAGCTTTCTCACAGGAAAATATCATAACCCTATTATCGAGGATAGAATATTTATGTTTTTGGATCTTAAATCTTCAACTACATATGCCGAACGTCTTGGAAGTATTCGCTATAGTAAAATGATTGGTGATTGTTTTCATGATATAAACCACGTCGTTCTGGATTATGAAGCTCAAATTTATCAGTATGTGGGCGACGAAATTGTTTTAACTTGGAAATGGAACAATAAAAACGATCATATTAAATTTATTGATCTCTATTTTGCCGTCCAGCAACGAATCAATTCCAGAAAATCCTATTATAGCAATAAATACGGCGTATTACCGGAATTTAAAGCCGGTATGCATGCGGGAAAAGTAACAGCAGCTGAAATTGGACAAGTAAAAAGAGATATAGCCTTTCATGGAGATGTTTTGAATACAGCCTCCAGAATTCAAGATCTATGCAACCCCTTGAAAGAAACGTTCTTAATTTCGGAGGATCTTTTCATGCGAATCAAATCCAAAGGAAATTATTTATACAGAAATTTAGGTGAACATTTGCTCCGAGGGAAAACCGTAAAAGTTGGTGTATATGCAATTGAAAGGCATAGCATTTAAATAAGTATGAAATTAAGGATACTATTATTTTACATTTTGGTTTTTAGCCTATTTCAATCACAGGCTCAAACTCTCATAATAAGAGATGATTTTGATAAAGAACCATTAGAATTTGTCAATGTCATTGCACCGCAATTTGATTTCATATCTTATAGCGATTCAAAAGGTCGGGTTGATATTTCAGCGATAAATGGCGCTGACAGCATTATTATTCATTTTATAGGTTATGAGGATTTGCTTCTGAGTTTCGATAGTCTTGACTCTTTAGATTTCAAAATTGGAATGCAAGCTAAGCACTTGGCTCTTGAGGAAATAGTTGTTTCTGCCTCCAGGTGGCAGGAAAATGCCAGCGATGTATCCATGAAGGTTACGGGAATAACTCAGCGAAAAATCGCTATTCAAAATCCTCAGACCAGTGCAGATATAATCGGCCTATCCGGTGAGGTATATATTCAAAAAAGTCAGCAAGGTGGTGGAAGCCCAATGATTCGTGGTTTTGCTGCCAATAGAGTCCTGATTGCCGTAGATGGTATTCGAATGAATAATGCCATTTTCAGAAGCGGAAACCTTCAGAATATCATAAATATCGATCCATTCAGCGTGGTTCAGGCAGAGGTTATTTTCGGACCGGGATCTACTCTCTTTGGTAGCGATGCCATTGGTGGGGTAATGAATTTTCATACTATTCAGCCTCTTTATTCCAAAGACACCTCAACTTTTAAGGATGCTAATAGCTTGATTCGTTACTCATCTGCTTCTAATGAAAATACTGCTCACTTGGACTTCAGACTCGGTAATCAAAAATTCGCATCAGCCACGAGTTTTAGTTTCTCCAGATTCGGTGATCTTGAAATGGGCTCCAAGGGTCCTGATTTTTATTTGCGACCGGATTATATTCAGGAAGGCTTTACTGAGGATCGGATCGTTGAAAACGACAATCAGGAATTACAAGTTGGGACAGGCTATAGTCAGTACAATATCTTGCAAAAGTTTGGTTTTAAGCCCAACGAAAAAATGGACTTCACCTATGCATTTCAATATTCCGGTACTAGCGATATTCCCCGTTATGATCGCCTTACACAAAGAGCAGATGACACGCTGAGATTTTCAGAATGGAACTATGGACCGCAAACATGGATGCTTCACAGTCTTACCGCTAATTTCAAGGAAAAAACACAGCTATACGATGATTTTAGAATGATTTTAGCCTTTCAGCGATTTGAGGAGAGCAGAGAAACACGAAGATTCCAAGCGCCAATAGGGAGTACAAATACTGAAAATGTAAATGCCTATTCAGCGAATCTGGATTTCAGAAAACAAGCCGATGCAAAAAATGAATTTTTTTACGGTCTGGAAATGGTTTACAATACTATTGGTTCTCAAGCGGGTATTTTCAAACTCAATACTGCTGATACAAATACTTATTCCGGCAATAGTACCAGATATCCGGATGGCTCCAATTGGCTTTCGGCAGGTGCCTACTTGAGTGCAAAGTCTGAATTAATGGATAATCTGAGTTTGCATGGAGGTTTGCGTTTCAACCAAATAGTATTGAATGCGGTTTTTGACTCAGCCAATTTCCTTGTGCCTGTTCAAAATATAAATATCAATACTTCGGCCATTACAGGTAGCATTGGTGCGAATTATAAAGCTCAGGAAGATTTGATTTTCACCTTAAACCTCAGTACCGGATTTCGCGCACCTAATTTGGATGATGTAGCCAAAGTATTCGACTCAGAGCCGGGTGCTGTTTTAGTCCCCAACCCGGATCTCAGTTCAGAATATGCTTATAGTGCCGATATTGGAGTCAGAAAATATATTGACGATGCATTTTTCGTAAAAGCCAATGCATTTTACACCATCCTGGATAATGCTATGGTAAGAAGAGACTATGTTTTTCAAGGACAAGACAGTCTTATATTTCAAGGAGAGCTGAGTAGAGTTCAGGCGATTCAGAATGCAGCTTCTGCCTATGTTTATGGTTTTCAGATCGGGATGGACATCAATTTCACATCCTGGTTGACCTTGGAGCTGAAATACAACTGGCAGGAAGGCGAAGAAGAACTGGATGATGGCAGTACCTCTAGTCTCAGGCATGTCGCACCGCAATTTGGAGCAGCTCAGATCAATCTTAAAAAAGCAAAATTCGAAGCGCTTGCTTCATTTATCTATAATGGAGAAATTGCTTTCAATGATCTTGCTGTGAGTGAAAGAGGTAAGGATAACCTCTATGCGAAAGATGAGCTCGGCAGACCCTTTTCTCCGACATGGTACACTTTGAATTTAAAATTGGGATATCATATCACTGATCATACCACATTGCGTTTCGGAATTGAAAACATCACGGACCAACGGTATAGACCCTATTCTTCCGGTATTGCTGCATCGGGGAGGAATTTTATTGCTTCCTTAAAAGTCTCATTTTAAGAAGCTAAAGATTATTGACAATTCGTAATTAAAGAAGTGCGCACGAGAGGATTCGAACCTCCACAGGATTGCTCCCACCAGCCCCTCAAGCTGGCGTGTCTACCAGTTTCACCACGTGCGCGAATACATGGGAAGGCAAATCTAAAATTAAATCTAGAATATCCCTTCATTGATAATTGATAATTGAAGTTTAGAGTTTGACCAATTGTTTTTCACCCCCAAAATTCTGCATTTCACATTCTCAATCCTAAGCCACGCCTTAATCTGATTCTATTTTGACATTAGCCGCTATACCTTAGAATCGTCAATTAAACTTATGAACATTAAAATTTAGAAATTATGAAAGCGGTCAAATTAAACTTAGTTCTCTTTTTATTAGCAATCACAGCAGCAATGTCTTTCGCTGAAACAAGAATGAGTCAGGCAGTCATCCGACAATTGGAAGGCGACAAAGTAAGTGTCATGGCTGAAATATGTCATACGGATCAAATGAGAGTTGAAATCACAAATGAAGATGGAGACATCGTTTACTCCGATAAATTAAATGGTGCCGGTGGTATCACATCTAAGACTTACGACTTCTCCAAAACAAGAGTTGGTGAGTATTTTATAACAGTTTACTGTAATGAAAGAGTATTGGAAACGGTTGTTATCAGCGACGGCGAAGTGGCAATACGCGACAACTACCATTTTGCACTATACTAATGGTTCATCAATAGTACATCATGGTTTAATCCCGGGTTAAAATTTAACTCGGGATTTTTTTATACTTATTTGAATTTAAATTTAGATTAGTCTAAATTTACAAAATGGATGGATTGCCGTCATTTATATTTCAGAATCCTAATTTCTGGATGGTCACAGCGGGTACGGTGCTTTTGAGTATTTCCTCTGCCCTTGTGGGAACATTTACATTTCTAAAGAAAAAATCTCTCGTTGGAGATGCTGTAGCCCATTCTGTTTTACCGGGTATTTGCTTAGCATTTATAATATCAGGTAATAAAGATCCTATTTGGATAATTCTTGGTGCATTTATATCGGGGTGGATTTCTATTCTTTCCATCGACTGGATTACTAACAATTCAAAAATTAAGGAAGACACCGCTATTGGACTTATCCTCTCTGTCTTTTTTGGATTTGGAATCATGCTGCTTGTAGCCATACAACATTCGGGAAACCCCAATCAGTCGGGACTCAACAATTTCATTTTTGGAAATGCGGCTTCTTTAATCGGGAAAGACCTAATCACATTTTCTGTCCTTTCTCTCCTATTGGTAATTGCTGTTTTTATTTTCTACAAGGAATTCAAGCTCATTTCTTTCGATAAGCAATACGCCAGATCGATTGGTATGCGAATTAAATTGATGGAATTCATTTTAAGCACCCTCACCGTGCTAGCTATTGTAGCGGGAATTCAAGCAATTGGTGTTGTGCTAATGGCTGCTATGCTTATTACTCCTGCTGCAGCGGCAAAATTCTGGACTGATCGACTTTTTTATATGCTGATTCTGGCATCGCTTTTTGCTTCAATATCAAGTATTTCAGGCTCGGTAATCTCGTTTATGGTTCCTGCCATGCCAACCGGCCCTTGGATAGTGGTGGTTATTTCTATAATTGCTATGGCCTCATTCTTTTTGGCTCCCGGAAAAGGAATTATCAGTAAATGGTGGCGAAAAAGACAAAATCAACTCAAGATTTTGGAAGAAAATATTTTGAAGACTTTTTATCTACTTGGAGAATCAGATTTCGAATCGAAATCCGGAAGAAGTACAGAGGATTTGAATCACAGACGTTCATGGGAAAAAGCTGATTTGATGAAAGGACTTAATAGATTGAAGCAACAAGGCTTTCTAGTTAATAAAAATGGCCATTGGTTTTTAACTAAAATCGGAATGAGCAAGGGTCAAAGAGTAGT
Organism: uncultured Hyphobacterium sp.; assembly: GCA_964351965.1. GTDB lineage: Bacteria > Bacteroidota > Bacteroidia > Cytophagales > CCMP332 > CCMP332. Next base: position 149,406 of record CAYGPM010000005.1, on the reverse strand, counting down.
TCGTCTGCATCGTCTTTGGGAGTTATACCTCACGCAATATTTAAAAATTGCTCCTGATCATGTACACGAAGATGCTGAAACCATTGAGCACGTAATAACTCCTGAATTGGAGAAGAGCATTATGATGAAACTTGGATTTCCCGAACTCGATCCACATCAAAGTAAAATTCCTTATAATAATTAATGGACAGCTTTTGGATCATAGCGACCGCTTCTCTTGTAGCCCTTAGCTGCAGTTTTCTCGGTGTCTGGCTGATATTGCGAAAAATGGCCATGCTCGGCGATGCAATTTCTCATGCGGTATTACCGGGTATCGTTATCGCATTCATGATTTACGGAAGTAGAGATAATGTGATTATGCTTCTCGGAGCAGGTGTAATCGGAATCTTTACCACTTTTCTAATTGAATTTTTTCATAAGAAAGCCAAAGTTCAAAGCGATGCTTCCATAGGTGTCACCTTTACTTGGCTTTTTGCTATAGGCGTCATCCTCGTTTCGGCTTATGCCGGACAGGTTGATCTTGATCAGGAATGTGTGCTATACGGAGAGATTGCCTATGTTCCTCTTGAGGCCAGCTACACTGTGTTAGGAAATGATATCGGCCCACATACTTTTTGGCTAATGGCCTTTGTATTTATTGTGAATCTTTTGGTTGTCGGAATATTCTTCAAGGAATTTTATGTCACAACTTTCGATGCTGAATACGCTTTCGCTATCGGTTTATCTTCAGGAATTTGGCATTATGTATTAATGAGTCTGGTGTCATTTACATCAGTTGCTTCTTTTGAATCTGTTGGTGCTATTTTAGTCGTGGCCTTTATAGTCGCACCTGCTGCTACCGCCTACCTTATTTCTAAGCAATTAAAACAAATGCTTTTTCTTGCAGGTGTATTCGGTTTAAGCGCCTCAGTAATTGGCTATTATTTGGCATATTTTATAGATGGTTCCATTGCCGGTGCCATTTCAACTGTTTTGGGACTACAATTTTTTATCGTTTTTGTAATCCACCTTGCCTTAAGGAAAAGAAAAGCAAGCGGTGATTTTTTACCTGAAATGGAACTTTTGGAGCCAAAAGCCAATTAATAGAGTAATTTCGCAACTTATAAGACAGTTTTCGTATAAGTAATTTTTAGTTTTACAAAAAATGGATATCATGAAAAAGTCGCTCCTACTAATAATTCCTCTTCTTTGGATCGCTCAAAGTGCATTTGTATTCAACCCAACACCAAAATCAGGCATCCAATGGATGAGCTATGAAGAAGTTTTGGAAGCTTCCAAAAAAGAACCACGAAAAGTATTTGTAGATGTGTACACCGATTGGTGTGGATGGTGCAAGAGAATGGATCAGACTACTTTTCAAAATGATAAAATCATCGGAATGTTACAGAAAGATTACTATGCCGTAAAACTCGATGCTGAAAGTGATAAGACATTTGTGCAAAACGGTCAGGAGATGACTTATAGACAATTAGCGAGATCTTATAAAGCGACAGGATATCCTACCACCGTTTATTTGAATGAAGATCTATCCATCATTCAAGCCGTTCCCGGATATCAAAAGCCTGAGAGTCTTGAAATGATATTGGCTTATTTCGGTGGAAACCACCATCAGAATACAGCATGGCCTGATTTCCAAAAAAATTATCAAAGCGCAAACTAAATTGAGCTCAAATATTCCTGAACAAAAGGATTGTATTATAGCCCCGGCAACTGCAAAAGGTGTCGGGGCTATTGCTCTTATAAGACTAAGTGGTAAGGGAACTTTTGAGATTCTTAACAAAGTGTTTCAGGGCAAGGACCTCGAAAAAGCCAAAAGTCATACGCTTCACTTTGGCAAAATCATGGATGGAGATGAAGAAATCGATGAGGTTTTGGTTTCAGTATTTAAAGCGCCCCGCTCCTATACCCTCGAAGACATTGCAGAGATTTCAACGCATGGTTCTCCGTATATCGTAGATCGTGTAATTCGGCTTTTGATTGATAAGGGAGCCCGACTAGCTAAAGCCGGAGAATTTACGCAGAGAGCATTCTTAAATGGTCGATTCGACTTAGCACAAGCAGAAGCCGTGGCAGATTTGATTTCTTCGGAATCTGAGGCAGAACATAGAAATGCTATTAATCAGATGCGCGGTGGTTTCTCGCAGGAAATTAAAAAATTGAGAGAAGAGTTGATCAATTTTGCCTCTCTCATAGAATTAGAACTCGATTTTTCAGAAGAAGATGTAGAATTTGCCGATCGCGAAAAGCTAAAGAAATTAGTTGAAAGTATTAGAATGGTCGTTACCGAACTCATTCAGTCGTTTAAGTATGGAAGTGCTCTCAAAGAGGGTATTCCTGTGGCCATAGTGGGAAAACCCAATGCGGGTAAATCAACTTTGATGAATGCTCTTTTGAAAGAAGAAAAGGCCATTGTTACAGAAATTGCCGGAACAACTAGAGATTATATCGAAGACCATTTTGTATTGGATGGAGTTAAATTCCGATTGATTGACACAGCCGGTTTGCGTGAAACACAGGATATCATTGAAGCAGCCGGAGTAAAGCGAAGCATAGAGCAATTGGAGAAAGCCAAGATCGGCATTTACTTATTCGATGCCTTGGAAACCAGTCCTGAAGAACTCGAGAAAGAATTAAAACCATTGCGCTCGCATTGCGATGCCCTCTATCCTATCGGAAATAAATCAGATTTGGGATTGCACTCCAACTGGTCAGGAAATGAAAAAGATGTTTTATTCATATCAGCAAAAGGCCAGGAAAATTTAAAGTTGTTTACTGATCTAATTACAAGTGCCACTTTAGAAGGCTTAAGCGGGGACACTAGCACAGTGACGAATGCAAGACATTATGAAAGCTTATTAAAATGTCAGCAAGCTTTAGACGAAGTCCTCGAAGCCCTAAGCTCAGAACTTAGTACTGATTTGATCGCTCAAGACATTCGCTACGCTCTTCACCACCTTGGTGAGATCACCGGTGAGATCACAACTGATGATTTGCTGGAGAATATTTTTAGTAAGTTCTGTATTGGAAAGTAGTCAAATACGACCCAACTTAAAAATCATATTAATCGAACAAGCAACTAATTAAAAATTTAATCTTTAAGTGTTATTGAAACTGTGTTGGAATCAAACATTACTTTTAGTTTCAATGAGTTTGTTGGTTTATTAATTATTACTCCAGGATTAACTATCTTCTCAACTTGATCTTGATCCATTGTAGAGATTATAGTATAAAACACCGTATCATTAGTTGTTCTAAATTGGAAGGCCATCCCTCGTGTTATTCCATTATGAAATAATCGCACTTGACTAATAGTATCATTGTCAAATTCGGCAATTTTGGTCTTATACTTTTCCATATCTATTGCTCTTGATCCTAATTGATTATAATTTATTATAAAAAGATAAATGATGCCTATTATACCAGATATAATCGATAACCAATATTTTAATGAAATATTAAAAATTTTCATGTTGATGCCATAACCCAATTCCATAATTCCATATTCTAAAAATAGAATATTTCAAAAAAATAAATAGGGAACGCTGGACAAAATCTTTTGTAGTTTCTGTATTGGGAAGTAAAACTTTCCAGACTCACTGAAGCTTTCTTGTCCAAATGTAGCTTCAGCGAAATTGAGAGCGAAAGAGAGTATTGGGAAGTGAGACTCCAAGAATTCTGAAGAAACTTCAGACTTCTGGGCAAGCAAGTCTTGAAATGACGTTAAAACAGAGTCAATTGTTACAATATTTCTAGAAATTGCAACAATAGTGCTTATTCGCTGAGTTAAAATGTCTTTTTTTTGGGGTATAAAATTTATATAATGAAGCCAATAAAAATCATCCTCATAATCGGTTTATTCCAATTCACATTTTCTTCACAGTCCATATCACAAGTCAATTTATTCTCAATTCAATACGATTGGGATAGTACAAACTGGATGCTGTTCAATAGAACCTTCATTGATGATTTTCCTTCTCAAGGATTTAAAGCCAAACTCCTACAATCTTATAATCAAGATTCTCTCAATTGGAGCACAAAGACTCAATTATGGGATACGATATACTTCAACAGCTCAAGCCAGGTGGATTCAATTAAATATTATTTCAATTTTTTAGGAATACTACCCCTTAATTTTTCTAATCTCAAAAACACCTATACTTTGCAGGGGCAACTGGATAGTGCTTATTATTATGATAATTTTCATCTAGTAGGTTGGGCTAGAAAGTTCATATATGACTCAAATGGACTGGAGATTAAGCTAAAAGAGTATTTTTCTGACCGCGGGTTTTACTTGATGCAGGAGTCGCAGGATATTTTAAGAGATAATCAAAACAGGGATTCTATAATTTATTGGGCAGATTATTATATTGGAAGTCCTGATACTATTATTGATATAATCGAAAAGTTTGAATATAACTCAATTGACAGTATCAGCTATTCATCAAAAGAGTATTTATTTTCCAGTCATCTAAACTATTCTTTTTCGGATAAGATATACACATACAATGCAAATGGATATCGGAGCAGAATGGACACATATGAATGGACCATTAACAATACAGACACAACAGTTATCGAAATGAAGTTCGAATATTATTACAATGGAAATATGCAGCTCGATTCGACAGTTCAGTTTCGTAAAATTCCGGGTACTTCCAATTACCTACGTGACCATAAATGGGAATACTTTCCGGTTATACTCGACTTGCAATTAATGGAATTGGAAAATATGATTCATATCTATCCAAACCCTGCTTCAAATGAATTAAAAATTGAAATTCCAGAATTGAATGATGCCGTTTACAATGTTAGAATTTTTGATTTTATGGGAAAGTTACAATTTGAAAATTCAGAAAGTAGTAACGAGTCCTTAATTGACGTTTCTAAATATAATCCAGGGGTATATTTTATTCAGCTTAACTCGAAGAATCAGAATTATAAGGGCAAATTCATCAAGCAATAAGCTGATATGATGGTCGGAATTTAATCAAGTTTTGCATTGGGAAATGAAGTTTTCCAGACTTTCTGAAGCCTTCTTGTCCAATGTAGCTTCAGCGAAATTGAGAGCGAAGGAGAGTATTGGGAAGTGAGACTCCAAGAATTCCCGATAAATAACGGGATCTTGGAGTGATTCACAAGAGGGATTCGTCATTCTTTGACGACCTTGCACTGAATTCTCGTATAGAACTTCTGGGGCGGGAGTTCTTGGAATCTCTCTGAACCAGCTTTTATCCAGTTTAGAGAAATGCTCTAATTTATTGTGATAACATGCTCGTTCCAATGGCAAATTTTCTTCTCATTGACTAATCCAAGACATGTAGAGATACTATTTAATTCATACCTATTCTACAACTGATAATAAATGCCAAAAATGAAGTTTGGAGCAGCTAAAATTCCTTCGGCATAGGCTACAACTCCGGCGGAAGCAGATACTCCAAATTCTTCTGTTACGTTATAGGCAACTTCTGGTGTAATTGCTAAATATGTGATGTTATTACCAAATAACGAGGAACTTCCATTAGGTCCTTCTGAGTCATTTGTATTCAATGCAATAAGATGATTGAATTTTAAAGCAAATAGCCAGTTTTTGGGTGTATAACCTATTTCCGCCCTCCATCTAAACCCATCTGCATAATTAACAGTTTCTGTCTCGATTGAATAATCTAGATCCGCTGTACCTCTCCAATTATAACCTAATCCCGCTGAAATATATACAGGCTTTGGGTAAAAGGAATGAGAAATATCCGTCATAAATGTCATTCCAAAGGCACCATCGCCTGATTGAAGAAGTTCTGAGTCACCCCCAACAGGATCTCCGGTTGGCGTCTTGAGATCAAGGGATGCGCTCCAAATAGCAGGTCCTTGGATAACTAGTCCATATTTAAAACCGATAAGAATATCACCGATTGAATTGAACTCATCTCCAGGAATAACTGCTCCGTTCGCTGTGCTTTCCAGATTATTTATGGTACTTCTTACAAATAGTGGTGCATTCACTACCATGGTCAAATTGTCTTTCAAACCATATTCGGCATAGATTCCCGTCTGGTATATTGAAGTCGTTGTAATATCAATTACCTCTCCATCTGGATTAAAGAATGCATCGGCTATAACCATGGATTGACTCAGTTTGAAATATCCATTCCCCTTTGGGTGTGTCCAGGCAGTTTGAGCGAAGCTTTGGAATGAAAATGCGAATACTAATTCAAGTAATATAAATAAATGTATCTTTTTAAGCATATCTTATTAATTCAATTCAGCTACACCAAATGGCACAGAAAAAGGCTGACAATAAATGAAAACATGAGAATAATCATTAGGATTGGCATTCACCGGAAGATCATAAATTTGAGCACCTGATGATGACATAAGTGCTCCTAAATCAAGTCCACCACTCACATTATTTCCATTTACTGCAAGATAAACTCTTAAACCAGGTCCGGATTGTGATACAAAGTTGGACCCTAATTGAAGTTGGGCATTTCCGGTTGATCCTGAAAGATTTGTCATACCGTTAACCGAATAGCCATTTAAACCTGTAAAAGTTCCACTCCTTCCTGACTCACTAATCACTTCTATCAATATGGCCGTACTCGAAATATTTCCTGATACTGCTGTAACCTGAGTAGAACCTATTGTCAAAGCAAGCAATTTGCCGCTACTATCTATGCTTGCTATTTGTGGATTTGAGCTATTCCATGTTAGGGGTACATTGCTTATAATTTCATCTTTGAGGTTTTTTACTTCAGCAGTAAACTGAATGCTGGAATCAATTTTCACCATGGTAGAAAGGCTTTTTATTATAACCCTCGCTATTTCATTGGAATCTCCAACTACAGTGATCAATACGGAATCTGAGAATGTGGCATTTACAGTTCCAATAATCCATAGCTGACCAATACTTTTTGTCTGAATTAACCCTTCAGTATTGACATCAGCAATATTTTCATCACTGGAAATAAACACCCAGTCTACTTTTTCTTCACTCCCATCAATACCCTGGAATTTAAAATTTAATTGATAGGAATTATTGACTGTGAGCGATAGTTCAGATTCGTCAATTATCGCTTGACTTAAATCTTCACCAATTATCTCATCTGTAAAATCAGTGCCTATACAGGATGTTAGAAGAAACATCCATATCAGTAGGAAAATGTTTGCTTTATTTTTCATGATAAGTATGCAATTTCTATTCTATTTTCTTAGAAATTTGTTTGGTCAGCGACAGTCAGGGGAATTAATAAATTGCTTGTTTGGAATTAAATTGCCATATCATCATTAGATCATTTTGACTGAATTATTAGAATTCTTAATGAAACTTAAAGTCAATAACAACCGGGAATGATTTGCTAAAAACAAAAGCACCTTTGATAAAGCTGGATTGAAATTTAAAAGCCTGGTAGACGAAATCCAAAATGGTTTGAGTCAAAAGATAAAATTGCGACCGAATTAAGCAAAACCTATGGAATTTACAGGGATGTTTGTTTTTGAAAGAACAAAACACCATATCATTTACACAGAAGTGTGAGTTACCATAGAGCCTCAGCAAAATTGAACGGTGGCTAATATCTAAAAACTAAATCTGGTGAATATGTTACTGTTAGTGTTTTTTGGGGCCTTCTTTTGAAGGCATGTTGCATATCAGAAAACAAATACAATAAAATCCAGATCCACTTAGAAAAGTGCTGATTTCTAAAAATGTGAAGAGTTATTTTGGCGGCCTATTAAAAAAAATGAATAATATTTAACCTTAATTCATAGACAAATAGCTTGAACAGAACCAAGTGTATCAAAGGTTGCCTTACGATTATTTCGATTACCAAGGTTTTCAAAACTGCCTTCTTCTTTATAAAGTACTACCCTGTCCACTGCAAAGCTGGACGAACGACCCGACATAAGCATGGTATAAGTACCCGGTGAATCAAAGCGAACATAAATTTTATGAGCATCACTGTCGCTCGTGGATCCTTCATACCACCAATCTTCAAGTTGATTCATGTAAACTTTAAAATACCCATTGTTTTTTCTGTTAGATCCTTCGGGAACCTTATAAGTGGCGTTGGGAAAACTGTCCATAAGTATGGGATCGGCTGGATCAGGATTATTAGCATTAACTCCTTCATCGTTTGGAATTGCAATACTGTTATCTGATTCTTTATAAGCATAAAATGCATCAGCATCAGGAAATTTTACAAAAGCATCATTATGTTCAGTGTTATTATCTCCGGTTCCTATGGCAGCAGCAAAAAGAAAGCGATACACTCCAGTAGAATTAATTCGAATATTATAGCTTAATATCGATTTTCCAGCCTCCTGAAATGAATTTTCTCCTTGATAAAAAATATAGCCACTGCCACTAAAAGCGCTGATACCATTCACGGAATTGGTCCTAGTTACCCATTCATTGATGCTATCAGAATCATTAAAATCCTCAGCCTCAATTATTAGTAGTCCTTCTGTCTCTTCGTAAACTTCAAGGCCAGTGCAGTTTGGAGTTGGAGTAGCCGGTGAATTAGCATCATCATCACTACATGCTGCAAGAAGGAATAAAAAAATATAAGCAAGTATTAACCCTTTTTTCATAATTAATTTTTCAATTTCAAGTAGTGAAGTTATGAGCTTGGCTATTTAAAAGAAATAGATTTATGAAAAAACTTCTAGGAATAGAAGGGTTTAGTCAAATTCACAAAATTTAATATTCAGGAAAGCAAAATTTGCTGGAGAAATATATTTCAAGTTCTATTTTAGAAATAGTTGATACACGAGAATTGAAAAATGAGTAATTGAGAAAGAATAAGAAATACGGAATGCGGAATACGGAATGCGGAATACGGAATGCGGAATACGGAATACGGAATACGGAATACGGAATACGGAAAGGAAGTCTCTTTAAGAAACAAAAGCTAATAAACTCAGCTTGTACTAATTATCAAAGCATCTATTATTGTTTGTAGTATTTCCGATTCACCCATTGGTTTTTTGAATAAGACAAAAACATTAACAGCTACCGCCAAATATGTGGCGGGGTGCTTTAATTTTTTAAACTTGTAAGCAGTGAGCAAAAGCAAAGCAATAATGATAAACTGACATAGATAAATTGATGAGTAAATATCAACATTAGGCCATTTATCACTTTGCATCATAATTGATATATTTTGAATTCCCCTTCCGAGTGCCGGCATCATAATTAAAAACACAGTACTACATAGCCACCAAGCATGATCTTCTAAACTTTTACGTAGTTTGATAGATTGTATTATAGCAAATATAAATGCCAGCATCATTACTATCTCAACGATAATTACTCCATAAAAAAAGGATGGGACGAAAGGTCCAAACCTCTCTGCATTTTCAATAGATCGTTGGATTGTATTTATATCACGATCTAACATCGCAAAGGCTGTAATGCTTACACCACCGGCTAAAAACATTCCTATAATACCATTTGTGCGATGTTTATCCATTTGACCATGTGTAGCATAATATGGCTGGATTATTAAATAGACATACCATAAGGTACCGGTCCAATAGTGAATATGTACCGGCCATGCATTTTCACTGAAATCCATCCAGTAATCCATAAATATTCCCAACTGCATGATTATCATCGGGATGATCATCCAGATATGGAGATTTTTAAACTTTTCCATAATTAAATATACAGAAAAATGAATATTAGGAATTAGTACTGTGGTTTACTGGAAAAAATACGGATTAGTATTAAACCTTTGTTTCACATCAATTATGGCGACTTTACCATAAGACTGTGACAGCCTTCAAATAGAAAAACTGAACCTCATGGCCGGGATTAATTTTTCTTATTGATTACTGTAGACCCCCAACTAGTCCTCGCACACCTGACCGGGCGGCAGGTTTACCGTAGCGTAACGAGGATTTCAATAATGTGCGATAGTAACGTAGAACAAGAGATTATTTTTGAATTAATAGACTTGATTAGTTTAAATCAGCTTATTTAAAACGAAATTTAAATTGATAATTCAGCTTGAAAATCTGCCAAACCCCTTGTCAGACGAAAATTAGTTGGAGAACTGCGATTTCCATCACTATTTGATACTTTATGATATTATCTCTAATTTTCTTATCGAAAGCTCATCATGAGGATATTAGCCTTATTCATATTTCTATTTTTCACAAGCCAATCTACAAACGCTCAAAAGCTACGGTTTGGAATGGAAGTGGGGCAAAATGTATCAACACTTCGTATTGGTGATTTGAAATTCCAGTCCTCGCTAAAGGGCTCATACCATGCCGGAGCAACGCTCTCATATAATTTTCTTGGCAATTTTAGAATACAAAGCGGACTTTCATTTATGAGGCAGGCATTTGATGGTGTGGAAGATGGAAGAGTTACTTATTATGTATATAATTTAAATAACCTGCTGATTCCTATAGATATCACATATTCTACGCCTTTTGGACTTTCATTAGGATTAGGAGTATATGGAGCCTACAATATATCACATCAAAGGCCTTGGTATCCTGATTGTATAATGGGAAATCCCGAAGTAACTGTAATGGTTTATGATCAGCCTACAATGATAGGAAGCAGATATTCAATTAGCATGGATGTTTTGAAAAAAAAATCTTTTGATATGGGCTTGTCTCTGAGACACTTTAACGAACTAATCTCAAACCAAGAAAGATGGGTTACAGTAAATGCAAAATTAACATCGCTTAGCTTGTTTATTAATTACAAAGGTGGAAGGCAAATAAAAATTGACTAAGCAAAGTCAATATTAACCCAACAAATTATTGAAAATTTCGAAATTACACCTTCGATAATAAATTCAGTATTCTAATATTAAATCATGACAAAATACATCTGGAATTTTTACGGTATGGATGGCAAAGGAACTGCAGCTCATCACAGAATTCATCTTGAGGGTTTTGCAGCTACAAATAAAATTCCAATTGATAAATACAAAACAGGCCTGCTCGACATTGACCCGAGTCATTCCCAATGCTTCATGGAAGTAGATAAGCAATTTGCAGAATTAGTTGAAATATTAAGACCGCATCAAAAAGAAGATTATAAATAGAAATGAGAAATGAGTATTTCGTATTTCGTATTTCGTATTTAGTATTTAGTATTTTCTAAAGATAAATCTCATTGAATTACCACTTTCTGAGTCATTTCCTTTTCTCCATTTGAAACTCTCAGAATGTACTGTCCCGGAGATAAATTGCTCGTATTGATTAAGTAGTTTCTTCCAAATTTTTCCAATTCAACATCACACTCCTTGCCCATAAGATCAAAAATCTGAACCCGATCTATAGATTCTAGTCCATCAATAATTCTCAATTGTTTCGAAGCTGGATTTGGAAAAGCATTAAGTTTCTCTGTTAAGCTGATTGCCAGACTATCATTCAGATTTTCCCTATACGTACCATCCTCAAAATTACCCATATATCCACCCCAGGATACAGCAGAAACAGGCAAATCCAGATCATATCTACCAAAAGCAACTCTCAGCGGTCCAAAGCCCGGGTATGGCTCCGGATCAAAGACATACACAATCTCAAGCAGACCATCTTGATCCACATCAGCAATTAATGGCGTTGAAAAGACCACATTCCCATTTTTGTATTCAGTAATGAAATAGCTTGTATCATTGTTGAAATCAAATATTCTAAATGCATGTTCAAGTCCCCTATTTGAGATTATATTTTGAATTAGCAATAACTCATCTACCCCATCGGAATCCCAGTCTAATGCATTTCCGGAAGAAAATTGATTTAATGCTAAGGACTCATTATAAAGCGATTTACCACTTTGACCATCTATTAAATGAGCATCATAATTAAAATAAATTGGAAATTCGCCTCTTGCAAAAAGGCTGAATACATCGGGCAATCCATCTCCAGTAAAATCTGCAATAATCGGTGAAGCATAGCTCTCTGAATTAGGAATTTCAAAAGTCCATAATTCCTTCTTAGTCAATCCATCTAAGGCAATAAGACCACCATTATTCATCCTTGGAGCTATTAAGTCATATTCTCCATCTGAATTCAAATCTCCGAAGGCAGTGGCCTGAATAAAGCCTTTTTCGCTGTCTTTGATTAAGGACTCCGCTCCTTTCAGACCATTTAGTTTAAATTCCTCTAAGCCTATAGACCACAAGGCACCCGGCAAAGTCTCTCCTCCTGAGCCCATTACTAAAAGATCACCACCAAATGATTCTGACAATGGCCAAATCATCGGTGAAAAATAGGTTTCAGAGCCATCGGGAATAGCATTTTCATAAAGTATTTCTCCTGTGAATCGATCCAGAATCATTAGCCTTCCCGGCGGACGATTGGGATCTCCGGGACTCGCGGCTGCTTTACCTCCATTTGTTATCAAAAGATTTTCATTATCATTTCCAATAAAGCGAGGGGTGTAAAAATTGAACCATCCCGAGGCAGCGGCTGAACCTGCGGTATCCGGCCAAAAATCCCAAATTATATGGCCATTACTACCATTTAAACAAAGTAGTTGGGCATCTCGTCCCGATAAATAAACTAGTTTTTCAGATCCAACAGCTGAGTTTGCATAAATAGCAGTGCTATAAATCTGATTTCGACTTTTTTTGGTCCACAAGGTATCTCCCGTGGCTCCATTAATGGCAACAATTCCCAAATTGCTCGGCGAATCTTCAATGCCCGCACCAACAACTAAATCTTCTATACCATCATTATTTAAATCTGCTGTCCTTGCTGAAGAAAAAGATGCTCCGCCTATCCATGAGCTTTCCCAAGTAGGTGTGATAAATTGAGCTTGTGCTGCACAGGTAATAGACATGAGTAGAAATACAAGTATTCTCATTTATAGAATTGATCACTTGAATATAAAAAGGATAAATGGCTAAACATGTTTCAATAAAATTTAAGGGATCTAAATTATTTTTCGACTAAATAGCAATAATGAGTTAAAAGATGGGAATACGAGAAGCAAATTGTTTTAGCCTATTTGCTTGATTTATTTAATGAGAAATTAAATCATATTACCAAATATTCATTTCGAAAGCGAGACTTGATTATTTTGAAAACGAATTGCTTTTAGTCAATTTCCATTGCTGCACAAATGAATTGTACGAGGGGAAGCAAAATACAAATGACCCCTAAATCATGAAAATCATTATAATTGAAAATTTCATTTCAATTATAGTAATTGAATATGATTCCAAAAGTGAAAATTACCGTCACATCTGATCCGGTTAGGAGATATCTATATCTATCTGATCCATCTTCCATATAACTTAGTCCAAGACATAATTCATAATTCACAGATCTGTTACTTTTATTTCTATTAAAGTGTTCCATACTCAACCCTGATAGAAAATGAAATTCCTGCATCTCATTAAATGTCCTTGCGCCGCGTATAATAAAACCCTGTCGTTTAACCCTCCCATTACTAAAAAATGGTTTTGCATAAATTGTGGATCCTAATGACAAAGACAATCCGGGAGGGTAATCAATTATGTAACCCTCACTATTTCCGATAATAAAACTTGGTGGAATATATTTTTCAACAAATGTGACTCCCGCATTAGCTCTTAAGTCCAAATAGGTCCTTTTAGTAATTCTCGGACGAATATGCGCACCAATTATGCCCAGACCCAAAAATTCTATTCCTGATGATCCTGAATTTCCATATTTATCAATATCGATATCAATTGTTTCAATAATGATACTTGAATAATCTTCCTTATTAAGAATTTGTTGTTTTCCATTTAAAAAGACTAATAATTTACCACCTTCATTTCCTTGAAGAATTTTTGCCTTAACTGTATCTCCATTTGATAGAACAACGAATTCTATCTTTTTTTGAGCTATTAAACTTGTAGAAAAAAGTAAAAATAGTATCCATAAATTTTTAGCCATATTTTGAAAAGATTATAGACGAATCAAAAATTCAATTTTAATTATAAATAAATGGTTTTAAATCAAAGAATAAATATCTTTTAAACTGAGAGCGTTCAACATTTATTACTGAACAAAAAATTCGTGTTTATGTACGTTAAAAGTGTATTTCCAAAATTAGATCGGATAAAAACAAATACTATATCCTCTTTTTTTATATATGCGGATCTACGACATTATAAGCAGCACCGATAATACCGGCATTGTTTAGGTTTTCAGAAGTATAGATGGGAACATCAACTTTAATTTGATCTTGAAATTTATCCATTTTCTTACTGGCTCCTCCTCCCAGAATAAAGAAGTCAGGAGAAAAAATTCTGACAAGATGATTCAAATATATATTGAAGCGATCACCCCAAACATCCCATTCGAGGTTTTCTCTTTTCCTTGCTGAATCGGCAGTAAAATTTTCAAAAAGACCGCCCTCATGATCTAAAATGCGACCCAGTTCTGTATTGGGAATTAACTGTCCATCATAAAACATTCCGCTGCCAATACCAGTCCCAATTGTAATCATCAATCCCAAACCTTTCTTACCTTTTCCAATGCCGAAATGCATTTCTGCTATTCCTGCTGCATCTGCATCGTTGATGATTGCAAATTCCAAATTATTGCAGTGTTTGCTAAAAAATTTGTCAACGCGAACGCCCTTCCATTTTGGATCCAAATTAGAACTGTATTTGGCATGACCATCTATTATCACAGAGGGGAAACAACAACCTACATCATTATTCCACTTAAAGTGATTTATAATTTCAGAAATTGCCTCGGCGACAGCTGTAGGTGTTGATGGCTTTGGCGTATCAACTCTATGCCGTTCAGATTTTAATTTGCCATTCTTTGTGTTCACGATGGCTCCTTTAATTCCGGTACCACCAATATCAATTCCAAGTATGTTCATAAAATGAATGTCAAAATCCTATTACCATCGAATTAAGATGTAAAGCAATATATATTTATCGATTAAAAAAATTGTCTTGATTCAAATAAATCAGGGTTGATTAAACTCAATTAACTCTGATGAAAACTCTTGAATTCAGATGGACTTTTGCCATAAGTCTTTTGAAATAATCTGGTAAAGTAGTTCGGATCTGAATACCCAAGTGTATAGGCTATTTCTGAAATATTCAAACGGTCTTCTAGCAACATTTCACATGCCCTTGAAAGCTTATAAGAATTGATAAACTTTGTTGCCGACATGCCTGTCAGCGCTGTTAGTTTTCTATGTAATTGCGTTCTGCTCATCGCAGCCATTTCACATAATTGTTCCACTCCAAATTGACTATCATCAAGGTTTTCTTCAAGATGAGCTTTTAGTGAGCTTATAAAATGGTGTTCTTCTACATGAACTTCCTCAGGTAAATCTAAAGCAATACCATCATTAAGAAAGGATTGTATTTTTGTTCTGAGTGAAAAGAGATTATTTATTTGAAGTAATAATTCTTCCTTCTCGAATGGTTTCGCCAAATACACTTCAGCTCCTCTTTTTAAGCCATCTAGCCTTGAAGACAAACTGGTTTTGGCTGAAAGAATAATAATTGGGATATGCGAGGTCCGTTTATCATTTTTCACTTTCTCTGTTAATTCAAGGCCATCCATTTTAGGCATCATTACATCAGAAATGAGCAAATCAGGAATGAATTCAATAGTTTTTGCAAATCCTTCTTCTCCATTTATTGCTTCAATTACAGAATACTTAGATTCCAGACACCTTCTAATGAACGATCTTATGTCCGGCTCATCTTCTACTATTAAAACAAGCTGTTTATCTACTTTTTCTATATCAGGATCATCAGTGGCAATATTTGGAATCGGACTTAATGCTTGTACTTTTAGAATTTGAGTTTCTTCGTCTATTAGTCCTTCATTAGTAATTGGCAAAGCTACTTCAAAAACTGCGCCTCCTAAAGAACTATTAGCAGCAACAATCCTCCCTCCCATAAGTCTCACCAATTCCTTTGAAAGTGCTAAACCAACACCACTACCAATTTTTACATTTTTGCTTCCTTCTACTTGATAAAATCGATCAAAAATCTTTTCAAGTTGATCATCAGGAATTCCGGAACCTTCATCTTCAACCTTTAAAACTAACTCTGAATTTTTTCTATTAACACTTATGTGGATTACAGCATTTTCCGGACTAAATTTTATAGCATTTGAGAGAAGATTTGTAACAATCACTTGAAATTTTTCTTCATCTAAGTCCATCCACAGTTGATCAGGATTGGTGGATAATTGAAGGGTTAAACCTTTTTCATTTGAAGGAGTCCTAAACGAATCAATCAAGTATTTTGAAAAAGCCATTACTTCAATTCTTTTATTCTCAAGCTTTAACTTACCCTCCTCCAATTTACTCAAATCGAGAATCTGATTTATTAGGTTTAATAATCGTTGTCCATTTCTTATGATTTGATCTCTGATCCCATTATTAACATCAATTTCATTGGCAAGACCAAGAATAACAGTCAAGGGTGACCTAAACTCATGGGTGATATTTGTAAAGAAGCCGGATTTAAACTGATCCAACTCTAATAAATACCGAGCTGTTTCTTTCTCCTTCTGGCGATTTAATTGAAATCGATAAATCAAATACGTTAGCAAGATAAATAGCAAGATATAAGAAGCAATGGCCCAGTAAGTTTTGTACCATGCTTGTGCAATATGTATGTGCAATACCCTTTCGCTTGTTTCGAACAAATCCTGATTTAGTCCTCCGCGAATATGTAGTTTATAATCTCCCGGTTGAAGATTTGAATATTCAATCCTTGGTAAATTATTGGGAAGGGAATATCCGGACTCTAAACCTTCAAGCCAATGTGTGAAAAGTAGTTTTTCCGAAGCCTTATAGTCGGGAAGATAAAATTCAATATTTAGAGAGCTTTGATCGTGATTTAAAAATATATGACCATCTTCATTCTCCTTAAAAATATAATTTGTCCACTCTCCTAAATTGGGGTCAAAATATTCTATGTCTGAAAAAGTAGCTCTAAAAGGACTCTTGACAACTTTTTCTTTTAATAATTCTTGTGGGTCAAAACTTATGAGTCCATTTGTTGAACCAAACCAAAGTATTCCTTTAGAATCCTTTAGGACTGATGGACGATTAAACTCAAGCGAATTAATTCGTGGTATATCTTTTAATTTTTGGAATTTTTTCTGAGATATATCTAGGAGTCCAAGACCATCTCCTAAGCCAAACCAAATTCTATTTTCATTCTCATATATCATCGAATAAAACATCGTCTTGAGGGATGTTTCGGTTTTATTTAGTTTTACCTCATAGTCAATTGAGTCCTTTTTAAGATCAATACGGAATATGGAGTTAGTTACAAAACTACTTGACCAGAGATATCTATTATCCACTATTTCAAAATTCAAAACTCCGTGTGCCCCCTTTTTATCATTCAGTATAATTTTACTTAGGTTTTTGATAGTGCGACCCTTCTTATCTACAATTGCAAATTCTTCTCCTGAAAGTATTACGATATGATTTTCAGGTTTTTTTATAGAAACTTGATGTATTTCACTTATATCAGTATGCTCCAAATCTAGCGGAATCATCCGCAATTTTTCATCTTTTAATGAATAGGAATAAATAGTTGAAATGTCCATATTCACCATGAGCCAAAGCATACCTTCGGTGCTGTCGAGATAATGAATAACTCTGGGGTTCTTCTTATTTGGCAAAAGGCTTTTTATATCCCCATTTTCTAAATTTAAAATGTGATCGCCCCAATAAAGAAATCCATTGAATGCTGTCAATGAATAAAACTCATTCAAATCAACTTCCTCAATTTCCAATGGTATATCCAATAACTTTTTCTCTTTAGTTGTCAATACGCCAATCCCTCCCTGATATGAAATAAAAATATTTCCCTTCGAATCCTCACTAATCCCTCGCATTGAACATCTATCATCAATGCAATTAAGGCCATCTCCTTGGTAAATATTGAGTTCTTTGGGTAGTATTGAAAACTTGATTAAACCTTCTACACTGCTTAGCCAATAGGCTCCAGAACGGTCTTTGAACAAATTATATATTTGATTAGACAAGAAGAAAAAATCCATATCAGGTAATTCCTCCTTGACTTGTGCACCGTAGTCAAGTAACTCTTTATCTGTCATATTATATTTTGCCAATAAAAAATCACTACCCAACAACCATAAATTTGAACCTTCGGGGTAGAAGTTTGTGTAATTTTTCATCGTTTCCTCAATCGGGATATCAATAACTTGCCAGGAGAATTCCGAAGCTCGGCAATAGTAAAATTTAACGTTTAATTTGTTTTTAGAACTTGCAGGTAGAGAGTGATCTTTTGCCATTAAGAACAAGTCTCCATTTTCATTTTGAGCGATTGAATGAAAATTCAAAGCTCCTAGCCCTTCCGGTGAAAACCTTTCGATTAACTTTCCTTCAAAATCATAATGATTTACAGATTTCCCATCGATGGCAAAAACTCCTGATTTATTTGATATCGCCACCTTAAAGAATTGATTTGAATTTGCATCTAAGCTCTTAAAGTATTCTAGTTCTCCCTGAGAATTTACTTTTAGTAAATGATACTCTAAGGTTTTCTTGTAATCCTCTTCTACAGCAATTGCAAACATATTTTGAGAATATTCCCCAAAAGCATAGATGATCTCATATGAGTTTTTAATGTGATTTTTAGAGCTATCACTAAACGAAAAGTTTTCTACTATTTCCTTTTTATATGGATCAAAAACACTAAGACTATCTCTAAATGCTAAATACAGAAATCCTGAATTTGAGCATTCGACAGCTTTAAAATGGGCAGGTTTAGACTTGCTGATATCAATTTCTTTGGTTCTAAATCCATCGTGTCTGAATAGACCATATTCTTTTTGGGTATTGATTGCAGGCCATTCAGATATCCAGATCAATCCGTTGGTATCCTGAACAACCTTCAATGCTCGAGGTAAATGCCTATTATCAGAAGATTTGACTTCAATTGCCTGAATATCTGCCGATTGAGAGTATACCTTAAAAGAATAGCTAATAAATACCAAGAGGAATAAAAATGATATTCTAAAAAACTTATGCTTTTTATACTCAAAAAAATGTATTCTCTCTAGCAAAAGCAGCTGATTTGTCAAGGTTAAAAGTATAAATAAAGATTAATTCCTTACTAATCGTCGCTTGCTCTTTTGGAAAATTCTATGTTTTGGTGGAAAAATTTAGTGTTATAGAATTATGGTTAAGTAAAAAAGCCCACTTCAAAATATTGAAGTAGGCTATCAAAAATTAGAATTTTAGATGTACTATTCGTAAATCAATTTCCCTTGTGACATCTTATCATCACTTAAGATTTTATATAGATAGAATCCCTTCTTCAAATTCTCAGGCTGCCAGATAAATGATGTATTTCCTTGTCTGATCTCATGCGCATTAATTAGACTACCTTGAACATCATAGATTGAAATCTGAATATTTGAATTGGTTTCTTCACCAAAATTGAAAGTGACTTGATTTGAAAATGGATTTGGTGATATTGTCAATCTTTCGAATTGAGAGTTTTCAAGTCCGGAAATGACAGATAATTGTGTTTCGAATGTATCAAGTCCTGCTGCATTCCCTGCAATAAGTCTAACAGTAAATGTTCCATCTGCGCCATAGGTATGTACAGGATTTTGAACAGTATCAGTATTCCCATCACCAAAATCCCAGTCCCAGGTATCCGGGTTATTTAATGTACTATCCGTAAATGTTACAATTCTTCCATTAGCTACGTAAGCAAAATTTGCCGCGGGCGCCGGAAGTGAAGGTGGAAAATACACCGGATTATCATGTAGCAAACAAAGAATATTAAATATCATGGCATTCGTAAACTGATTCCCTGTACTTCCATAATCATTACTCGCAATGGCTACTGTCCAGCCGGAATCAATATTAGTGAAAACAGAGCCGGTCGATCTCCCGGATCCACTATGGCCATAAAGTTTCATGGTATCCCCTGCTGCAAAAACTAAATTAGGTTGCAAAACGCCTAGGCCATACTCTACAAATACATTGCCGCCACAAGGAAGTGGACCTGTTATGTTTGCGTCAATAGTAGTGCGCATCTCCATCATTGTAGTATCACTCAAGATGCTATCACTATGGAGATAATTCATAAACTTTGCCATATCCTGAATGGAGCTTAGCAATGCCCCTCCTCCACCTCTTGTAAGATTAGCCGTGTGGCATTGACTACATCGAGGACTTCCATTTACAAACATTCCATTGATGTTAGCATTATTAAATACTGAGTCAACTATTGTAGAGTTCGACATTCCTAGTGGAGTGAAAATTCTATTTTGATATTCCTGCTTTAGTGTATTCCCACTTATGTTTTCAATAATCGTAGAGAGCAATGCATAATTGATATAAGGTGTATATCGATGTTCTTTGTTTGGGTTTTGTGTTGCTGTTCCAACAAAAGGAAATCCGGATTGCTGATTTAATACTGAGCAAGCGTTATTCGATACTAAGTTTTGAAAAGCAGTACTGTTAGACCAAGGATCATCGAGATTAGAGGTATGTTGCAAAAGATCTTTTATTGTATTTGTCCCATCGATATTTGGGTATGGCCCGGTATTAAAAAATGTTCCCAAGGTATCAGTTAAACTCAATAAACCCTGGTCACACATTTGCATAATAATAGTCGCTGTAGTCGCCTTCGAAATACTGCCCCAATGCCATTGCTTTAATGAGTCGACCGTTCCGGCACATTGATTTCCACTTGTACCTGTCCAGCTAGTCCCATCTCGGAGTATAATAGAGACAGAGGCACCCGAGAGATTATATGCAGATCTTCTTGTATCCAATTCATTTTGAAGATCCGCAAAAAGAGAATCTGCCGTGTATTGTGCTTTTAATTGAGTTGCCGAAATAGCAAGGGCAACTAAAAGAATCTGTAATGTGTATAGTTTTTTCATGAGTTTAAATTTTATAACTCAAAGTACTGCAATACATCTATCCGGCTATCGCACAAATGTTGCGACATTCAGGATTATTGTTACTCACACTACTCAAAATGAGTAAATAATATCTTTTTGATTTACTTGAAGATGAATAAAAAATTACTATGTGGCTTATTATCACCGAACTCCTCGCCTCTTGGTTGCGGTTATACCATCTCTACACTACTCATAAGATCTTGATAGGTTAATAATCCATCACTTCCCGAAATAAGGCGGAATGAATATTAGGTAGTGTTACGCAAAATGATGATAACAAAACAGCAAATCAGGTTCATGAAATTAACAACAACATTTGAATATATTTACTTGAAATTTCACATCATGAGTAAAGTATACTTAATTGCATTAATCGGCCTTCTACTTGGTAATATTAGCTATAGTCAAAATGCTCTCAATTTTGATGGTATAGATGATCATATAATCACAACGAATGCCGGCCCACAAGCCACCGACGCCAGAACAGTTGAAGTTTGGGCAAGAACAACTTTTTCAGGTTCTCAACGGGTAATGGTGGATTGGGGTGATATGGCATTGGGCCATCGTTTCACTTTAAATATGATAAACGGAATCCCCAGAATTGAAATAGGAGGATCGGGTATGAACGGTGTGACATCAATTGCTGATGGCAACTGGCATCATATCGCAGCAGTGTATAATCCAAATGCTTCTGCCTCTAATTACCTTTTATACGTGGATGGACAAATTGATAACAGTGGCCCGCTTGCAACACTTATTAACACAAGTTCTATTAATCCTGTTATAATCGGAAGAAGGAATGATGGAGTTAATTATTGGCAGGGAGACTTGGATGAAATACGTATTTGGAATACGGCTAGAACTCCAACAGAAATTGCGGCCAATTACCAACAGGAAATATGCACAGTTCCTCCGGAATTATGGTATTACTATAAATGTAATCAAGGAATAGCAGGAGGCTCAAATTCAGCTGATTCAATTTTATTGGATCAAAGTATTTTAGGAAATAATGGATCACTAATGAACTTTGCATTAAATGGTAATGCGTCCAATTGGATAAATGGACAAAACTTATCTACAGGAACGAGTAGTTCTATAAGCGTTAATACATGCGGCTCTTATACCTCACCGAGTGGTAATTATACCTGGACGACTTCAGGTAATTATATGGATACTATTATGAATGCAAGCGGTTGTGATTCCATTATATCCATAGCGCTTACTATAGCACCAAATTCAAGCGCTTCCATTTCACCAATGTCATGTGGCGTTTATACCTCGCCTAGTGGATCACTAATTACAACTTCCGGTGTATATACAGATACCATTAACAATTCGAATGGATGTGACTCAATCATTACAATAAATCTTACTGTGACCTATATTGACAATTCTGTTAATCTAATTGGAGGTACCACTGCAATGGCTAATCAAAACTTGGCGACTTACCAGTGGTTGGATTGTGAAAATGGGACATATCAGATTTTAAATGGTGAAACTTCCCAGACTTTTAATGCATTGCAGCCCGGACTTTATGCAGTGGAAATCACTCTCAATAATTGTGTAGATACATCAAGCTGCGTTCCCTTATTGATTGAAGGAATTGATGAATCAATTGCTAATCCAATTTCAATCTATCCAAATCCAATTCGTGAAACTTTAAATCTCAGCCTTAATCAATCACTTGTAAAACCTGGGATTTTTAAAATTTACGACACTAGAGGCTTAGAATATTACTCGACTTTTATTGAGCATGAAAAGACCTCTATAAACCTTGGGAGTCTTCCTGCCGGGATTTATTTCTTTGAATTCAAGTCTGGTGCTATCTTGAAAAGGGGAAAGCTGATTAAGCAATAAAAAAAGGTGAAAATGGAATATCACTGATTCCTCGCTACCTGAATTTGGATGATTCGAGGTAAGCGAGGGTCAGTTGAAATCAAAAGCTACTTGATTAAAATTTTATGATTATAGATTTCATTATTCTGAGTCATTTTTAACAAATAAAATCCGGGTATCAGTTCTTCAACTTCTACTTTGGTCCTCCCACCAGTAAATACTTGTTTTCTGTATCTCTTTCCTTGCAAGTCAAATAACTCTAAGAGCGTATTCTCATCTTGAGATTCATTTTCAATAATCAAAAAATCATAGGCAGGATTTGGGTAAAATTTAATAGGAGAAACCTCATCCATTTCTATCGCTGAAATGTTACTTGTATTGATATATAACTTTGAGATAAACGTGGTGCCACTATTTTCGCCACAAATCATTAAGTCCGGCAACTGATCGTTATTAACATCTGCAAAAGCAACAGATCCATCGCTAATTCCCGGGAAAATGACTGAAGTCTCTTCCTGAAAATTTCCTAAGCCATCATTGAGATATAGTTTAGTTATTTTTCCCGAAGGTGATGACTCTCCACATAAAACCAAGTCCATGTCTGAATCGTTGTCAACATCTGCAAAAGAATGCGATGATTTATTTACTTCTGCAAACATTGAAGAAGACAATGTAAAATTTCCATTTCCATCATTGAAATATAGATTAGCAGATTTGCCAGAACCTCCGGAGTTACCTGCAATAAAAAGGTCTTGATCACCATCGCTATCTACATCAGCAAACGCTACCGATGAATATGACGCATCAATTAATCCCTGCCCCATTGATTCAGTAAAATTTCCATTTCCATCATTCAAGAACAAACCAGAATAATTTTCTGAACCCGGGTTTAAAAAAGCCAAACCTGTCATTACTAAATCTACATTCATATCAGTATTGACATGTGCAAAGGCAATGGCCGAATATCTCAACCCTTTATTAAAGGCTCCGGGAGATTCAGAGAAGTTTCCGAGGGAGTCATTTAAATATAGATTTGCCACATAATTAGTCCCACCACCATCTCCGGTAATCACCAAATCCTGAGTTCCATTATTGTCAACATCAGCAAAAGCAACGGATGAATTTTGCACAGCTTCTAGCCCTGAACCCGTTATTTCTGTAAAGCCGCCCAACCCATCATTTCTGTAAAGTTTGGAAATCAGGACCAAAGGCGAACCTGAGTTTTGTCCGGTTATGAGTAGATCTTCATCATTGTCAAGGTCTATATCGGCAAATGCCACAGAAGATCCACTTGCCCCGGAAAGAGTAGAATCAAATAGTATGAAATTGCCATTTCCATCATTTTTGTATAATTCGCTAACTCTCTGAGAACCGGAAGTTCTTCCTGAGATTAATAAATCCAAATCTCCATCCATATCTATGTCCGAGAAAGCTATGGATGATTGATAGACATTTTCAAAAGGGGTATTGCTGGCTTCCTGAAAACTAATTTGCGCTTGTGAAAATACCGGATTCAAAAGGGCAAGAATAAAAGAACTAGTCCATAGAAAAGAAAATCTAATATATGTGTCCATTTTTTTTGAGATAGGAATTGTAGATACTTTTAGTACAATATCGACTATATATGGACCACAAAGGGTAACATTTGTTACTTATGAGACAGATAAAAAAAGCTGACTTAATTAGGCTTTTAAATTTCCATTTATTGCTGTTATTCCAAGGTAAATTGATTTTCAAGACCTTCCACCGAATTAGGCCCAACAAATATTTTAAAATCACCGGGTTCTGTGACTAAATCAAGATTGGAATTGTAAAAGGCCAAGTCTTCTTTTTTGAGTTTAAAGTTCACTGTTTTGCTTTCACCGGCATCTAAATAAATCTTTTCAAATTTCTTAAGTTCTTTCACAGGTCTCGTGATGCTTCCTACCAAATCTCGAGTATACAGCTGAACTATCTCTTCTCCTGCTCTATCTCCTGAATTCGTAATTTTGACAGTAACATTCAAACCACCATCCATTTTCATAATTTCTTTGTCAATTTTCAAATCAGAATATTCAAAACTGGTATAACTCAAACCATATCCAAAAGGATATAATGGTGTATTTGGAATATCAATATAACTCGAAGTAAACTTTTTAAACCATTCTCCTTCTAATGGTCTACCGGTATTTTTATAACTGTAATAGATGGGCACCTGACCAACATTTCGGGGGAAGGTCGCAGTTAATTTCCCGGCAGGGTTAACATCTCCAAATAAGACATCAGCAATACCATAACCTGCTTCTGAACCTCCGAACCACACATTCAATATTGCAGGCATATTCTCTTTTTCCCAGCCAATAGCTAAGGGTCTTCCCGTAAATAAAACCATGATGATTGGCTTTCCTGTCTTCTTGAGCGCCTTTAACAAGTCTCTTTGAATTTCCGGCATTTGTAAATCTGTGCGACTTGAACACTCACCGCTCAATTCCGAAGCTTCGCCTACCGCAGCTACAATAACATCTGCCTTTTCAGCTACCATTAGAGCTTCTTGTATCATCTCTTCCTTGGACCTTGGGTCTCTATGTGTGTCTTTACCATATACACTTATTCTTGATTCCAGTCCGGCATCTGCCACAAAGTTTGCCCCTTTGGCATACATTACTTCCGCATTTTCAGAAACTATCGCATCGATTCCCTCTTTTAATGAAATAGCTTTATCAACCATTCCGGAAACACTCCATGTTCCGAGCATATTCTCTTTATTATCGCCAAGAGGTCCGATAATGGCTATTTTAGCATCTTTTTTTAAAGGGAGGATATTATCATCATTCTTAAGTAAGACACAACTTTTTGCCGCAACTTCTCTTGCAAATTCTCTGTTACTATCAGTGAATATTTCTGTTTTCGCTCTTTCTAAATCGCAGTATCTGTAAGGGTCTTCAAAAAGTCCGAGATCGTATTTGGCCGCCAAAATTCTCCTGCAGGCTTTATTCACTAAATCTTCAGAAACTTTCCCCTCTTCTATCGACTTCACAAGGGTAGTCAAATAGCCTTCTCCTACCATATCCATATCAGTTCCAGCATTCAAAGCCAGAGCAGATACCGTTTGAAGGTCTCCCATTCCATGCTTTGTCATTTCATTAATCGCGGTATAATCTGTTACAACGAGTCCATTAAAACCCCACTCCTTTCTTAATACATCATCCATTAGCCACTTATTACCACTTGCAGGGATTCCGTCAACTTCATTAAAAGACGTCATTACCGAGCCCGCACCGGCCTCAACAGCTGCTTTATATGGGGGGAAATATTGATTATACATTTTCAAGCGACTCATATCCGCTGTATGATAGTCTCTCCCGGCTTCGGGTGCACCATAAAGTGCAAAGTGTTTTATACATGCTAAAAGGGTATTATTCTGACTTAAATCTTCACCCTGATATCCTTTTACCATTGCTCTTGCCATTTCCGAAACAAGGTAAGGATCTTCCCCTCCTCCTTCGGCTACTCTTCCCCAACGCGGGTCTCTTGAAATATCAAGAACCGGAGAAAAGGTCCAACAAATACCATCTGCGCTGGCTTCCTGAGCTGCTATTCTTGCAGTCTCTTCAATTAAATCCATATCCCAGCTACATGACGAGCCCAATGGAATTGGAAAAACTGTTTTATAACCATGAATGACATCCAAAGCAAAAATTAGCGGGATTTTTAAACGGCTTTCTTCAATAGCGATTTTTTGAACTTCTCTTATTTTTTTTGCGGTTTGGATATTGAATAATCCTCCTACTTTACCCTCTCTTATTTTTTGCGCTATATCAGAGTTAGTCGCTTGTCCAGTGGTAATTTCACCTACTGAAGGCAAATTAAGCTGACCAATCTTTTCCATCAAGGTCATTTTAGACATAAGCGAATCCAAAAACTGGTCTTTTTCACTTATCCCTTCTTTTTGCTGCGCGCAAGAAAGAAGGAAAATTGACATAATTGCTAATAGAATATATGCGTTATTCATTTTATTTTAATCGTTTTGAGTATAACCAGGGCAAGAGTTCAGGCTCCGCAAAAGCAGGATCCCAGCTATTGTGATTTGCTTCCGGATATAAGGTATATTTTACTTCAGAAATTACTGGTTTCAATTTTTCAGCCATCAATTTAGAATTTTCAGGTAATACTACGTCATCCTTTGCTCCATGGAATATCCACATACTTAAGTCCGGGTTATAATCTTTAGCACAATCCAGACATGCATCACCGCAAATAGCAAATGCTGCGGCAAATATTTCAGGTCTTCGCCAAACTATTTCAAATGTGCCTCTTCCTCCCATTGAAAGACCTCCCCCATATATTCTTGTTTGGTCGATAAAATCAAGTTTCAGAAGAGAATCTAATAATCCCAAAACCATGGTCATTCCAAGAGCTGGTGATTCATCGTAGTTAATCTCAGTTTCTGCTCCTTCATTCATTAGTTTAGTCCATCTACTTTCAACCGGACACTGAGGGAATATTACAATAGCAGGAAATTCCTCTCTTGACTGTTCAAATAACTTACTTCCATGAACCAATTGTTTTTTATTGTCATCGCCCTTTTCGCCTGAACCATGCAGAAAAAGTACTAAAGGATATTTCTCATTAGAGTTGAAATTTTCAGGGTAAAGTATCCGATAAGGGAGTTCTAATGAATCGTATGAAAAGGATTTCGCTTGAAACAATTCCTGTGCATTTAAAGCATTTGAGATAGCAAAGAGAAGTAGAATAGCAATTATCTTATTCATAGCTGAATCCTAGTTTTTCAAGCCCTGCCCGCACTTCGGGTGCCGACATAAAAAGTTTCCAAATTAAACCGGATCTGTAATTTTCTATCATTACAGGAATTGGCCCTTGATCTATAGCAAGATAACGTGGAGTATACCAGTCGTGCTCGATACTATAAGCATCATATGGACCATATTCGCCAATGAATTCAGGATGTTTTTCATAAAGAAATCTTAGCATAGCCATACTTTCCTTAGGCGTATATGGAAAAGACGATAAGGCTGCTGTTGGCGAAATAACTCCCACATCTCCTCTTACAGGATTATGCCCGGCATACCCTTGGATAGAATAACTCGCTGTTAAACCCCAGGAATCTTTACCGTATCCACGAAAACCATTTGGGTTCTCAATACAATACTTGTAATTAATCATCGCATGATTATAGTTCAATTTCCAATAATCTGCATATTGGTCTTTTAGATTTTGTGGATTCAGACCCAGATATGAATAATGTGCCCAAAATAGTGGACCAACTGGTGGTCCGGCGTGTTCATAATGATCCAAGACCGTTTCAAGTCCCATGAATATTGTATCCATTCTGATAGAATCATTCCTCGCCCAACCTTGCTCATAAACCTCTTTGGAAATTGAATGTGTAGGTGAGCAAGCGGCCATTATATATGTAATGAGACATTCATTATAGCCTCCAATTGGGAAATTCATTTCAAAGCCATATTCCGGAGACCAATGCCAATACATAACATTATCTCCTTGTGTGTACCAATCAAATTCTATTTCTTCCCAAATAGCATTGATCCTTTCGATCAGCCTAATCTCTCTTTCTGATTCCTGATTAAGGAATTGGCGGACCGTTATTAATCCTGCTGCCATAAAAGACGTTTCTACGATATCTCCACCATTATCTTTTTTGCTAAATGGATAAACTTTGCCTGTATTTCCATCCCACCAATGAGGAAAAGCACCATGAAACCGGTCTGAAGCTTCAAGAAAATTTAGAATTTTTTCAAATCGCTGTATAGCCTCTTCACGACTTATAAATCCTCTTTCTACTCCGACGATAATAGCCATTAGTCCGAATCCTGAACCACCGCTGGTAACTATATGAGGGTCATTTTCAGGATATATATTATCCATATGAATTCGCTCCGGTGCAAGCCCACTATTTTCATTGGCTCCCGACCAGAAATAGTCAAAGGTTTGAAATTGAACAAGGTTAAGAATAGAATCGTCAGATAATTGTAATTCCTCACTACCAATATCATTTGCCTTTTTTTCTTCTGACTTCTTTTGTTCGCAGGAAGTCAATAGCACTGAGATGAGAAGTATTGTATTAATGATTTTCATTAAGAAAATAATATTACAAATTATTAATAGCTAAATCCCAATTTATTTAGTCCGGCTTGTACTTCGGTACTCGACATGAATAAGTCCCATAACAGGGCAGTTCTATGATTTTCAATCTGTACGATTATAGGGCCCTGATCAATTGCAAGGTAAGAGTTTGCATACCAGTTTTCAGTCACATTGAATGCATCATAAAAGCCGTATTCTCCCCATAATTTATCTCCCATAAAATAGTAAAAATGTTTTATGGCATCCATAGATTCCGTAGGAGTATAAGGAAAAGAAGAAATTGCTGCGGTAGGCGTAATCACTCCCAAATCGTTGGTCGGAGAATGTGCAGAATAACCCATGTGATTATCGCTGGCTGTTAATCCCCAGCAAGCCTCTGAGTATCCAATATAATTGGCAGGGTTGTCAATACAATAGGCTCTATTGATTAAAGTATGGTTGGTATTCTGAGTCCAGTAATTCGCATATTGATCACTAAGATTTCGTGGATCCAATCCCAAGAATGAATAATGCGCAAAAAACAAAGGTCCACCCCTTGTATAACCCAATGGTAAAACATAATTGTAATATGTATTTCCATTGATCATTGCTCCACTTCTTGCCCACCCCTGATTATAAACACTTGCATCGATGCTATGTGTGGGAGAAGCTGCTGCAAGCACATAAATAATCAAAGACTCATTCCAGCCTCTAATTGGGAGGTTTTTTTGCCAAGCGACATTCGGGGACCAATGCCAGTAAAGTACATCTTGACCTCCCTGAGTGAACCAATCCCATTCTACTTCTTCCCAAAGTTGGGTAATTTTATTTTTAATATTTGCCTCTTGACTAATACCGCCATCGAGATATTCACGAACCGTTAAGAGCCCCTGAATCATAAAGGCTGTTTCGACAAGATCTGCACCATCATCATCAATTCCAAATGGTATTGTATTTCCGGTATTTCCATCCATCCAATGGGGCCAAACCCCATGAAATCGATCGGCATTTTCAAGGAAATTAACTATTGTTTCAATTCGGTTTATCCCGTCTTGTCTGCTTATAAAACCCCTTTCTATACCAACAAGGATAGACATCACTCCAAACCCGGATCCACCAATGGTTACGGTATTGCCTGAAGTATTTCTCTCTCTTGCCAAACCACTTACAGGATGGGCAAAATCCCAGAAATATTTAAATGTTTGTTCTTGTACTTTGGTTAATAGTTCTTCATCTGTTATTAAAGGAAACTTATAGGTACTGTCAAGAGCGGTATAGAAGCTTCTTGTATATCCTTCGAAAGGATAACCATCTTCGCTTTTAAGATTGGATGAAACAATAAATGAATAGCGATTCAGACCTTCGGCATTGCTATAGCTTATAGTAAGATTTTTCTGATCGCTACTTAATTGAAAACTAGGTTCAAGCAGTCCGAGAAATAGGAAATTATTAAATGCAGTATTTGGATCGAGTTTTTCATTAAACTCAAGATTAATACTAAAATCAGAGGGAATATTTTGTATTCTGGAATTTGTCAACATATTAATGCCTTCTATACTCGCAGAAATAAGTTCGAAACTTTTGGCAACGGTTCTAAAAGTATAGGTTGATCCCGGAAATTTATCACCGATTATTGATTTTACTTCTCCTATTTGTATTTGATATTCCTGATCATTCTCAAGGAGGGAATCAGGTATTAATGAAACAGATTTATCGCTGTCAATAAAGCTGTAACTGAGGTTTAAAGTGCCTCCGTCTTGATTTTTTAAAGTAATTAGATTTTTTGCGCTACCTGTATCAAGAGATTGATTGAAACTAATTAAAATATTTTGGTCAATCGGAAGATCGCCTACAACACTTGACGGTAATAAGGTAGTTGTTCCAACTTTCACCGAGGCCAATTGCAATAGACCGCCCTGGCTTGGAGCATCTGCCTGATCATCATCGCTGCCACAAGCAATGGTAAATATGGTTAAAAGTATAAGTAAGTTTTTTTTCATAAATAAAAAAGGAGGCTTCAAATGAAGCCTCCAGTTTTAATTTAATAACTAATACAATTATGGCTTTTCACCATTGTATAATGCACTTGCATCTGCATCAGAATAAGCAGCATGAATGATTCTGAAATCATCTAACCATCCTTTGAAGTGATTTGCTCCAGCATTATCATATCCACCCCAAGGCTCAGAATCCCATAGGGTACCTGCTCTTGATTGAACAAATCCGAAAGCCATTTCATCTACTACCTCAGGAGCTACTCCTCTATAATCTACACCAATAGTACCCTGCTTAGGATCACCATCAGGCCATAAATTAAAGTCGAAACTTTTCATTTTTACTCCATTATAATAAAGTGTAGTCACTTTAGTGGTGGCATTGTAAGTGAAAATTGCATGTAACCATTCATCTTTAAGCATGGATTCCATTGCAGTTTCATCTAAAGATCTTGCAAAATCCCAACCTTGCCATCCGCCATTAGAATTGTCAGTAGCATTTGAAGGGAACCACATATCTTCAGAATAGCTCATAGTGTCATTTTCATAGCTAACACCAAATTTTGATCCTTGGTAGTTATCGAATATTTCACATTGAATACCAAAGAAAGCACCAAGTCCGAAAACAAAATGACCTGCAGGATTTCCATCTGCATTTACGTGACCATCAGAATTTGTTTTTACCCAAAAACTCAACGTAAAGTCAGTTGCATCGTCCATTGATTTAGCTGCTCCTGCAACTTCAATAATACTCGCATCGCCATCAAAATATGCACAACTATTTTGTGCGCCAAATCTATCAGCTTGGTATTCAATTGCAACTTCTACACCTGGATCATATGTTCCCATATCATCTTCAGCGTTGCCATCAAATCTCCAATATGCATGCTGACTATCAGCACCCGGAGGTGTTATATCAGCTCTTCCATCAGTACGGAATGTTCTTGCAGTAACTGCAAGAGCGCCGCCATCGGAGGCAGCTATGCCTGTAAAAGTTAAAGTGTGATCTGTTCCTCTTGGCATATCTGCTGCCGGAGTAATAGTAACAGTACTTCCTGAAACTGTTACATCAACAGTAATAGGTTCTGCACCTGCTACTAGAGTAACAGTAGTTGTTGAAACTGTTGTGCTATTCAGATCTCTGTCAAAAGTTGCTGTAATTACTGAATTAGGTGGTACATCTGCACCTGCAGTCGCACCGTTAAGATCAACAGTTGTATCTGCTCCGGTTGATAAAGAGTTACCGGAAGCGGTAAGTGTGCTAAGTGATAATGCAGCAGGACCGTCTGTTCCGCTATCGTCATCACCACAAGACATCATAGTCAACATACTTCCTGAAAGAAGTATCGCTGACCAAATTTTCAAATTTTTCATCATGTTAATTTATTTTAAAGTTAAAGTTAAGTATTTATTAAGTCTTTATTAATTATTGCCATTCAGGTGCCTGCGTTATCGCACCTTGTGATATATCAATTTCTGATTGTGGAATTGGGAAAATTTCATGTTTGCCGGGTGTGAATCCCAAAGGACCCAAAACTGTTGCCGCTCTATCTGTTCTTACAAGATCCCAATACCTTAAACCTTCCATAAACAACTCCCTTGATCTTTCTTCATAAATCGCAGTTCTTAATTGCGCCTGGTCTGTAGTGCTTATATCATTTAATACATTCTTACCGGCATCTGCCCTATTTCTAACTTCATTTAAATGTGTAAGTGCCATTCCTGATTTACCATTTTCATTTAAAGCCTCCGCCGCCATTAATAACACATCTGAATACCTAATAATTCTCCTGTTATGACCCCACCTGGCTTCATTACCATTACCTGAGGCATATGCCTTTTGAAGATACACTTCAATTTCTTTAATGGATCCATCTGTTCTATAAGTAGTATCGGGTGTATTCCCGTCTCCTATAATTGTTTGACCATCAATTACCTCGCCTAAGAAAAATATGGTTGGGTCTAATCGTGGATCATTTGAATTATCCATAAATTGTATCCACTCAAATGAAGGTCTGTCAAATCCCCAGCCAAAGTTTGGTGTACCCCTCACACCTATTGTATTTGCATATTGATTTCCACCAAGTCCAAGGCTGTTTTGGGGCAAAGCTCCAATCTCAAAAATAGATTCGGGCCCGTGTTCTCCTTCAACACTAAATGCATTTGCAAAGCTATCTTCAAGACTATATTGACCTGAATTAATCACTTCCAGAGCATATTTTTCTGCATTAACAAAATCCTTGCGAAATAAATACAACCTTGTAAGCAAAGCTGCTGCAGCGCCTTTTGTAGCTCTGCCGGCATTTTCAATTTCATAGTCAGATTTGAACGGGAGATCATTTAGAGCTGATAATAGATCGGGTTCAATTACAGAATTAAAAATTACATCTCCTGAGGTTTTCCCCAAACCTGAGGCCGGTTCTGATTCCAAAACCAAAGGCACATCCCTGAAACCGCGTACTAAAAGTGAATAAAAATATCCTCTTAAAAACCTGGCTTCAGCTAGTAACCTACTTTTTAAAGCCGGATCCATATCCTGAATCTCAGGCACTCTTTCTAAAACCAAATGTGCTCTTCTGACACCCAGATATAATGTTCTGTACCAATTTTCAATATTACCTTCACTTGGTGTGAATGTAAAATCATCATAAGCCTGGATCTGGATTCCATCACCCGGATTACTTCCTTTGCTCGCTTCATCCGACATTATATCCAATAATGGAAAACCACCTGTATTAACCTGCCAAATTCTAAGCGTATTATAAATACCATTGGTTGCCCTAATGGCTTCTTCTTCAGTAGCCGGATAGGTTCCGTCAGTTAATGATCCTAAAGGGGGTCTCTCCAAGAATTCATCCCTACAAGCTGCAAGGTTGAAAAGGATAATTGTAAGTATGATATATCTGAAATATTTCATTTCTGTATTTTTTTAGAATGTTAAACGAATCCCTGTACTCCATACTTTAGTAGTAGGATATGTTCCAAAATCTATAATTCCACCGATTGCTGAATTACCTGAACCAATTTCTGGGGAATAGCCACTGTAATCTGTCCTGATCCAAAGGTTAGTACCTCTGAAATACACAGATGCAGAAACTAATTTTATTTGTTCAACCAGTCTTTCAGGCAATTCATACGTAATTGTAACCGTCCTCAGTTTAATGAATGATGCATCCTCAACAAAATAATTGGAAGGCTGATAATTTATACCGCTTAAAGAGGCCTTGGGATCAGTATTGGATGTTCCTTCACCGGTCCATCGGTTGAGATACTTCTCTTCAAAATTTATTGTGTTAAATCTATTAGCTTCTTTACCGTCATAAATTTTTCCACCCAATTGTCCGGCAAAATCAAAGCCAAGAGTAATTCCTTTATATCCTACATTCGCGCTAAACCCATAAACAAAATCCGGAATCCAACTTCCAATGGATGTCCTATCATCAGCATTTATGACTCCATCTCCATTTACATCTCTATAAATGAAATCGCCGACACCTTGTTGAGAAAGACTAGGAGTGGCATTTAATTGATCTTCATTTTGAAATACACCTATTATATCATAGCCATAAAAATACCCGATTGGTTCTCCGACAGTTGTCCTAGTAAGTCTTTGTCCATTCCCAAGATCTCCTGAAAATATCTCATCCGGAGCACCGGGGATGTTTTCACCTAAACTTTCAACCACATTATTAATGGTATTACCGTTGAAGCCAAACCCGTATTTAACATCTCCAATATTATCATCCCAATTCAATGCAAACTCAATACCTGTATTTCTGACATCCGCTGCGTTAAATCTCTTTTGAACAAATACACCGGCTCCGGCATAGCCCGGCAAGTCTAATAAAACAAGAACATCACGAGTCAAACGATTGTAATAATCTAAAGTAGCTGTCAAACGGCTCTCAAATACACCGAATTCCATACCGACATCGTATTCTGTAGTTTCTTCCCACCTAAGATCTGAATTTCCCGGCTGTCCGGAAAAGCTCGCTCCCGGCGCTAATTGCTCATCTATACCAAATACCCCATCAATATTGGCCTCAATTCTCGAATACTGATCTAAATAAGGAATCGCTTGATTTCCATTTATACCCCAACTCGCTCTGAATTTTAAGAAGTTAAGAGGAGTTTTTGGGAAAAAAGCTTCATTTGAAGCATTCCAACCTACGGCAAATGCCGGGAAGTTCGCAAATCTGTTATTTGCTCCAAAGCTCGATGAACCATCTCTTCTGAATGTAGCCGTCAGAAGATACCGACTATCATAGACATAGTTAGCTCGAAATATTATAGAATTTAAAGCTCTTGTACTCGCTCCACCGGAGTTTCTTTGATCGTCGGCTGATCCTGCATTGAGGTACCAGAGTTCCTCTGCTTCACCCAATAAATTAAGACGAGTACCGGAAAGGAATTCAGAATTATTTTGCTGTGCTGAATAGCCTATAACTGTATTAATTGAATGTTTTTCAAAAGTTTTTTCATAGGTCAATGTATTTTCAAAAATCCATCCCCTATTTTCACTAAAACTTGAGGTTAAAATGCTTTCTTCATTTTGTTGAGTTGGTGAAACAAAATAAACAGGAGTAAAAGACCGGTTTTTTGAATTGCCTATGTCAAACTGATAACTGGTTTTGAATTTAAAATCCTTTAAAAAAGTGATTTCAGAGTAGACATTACCCAGAAATCTGTAATTTCGATTCTCGCTATTTGTGTATTCTATTGCTGCAACCGGGTTACCCGAGCCCTGAACTTCTCCAAAAGTACCATCCGGATTATAAATATCGTTGATTGGCCATGCACGGTAAATACTGCTCACAACACCGGGAGGATTTTGCTTATTTACATGAATTCCGGTAAGAGATGCCCCAAGTGTAAGATATTTCTTAGCCTTATAAGTTGTGTTTGATTTTATCGTGTATCGTTCAAAGTTAGATTTTGGAATGATCCCATCTTGGCCAAAATAACCCCCAGACAGGTAATAATTTACTTTATCACTGCCACCTGAAACAGAAACAGTATGTGTTTGCATTGGCTGCCAGTCTTGGTAAACCTCCTTTTGCCAATCAACATTCGGCAAAGCATCTATATTGTTGTAAGTGCCCGGATTGGCTTCATTTATTAAAGTGGCAAATTGCGGGCCGTCCATCAATTCAATAGGATTTTGCACATTTTCCCAGCTATATTCCGAACTCACATTTATCTTAGCATCACCAGTACCCTTTTTGGTAGTAACTATAATCACACCGTTTGCTCCTCGCGTTCCAAAAATTGCCTTTGCAGAAGCATCTTTCAAAACTTCAATAGATTCTATATCCTGACTATTTAAAAAGTTAATACCGCCACCAACGTCATTATTAATTATAACTCCATCCACTACGTAAAGAACCCTATTATCATTTAATGTATTAATACCTCTTAATCGAACATTTGATTCTTCGCCCGGAGCTCCGGAACCATTCAAGATTTGAAGTCCGGCAACTTTACCTTGAAGGGACTGAACGGGGTCAGCTGCAGGAGCCTTGACAATTTCTCTGCTTTTCAAAGATGTTATAGAACCTGTTAAGTCTGATTTCTTAATTGATCCATAGCCTACTACCACCACTTCATCCAATAGTTTTGAGTCTTCTTCCAGGCTGATGTTCAAAAAGTTTCTCCCATCCAGAGGCTCAGTTAGAGTTTTAAAGCCCAGATATGAAAAGACAAGAGTCGAATTAGGTTCCGGCACATCAATACTAAAGGCGCCATTCATATCGGTTACGGTTCCTCCTTCCAAACCATCGATCATGATATTTACACCGGGAAGTTCTTCACCATCCACTGTTTTTACTGTACCTGTTACTGTTATTTGAGCAAGGGCTAAATCAGAAAAAAATAACCCAATTATGATTATTAGTAGTTTTCTTATCATATAACTGCAATTAAAACCGGTCTTATCCTCTTAATCTTATTTCAATGTAGTGATAATACTAGGACTTTGATCAAAAAAGAGAATTAATCAATGGAGTTCAAAGAATGATGATTCAATATAAAATTGACCATTAAATATGGTAAAATAAAAAAGCCGCTAAATAGCGGCTCTTAATAATTCGAATAGATGTTTTAATTCTATTATTCCATTTCTTCTTCTTCCATTTCGTCATCTTCGCCTTCCAATGCATCTTCAAAGGCTTCTTTAAGTCCGCCCCAGTCAGCATAGCTTTGCAATAGAACAATCTTCCCATTTTCGTCAAAATCATATGATTCATAAACGTCAATTTCTACGGATACAGCTTCTGTTGAATCTGTAGCCGGAACAGTCATAGTCCAGATACCATAATAGCGAACTGAGCCATCCATCTGTTTTGTAGCAGTATTAACACCAGGAAGAAAAACGATATCACTAGGAATTGCAAAATCTAAAGATTCCCAATTTTTTTTGTCATTTGCTATCATGTCAGCTCTTGACATGGAATCTGCAGAACCTACAGAAGTAGGCCTTACCCATGCGTTTTCAGCGAAATATTTATCATAATCTAGACTTTCCATTTCCCAAGCTTGAAGGTATTCTAATACTGCTGCCGAATTTTTCTCAAATGTCTCTTGGGCAGAATTGTCAACAGGTGGCTGACATCCTACCATAAATAATCCTATGCTAATAATTGT
The DNA here is from genome assembly GCA_964351965.1 of uncultured Hyphobacterium sp. Classification (GTDB taxonomy): domain Bacteria; phylum Bacteroidota; class Bacteroidia; order Cytophagales; family CCMP332; genus CCMP332. Next base: position 111,970 of record CAYGPM010000005.1, on the reverse strand, counting down.
TATTAAACTTTTCATATATATAAATTTTTATATAAAGGTAAGCTTTATTCAGCTACCATTTTTAATAGTACCTCCTGTTTATTTGTCGTTTGACTTGAATATTCTCTCAAGATGTAGGCATAGCTCCATCGGAATACATGAACAAATCTTAATTAATAAAAATTGTCAAGAATCCAGACTTCCTCTCTATTCTTTACCATTATATCCCTAAATTGTTGCGCTATTTAGAACTCATCCGGTAATATGTCGATAGCCAAAAATCTCTTTTTTTCTGTCTTAATAATTTTATCATTAGCGACTACCGCTTTTAGTCAAAATCAGAAATACACAATTTTCTGGGGAGATGATGAAATTGGCTTAATGACTGTTTCGCGTATTAAAAAAGGTGACATTGTCGATTATTTTATAAAAGCGGATGTGGAATTTCGAGTTATTGTAAAATATAATAGAACCACTGAATTCAATGCCAAATATCTGCGAGATACCTTGGTCTTTTGTTCCAGTAAAAGTGTAATGAATGATAATTTGAAGATTTTTGAATCGACTAATAAGGATGGCGATTTGTACAGAATTTTTAAACACCCCGAGGACTCTTCGGTATTAAGAGAAACGATCACAAAATCTGTGGCAATGCTATATTATGCCGAGCCAACACCCGATCTCAAAAGAATTTACGCCGAAGGCTATTCGAAATTCTGCCAATTGGAAAAAGTAGAGAATGGCGTTTACCTTTTACATCTTACAGAAGACAAAACAAATATCTATCGCTATGAAAATGGACGGTTAAAAGAAGTAGAAGTCAAACGCACCTGGTTTGACCTAACCTTTAAAAGGCAGAGTTAAATAAAGATCCATTTTCATTTATCGCAATTTTCTTTCGCTGATCACATAGATTAACCTCTCACAGAATATTTCCAAATACATTTAACTAGCTCAGTTAAAAACACAATCTTTGGTATCTAATCTTTTAAACATATCCCAATGAAAAGTATCATTTCATTTCTTTCAATTTTCTTATTTGCCCTTAGCTCAAATGCGCAAATAGACGCAAGCTTAATGCAGCATCCTGATGTATCTGTAGATAAAATAACTTTTGTTTACGGCGATGATATCTGGGTAGCAGATAAGAAGTCTGGCATGGCACATCGCCTTAGCTCTCCTGCAGGTAGAGAATTCTACCCACGTTTTTCACCTGATGGTAAAACCATTGCCTATTCGGCCAATTATGATGGCAATTATGATGTTTATATAATACCTACTGATGGAGGCATTCCAAAAAGACTGACTTTTCATGGAATGAACGACCGTGTGGTTGCCTGGAACCCGGATGGTAAGAGTTTGGTATTTGCCTCTTCACGCGAAAGTGGAAGACAGCGTTATAATCAATTTTTTAAAGTATCTGTTAGCGGTGGTGTTCCTGAAAAACTTCCGGTACCTTATGGTGAATACGCATCAATGTCACCTGATGGATCTAAAATAGCTTATACCGATCGCTCAAGAGTGAATAGGAATTGGAAGCGCTACCGCGGTGGTACTGCACCTGATATTCATATTTTCGATTTAACGACTTACGAAACTGTCAACATTACTAAAAATGACGCCAATGATGAATTGCCCATGTGGATAGGCAACTCAGTTTACTATATGTCAGATAATGGCCCTGAAAAGCGAAATAACATTTGGAAATATGACACTCAAAGCAAGAAAAATCAGCAAGTCACTACTGTATCAGACTATGATATTACCTTTCCCGAATCAGGGCTAAATGAGATTATATATGAAGCAGGCGGTAAATTGTACCTCCTGAATATATCAAGTAATGAGTCAAAAGAAGTCAAACTAAAACTTATTTCAGACAGGGAACAACTTATGCCTAGTCAGGAAAGTGTAAGTAAATACATTCACGATTACACCATCTCTCCGGATGGTCAAAGAGTAATATTTGAAGCAAGAGGAGACTTATTCAACCTGCCTGCAGAGAATGGTTACGTTTCAAATATTAGCAATAGCTCAGGCTCAGCAGAAAGAAGTCCGGCATGGTCACCAGATGGAAAGTCATTGGCTTATTGGAGCGATGAAAAAGGCGAGTATCAGCTGATCATAAAAGATATGACAGGAAAAAATACAACAAAGACCATCACCAGTTTTGTAAGTGGTTTTAAATACAGTATTTTCTGGTCGCCTGATAGTAAAAAAATAGCCTATGTAGATCAGTCAATGGGCTTAAACACCATTGAAGTCAGTTCAGGTAAGGTTACAAAATTTGACCAGGGAAAATATATGCTGGAAGGCACATTGAGAGGTTTTAGTTTTGATTGGTCTCCCGATAGCAAATGGTTATGCTATACAAAAAGTGCAGGAAGCTCAGCAACATCAGCTGTTTATTTATACAATACGGAAACAAAAAAAGTATCGCAATTGACATCAGGGTTCTATTCTGATTCAAATCCGGTTTTCAGTAAAGATGGTAAGTATCTGTTTTATGGCACGAATAGAAACATAAGCCCACTTTATTCCGACCTTGATAATTCGTGGATTTATCCAAATACAACAACCATAGCCGTTGGAACCTTAAATGAATCTGTGGAATCATTATTGGCTCATAAAAACGATGAGATGAGTATTGAAGAAAAAGAAGATGACACTGATAAAAAGGATTCTAAAAAAGACAAGTCTGAAAGCGATACACCGGAGACAAAAATTGATATTAACAATTTTGAAAATCGAGTCGAAATGCTGGATGTTAAACCGGGCAACATAGGAGGACTTACTGCTACAGATGGCAAACTCTTATTTATTCGTTTTCCAAATTCAGGTTCCGCTGATGATGCAAAAAACTCACTCGAGTATTATGATTTTAAAGAAGAAGAGGTCAAAACGATCATCTCAGATATTCGAAGTTATGAAGTGGCAGCCAATGGTGAAAAATTGATCGTTCAGCAAAACCAGAACTATGGCCTAATCACGCCAAGTGCGGATCAAAAATTGGATAAAATGGTTCCCGTACAAAAAATGACAATGGACATTGACCCAAGAGCGGAATGGAAACAGATCTTTATGGACGTTTGGAGAATTGAGCGCGATTATTTCTATGATCCAAATATGCATGGCCTTGACTGGAATGCAATGAAAAGTAAATATGGCAATCTGGTTGATGATGCCAATTCCAGAGAGGACGTAAATATCATTATTGGCGATTTAATTGCTGAGCTCAATGCTTCTCACACCTACGTAGGTGGCGGCGATACGGAATCAGGACCAAATAAAAACGTTGGCTATCTTGGAGCAGACTATAAAGTAGAATCCGGATATTTTAAAATATCTGAAATAATAAACGGAGCGCCATGGGATGTAGAAGAAAGATCTCCACTTAACAAGCCGGGAACGGATGTTAAAGTCGGAGATTATATTCTTGAAGTTAATGGTCAGAAGCCGGATATTTCAAAATCAATTCATGCTTCATTTCAGGGAATGGCAGGAGAAACAGTGCAATTAACAGTTAATTCTAAGCCAAGTCTTGAGAACGCAAGAAAGGTCATTGTAAAAACAATGGCATCTGAGACAAGACTCCGACACCTTGCTTGGATTGAGAGCAACAGAAAGCGAGTTGATGAAGCCAGCAACGGTAAGGTGGGATATATCTATGTCAGAAGTACAGGAGTTGATGGGCAGAATGAATTGGTACGACAGTTTTATGGTCAAATGGGCAAAGAAGGAATGATCATAGATGAACGTTTCAATAGCGGTGGTCAAATACCGGATCGATTCATCGAATTGCTCGATAGAAAGCCTCTTGCTTTTTGGGCCGTAAGAGACGGGGAAGATTGGTCATGGCCTCCATCAGGGAATTTTGCCCCAAAAGTTATGTTGATAAATGGATTTAGCGGTTCGGGCGGTGATGCATTCCCTGATTATTTCAAAAAGAGAAATTTAGGTCCTCTCATCGGGACAAGAACTTGGGGAGGACTAATCGGTATTTCAGGTGTGCCGACCTTAGTTGATAATGGCTTTATCACCTCTCCTACTTTCAGAATGTATGATCCGGATGGTAAATGGTTCAAAGAAGGTCATGGTGTAGATCCTGATATTGAAGTTATAGAAGATTTTCAGCAATTGGCAAAAGGTACTGATGCACAACTGGAAGCAGGAATTAAAGAAGTAATGCGCTTGATGGAAGTAGAAAGCAATTTCAAAAAACCTGCCAGACCGGCTTATGAGAAAAGATAAGTTAATTATGGGGCTCATTAAGTGTAATTCTTTAATATTCTTAATGGGCCTTATTATTTCTACAAGCCTAAGTGCTCAAAATATGTCTGAAGAAAGTCATTTTTCATTTCGTGAAATACCAGAATACGACAATGTATTTACTTCAGGTAAAATTGCAGCCAGAATGATCGATGGACTTGGTTTTCGCTTTTATTGGTCAAAAGAAGGTTTGACACGAGAGAATATGGATTTTAGACCTTCAGCAGAAATTCGTTCGATTGAAGAAACTATTGAACATATCCATAGTATGACCTTTTTAATTATGGAAGTCTTGGGATTGGATTCTCAAAAAAATCCGGGTACAAATAGTGCGGTTGAGACAAGAAACGAAACGCTTTCAAATCTTCATTTAATCAGGGAAAAGCTTTTAATAAGCAATGATCATGACTTTGAGAATTTCAAAAGAGAATCAAAAGATGGAAACACAATACCATTCTGGAATTATATCAATGGACCAATAGAAGATTGTGTTTGGCATTGTGGGCAAATAGCAAGTTTCAGAAGACTTGCCGGAAATCCAATAAGTTCCAATATCAGTCTCTTCAGTGGAAAACTTAGAGATTAACAAAATTTTTAATTTAATTAGGCTGAATATTTCAAAGCTCATTATTTAGCAAATGTTGTTAATATTTAACAGTTAGGTTATTTTTGACTTTCATGCGATTCAACAACGAATGAAAAAAAGATTACTATTTTTATTATCTATTCTACCCTTTATTGTCTCAGCTCAAAATCCGGGTGGTGTAGCTGGAGTAAATCTCTGGCTTAAAGCTGATGCCGGAACTTCACAGACTTCAGGAGATCTGACAGGATGGCTTGATCAAGTTGGGACAAATACTTTTATAGTCACAGGTACTCCGAGTTATTTTGCTGACACAATCAATTTTAATCCGACAATTGGGTTTGCCAACTCAGATTTACCAAGCTCATTACCTTCAAATAGGCTTGATGGGGATGTATCAATTTCGGTTGTAGAAGCCTATGCGGTATTCAGAGATGGAGCGAACAATGCTCACGGTTCAATTATGAGCTCAACGAGTGCGGGTACAACTTATCCTCTTGGTTTTTTCCTTGGTTCTAATAATCAATTTGTTTCAGTCGCTGATGGTGACGAGCAAAACACTTACCCTTATGTTTTGGGAGGCCAATATCATATTGCAAATATTGACGTAAGCACCAGCATTTCACCTTTTAGTTCTGCAAGAATAAATAGTAGTTCCACTGCATTTACAGTGGGAACTGGTGATTTCAGTTCAGTTTTGATTACACCATTAATAGGAGGTGTCCAGAATGCTGCTGGGAGTTTTTATGAGCATTTCAATGGACAATTAGCTGAATTAATTTTTTACCCCTCTTCATTAAGTGCAACCGAAAGACAAAAAATAGAATCGTATTTGGGAATCAAATACGGTATTGTTCTTGATGCCGGGATAGGAAATTATATTTCTTCTGTTGATTCAGTAATTTGGGATGCTTCAGATGCTACTTACCACAATGATGTAATTGGTATTGCAAGAGATGATAATAGTGGATTACTACAAAGGCAATCTACAACCAATGACGATTCTACCCAAATTTACCTTTCTACCCTTGCAGCAGATAATGCGACAAATGGAGGAAGCTTTTCAGGAGATAACCAGTTTGTAGTAATTGGGCACAATAATGAAGCCCTTCAATCATTGGGTTCTTTAGAATACCCTGCAGGACAAGGTATTTTTAAGCGCCTGGAAAGAGAATGGAAGATAGTAAATACAGAATTTGATGGAACATTTTCAATGGATATACAATTAAGTGCGAACGATACCAATTTTGCCACAGATCTCGTTTTATTGGTTGATGCAGATGGAGATTTTTCTGATGCAACTGTTGCAACAAATCCGACTTTTGCTATAGCAGACGGAAATGTATCAATAACAGGTATTACTACAACAGAAATACCCACAGACTCAACTCGTTATATCACAATAGCTTCTGTAAATAGAAATTCCGCTCTCCCGGTGAATTTGGTGCGCTTTGATGTCAATAATATGCATAATGAAGAAGTGGCTATTAATTGGACTACAGCTTCTGAGAAGTCCAACAAATTGTTCTCTGTAGAGAGGTCCAATAATGGATTGAATTGGGAAGTAATAAAAGTTGTTGAAGGAAAAGGCAATTCTGAAATTTCAAATTCATATTCTTACATGGATACAAACCCCTATCAGGGAATGAATTATTATAGGTTGAGACAAGAGGATTATAATGGAGATTTCAATTATTCTCAAGTAAGAGCTGTAAGTATACTTAAATCTGAGCCTTTAAGTATTAATCCTAATCCATCTAATTCTGTTATTGAAATCAGAGGTGATTTGGAAAATGGGACATTGAGTATTTATAATATGATTGGGCTCGATGTAAGCAACAATATCAAAATATTATCCAAGAATGAGAGTACAATCTTATTAGATATCACTGCTCTAAAAAAGGGAGTATATATATTAAGTATTGGAATGACTAAAGCTTCATTCATCAAGGAGTAGGCCCTCTTTCTAAATCAGAATTAAATCTTCACTTTCATTGTTAAACCATAATGGAAGTTAAACGCTCTTTTCTTCAGGTTTATGCTACGATAGTAAGCATTGTTGCAATCATCACCTTTTTGATAGCAGTAGGAAGCATTGTTTCGGCAATTATTGATAGAGCAAATCCTATGTATGCAGGGCGGAATGAAATCAACCTATCCTCTTTTGAGCAGTTTAAATTAGAAACCATGCGATCCGTCACAAAAGATCAGGTATATATACCGACAGATAAGGATTTAATGAATATGTATGAAGCGGCAAAAAATGAGAAAGTAAAACTTGTGAATCATCAAAGCAGAAAAACCCTGATTGTGAATTCTTTACTTCTTTTTGTTGCAATCACTTTATTTATAACGCATTGGAAAATGCTTAGGACCTAGAATCCGATTTTAGGGGAATTCAAGAGTATATTATATGTAAATAGTAATATCTTTAGAATCTTATTGTAATCTTCCTTTCAAATTGCTACTACGAAAAGTCTATTTTCTCGTTCCATTCTTGGTTCTTCTTTCATTTGTTGAGACTATTGGTCAATCCGGTATAAGTGGACAATTACAAGATGAAAACGATCAAGCCGTTCCATTTGCATTAGTTGCATTATATACGTTTGACACCGTACTAGTTAAAGCTGAGCAAAGCGATGTCAATGGTAACTTTGAATTCGTCAATATCAATGAAGGCAAATATTTTATCAACATACGATATGTTGGTTATGAAGCTAAAACCATCACCATTCCAAATTTTGAAAAAGGTGCTTATCTGCAACTAGGAGTTCAAAAACTTCAGACTTCAGTCACTCAACTGGAAGATGTTCTTATCGAAAGCGAGAGACCTCTAATTGAAGTGCTACCCGGGAAAACAATTTTTAATGTAGATAGTGATCCGAGTAATCTTGGTAATGATGGAATTACACTCTTAAGTAGAGCTCCTGGAATTACTATTGATCCGGATAATAATATTGTCTTTCAGGGAAGAACAGGAGTTCGGGTATTTATCAATGGCAGACCTTCGCGTTTATCAGGCGCAGATTTAGCCGCTATGCTTATGGGTTTACAAGCGGATAATATTGAATCTATTGAGCTTATCACCAATCCTTCTGCCAATTATGAAGCTGAAGGAAATACCGGTATTATTGATATCAAGTTGAAGCGATCCAGCGATGCCGGGATTAACGGCACATTTTATTCGAATGCTTCACAGGGAACTTTTGCGAAATTTAATTCGGGAATAAATCTCAATTACAGGAAAGACAAGGTTAATTTTTATGGCAGCTATACCTTTACAAATAATAATACTCAGGATGAATACAATCATTATGCATTGCAAAATGGATATAGAATAGATCTCGCAAACCCTGCGAGAAATGGTCTAAATTCAAATAATATTACTTTCGGAACAGACTATTATTTATCCAAAAAACACTTTCTTGGTTTTCGATATACCGGTGATTTCGCCGACCGCGTTGTTGATGGAAATAGCGAAACATTGATCTCAACAAATATTAGTGATTCATTGGAAGAAATAATGCTTTCCAAAAATATACAAGGCTTCACCTCTGATAATCAACAATTTAATCTGAATTATGAGTTTAGACCCAATGATAAAACTACCATTAACACGGATTTCAATTATGGTACCTTTGCAAATGAGGGATCAACTAGGCAACCAAATACTTACTTTAATCCAATCACAGATTTAGTCAATCGTGTAGTGGATTTTAGTGATGAGAGAAATACCAATATTGATATTAAAGTTGGGAAGATAGATTTTGAAAAAGACTTTGATTCCTTTAGCTTTTCAACCGGAGCAAAGGCTTCGCTGATCAATACGGATAATAGATATAAATTTTACAATATCGATTCCGGTGAAGCAGTTTTAGATCTTAATCGTTCAAACAATTTCACCTATCGGGAAGATGTATTTGCAGGCTATGCTATCTTTTCTTCTAGTATTGGTGAGAACTGGAAATATGACCTCGGTCTGCGTTATGAGCACACCATATCCGAAGGTATTTTAATAAGTGAAATTCCCTCGAACGACAGTAAAGTCCTAAGGGATTATGGAAATTTCTTTCCAAATATCGGCTTAACATATACGAGTACAAATAAAAATCTTTTGCTGGCATTGAGCTATGGTAAAAGAGTAGCCAGGCCAAATTATCAGAATCTGAATCCATTTGAATATAAACTCAGTGAATTGCAATTCATGAAAGGTAATCCTTTTCTCCTACCCTCTTTTACAGATCAAGTACAATTCTCTTACTCTCTAAAGCAAACCCTTACCGGAAATATTACTTATAGCTATGAAAAAGATTATGTAGCTCAAGTGCTTCAAATTGCAGAAGATCGATCGAGCTTTTTACAGCCGCAAAATATGCAGGATATCAATAGTCTTTCAACAACTATGAGCTTTCCTGTAAAACCCCTCGACTGGTGGGAAATCCGAACATCGGCTTCATATAATTTTTCTAAATATTATGGTAATTTCAACGATACAGAAGTTGATATTGAGGCACATATCTATTCTTTCAACATTAATAATAACTTGAGTATAACAAAGCGCTTCCGTGCTAACTTAAATTACTCTTATAACGGCCCCTCCATTTGGAGAGGATCCATTTTCATCGATCCATATCAAAGTTTGAATTTGGGATTGAGTCATTATTTCTTTGACAATAGTCTGCAAATAAGAGTGAATGCGAATGATATTTTCAATACAGCCAGCGATTTTGGTTATACCGGCGATTATGGCGGCCTTTATATGAATGGGGCCTGGTCGGGCGATTTTAACAGATACGGTGCCGGACTCACATGGAATTTCGGAAATCAAAAAATTCAAGCTGCAAGAAGAAGAAAGACAGCCATCGATGATGAGATGGATAGGATTGATTAAACCAAATGGAATTTAAATTCTATTTAGCTATTATGTTTTTAGATTATTAATAATTATTTTCGACAAACTACTATTAAATAACTTTATGAATCGAATTTCTACTATAATTCTAATAATCTTGTTTTTTTTCAAAATTGATGTTTTTGCACAATTTAATTTGTCTGACAGCTTAGTTGCTTATTACAACTTTAATGGAAATTCTTTGGATTTATCAGGTAACGATAACCATGGAGTGACAAGTGGCGCGAGCTTGACTGATGACAGATTTAACCAAGCAAATTCTGCATACTCATTTGATGGAATTGATGACTTTATTCTTGCAGGAAATATTATTGATATTTCTCAACAATCAGAAATGACAATTTGTGCTTGGTTTTATTTAGATACAATTTTTGGCAGAGGCAATCGAGCAACTGGAATTGCTTTTGGTAAAAAAGAAACCGGAAAGTTAGAATTAAGAGTAAATACTGAAAGTAATTTAAGTTTTGCATCTCTAGTTGCAAGTGGCGCAAGTGTCAGCACAAATTCAAATACCACGGTTGCATGGTCTGCTGGTGTCAATTACGGCCAATGGTATCATGTGGCCGGTACTTATTCAGATACTTCCATCCAAATCTTTCTTAATGGTATTTATGCAGTAGATTACTTTACTGGAGCAGGAATAGGTGCTTATTTAAATTCCGTTCCCTCGAATGCTTCTTTGACCATCGGACTTGCCTATAACACAAATAACGATGAGCGATTTTATCATGGAAAAATGGATGAGGTATTAATATACAACCGAAAGCTTAGCCCAAGCGAAATAAATGATGTTTATAATGGTGCGCCAATAATTAATGGTATAAATTCCAAATTAGATAATCAAATTACTCTTTATCCTAATCCATCAAGTGATAATCTTACGATTTATGGATTAACTTATACAAATGAAGATCTCGAAGTTCGGATGACAGATGTTAATGGCAAATTAATAAAGACTTACTCAATCAATTCAATTAATAATACCATTCAAATATCTAATCTAATTTCAGGCTTATATTTTATTGAAATTTCATCACAAGAAAAGACTTTTTGGGGCAAATTTATTAAGGAATAAAATCTAATATTCTCAATCAGACCTGATTTTTACGAAACTCAGGAACTTTTCACTTTAAGAATATTAATTGTTTTTATCACTATTTGGTCGGAGTCATGCTCGGTCTAACTTCAATCTTACTAGGCAATGTTCTTGGATTAAGTTTAACAAGATTTACAACCATTTCACCAATATCCTCAATTTGAATTTTCCATGCATCTGCCTCCGAAGGTGTATGATCATTGAAATGTGTTGCTACTGATCCGGGCATAATTGTACTAACGCGAATTCCATGGTTTCTCAGGTCAAGCATTACTGCCTGAGTAAAACCGGTCAAGCCAAATTTACTTGCATTATAGGCAGCGCCTCCTGCAAAGAAATTCGTTCCTGCCAAACTTGAAATTGTAATGAAATAGCCCTTACTATTTTTAAGAGCATCTAATGATGACTTAATCGTATTAAAAACGCCGGTCAGATTTATATCAATGGTATCTTGCCAGTCTTTTTCAGAGAGATCTTCGATTGATCCGAATTTTCCTATACCTGCATTTGCAACAACAAGATCAATACCACCCCATTCAGCAGAAGCCTTAGTTACCACTCCTTTTTGATCATTCAAATTGCGCACATCACATTCAAAAGCTAATACATGATTATTCCCTGTTCGACTTTTCAACACTTTTGCAGCCTCATTTACTTCCTTCAAAGAGCGTGACGTAATTGCTACCTTACCACCTTCTTTCAATATTGCTTCGGCAACACCAAAACCAATTCCCTTACTTCCACCTGTAATATATGCTCTGATCATAATCTTGTTTAATTTATGAATTACTAGTTATACAAATAATAATGAGGCTTGTTTGAATACATCTGAAATATTATGAAGCCTTTTGCATAAAATATATTTATCTAAATAAAGCTTTACCGTAATTCGTTGAAATTTTATAAATAAAAATTGTCCAATTTGAGAATTAACATATTATCTGCTCTGGTATTAATCGCCAATTTGTATTCCTATGCCAATGAGAATATTAAAGGTAGGGTTTTAGATTTTGAAACTAAAAAAGCTCTTCCTTATGCCAGCATTGCTGTATCGGGGAAATATATGGGTACGATTAGTAATTCTGAAGGAGCCTTCATCCTATCCACGAATAATATTAATTCAAATGATACAATTCATTTCAGTTATATGGGTTATGAAACTTTAAAAATTTCTTTTTCTCAGATTGAAGAACAATCCAATTTCTATTTAAAACCTGCCAACATTAATCTATCAGATGTCAATATTTATTCCAGAGAATTAAGCGTCGATGAAATAATTGAAAAAGTCATCGAGAATTATCCCAAGAACCATCCAAACCGGACCGAAAGACAAAGATTATTCGTTCATAGTTTTATCAAAACGCCATTTTCGGATAAAAATGTAGCAAAAATTACCAAGTCGGATTTTGCCGGACTCGATAAGGATAAATTTCAAAACCTATTAAATAAAATGCCCGATGAATTCATTGATTATAATGATGCAGTATTTGATTTATACAGTCATAATGGAAGTAGCAAATTGATCCCTATTCAGGGAATTTCGCTTGAAGAAGGTGATCAGCAAGCATTGCTTGAAGAAGTTGAAAGACAGATGAGTGATTTTATTGCTGACTTTGAGCAAACACTTTCCAACCCTGATATCTATTATAAATTCCGAACCGGCATTTTGGGCGTGAAATTAAATACAGATGATTCCGGCACTGAAGAGGAAGATAAGGATGATCATGAAAATGACAGTCTGAGTTTTAATATGCCAATAGGCTACGTTAAAGGGGAAACATCATCCTTAATCAAGCATTATGCTTCTCTTGAGGGTGATAATACTGCTTTTCTTAATAAATCGGGTAAATACAAATTTGAAATGGTAAAGCTTGAATTCTATAATGGCGAACTCGTTTACAAGATTAAGTTCAAACCAAAAAGCTCAGGGATTTTTGAAGGAGAGATATTTGTGTCAAGCTCCGATTTTGGTATTCATCAAATGGATTATTCCTATGCAAAAGGCAAAAGCACTGAAAATATTCAACTACTGGGAATTGGTCATGCAATTAATTATAGAAAAGGCAGAGTAATATTCGAAAAAGGAAAAGACGCTTATCATTTAAAATATATATATGCAGAAGAAAACGAAATGGCCGCAATCGACAGGAAATTTTCTTTGCTTAAAAAAGAGAAGCGATTTCTTTTTGATAAAGAACTCAATGAGATCAAATTCGATGTGGATTTATTATTTAATGTACACAGCAAATGGGAATTATTGGTTCTTGAACATGAATCAAAATCAGAAGAGGAATATGAAAAAATAATACAACCTAAGTATATGATCTTCAAAAAAGAGCTGGCTTATTCTCCTGAAGACTGGAAAAACAGAACTTATATTGTTCCTAATGAAGAATTAAAGAAATATACCAGGAAAACTAATTCAAACTAAAATTCAAAAAGCCTTCGTATCATCCAGACTTATTATTCTATCCAGTCGAATTTTAAAGTTATTCTCGCCAATTAAATACTCTTCTCCGGAATAAGAATAAACATCCAATATTTTCCCATTATACTTATTGCGAAGTCCATTTTCTTCATAGGCCAGTTCACAATTGACCTTTCTGCTTGCTCGATCCAACAGCAAATCGTGAAAAGAACAGTTTATTGGTTTGTAACTCATGGCATTCTATTTAGCACTCAGGTTTTGGATATCGATTTGTAGTGGACCTTTATGAACAGTACTTATCAATGCCCCATTTGCATTTTCCCAAGCCTCCCAACTAAATTCAATCCCTCCTATTGGTATAATTTCTACCCATAATTTCCATGCCTTTGGGCGATAATCATCATCCAGTATCCATAAATAGGAATCGCCCGGAGTAACTCCACCTGAAGAATAGGTTACCAATAATGCATCTTTACCATTGTGTTTCACCATTTTTCTGCTAGTACCGGGATCGCGAACTTTAAAAGGAGCAATTAGCCAAAATGAATCATTTATGAAAAAACGATATGCTTTATCTATGATTTCAAGAGAATCCTTTTGCTCCAATGCCTCTTCGCTTTTCACAATTCCTTTGGCTGTTTGTGTATTCAGATGAACTGTAAAATCATCCCATTTTACGATAACACTATCTTTTGATTTAAACCATTGATATTCATGATTTCCGGGAAAAGTCCAAGCAATGTATTCTGTGGAATCCCAGGCATCTTTATTTAAAGCATTTAGCATCTTATCCGCTATCTGTTCAGCTTCTTTACCCGACTCACCTTCCGGCAATGGCTCATCAAGGATAAAATATGATATCAGACCCAATAGAAATAAACCTGAAAAGCCAATTAGCGAGGTTTTAATTATTTTTTTCAATTTCCTAATGTCGTTAAATGAATTTATGGAGTTAAACTTATTCATTTATAAAAAATGGGAATCAGAATTGTTTGATTTTGTTTGAATACATTTTCAAGACATAAAAAAAGCCCGATAAATCGAGCTCTTTGCAATGTAATTTTAAGGTGATGTTACTCTACATAAACAATACTACTAAATACACCTTCGGTTACCGTTATTGCAGGCGCACCAAAAAACTCAGCGGTCACAAAATTAAAAGTTCCGGAAACTTTGTTGGCATTAGCATCATGCGCAGTAAATGTAATCACGCCTGAAATAGCTCCAAAAAATAGATCTACGCTTGCACCATTATTATTACTATCCAAAGTATCCAATGTATATGGACCTCCTTGAGGAGCTTCAGTAAATAAAGTTACAAGTGAAGTGTCATTTCCGGCTGCTCCCGAAGCGAAAATTAGAAGTTCACCTGTACTATCCAGTAAAGCAGTTACTCCTCCATCAAAAGCAGTCCAAGTTGCGCCATTAATTTTAGCTGACATTCCGGTAGTAGTAGTTGGAGGTACAGTTGGCGTTCCATTATTAGAACTATCATCGTCTCCGCAAGAATAAAAAGTTGTAGCTATGACAGCTGCAAAAATGATTGATAAAAATTTATTCATAATTATACATTTATATAACAAAGGTACGTCAAAATGCCAGATATTGTAATATTCAAAGGCTTATTCCATAAAATTACAAATACATAAATATATTTTTACATATCAATATCTTCGAATTGATGGATTCAAAAAAAATAGAATGACCGTCAAAGAGTCAAAAAAAGCCATATCGTTTAATAAACAGATATTCGTATATTGAAGGCATTCAACAAAGTACTATTGTCTAAACTGAATTCATTCACATGAAAAAAGTCCTTTTTTGTACTATTCTGATATTTCTTCTTTTAAGTTTCCAAACAAATGCTCAAATAGTAATTGAAAATTTTTCACCGGAAGCACTCCCCACCTGCTTTCACGCGGTAACTGCTGAAAAAGGAAATATAATTGTGACCTTTCCTGAAGAAGGAAAAATTTGGAAATCGCATTGCTATAATACCAAAGGGAAACTATTGTGGGAAACGGATCTGAAAATCAAAGAAAACGAATATGTTATTCAGGATGAACTCTTTGAAGGCATTTTAAATGTGTTCAGCACTATCAAGGTTAAAAAGTCAAAAGAAGCTGTACTCTATTTGAGAAGATTAGATGGGAAAACTGGAAAATTGCTATCAGAGAGCGAATTATGGAGGAAAAAAGTAAATGAGAAACACTTTAACGATGATAAAGCTGATGTAATTGCTGATGAGAATTTATCAATAATTGCTTTGCGCGATGAAGATATCGAAGTACATCTTGAATATCGATTTAATATGCATGTTTCTCTAAGAGAATCTAAATACCTCTTTTCAATTTATGACTACTCCAAAGATCATCTAAATCTGAATTACAAAGTTTATGATCAAAATATACAGGAATTAGACAGCGGTCATATTGATTTTGAAGATGGCATGTTTATTTACGATATCAAGGTAAATGATATGGGTGATGTTTTTGTTGCTAATTCTAATCTTGAGGGCGACCTTGAAGTATACCGATATCCTTATGGTGCCAATGAGTATGAGTTTCTAAATATCCTTGCAGATTCCATAAATATGGGAGATATTAAAGATGATCTCACGATGAAATTCATTGATGATAACAAAGTATTTATCGCTACCAAGCTTGAATTTTCAGAATTATTTTTAGGTGTATTTTATGCCTTATTTGATTTTGATAATACACGAATAAAAAGGGAACATTTCCAACCTTTAAACATTGAACTATTGCACAAGGTGGATAGTCTTCACAAATCCAAAGAGATCAAAAAACTGGTTTGGAACAAATACAATCTGACACATTTTGAGATTTTTAACGGATCAGAAATTGTGCTGGTTTATGAGCATATGGATATAACTCATTCAGGTCATATATTTAGAGAAATTGATTTTGTATCTCAGTTGGCATGGAAAAAACATAAGACAAAAATTTCTGTAGGACCCGCGCTTGTTTTTTCATTTGATGCATTTGATGTTTTAAAATGGAGCAAGTATTTCGATATAGAATTGGAGACAGATGAATCCATATTTCCTTTGAGTACTGCTTTAACTGTTATGCCTCCTGATAATGATAATATGACACTATTAGTAAGGGAAAATGATGCATCCTATACCTATAAGGTGGACTATATTGGTGATTCTGAGGAAGAAAAAAATATTATTGAAGAAGAAGGTCAAATCATTCCGGCTTGGACGATAAAAATGAAAGAGAAATACTACGCTCCCTATTATTCAAACGATGACAAAACACTGATCATCAAAGAGGTAAAAAAACAATCAAAATGATTTTGCATTACAAATAATCTACTTCAGCTATATTGATCGATAAATCATCATTTTACCCAAAGAAATATTAATTTTATAAAAATTTTAAACATGAAAAAGATTCTTTTCTCTTTGTTGGTTTTATTTTCAATTCATCCTCTCAGTCAAGCCCAATTCAATGGCAAACCACTTTACGATGTTCTCGTAAGGCAGTATCCTGATACATTTGGAACCTATCGCATGGAGCTGTACCCTACCATCGCTCCTCTTCACTGTGAAAATTTTGACACTCTAGCTCAACAGGGTTTTTATGATTCTCTAGCTTTCCACAGGGTTGTACCAAATTTTGTCATTCAGGGAGGTGATCCTAACTCAAAAACCGGCCCTACATCCACATGGGGACAGGGCGCCTCTTGGCAACAAACCGTGCCTGCCGAATTTAGTCCTTTGGCTCATAATAGAAGTATAATTGGTGCGGCAAGAGCCGCAAATATCAATAGTGCAACTTCTCAATTTTATGTGAACCTTGCCAACAACAGCAATTTAAACGGACAATATACGGCTTATGGAAAGGTCATAAGTGGCATGAATGTGGTAGACTCCGTAGAAGCCGTTCCTCGAAATGCCAACGATCTACCATTGAGTAAAGTAGATATGTTTATCACCTATGTCGGTGTAGATACAAGCGCTCCTGCTATGGCTCCTAATCTTACGGCTCCTGCAGACGGTGCCATCGACCTCTTTGGGGATGAAACCTTTAGCTGGTCAGCTGTTAATTCAAATGACTTTCTCTTATATAGAATCGAATTTTCAAAGCAATCTGATTTCAGCACAATCGACTACTACGAAAACATTGCAAAAAACAAAACAAATGTAAAACCTCTTTCAAATCTTGAGCAAGGCTTCATTACATATTATTGGAGGGTTTTAACTAACAACGGTGGTAGAATGACCGCTTCAGCCACGCGTTCCTTCACTACATTCATTGCTTCTCCCATACTCAAAAAACCAATTGATCAGGCAACAAATACCTATATCAACCCGATATTCGAATGGTACACTGTTCCGGGTGCCACTCAATATAATTTTGTGATTTCCACACTTCCAACTCTTGAAATTCCCAATTTTAATGTAATCGATACCATTACCTGGAAAAGAGATTTTATCCCTGCACCTTTAAATAATAATTCCACCTATTATTGGGGAGTCAGATCAATCCAAAATGGTGTTCCCGGAGCATTTTCAGTCGTCAGATCTTTCACAACAAGTACTGTTATTAGCTCTATTAATGAAGAAGTTGAATTTTCTCAAGGTATTTATCCTAATCCAAATAACGGACAGTTTATTGTGAAAATGGACAAGGGTTTAAAAGGTTTTGTTCGAATTACAGACCTCAGTGGACGCGTGATTATTGAAAAGGAATTAAATCAAGAAATTGAACAATTCGATATTAGTTCTGAGCCTGATGGAGTTTATATCTACAGAATTAATTCTGAAGGCAAATTCACAAGTGGAAAAATTATTAAGAACTAAAATTATCATTTGATTCGATTTTATTGAATGAAATTCATCTCAAAATTATCCGATTACATTTCTAGCGTAGTTAAAAACTACGCTAATATTCCTCTTTCACGTAAGCATGATTTGGAAAATATTGCCGAATCCATTTCACGATTAAAAATGTCAAGGGAAGATATTCAGCTGGTTTTTATTTGTACACATAATAGCCGAAGAAGTCATTTTGCTCAAATTTGGGCACAAATAGCTGCTATCTATTTTGACAAAGCCTATATCAGTACATATTCCGGAGGTACAGAGGCAACTGCATTTAACAAAAACTCTATCGCAGCGCTTATTCGGTCGGGCTTTGAGATTAAAAATGAAACCGGATCTAATCCGCATTATGACATAATCTATTCTGAAGACAATGATAAAATGCATTGTTTCTCAAAACACTATTCAGATTCTGCCAATCCAAAGCAAGACTACATAGCCATAATGGTCTGTTCAGATGCAGATCAAAATTGTCCTTTTATTCCTGAAGCATTATTGCGTATCAGTTTGCCATTTGAAGATCCTAAAAAATCGGATGGAAGCGGAAATGAAGTATACGCTTACGATTTTACCTGCATGGAAATTGCCACTCAGATGTTTTATTTAGTTTCAAAAATCGACTGAGCAATTCTCAAAATAATTCTTACGGATATCAAAATCATTGATTATGAGTCATTTTCATTAATTTTGCAATCATGAATGTATTCAATGAATATACATTTGTCTTCATTGCTGGATGGGTTTTACCTAGTGCTTTATTGGGCCTATTGGGAGATAATAGAGTTATCGGTTTTTGGAAATCAATTCTTATCTCCATTCTTCTGAGTCCCATTATAGGGCTAATCATTATTCTAGCTTCAAAAAGCCGACAAACAGATGCTCTTGAAAAAGCTCAGTTAAAGCAAATCAAAGAAGAACAAGGAGAGCGATTAAGTGAAGAACTGGGCAGACTTCATGCATTGCATTCAAATGGTGCAATAAGCGATGATGAGTACCAGCATGCTAAAGACAAAATTCTCTCTTGATTTATCTGACAGTTTGAGCCTTAAAAAGCTGATAAACAAATTCCATGTACATTTTCTCACCATCAATTACCGTCCAATTTTCAAGATCGCTTGAAGAATGTAGAGATCGGTCGCCTTTTTCGGAACTGTTAATTTCAGTTACATAAACGCCTGAAATATTGAGAATCATGGTATTGCTTTGATTCGGAATATCAATCTCTGTTCCAATCCATGAATTGCCCCCATTTTCAGATTCTAACAGAGTTGTTCTTGTAAAAGAATTGCCTCCGGTGACAGTCACATCCTCTTGTACTCTAAAATTGATATAATCTTCTTCGGCAAAAACGTCAGATACAATGATAGCGACTGAAGTATCAGTTCCCGATTGGATAAAGTCATAATTCACGTTTAATTCAGTCCAGTTTATTGCGTCAGTTGAGTGATGCACTCTATTATTGGCTATTCCATAAAAATCCTCACCATAAGCCCATACTTTTTCCAGAGTGATATTTTCCTGACTAGTTTGAGTATTGGTTTGTTTCCAGCTTGCACCATCATCGTCTGAATAAATGATTGAACCATCATTTACATTGGCAAATACAATACTGAGTGTAGAAACAAAATCAGTGATATCAAGAGGATCAATTCCGGTACTACTCAATTGAAATGTGGTAAAAGAAACAAATGTGTGAGGAACAGTTTTGATTTCGCCGCTAACGTAATCCAATATGTGAGAAGATAGATTAGTCACTGCAAAATCGGATCTGTTCGCAGGATTATTTCCCAAACCGAGTACATTATAATAGGCGCCCTTTTCAGCATCGTAGAGCGTTCCGCCTACATAAGCATAAATTCTTCTGCCATCCGTTTGAAAAGCAGCTGTATTTGGTGTATTGGGAGTTCTGTTGAAAGTAACATAAATATCTGTCCATGTTTCACCATCTGTCGACCATTTCATTGCGCGGTCATTATTGAGCAAATAAAATACCTTGGAGCTTTCGGGAAGACTATTAAGGTTGTCGAATAAATCCTCATCATTATTACCACAGGAAATGGATATTAATAAAGAAAACACGAGTAAATAATTCCAGTTAATACTTTTCATTGCCAAATTTTTGTTGAAAGTTAAAATATTCGGTTAAATTTTAGACATAAATAGATTCTTTCATGTCTGACAAGTTTAATTCTGTGGTTGAAAATTTCAATACCAATCTTTGGGGACATCATTTTTTAGTACCTGAAAATATTGCAGAAAAATACATTGAAGGTGATAATCGAAGGATTATTTGCAAAGTAAATGGCATTTCTCAAATTCGAGGAGCCTTGATGCCTTCAAAGAAAGGTTGGTATATTTTGCTAAATAAAAAAGTGAGAAATGAACTCGAAATAGATGATGAAAGTAAAATATCTGTTGAAATAGAAAAAGATCGTTCCGAGTTTGGGATGGATGTTCCCGAAGAATTCACAGAGGTAATGGGACAAGAAGAATTGGCTTGGGAGCGCTTTCAAAAACTCAGTCCGGGCAAGCAAAGAGCACTTATTTATATTGTAAAAAGTGTAAAAAACACCGACAGCAGAATTCGAAAATCATTGGCCATAGCTCAGCATTTAAAGGAAATGAAAAA
Source organism: uncultured Hyphobacterium sp. (assembly GCA_964351965.1). Lineage (GTDB taxonomy): Bacteria > Bacteroidota > Bacteroidia > Cytophagales > CCMP332 > CCMP332. Next base: position 91,222 of record CAYGPM010000005.1, on the reverse strand, counting down.
GGAATTGGACTTTAAAAGGATTAATGAATTGATAAAATATTATAATAACATGGGATCGAGCTAATCTGTCGTACTTTAGACATAATTTACAGGACGGAAGATATACCTTTCTCTTAATCTAAATAATTGCAAGTTTACATTAGCACTTGAAAAAACTCTCAACCGATACCGCCATATTAATTTTTACAAGAAGTCTTGAATCTGAAAGTCTTCACAAAAAGATATCGGAAACTCAAAATGATAAAATTCTTCATGAATTAATTGAGCACACAAAAGATGTGGTTAAAAAATCATGTCTCCCCTACTTCATAAGTTCCGATGAATATCAGTTTGGTAATTCATTTGGCGAACGCTTATTCAATGAAATGAGCAGAGTTTTTAATGCCGGCTTTGAGAAAGTTATTGTCATTGGAAATGATAGTCCTGAACTAACCAGTGATACGCTTTCTAATGTTTGCAATGAAATAAACGAGAATAATCTAATTATCGGTCCATCTACTGATGGCGGTGTTTATCTGATAGGCATCCACAGAAAGAATCTGAATCGACATTTATTTATAAATATCCCCTGGTTAAGCGATAGAGTTTACAATGGTTTCATAGACTACTCTAAGAACCTTTCTGTCCAAATTGAATGCAAGACAAAACTAGGTGATATTGATTCGGAAAAAGACTTGTGGAGATTTATTGAGAAATTCCCAATTAATAGATTGGCGCTTTCAATCACTTCTCTACTTGCTTCAAACACTCAAAAAGTTTCTCAAAACAAAGAGTCCATTTTTTCATTTGATATAATAGGATTTAAACAAATGCGAGCACCGCCTTCATGGGCCAACTAATTCGTATTTGTAAAACCAATCAATCCTAAATTTTATTCAAATGAAAGACACATATTATAACCGGGAAGACCTCGGTAAATTCGGCAATATCACAGATTTCCAAAAAGAACTTGGAGAGCACTTCTTTAAATATTACGGTGAAGTTTTCAAGGAAGGCGCACTTACAGCAAGAGAAAAATCTTTAATAGCACTGGCTGTAGCCCATGCCATTCAATGCCCTTATTGTATCGAAGCTTATACTGATGATACAATGAAAAAAGGCGTAGATGAAGAGCAGATGATGGAAGCCGTTCACGTAGCTGCTGCAATCAGAGGTGGTGCTTCCCTTGTTCACAGTACGCAAATGATGAATATCGCCAAAGAAAAAATGATGTAGTATGGAGAAGACACTTCTCAGAAGACAACACGACCTTTCTAAAACGGATAGACAAATTGAGATTCTCAGCGATGCTGAGAGTCTCAACATTCCCACATTTCAGGAAAAACTTGAGGATTTGGGAGTTTTCCCATTAAAGCCGACCGGTATAGAAATATTTCAAGTCAACCTTGGTAAAATGTGTAACCAGGTTTGTAAGCACTGTCATGTGGATGCCGGACCCGACCGCAAAGAGATAATGAGCCGCGAAACTATGCAGCAATGTCTTGATGCGTTAAAAGGCACAGACATTCAAACTGTTGACCTCACCGGTGGAGCTCCTGAAATGAATCCGGACTTTCGATGGTTTGTAGAGGAAATACGAAAAATGGGCAAGAATATAATTGTGAGATGTAATCTTACCATAATACTCGCCAATCCTAAATACAATGATCTGCCTGAGTTCTTCAAAAAACATAAGGTAAATGTGGTCAGCTCTCTACCCTATTTTAATGCACGCAGAACAGACGCTCAAAGAGGCGATGGTGTTTTTGAAAAGTCAATCAAAGCATTAAAAATGCTGAATGAAGTAGGATACGGAATCGAGCCGGAATTGCAACTTGACTTGGTTTATAATCCAACAGGAGCATTTTTACCGGGCGATCAGGAAGGACTCGAATCTGAATTCAAAAAAAGATTAGAAAATGGATACGATATTGTTTTCAATAACCTTTTTGCCATAACGAATATCCCTGTTAGCAGATTTTTGGATTATCTTATTTCAAGCAAAAATTTGGAAAATTATATGACAGAATTGGTCAATGCATTTAATCCATCGGCTGCCATGGGTGTGATGTGTCGCAATACAATAAGCATCGGTTGGGATGGCTACGTTTATGACTGTGATTTTAATCAAATGCTCGATATGAAGGTAGATGTGCAAAATGGAAAGCATATCAGCAAATTCAATATTGAAAATCAAAACGATCGGGATATTAGGATCAACCAACACTGTTTCGGATGCACAGCCGGTGCAGGATCAAGTTGCGGAGGCACAACTGCATGACGCTTATTTATTTGTATTTCCCGATTAAACTGTGATTTAGGACGCTGATGTTTGTCAGCAATTGATTCCTTTATTCATTAATAAAGTATCTTATCAATTACATATCTTAGCGCCTGATGAAGATTTGGCTTACAATCTGTTTTATTTTCGTAGCTCTTAGTCTTTCTGCCCAGGAAGTAATTCCGGCAGATACCACCAAGAGTTATGTGACTTATGGCCCTGAGCCGGAGTATCCCGGAGGATTGGAAGCTTTTTACAAATTCATTGAAAAAGAATTGAAGTCCCTCGATTTAGACGGAACAACTTCAGATCCTGCTTGGGTGAAATTTTTAGTTGATAAAGACGGGTCAATAATTAAAGTAGTAATCCTGGAATCGCCGGATAAAGGATACGAAAATGCCATCCGGGATTTATTCAAAAGAATGCCCAAATGGCAGCCTGCGCGTCGAGAAGGTGAATTTGTAATTTCGGAAATGACATTACCCATTTTTTTTGATTAAGTATGTCGAATAAATCTGTGCAAACACCGGAGGTATATTTTCATGTAGGAATGGGCCGCGCAGCAAGCACCTATTTACAATACGATGTCTTCCCGTTTTTTAAGAATGTCAAATACATTCAAAGAACCCGTTATAAGCAATTCAAAAAGATCGTATCAAAAGGAGATTCAGACAAATATTTTGTTTCGAGAGAATTTGACCAACAATTTGAAGAAGAAGTAGATAAGTTCTCAAAAAACTTTCCCAACGCCCATCCTATTGTCGTTTTCAGAAGACAGGACGGTTGGATCGCTTCGCAGTATAGACGCTTCGTTAAAAATGGCAATCATTTAACTTTCAAAGAGTTTATTGATCTGGAAAATGACAAGGGCCTATTTTCACAAGCCGACCTCTCCTATTTCCCTAAAATTCAATACCTGGAAAGTCATTTTACGAATAAGCCATTAGTGGTATTTTATGAGGAAATGATAAATGCTCCCTTTACGTTCATCGACAGGATTGCAAATTTTATGAATGCCAATTATAATCGGGATGACATTAATCTTGACAAAAGGCATTCTTCATATAACAAAAACCAAATCAGAGCCATTTACTGGGTTGGAAATTATTTCAACATAAGAAAGAGAAGAGTTTTTAAGAATTCCTTTCTTCATTTTTTATGGCGAATTTATCTCGGAGCTATCCGCTATTCAATATTGTACATAGCCAAAATTCTACCTGATTCAATGTTTGACCAAGGTCCTTTGATAGAGCCATTAGAGCTAAATGAAGTAAAGGAGTTTTTTACCGAAGACTGGAATAAATGCCTTTCATATGCTGAAGAGCATTTCGGAAAACCTGATTTTTAAGAAGATTTCATCCACATAGGATTTTCCTTTTCAATAGTTTTAAATACCGGACAGTCTTTATCGTGCGCACCGGGCAAATAACCGGTGCTCATCAGAAACTCGTTGATAATCTCCCCTCCTACGAATTTAAAACCTGTTTTCTTAAATAATTTAACCCACTCGAGCTTCGATAATGGATGGTTCTGATCTAACCAATTTTTAAAACTTCCGTATTCATTCTGAAGCTTGATGATTTCATTGGCATTGTGAATTGCAGCATTCACTTTTAGTTTATTGCGAATTATTCCGGCATCGCCAAGCAGTCTTTCGCGATCAATTTCATCATAAGCGGCAACTTTTTTTATGTCAAAATCGGAATATGCAGTTCTGAAGTTATTTTCTTTGTTCAGAATAGTAGTCCAACTTAAACCGGCCTGATTGATTTCCAATATTAATCTGCCAAAGAGCTCATTATCAGAATCTAGGGGAAAACCGTATTCTTTATCATGATAGTGAATATGTGGACTGTCAGAAGACATTGTTTGTACAGCAATGCAATAACTCATGGTAATAAATATTTAAACTTTAAATTGTGAAATCGGCATTTTCAGTTAATTGGCTTCAGCCCATATATTCTCTAAAACTTCTTCTGAAAACGGAATTTCAGGATTAAGAATTTCCTGAAGAATATCAATTATCACAGATTCAACAGCTGTGCAAAAGGAGTTTTCATCATCCAATTCATCGGCTGTTTTCAATTTGATAAAAGGATTATTCCCTTTTCTGAAGAAATAGAATCCGGATTCAATTTTAAACTTTTCACGCCCTCTCATGAAATCAAGATTATGCTTATTCTTGATGAGTAAGTACTTATAAATGAGGAGCTGAATGATTTTATCCTGATTATCATCTTGCCAAAGATTGACTTTCTCATCAAAGCTGAATTTTTGATTTTTCAGGTTTCCTGTTTTATAATCTACGATCCTGATAATATCTCCTTTTAAGTCTATCCGATCTGCTTTTCCGTGAATAGTTACTTTGACATCTCTTTCAAGTACATTGTGTTTGAAAGAAAATGTATTGGTTAAGTCCCTTTCAGTATCCAGTAGCAAAAAACTGTCATTCTTTAAGAGATCGAGATACTTCTTCAATAGGATTTCTGCTGAGTATAAATAGAGCTTATTAATGCCACGCTCAGTTTCTATATCCTTTGCTAAATTTTGAGCTTCCTCTTTTAATAAAACATCTAGTTTGGTTTTAGCTTTTAAGGCTTCGATTGCTTTATCATCAATCATCTGATTCTTAAACGGAATTAAGAGTTTATCAAGCACCTCATGGATGATGGATCCGAAGGTATTGGCTTCAAAACCCTCCTCCAGAGTATCCGGCTCCCTTACTTCTAGTATCACTCGCTTAAAGAATGTAATCGGGTCGCGCATATAAGTATTGATCAGAGAAGGTGAAAGTCCTCTCGGATCACCTTTATAATCTTTCCTTGAAATATGAGCTTCAATTTTTCTAATTATAGCTTCATTCTTTGTAATCGAAATTGCTTTTTCAGGATTTTCCGGGAAATAATGAAGTACACTTTCCTTTTCAACCTTTTGTTCAAAATGAGGAAACATCTCGTACTCCAATTGTTTTATAAATCGACTCGGGCTGGCTTTTCCGCTCATTCGATCATTTGAATTGTGATAATATAAATTCACATTTCCCGACCTGTGGAACAACCGATAAAAGGTATAAGATAAAGAGGCGTCCTTATCAATAAAAGTCGGGATTTTAAAATGACTTCTTATTTCAAATGGGAAAAGACTGTCTTGAGAACGCTTTTTTGGCATATCCCCTTCATTACAGGAAATGATATAGGTATAATCAAAATCAAGTGCTCTGGTTTCCAAAAGACCTATTATCTGAATCGGACTTATGGGCTCTCCCGCAAAAGGAATGGAATACTGATTTATAAGTTGGAAAAACAGGTTCCTAAATGTCTTGGAATTGAGGTCTTTTTGGAATTGATCGAGCAAATCCGACATCTTTTCAAAACCTCTTCGAAAAGCATGCAGGAAGACCCTTTCATCTTCAGGTATATTTTCATAGGAATCTAAAATTACATTGATCAATGAAGTTCCAAATTCACTAAAACCTGCCCCTCCTTCTTTCCATGTGTTCATTATGATCGGAAGTACTTTGTTTTTCTCAATTTCCAATACCTCTTCCTTTTTAATAAAAGCCTTATTCCTTTTGCGAACCTGCGCATCCAGTTTCTCTATCTTTTGATCATTCTTAAAGCAAACCCTTATCAAAGGATGTGTCAATACACTTTTTAGAGGATTATAATATATCCCGGTATTCCCATTTTGTATTGATTCATGCAAGTCAAATATTAATCTGAGAAGCTGAAAAAAACGACTCTCTTTTAAGGGTCTTCCCATACTGATATTCAAAAGCTCCGGAATATTTATTTCGTAGCCATTTTTATCATTGACAGTCAAAGGAAAGCTCTCGAGTACTATTTTTAATAATGATTCATCAGCCAGTACAATAGCAAATAAGTTTTTATTGTCTTTGATCTCCTTTTCAAAGTCCAGGCTGCTCAAAACATCGATTACATCATCTACCACTTTTTTGACCTGAGCATTTTTATTCGGGCAGGATAGAATATTAACAAGCGGGAAATCATTTTTACCTAAATAGGAATCTATATCATTCCCGACACCAAGACTACCATAAGTTCTGAAGTACTTCCCTGCTTCGTGATATAAACGAGAATAGTAATATTGGTCAATGTCCCATTTGAATTGCAGCTTGAAATTTTTATTGATCTTATTTAAAATTCCCTTCTGTGACTCGGTTAGATAATTAAATCCGCCGACGATAAATCTTTCATATTCAGAATCTGTGGTTAAATTTTCGAAATTTTCATAGAGGTATCTGTAAGCCAGGCCCGTATAACAGATGTTTTTTGAAAGTAAATAAGATTTATACTTACTGTAAAGTTCAGCGCAAATATTCCAAAATGTGAAGTAGTCACTAACTATTCCATTTTCATCAAAGGATAAATTATCAACTCCCAGATCTTCCGACCATCGTTCAATACTTGCTCTTTGACTCATGAGAGAGAATATTTCCTTTTCTTCCACAAGGTTTTGATCAATGCTATCAAAATCCTTCAATAGTAAAATGGCATAATTCAAAAAGTCCTCGAATGGAAGGTCGTATTTGGATTGGATATCCTTGTACACTTTATGCAAATACATTAGAGATTCCTCCTGTGAGATAAAATCAAGAGGGATATTCCGATATACATATTCCTCAAAACTCTGTATTTCCGGAAGAATTAGAGTTCTTTCCGCATGCCTTACAAAATACTCTTTAGCATAAAGAACAGCACGTTTTGTCGGGAAAATCATGCAAGTACCGGAGTAGTCAGCTTTGTTTTCTGAAATAAGTCCTTTTATAATCTTCTCAATAAAAGCTTCCTGATCGTTCCTCATTGTTTATACTCTCTAATAGAATTGAAGCTCAAAATAATGATACTTTTGCAGAAAGTTAATTTAGAAAATGAAAGAGAATCCCTGGCAGACCATCAGCAAAAAAGAAGTATATGATAATCCATGGATTAATGTAACACATCGCGATGTAATCAATCCTAATGGAGGAAAAGGAATTTACGGGAAAGTAAGCTTCAAAAATCTGGCTATCGGTATTATTCCTATTGATGAGCATCTGAATACCTGGCTGGTTGGGCAATACCGTTATACACTAGAAGAATATTCTTGGGAGATACCAATGGGTGGTGGAATCATCGGTGTTCCTGCTCTTGAATCTGCAAAACGCGAACTAAAAGAAGAAACCGGAATTATTGCTAATGACTGGAATTTGATTTCTAAAATCCACACCTCAAATTCTGTCACTGATGAAGTTGGATTTACCTATTTAGCTCAAGGTTTGAAATTCGAAGAAACTGAATTCGAAGAAACCGAACGATTAGAAATTAAAAAGATTCATCTTGCGGATGCATATGAAATGGTCATGAAAAATGAAATTACCGATTCATTGAGTCAGGCAGGAATCTTAAAAGCACATCTATTTGCCGATTATGATACTAATATCTTGAATATTCCGAAAGATTTTACACTGAAGATTTGAGAGAATTAAACTTACCGGAAGCTTTTCAAAAAACTTTAAAGGAAGCACTGCCTGAAGAAGCTGAAAATTTAATTCAGTCTATTCAGACGGAAGCACCTATTAGTATTCGACTCAATCCTTTCAAGAATAATCCTGAGGTAAAGGATTTGGAGAAAGTCGCCTGGACGGAGAATGCCTTTTATTTACCTGAAAGACCGCCATTCTATGCTGATCCGTATTTTCATTCAGGTGCATATTATGTTCAGGAAGCGTCTTCAATGATAATTGAATACATATTAAAGAACCTTAATCTGCCGGATAAAGACCTTTTGGCCTTGGACCTATGTGCGGCTCCCGGAGGAAAAAGCACTATACTATCGTCTTTTTTGGAAGATCGAGGCGTATTGGTGTCCAATGAAATTGTCTGGAAAAGAAACCTTGTCCTTCAGGAAAATATAGAACGTTGGGGACAGGCAAATACAATCATTACCCATAATAACTCTACAGACTTCAGGTCTCTGAATCAAGTATTTGATTTGGCCTTAGTGGATGCACCCTGCTCAGGTGAGGGTATGTTTCGAAAAGATCCAAGAGTAATTCAGGAATGGTCTCCGGCCAACGTTGAAAACTGCGCTGTCAGACAAACTCAAATCCTAGAAGATATTGTATCCGGCATTAAGATTGGAGGTATGCTTCTTTATTCCACTTGTACCTATAATGAAGATGAAAATGAAAATCAGATAGAAGAATTTCTGGAAAACCATGATTTCGAATGCCTTGAAATTTCCGGATTAGAGGATTTGGGTATTAAAATGAGAAAAAAAGGAAAGGCTGTTTTTTATCGACTATTCCCACATCGAATTAAAGGAGAAGGCTTGAGTATTTCAATATTAAGGAAACGTTCTGCTTCAGGCCAAAATCAAAAAAGGGGAACAAAGAAGTCAAATAATAATTTCAGTCTATTAAACGCAAACCCGGGAAAAGATTTCATTGAAGAAAACCCGAATATTTCTTTTTTAAACAGAGAAACAGAAATTTTTGCATTAAAATCAAATCAGGCGGAAATGCTTCTGTCTGAGCTTAAGCCTTTGAGAATAATTCGCTTTGGGACACATATTGGAGATATGAATAGAAACAAATTCATACCTTCTCATGGATTGGCTTTATCGGTATTGCTAAGCAAGAAGGTAGATCATTTAGAGCTTGACGAATCAAATGCTCTAAGAGTTCTACAAAGAGATGCTTCACATTTGGAGCATAAAGATGGATTAGGAGAATGGCTCGCACTATCCTTTCAAGGGAATACATTAGCACTAGCTAAAAATCTCAGTAATAGAATAAATATTCACCTACCGAAGACATTTAGAATTCGAAAGAACATCGATGAATTCTTGTAACACAAAGTTCTTTTGCGCGTATTAGAAATAAATGCTTTATGAATAAATGATTTTCTGGTCTGTGTTAGACTAAAAATGGTTCCACTTCCGGAACCATTTTTTTTGCTTAGGGTTATTTAGAATAATTTCGCATTATGAAACGAGTTGTTGTCGGCCTTTCGGGAGGAGTAGATTCCAGCGTTGCTGCTTATTTATTAAAAGAGCAGGGCTATGAAGTGATCGCTATGTTTATGAAAAACTGGCATGATGACTCTGTAATTCTAGATGATGATTGCCCTTGGATAGAAGATAGTGCAGATGCATTGATCGTAGCCGAAAAACTTGGAATCCCCTTTCAGACAATAGATTTAAGCAAAGAATATAAAAAGCGTATCGTTGATTATATGTTCAATGAATATGCTGCCGGAAGAACTCCAAATCCGGATGTGCTTTGCAATAGAGAAATCAAGTTCGATATATTTCTAAAAGCTGCAATGAAGCTCAAAGCCGATTATGTAGCTACAGGACACTATTGCAGAAAAGCAGAACAAGAAATAAATGGCGAGAAAGTATATTCACTGCTTTCAGGTTTAGACAATGGCAAAGACCAAAGCTACTTTCTTTGCCAAATCAACCAATATCAATTAAGTAAAGCTCTCTTCCCTATTGGTCATTTGCAAAAAGCAGAAGTGCGTAAGATTGCAAAAGAACTCGACCTTGTCACAGCCGAAAAAAAAGACTCACAGGGTTTATGCTTTGTTGGGAAGATATCCTTACCGGATTTTTTACAGCAGCAATTGAAACCTAAGAAGGGCAGAATAATAGAAATTTCGGCTGAATCGGATATTTACAGCAATATTTCTGAAAATGACAAGAGTAAGGATGTAAAAGTTCTTTCTAAAACTTTTGACTATACTCCTGAAGATGGTGAGGTTGTAGGAGAACATAATGGTGCGCATTATTTTACAATTGGTCAAAGAAAAGGTCTAAATGTTGGTGGAAAAGCAAAGCCACTATTTGTAATTGACACTGATGTAGATAAGAATATTACTTATACAGGACAGGGAGATGATCATCCCGGTTTATATCGGTCAGGTCTTTTTATTCCAAATTCTGAAATACATTGGTTAAGAACTGATCTTGAAATGAAAAATGGCGAAAAACGAGATTATCTATGCCGCATTAGATATCGACAACCACTTCAGAAGGCCAGTCTTTTCAAAGAAGAAAATGGTTTGTATATCATATTTGAACAGAAACAGAGAGGAATAACGCCGGGTCAATTTGCCTCTTGGTACGATGGTGAAGAACTTTTAGGTTCGGGCGTTATTGAATAAAAATAGTTCAAATCATTAGCTTTGCAGCTTAATTTATAAAATCATGAAAAAAGTATACTTATTAGTTTTGAGTTTAGCGATTGTATTATTCATTAACGCATGTACTGACGATGAAGGAAACCCGGTAACAAATCCGAATCAACTAGTACCGGCAATGACCGCTACAATTGATGGAACTGCCTGGTCTGCAACAGCACCTGCTGCTATTGACAGTGCGGGAATAGTGTTCATTACCGGTTTTAGCAAAGATGATTCTACATCGATAGTTATTTCAATTTCCGGCCCGGCAGAAACAACTTACAACTTCGGTGATAGTGCAGGAGCTGCTTCAGCCTATTATGGTGGATTGAGCAGTGGTTTTAACTTTGCTACTTCAGGAAGCCTTGAAATCACAAAATACAATGCAGGTCAATTGATCAGTGGAAATTTCAATTTCGCATCTGATTCTACATTATTTGGTACTGCCAAAACAATTAGCGATGGAAGAATTAACAACGTGGTAATTGTTAAAAGATAAATACATTAAAAAATCTCTGTTAATCCATTGGATGCAGAGGTTTTTTTATGCAAAAAAAAAGCAGCGACAAAGTCGCTGCATTATTTAGAGAAAACTACTACTAAGCTTATTAACTAATCTTTATCGTTCTTATAGGTTTTTGTTTAGCTTCCTCTTTTTTAGGAATACTAATATTCAAAACACCATCTTTATAAGAAGCTGCAATCTTTTCAGCATTGGCACTCTCAGGTAAGGTGAAAGACCTTCTAAATGACTGATAATTGAATTCTCTCATTGTGTACTTACCATTCTCATCCTTTTCTTCATTGTTTACTTCCTTCTCTGAAGAAATTGTTAATTGATTATGGTCAGCTTCAACTTTGAAATCATTTTTAGACATTCCAGGAGCAGCTAGCTCTAAAAAGAATGTATCTTCTGTTTCTTTAACATTTACAGATGGCATTGTTCCTGCCAATCTGTTGCTCTGTAACTCATCTTTGAAGAAGTCATCAAATAAATTTGTGAATTCAGGAAAATAACTTCTTTTGTTCGGATTATATTTTACAAGTGTCATAGCTTTTAAATTTTTGTTTAACATTCAATTTGAAATCCATTATGTATTCTACAATTGCTGTACCAAAGAGAATTAATGTAATTTTAATGTCATTATGTCTGTTTATTGGAAATTATTGCAATTATTAATGTCATTATGTCTTCTTTTGGAGAAGTATTGACAAAGATTGAACTTTACATAAATTTTAAATTCTGAGTATTTATGAAGATTAGAAAGCTCATTTTAGTGCTATTCACAACCTTTTTCGGTGCTAATTTAATTGCGCAAAACACAGAGAAAGAGTCACTTCAAATGATCATGCAGGCAAGTGATGGTCAGGCTATAGAAATATCTCAAAAAGTATCAGTTTCTGAAGGGATTACAATTACCGGTGTTAAAGGACTTAAGATAATTGGAAAGGAAAATGCAGAGCTATATACCTTCAATAACATCCCACATATTATTAAACTGGTTGATTGCCATGAAGTTAGTCTAAGTAATATTAGAATGAGAGTTGGAGTCAAAAATGTTGGCGGACCAATTATCGTCTTAGAGAATTGCACAAATATCTTACTTGATAAACTTAACCTAGGTGAATACGGTACCAATGCGATATTGATTGATTCCTTATGCAAGGGAATAAAAATTTTTAATTCAAATGTGAATGATTGCCATGAAAGTGGTATTAAAACCTATTCCCCATCAGTGGAGATAAGAAATTGTAGCTTCTCTTCGAATTCACAAATTGGTAGAATTAAACCTGATTTGGAAGTTGTTATGGATGAGCATCACCCCCTTGTTCGCTATAATTCCTATCGGAAATCCGACTATCTAAGACATAAAAGAACTGTAGATGAATATGTGGAGTCTAGGAATTCTATTGGCTATAATTTTGATTGTTTTAAAATTGTTAAGAAATACGAAAGAGCAGATGGATCTTCTGGTAAACTGACGGCTTTCTATGAGGGCGAAAACAATAAGATTCTCGACAAAATGGAACTAGAATACAAAGGACCAAAAGGTCAGATAACAGCAACCGTTTATTACCTACATGGCAATTTAGTCTATACCAACTACGAAATAAAAAAAGGCAAAATCGGTATTAACTATTTGGTTTATGGCGATTTTCTAGACCATTTAGAAAAGGGAGATTCAAAGTCGGCCGCCCATGTAAGTGGCACTCCTGAATCTAATAAGAAGCAATTCAATCAGTGGCTCGATGCTATTGAAAGCTGGCATAAATTCATCGAAGACGATGCCGAAGAGCTTGCTATGTATAAAGAGAAGGATTCTTTTATTGCATTGCCTTATTGAGTCAAAGAGTAATGAAAGCTAGACCCCTGTGAAGTTTGGCTTCCTACAAATGTTTTCATGTGAAAATTAGGTCATATTCCCGGTTGAGAAATGGGCAAAATGCAGATTATTCTCGTTTGTTTTTTAGGTTTTTGAAAATAAGCTTTAAGAAAAATCTTTCCAATATTCACCCAAATCAATATTCAGTAGAACGGATAAACTTTTAACATCCTCCGCAAATAGCGGAACAAGTTTTAAGCGTTCTTCCGGGCTTAGGGCCTCTTTATTTATTTCTTCCTGATTGAGACTTTCAACTGAGGATTTAAGTTTGACCAGCCAACTATGTGGTAGAAACTTTTTGAGTGTATCCTTAAAAGAAAGTTGATAAGTAAGAAGTTTTTGAATTAAGCTGAATTTGGGTTTGTAGGCCGTATTTTTTGCTTGAAGATCAATTTTCACATTGGAATTTATCCCCAAATATTCACAAATCCTGGGAAACTCCTCATCTACGTTTTTCACGTAATTCTCAAATATGAGAACTTTAACATTCTTAAAATGGTCCGTGTATCTTTTAACCTGCTCATAGAATTTTGCGCGATTAAGATAGTCCCAGTCATATTCAATTGTATTTGAATTAGTCTCCCTGTCATTTTTATAAGTATCGCGTTTTTCTAAAGCATCAAAAAAACTCAAATCCTCCTTCATATCCCTTTTTCTATGAAGCCAAAGAGAGTGAGACATATCTATTGGGTTTCTAAGAATGATCAGGATTTTAACATCTTCCCCCAACTTATCTTTTATTAATTCCGGACTCTTAGGGTCAAATAAATATGTAACAGATGCTTCCCCTATTGCTTTAGAGTCTTCGGCTCCCTTAAAAATCTTTTGGTAGTCTTTCCAATTGCTGATACTGGAATATTGATTCAAGGGAATGAAAAAGCCAGGTTCCTTAATATAAGGCTCAAATACTTCCGGATGACGGCATAATTGATCGAACAATGAAGTTGTTCCACTTTTTGCTGCTCCTACAATTAAAAAATTCGGAAGATTAATACTCATTTTGAAATAAAAGGTAAATAGAAAAATGTCTTACCAAAAGTGCGTTTTACTATTATAGTAGACCATATTTTCCAAATTAAGATACTGACACTATTTACAATAGCTGCTCCAATCAAACCATATTTGGGGATTAACAGGTAATTTAGAATTATATTAATGATGGTTGAAGCCAAAATTATGTTTTTGAAAACTTTTTGATGTCCGGTTAATTGCAATACAATTCCTGTTGGACCAAAAAATGTATTAACAATCTGTCCAATCACAAGTATAAACAAAGGTATTACGGCAACTTCAAATTCGCTTCCAAAGATGCCCAAAATGAACTTGGGGAATAATAATGTGATTAATACAAATGGCATGGTAGCCCAGAAACCCATTTTAGTTGTTTTTCTTAATTCTCGGAAAAGGGTTTCATTATCTTCTTTAGCCGACAATTCAGTTATTCTGGGACCCAACGCAGAATTAATGGATATCAAAATAAAACTACCCAATAAGGCAATTTTGAAAGCAATCGCGTAAGTTCCAACATCGCTTTCAGGATAAAATTGACTTAGAACTAGACCATCGAAATAGCTCATTAGAAAAAAGCAAATTGTGGAGATGCCAATTGGAATAGAGCTTAAATAAATCTCTTTAAATTCTTTGTTCTCTTTGCTGTTTGCAATCTCCTTGTGTTTGAATGTACCCCAAAAACTCAAAATTGATAGCAAAGCCACCGAGCCTATAAAATACCAGGCTAATACGTCAAAACTTTTAACCTCCAGAAACAGCTGAATTAGCATAAAAATGCTTAGCAAAAAGTACATTCCAAAATTTTGAAAGATTGCAAATAATGCATAGCGCTTCTTTGCTCGATGAATTTCACCATTAAAAAACATCAGAGTGTAAAACGGCAGTGCTCCCAAAAAGAATAGCACATAGCTACCCATAGTCTCAGAGGCAAACCAATTTGCGATCAGAAATGGTCTTGCTAAATAAGTAAGCGACAAAAGTAGAATGGAAGAAATACTAATGTAAAGGATCGACTTAAGCTGAAGCGATCTCAATCCCTGAATCGTGTTTTTCGAATAACTTATTTCCTTGAACATTCCAATTTCAAGACCACTTCGTGCAAGGATGGAAAGCAGTTGAATAACAGTAAAAGAAAGGGCAAAGTACCCTACTTCCGAAGCGCCAAAAGCACGTGAAAGAAGTAGAAAAAAGACATAGTTAAATCCAACAGTACCAATTTTAAAAAATAAAACGATACTGCTTGACCTAGCTATAGGATTCGAACTAATATGTTTTATTCTATTTAAGATAGGGTGTCTAATTAGAAAGCGAATATAGGCAAATGTCAAATCTCAAAATTTTTAAAGCTCAATAATTTGATATTAAAGTAGAGTTCTTAAGGTTTTTCTTAATTTCGACACGCCTTAAATAATCCTAAATTGAAATAATTACCATGGGTATACTTCAGATTATTACCATATTAATTATTCTTTCCGCGCTTTTTACATTTATTAATATTTCAGTTTTAAAATTACCATCAACTATTGGATTGATGCTTTTGGCCCTTGGATTGTCATTTACGGTGGTAATTCTAGGATACTTCTTCCCAATTGTAACCAATATTGCCGAGAGCATAATGGAGTTTGACTTCTCCTATGTGCTTCTAAATGTGATGCTGAGTTTTCTTCTATTTGCAGGAGCTCTGCATATAGACCTTAGTAAGCTGGCAGAAGAAAAATGGTCTATTCTCGCTCTGGCCACATTAGGAGTTTTGATTTCAACTTTTATTACAGGAACATTAGTGTATTTAGTCTTGCCTTACTTAGGCCTACATGTCTCCTATATACACTGCCTACTATTCGGTGCCTTGATATCACCGACAGATCCAATAGCTGTACTTGCTATGGTTAAGAAAAACCCAATAGCCAAAAATCTTGAAATTAAAATTGCCGGTGAGTCACTCTTTAATGATGGAATTGGTGTGGTTGTATTTTTAACAATACTCCATATCGCACAAAGCGGAACCGATACATTTGATCCATTTTCTGCAATGGCTTTATTCGGACAGGAAGTAATTGGCGGAATTGCCCTGGGCATGGGTCTTGGGTTGCTCGGCTTTTGGCTTTTAAAAATTGTCGATAACGATCATGTAGAATTAGAGGTGCTTATTACTCTTTCTATGGTTATGGGTGGAGCACAATTGGCAGAGATATTCCATGTAAGCGGCCCCCTTGGAATGGTTATAATGAGTATTATTGTTGGAAACGAAGGTCGAAGCGAGGCGCTATCCAATGTGACAGGAGAATATGTCTATAAATTTTGGCATCTCATCGATGAAGCTTTAAATGCCATCTTATTCATATTGATAGGTTTGGAAATGATTATCGTGACATTCCGGTTCGATTTCTTTGTTGCCGGACTTATTGCAATCCAAATTGTTTTATTTTCAAGATGGGTCGGCGTGGGTTTACCAATAGCATTTATGAGCTTAACCCGAAAGTTTGAAAAAAACACCATTACAATACTTACCTGGGGCGGATTAAGAGGCGGCATTTCAGTTGCCCTTGCATTATCACTTCCAAAATCTTTGGAAAGTAAGGATATGATTGTGGCAATAACGTATAGCGTTGTAGTCTTTTCAATCCTTGTTCAAGGGATGACCATAAGAGATTTCTTTGTGGCAGGGAAACCTGAACCAGAATCTCAAATTGAAGAAGTATAGCGATAGTCCAGCTAACGACTATTTCATTGCCGAAATTTAATTAACATCGTAAAATGCATTCAGAAAAAGTCAATTTCAAGAATAGAGAAGGAATTACATTATCAGCTAAACTAGATTTTCCGATTAGTGGAAAGCCAAATTATTACGCGATTTTTGCTCATTGCTTTACCTGTAATAAAAACCTTAATGCAGTAAGAAGTATCAGCAGTGCTTTAACGAAAAACCAAATAGCGGTGCTTCGTTTTGACTTTACCGGTCTTGGAGACAGCGAGGGCGATTTTTCTGATACTAATTTCAGTTCAAACATTAATGATATCATTGCGGCAGCTGAATTTTTAAAAGAGAACTACAAAGCGCCGGAATTATTAGTGGGGCATTCATTAGGAGGCGCCGGAGTATTATTTTCTGCCAATACTATTGATTCAGTTAAAGCGGTTGCAACAATCGGAGCTCCTTCTAATCCCGAACATATTGAAAGGCTTTTTACAGGAAAAGTAGAGGAAATAGAAACAAAAGGTGAAGCTGAAGTAAGTATTGGAGGTCGACCATTTAATATCAAAAAACAATTGCTTGAAGATATCAAAAACACAGATTATAGCTTTGATAAGCGCAAAGGTCAACCTGCTATTTTAATAATGCACTCTCCACAAGATGCTGTTGTTGGAATTAATAATGCAAAAGAGATTTATGATCAACTTGTGCACCCTAAGAGCTTTATCACTTTGGATGGATCTGATCACTTAATGTCAAAAAAATCAGATGCAACTTATGCGGGTGAACTTATTGCGAAATGGTGTATGCGCTATTTGAGCAAGGATAAATCTGAAAATTTTGAAACCCATCAAAGAGTCGCTGTGAGAACATATTCCGACAGTTTTACTACAGAGGTTGTTGCCGGAGAACACAGCCTTATAGCAGATGAACCAAAAGATGTAGGTGGTGATGATTTGGGGCCATCCCCATACGATTTGCTTTTGTCCGCTTTAGGCGCTTGTACTTCAATGACCTTAAAATTATATCTTGAAAGAAAAGGATGGGATTATAAAAGTATAGAAGTGCATTTGAGTCATAAACATGTGCACACTGAGGATGCCAAAAACACAGAAAATCCAAGTGGAAAGATTGATGAAATCGAGAGGGATGTTAAAGTTGAAGGCGAATTTACAAAAGAGCAAAAATCAAAAATTATAGAGATTGCTGATAAATGTCCTGTTCATAGAACATTGCATTCACCAACTGTTGTAAACACAAAATGGTGGAATTAATCCTTAACCAGATTCATGTCTATTAGTATCTGATCTGCAACTTCCCTACCTGATTGCATTGCGGCATTTAAAGATCCATACAGTGAAAAGTCACCGGCAATATAGATACCTTCTTCCGGCCTTAGCTCCTCTATCGGAATTGTAGAATTAATGGATTCCTGCTTTGGTAAAGCATAATCAATATCAAAACTCTCAATATATTGCCAGTTGTACTTATCACCGGGCAAGCATTTTTGAAGCTCGCTTAATACATCTTCATGGCTGATTTTCTTCGCATCGACTACAGTTACTGATATTAATTCTTTGTTTTCAGGGGCATAACTTTCCGAAATTTTCGACACGAAGCACATATTGTTTATTATGGAACTCTCATTAGAATTTAAAATTAGTAAGGGTTCATCTACAGTTGCATAATCGGAAGAAAAATAGAAGTTTTTGACGCTAACATAATCAGAGTTTCTTTTCTTCAAATAAGGATCAATTAATTTACTACTTCCCTCAACTGCTAGAACAATATGTTGTGAAGAATAACTGGTGCCATCTTCGAGAGTTACTAAATTTTTTTCAATGCTTTTTACTTTTTTAGAGCACTCTACAGTATCAGGAGGAAGATTGTGTGCCAACTGCTTTGGTATTTGGCCTATTCCTTTTGAGGGTATGGCCGCACCCTTCTCATTAAACATCTTAATTACAAATTCGAACATCGCCGAGTTTGTCGATAATTCTTTTTCAAGAAATATTCCTGAAAGAAATGGTTGAAAGAAATCTTTTACAATCTCAATAGAGTACTTTCTTTTAGCTAATTCCTGTCTTGTATTGGTTTTATTTCCTTTGAGTATTTCTCCCAGATTCTTGCTCTTCAAATTTTGTTTTAGTTGAAAAAGCTTCAATTTATCTTTTAGACTTATACTTGTCTCAAAAAGTGCATTAAACAGATAAGCAGGTTTTTCTATAGGATCGATTAAATAATATGGCTTCTTTTGACCCAAAATATAGGCGCCATTCATAAAATATTTTAAATCAAGATCATTGTAGTTTAACAATTTTGAAGCCTCCGGATAAGAAGGGAGAAAAACCTGAAAGCCTCGATCTAAAATGTAACCATCTTTCTCAAAAGACCTAACACGCCCTCCTACCTCAGACTCAGATTCAAAAACTTTTATTTTCAAATCATGACCATGCAAATAATTTGCTGCAGTTAGGCCGGACATTCCCGCACCGATAATGATTACATCAAAATCCATTCTAATATATTTTTCTTAGGACAAAGATAAACGGATAGAAGATCAAAACTCAATAATTTGGGAATCATGAATTAATGGAAGTTCAACCTTGTCAATATTTTCTAATAGCTCCGGACCCGGATGGTTCAGATGCAGGTTTTGGCAATCAATTTCCTGTTTTTTCTCCATCAGCTTTTTATAACTCAAATGCCCCGGAGTTCTCATTTCAAAGTTGAAACATTCACAAATAAAAAGATCTGCTCCAGTCGATAACTTAAGCAAATTATCACTCCAATCTCCGTCTCCGGAAAATGCAAATACTTTCCCAGAATTACTTACTCTTAAACCTTTAGGTTTGGATAGTTCTGAGTGATTAACATCAAATGTTTCTATGCTGAAATCAGAAAAATCATCTTTACCGCTGTACTCATAAAAATTGGTAATATCATCTGTATATTCAAGTGAACCGGGGTACATACACTCTTGTAAATTTCGGATACATTCTTTCACACCCTCAGGACCAAAAATTGCAATTTTATGATCGAAATTCTTTGTGCTATGAGCCAATTCCATAAGTAAAAAAGGAATTCCTCCAATATGATCTCCATGCAAATGACTTATCAAAATGGCGTCTATTTCAGTAATATTCCTGCCATCCCTTTTGAAAGCTACAGAACTTGTTGCTCCACAATCAATAAGTATGTTTTTACCGCTCCATTCTAACCAGAAACAAGTTTGAAACCTTCCTCCACTTCCAAAAGCATCACCTGAACCAAGAATTTGTATAACAGCCATAGCTGCAATTTATAAACTATCGAATAGTCCCGGGTTAGGATTCCTCCTAAATTTTGTCAAATCCGGTTCAAATTTCTCAGCTATTGGTAAATATCTCTTCATAGATATGTTAAAGAGTGTATTAATAGCTTCAGCAAAACTCCCCTCTCCTCTCATCCTCCGGCCAAATCTTGAATCATGAACATGACCATCGTGCATTGATTTTACCTGAGATAATATCTTACTAAATCTATCCGGGAAATGCTCCTTAAGCCAAGCTTCAAACAGGGTATTCAACTGACCATTCAATCTTATCATGGTATAAGAAACATTTGAGATTCCTCTTACAGTAGCTTCCTTTATAATCTCCGGAATCTCATGATCATTCAAACCGGGAATTACGGGGCCTATAAGTATTCCAACCGGAATACCTTTTGAAACCAAATGATCGACGGCTTCCCACTTTTTAATTATTGAAGATGTTCTTGGTTCTAATTTTCTCCTTAAGTTTTCATCCAATGAAGTAATTGAGATTATTACTTTACATAAGTTTTGCGAGGCTAAGTCTTCAAGCACGTCGGAATCTCTTGCAACCAATGCATTTTTAGTAATTATACCAACCGGGTTTCTATATTCTGTAAAAATTCTCAATAATGATCTCGTGATTTTCAACTTCCTTTCTATCGGCTGATAGCAATCTGTATTACCTGAGAGCATAACCATGGAAGGCTTCCATTTTGGTGAGCCTAATTCCCGACGAAGAAGTGCAGGAGCATCTTCTTTAACAAGAATTTTTGATTCAAAATCCAAACCTGCATTAAAGCCCCAGTAATTATGACTATTTCTAGCGTAGCAATAAATGCAGCCGTGCTCACAGCCCTGATACGGATTTAAAGACCAGTCGAATGGAATATCCGGACTAGTGTTTCTGGATAATATTTTTTTGGGTGCTTCTTTAAAAAAAGTCGTTTTGGGAATGTCATCTGCCCATTCGTCTATTCCTTCAATATGCTCACGAGCGTAAGCAAGACTTGAAAAAGGATTGTCTAATTGGATTCCGGTACCTCGTCCTTTTATATTTTTTCTAATCATTTTAGCAATTTACTAATTTTATTAGTATTTGCTAATCGTGATTACATTTTGGATCGAAAAATGACTCCTTGACCGAAAAAGCTTAATCCGGAATTAAAAACAATAAGCCCGACAGTACCGAGCCAAAACCAAGATTCATTTTGAATCTTAGCTATTATTGCTTCTCCTATCAGGCTTATTCCAAATCCGCAAAGTATCAATCCGCTGATCGAAAAGAACAGCCATTTTACTTTCAGATTCATTTTAATAAATTATTTTACAGGGAAGGAAAACATCATGTCATCCCACATCATACTTACATTTGCTTCCGCATCAACACCAAATGTCAATCTTTCAACTTTTTCGTCAATTCTTTGAGGCTTAACGGTAAAGCGCATCACATCATTATCTTTATTGTATTTGTAAGCACCCCATTGGTTAGCTTCACTATTTAAAATCACAGTCCATGAATCTTTACTAGGGATTGTAAACAATGCATACTTTCCTGCCGGCACGGTTTCGCCGGAAATTTTCACATCTCTAGAAAATTCAATGGTAGTGGCTTCATTGGCTCCTGTTCTCCAAACCTCATCATATTTAACCAGCTCACCCCATACTTTTCTACCTTTTACAGCAGGTTGGCTATAGTCAATTTTTATATCCAGGCCATTAACAGAATTCATTGCAGTCGCCGGAGGACTTGGTCTTGTTGCTTTATCTTCTTGAGCATTTACTCCTATTGAAATAATCAAAAAGGATAGCAAAAGTACTAGAGTATTAAACTTTTTCATTTTAAATATTTTTGTTTCAAAGTTAAGTTATAAAATAAATTTATTCTTTTTCCAATCCAAGAATTGAGTTTAACACGACATTTATAAAGAACATTACAATTCCGAATAAAAATGCCCACCAAAAATTGCTGACGTAAAATCCATCTACGAACCAATCAACGAGCATTATCATAAACACATTAATGACAAAAAGGAAAAGTCCAAAAGTGACAATGGTTATCGGAATGGTCAGTACAACTAAAATAGGTCGAATTATAGTATTTACTATCGCCAATAGAATGGCAACACCAATAGCATAAAGAAAATCTTTGATGATAACTCCACTCAGTAGATATGCTGTGAGATATACACTGAGAGCATTTACGAGAAGTCTTATGAGCATATTTTTAATTTTTTAAAACTTTCAGGACAAAGCTTATGTTTTTTTAGAAATATCTAAAATGAATTCAAAACTTATATCTGCCATCCTTGTCTCAACTTTTTTCACTCTAATATATGCGATGCTACCGCCAATGGGTGTGTCTTATTCAATTGTGTTTCTTGCATTCATAATTGCTAATTTCCTTTTACTGAGAATGGTTTACATCATTTTGAAATTTGGTAAAGAGAGTTCGAAAACCTTTCAAGATCATTTCTATGACGATATAGATTCCAGAAGGAATAATGTTCCTTGATGTTCGGAGGATTATCTAATCACGCTAATTGTCAAAACATAAGTTTTTACCGAAAAAAAAAATATAAACAGACCTTTGTGTCTGCTTTTTTTATGCCGTCATTTTCTACCTATTTTTGCAGCTCAATTTAAGAGCACCTTCCCCGAATGGTTAAAAAACAAAGCAGTAAAAATTACCTCGTTTACATTATCGCTCTATTGGTAATTGTTTTTATCACCTTCTTGAGTTATTTCCTCAGTTCCAGAAAAACCGCAAACACATATTCATTTATTCCAGGAAATGCAGTTTTGGTATGGGAAAGTGTAAATACCTACTCTTCAATTGAGAAATTAAAAGGTGGTTCAGTTTGGAATAATCTCGAGCAGATGCCCTTTTTCGAAAAAGTTCTTGACAGACTCGAATTCATTAAAACCGCCGCTAATGACAGCAATTCTTTAGCATTAGTTTTTAGAGATAAGTCTTTCCGTTGCTCCATGCACATTACATCAAATGATGACTTTGACTTCATCTTTTATTTACCCTTGCGCTCTAAAGAGGAAAAAGAATACTTCCGAATGGTGATGGAGAAGTTTGAGGGCATGGACACACACATTATCACTGAAAGAGCCTATTTAAAAAAACCTATTACCACAATAAAGAATAAGAAAACGGGAGATCAATTTTCCTTCATCCAATATCAGAATCATTTGATTGGAAGCATGACTCCTTTTTTAGTGGAGGATGTCATCAGACATATTTCTGAAAATACTGAATCCTCTTTCTACGACCTGAATAAAAAGAATTTCGAAGTTGCCCGCATAAAAAATGACGACGGAGACCTATATATTAACGCCGGCCGATTTGTTGAATTTTTAAATTGCTTTATCGAGGAGGACTATTCCGAAAATATAGAGTTGATCAAGCAGTTTTCTGAATCGGCATTTTACGACCTATCCATTAATGGAGATAAAATATACCTCAATGGATCCAGTATTCCATCTCCTGAATTCAGTGATTTTTTAGACATATTTAAAAACGAGGCCGGCGCTGGTCTGGAACTAGCTCCTTTTATTCCAATGAACACTGCCCTATTCTATGGTTTCTCCTTTGATAATGGGATATCATTTCAACAAAACCTCAAGTCCTTTCTAAAAAAGTCAGGGCAAAATGAAACTTTAGAAAACTGGTATAATCTGTCTGTTAAGGAGAATATTTATATCGAAAAAATCTTTGAATTTCTGGGAACACACTTTGCCTATGTAACACTTGAATCCGTAAACCCCGCCAAACCGGTAAATATCTTTTATATGCATAGCAATGATCCAAATACTACACTGGATTACTTGGATGCCATAAATGAAAAGTTTTCAAATAAAAGTGGTGAGAAAGTCCCTTTTGAAGAGGATTATGGCGGAATTAAAATTCGAGAAATGATGAGGGAAAATTATCCTCAACTCGCTTTTTCCAAATATTTTGGAGGCTTTGAAAAATGTTACTATCTCAAAGTTCAGGACTATATAATCTTTGTAAATGATATCGCTGCATCAAGACAATTGATCGATGATATAAATGATGAAAAAGTTTGGGGAAAGTCGGTAAAGCAAAATCTCTTTCTCGAAGAAGTAATTCAGAAAACCAATGTCAATATTATTATTAATACTGCACGTTCCTGGTCAATGATTAAATACATCAGTAATGATTCATGGAAAGATTATTTTGAACAAAACTCTGAATCTCTAAAGCGCTTTGAAATGATTGCCCTTCAGTATGCTTTTTTAGATGATAAATTTTATACAGGAGCAGTTATACAGCATAAGAAAACCTCTTTTGTCAGAAAGAATAATAACGAGCCAATAAACACCATTTTTAGAGCAAAATTTGATCACAACCTGAGGACAAAACCAAAAGTGGTGCGAAATCATCAGGATAACTCTCTTGAAATTTTGGTTCAAGATTCAGAAAACAATCTGTGTCTCGTAAAAAAAACAGGTGAGAAATTATGGAATAAAAAACTTGATGGCTCTATTATACCGGAAAGCATACATCAGATTGATTATTATCAAAATGGTAAGCTTCAGTATTGCTTCAGTGATAAAAACAAAATCTATATAATTGATAGAAATGGAAATGCGGTTGAAAACTTTCCTGTTAAAATCACAACGGATGCTAATCAGTATATTCAATATTTCAATGTGATCGACTATAATAATACCAAGGATTACAGATTTATTTGTGCAGATAATAAGGGTCAGGTATTTATTACAGATAAAACAGGAAAAAAACTGGAATCCTGGAATCCCCTAAAAATGGATGTAGAGCTATCGGCAATTCCACGACATACGCGAATGCTGGACAAGGATATTATTGTACTCCTCTCAAAAAATGGAAAACTGGATTTGCGAAAACGCAATGGACAGAGCTACACTAATTTCCCGGTAGATTTGTACAACAGAGTAAACACTGACTATTATATTGATTTGGGGAAAGATTTCAAGACATCCAAAATCCACATAATAGATGAAGAAGGACTTCTTAAAACCGTTAATTTTGATGGGAAAATACTTTCTGAAATTCAGTTTTTCAGACCTTCTAAAGAAACCCGCTTTGAGTTGATTACCGATGGATTAGGGAAGTCATATTGTATCGCGAGAATTGACAAAGAAGCAATAAATATCTTCCGCCCAAATAATAAAGTTCTATTTCAAACTACCGGAAACACAAATTCTTTGGTTCAATACTATAATTTCGGTGCTGACAATGAAGTATTCATGATTATTGATAAGGATTTAAAAATTGTTTCCTTTTTAAATTCAAAGGGAGATAAAATCACCAAAAAGGAAATTCAAACCAATCATAAATTGGGATTAATGTATTTTGATTCATACGAACAGTTCCATGTTTATAAAGCATTTGATAATGAATTGTCGCTCATTACTTTTGACAACTAATTAATTACTATGCGAAGTATACTTTTAAGTTTTTCTATTCTTTTTACAATAAGTTTTTTTCCGCTGACCACGAATGCCCAAGAAGAGGAAAAGCCAATTATAGAACTCAAGAGTCCTTATCATTCTGTATTAAATCATCTGAAATTTCTCAATGAGGATAATTTCAGACCTCGCTTAGCTGCTAAATCCCTTTATTCCCCCGAAGAATATTCTGAGCAAGATATTGTCGATCTATCAAAAAAGCTAAAAATGATATTCGACGCCCGGGGGCTTTATATTGCAGTTGAAGAAATCCCAAGGAACACTAATTATTACGATTCATTGAGAGATGAAAGAGAATATATAGTGCATAAAGACCTGCCTCAAATTTATTTGAAGAAATATGGTGACAAATGGAAGTATTCTGAGAATTCCGTTAAATCAATTCAATCCCTTTATAATAGCACCTTCATTCTGGGAGTTGATCATCTCATTGACATTTTACCACAGGGAGTTCAAAAGAAAGCATTTGGTTTAAAGATTTGGCAGCTGATTGGAATATTTATCATCATAACTATTTCATTTTTACTTGAAAAATTATTTGGCATAATTCTCCGAAAAATTGCCAACCGCCTACTTGTCGTTAAAGGCGCCAACAGAATTGCCAAAAAAGTAATACTGCCGGTAACTCGCCCTTTGAGCTTGCTAATCATACTAGCCATAGTTTTGATTTTAATTCCCGGCTTAATGCTGCCGATCGAACTCAATAAATATCTGATAATTGGGATAAAATCAATTGTACCCATTCTCATTACTATAGTAGTGTATAAGATGACGGATCTTCTTGGTGATTATTTAATGGCCAAGGCAGAAAAAACTGAGAGCACACTCGATGATCAACTTATTCCTCTTATCCGAAAAATTTTAAAAGTATTTGTCGTTCTAATTGGCTCTCTATTTGTACTTCTGAATCTCAATGTCAATATCATCCCATTACTTACGGGGCTTTCAATTGGATCATTGGCTTTAGCACTTGCAGCACAGGATACGCTTAAAAACTTCTTCGGTTCGATTATGATATTTGTAGACAGACCTTTCCAAATTGGACAATGGATTACCTCAGATGGTGTTGACGGGACAGTTGAGGAAGTTGGCTTTAGATCAACAAGAATTAGGACATTTCGAAATTCCTTGCTTTCAGTTCCAAATGGAAAATTGGCTGATTCAACCATTGATAATCATGGCCTGAGAATTTACAGGAGATTTTACACCAAAATAGGATTGATGTATGACACGCCTCCTCAGGCTATTGAAGTGTTTGTAGAAGGACTTAGAGAATTAGTTTTAAAACATCCTAACACGGTCAAAGACAGAATGGAAATACATTTCAATGAAATGGCCGACTTTTCATTGAATATTATGTTTTACATTTTCTTCGATGTGCCTACTTGGTCGGAAGAATTAAAAGCGAGAGATGAAATTCTATTAGGAATAGTTAGGCTGGCAGAGGCTATAGGTGTAAATTTTGCATTCCCTACAACTACTTTACATATGGAAACATTTCCGGGGAAGGAAAGCCTTTCTCCTACTTACGAGTTAAACAAGGAAAAACTTAAAGAGCTCAAAAACGATTTTATAAAGAACTATCAAAACGATTAAAATGAAATTTGGAACTAAAGCAATACATGCAGGGATTCATCCGGATCCAACAACAGGAGCTGTAATGACTCCTATTTATCAAACCTCAACTTATGCACAAGCTGCACCGGGAGATCATAAAGGCTATGAATACTCAAGAACACACAACCCAACAAGAACTGCCTTACAAAATAATCTTGCTGCATTAGAAAATGCGAAACATGGTTTGTGCTTTGCTTCTGGAATGGCGGCTGTAGATGCAATTATTAAGTTATTAAAGCCCGGCGATGAAGTTATTTCCACAAATGATTTATACGGCGGAACGTATAGAATCTTCACAAAGATTTTTGCTCATTATGGAATCAAATTCAATTTCATATCAATGGCAGATGTTGAGCAAATTGAAAAGGCTATTTCTTCTAATACTAAAATGATCTGGGTTGAAACTCCTACTAACCCACTTCTCAACATCATAGATATTCAAGCTATATGTGATCTCGCAAAAGCCAAAGGAATTTTAACCGTGGTTGATAACACTTTTGCCACACCATACCTGCAAAATCCTCTTGATCTTGGTGCTGATATGGTAATGCATTCCGTAACCAAATATTTAGCCGGTCACTCTGATGTTGTTATGGGAGCGATTCTCCTTAATAGCGATAAAATTCACGAAGATTTATCATTCATTCAAAATTCATGCGGAGGCGTTCCCGGTCCTCAGGATTGTTTTTTGACTTTAAGAGGATTAAAAACACTACACATACGAATGCAAAGACATTGTGAAAACGGAAAAATCATAGCCGATTTCTTGCATAATCATCCATCTGTAGATAGAGTGTATTGGCCCGGGATTCCCACTCACGTAAATCACGAAATCGCAAAGAAGCAAATGCGCGATTTTGGAGGCATGATTTCTTTTACTCTGAAAAATGATAAAATTGAAGTGGCGCATGGTGTTTTAAAGAAATTGAAACTCTTTACACTTGCAGAATCACTTGGTGGTGTTGAATCATTAAGCGGTCATCCTGCTTCTATGACTCATGCGAGTATCCCAAAAGAAGAAAGAGAAAAAGCCGGATTGAAAGACACCTTAATTAGATTGAGTGTCGGGATTGAAGATGCTGATGATTTGGTGGAAGATTTAGATCAAGCTATATCTTAATGAAAGAGGGAAATAATATTCCCTCTGAACCAAAGGAAGTCCTTAAGAGATATTGGGGCTTTGACTCCTTTAGAAGTCTGCAAGAGGATATCATAAGAAATGCACTAAAAGGCAATAATACTCTTGCATTAATGCCTACAGGTGGTGGTAAATCCATTTGTTTTCAGGTACCGGGAATGATTCTTCCCGGTTTAGTAATCGTAATCTCGCCTTTAATTGCACTGATGAAAGATCAGGTTGAGCAATTAACTAAAAGAGGTATCAATGCAAAAGCCATTGTCAGTGGAATGCATAAACATGAAATTGATATTGCTCTAGACAATTGTGTTTATGGCCAAACAAAGTTTTTATATGTTTCACCTGAAAGATTAAAATCTGAATTGTTTATTGCCAGGCTCAAGCTAATGAAGGTGAGTCTTTTGGTTATTGATGAGGCACATTGCATTTCACAATGGGGCTACGATTTTCGGCCTGCCTATCTAGAAATTGCAAATATCAAGGAACATTTAGAAAAGGATACACCGCTTCTTGCTTTAACGGCCACTGCAACGCCTCAAATTCAAGATGATATTATTGCAAAGTTGCAGATTCAGGATGCAGAAGTATTTAAAAAGAGTTTTGCCAGAGATAATCTTTGCTATAAAACAATTAAGACACAAGATAAAGTTGAATTTCTTTTAAATCAGCTTTCAAATACTCAAGGTTCAGCAATACTTTATGTAAGGAGTAGAAAAAATACCAGGTATTATTCACAAATACTTAAGAAAAATGGATTTAAATCAGCTTTTTATCATGCGGGTTTAAGCTCCCAAATAAGAGACAAGATTCAAAATGATTGGATAAACAATAAAACTCAAATAATTGTAGCTACAAATGCTTTTGGAATGGGCATTGACAAACCTGATGTCAGGTTGGTTGTTCATCTTGATCTGCCGGATAGCCTTGAAGCTTACTACCAGGAAGCCGGAAGAGCCGGACGCGATGAAAACTATGCTGAAGCTATTATTATCTATCAGGAAAGAGATATAGCAGAACTGAAATCCAAAACCACAATGCGATTTCCGGAGCTAAAAGTATTGCGACAAGTTTATACTGCCATTTGTAATTATTTTCAATTGGCCCTTGGAAGTGGAGAAATGCAAAGCTTTTCTCTAGATATTGAGCAGTTAAGTAAGAAATTCAACCTCTCAGTTTTAAATATTTACTACAGCATAAAGGAACTAGAGAAACATGGATTCATACAATTTGAGGAAAATTCAAGTTCAAATTCCACACTAAATATTTTAATCGACAATAAAGAACTTTATCGTTTTCAGGTTGCGAATCCCAAATATGACCTCTTTATTAAGTCAATAGTGAGAATTTACGGAGGAGAACTATTTTCATCATATGTTAAAGTCAATGAGGATCAGATTGCTTCAAAAGCACTTTTAACCCATAATCAGGCAATCGAGATGCTTAAAAAGTTAAATGAGCTGCAGATTTTCGATTATATACCTCGTTCTGATTTACCAAAATTAACCTTCATTTTACCTCGCCAGGATACCCATCAGGCATTCATTAGTGAGCAACAGTTAGAAAATGACAGGAAACGTTATTTCGACAGAATGAATTCGATGATTCAGTATACTGAACTAAAAAACACCTGCAGAACAAACTATTTGCAAGATTATTTTGGTGAGAAAGATTACTTAGAATGTGGCATTTGTGATACCTGTCTAAATAAGTCGGGTTCAAAAGATGATTCAACACTCAGTTTGGAACTATTTGAGTTTATAAAAAATCATAATAATCTAACTATTAACACTTTAAATAAATATTATTTCAATCTAGAGCCTCAAAGAATATCAAAAATATTGAGGGAATTAGTCCTAAATGAGAAAATTAAAATCAATAATAATCGAGATATTCATATAATCTGATTATTGAGAATTATAACAAAAAGGGCTTTAATTGACTTTTGTTGTATTATTTTAAGAAAAATATTCTCATATTTGACTTTGGAATAGTATTTGATATAGACTTCCAAAAAAAGGTCGTATTAAAATTAGAAGCAACCAAATCGCATCCATTAATTACTTCGTGAGAAACAGAATCGTTTCATTGCTTCTGCTTTTTGTCACCCTGTCGAGCTTTGACCTGAAGTTTACACTCCCTTCTGAAGATCCCAACCTACAATTCAAAAAGACGTTCATTTGGGCATTTACAAAATATATTGAATGGCCTTCATCATATAATAGTGGTGAATTTGTAATTGGATTATTAGGTGACTCTCCTTTGGAATCATATCTGAATGATTTAAAGGAAAGGTATGGAACAGTAGAAGGACAACAAATTCAAATTAAAAAATTCAGCAGCGTTTCGAAAATTGAGAAATGTCACATTCTTTATATTCCTGATGACAAAAGCAATATTCTGAATTCTGTAATTGCAAAATTAAAAGGGAAAAGCACTCTTATTATTACAGAAGGTGAAGGATTGGCCCGGCAAGGTGCTATAATAAACTTCGTAGTAAGAAATGATAAAATTAAGTTTGAAATAAATAAAAAGGCCGCGGAATCTTATTCTCTGCAGGTTAGTTCGGTATTGTCTGACCTTGGAATACTGATTGAATGATGAAGAGGATATTATACATATCGCTCACTTTAGCTCTGTTTGCTCTTAGCAACCTTAATGCCCAACCTTTGAAAAAAGCTGAGGCAGTTAAGAATTTGCAAGAAGGAAACCTTGAAGAGGCAAGGCAGGCTATCGATGAGGCCATCATTAATAATGTTACCTCCAAGGAAGCAGATACTTGGTATTATAGAGCTTATATCTATAATGAGTATTTCAAAAAGAACGATAATGAGAACCCATTCTCTCAATACAGAACTGCTGTTGCAAATTCTTGCTCAGAATGCATAGAGCTTGATAACACTTCTGAAAAGGAATGGGCTATAGAATGTACTAAGATCTATAACCTATTAGCTAAGCGCTATTATAATGATGGCGTGACGAAATTCCAGGCTGAATCTTTCAGAGATGCTTATAAGTTATTCAACTTATACTTAGATATCATGGAAGAGACTAGTCCGGAGGATATTGATGCCAACGCCATATTCCTTACCGGATATTCAGCATTTAATAATACCGATTTCGGAAATGCTAAAAAATTCCTTCTACGCGCTAAAAGTAGAGGTTTAAATACCTATCAACTTTATTTCTATCTCGCGAAAACCTATTGGGCCTTAAATGATAAAGAATCTGCTTTCTCTATTTTAATTGAAGGTAATGAAAGGCATCCAACTCAAAAGGAATTGGTTGAGCTGCATCTAAAATACTTACAGGAAGCAGGAGATATTACCGAAAGAGAACACGTACTTCAGAAAGCCATTAAGTTAGATCCTCAAAATGTTGATTATTTAATTCTTTTGGCTATTCAGTATGAAAGTTATGCTGAAAAATTTATTGGTGAACCTAATTATGATGTTTATATCGATAAGGCGAAAGAATATTATAAACGAGCATTAGAGATCAAGCCAGATCAAATCCTTGCTAATTATAATTTAGGTTTATTGTATTACAATAGAGGAGTGACCATGGCCAATGATCTGGACACTGAAGATATACTCGTTATCTTTGAAGTACAAGATAAGGTAACAAAACTCTTTCAGGAAGCGCTGCCTTATATGAAAAAGTCTTTCGAACTTAACCCTAAGCGAAAAGATACCATAATCGCACTTGATAATATCTATACAGCATTGAATAACCCTGAAAAGGCAAGGTATTACAGAGATTTACTTAAAACTTTGTAATAAATTCATAAAGCATTCACTAATTCTTTTTAAAAATCTATGTGAATAGCTATTATTGCCTTAGAAGTATTAGCTTGAGTAGAATGAGAATAAGGTTTACAGTAGGTACAAGGATTGGAGCAGGTTTCGGTATTCTTATCTTTTTATCACTACTCAATTTCATATTAACTTTTAAAACGGTAACTGAAAGTTCCAGTATCAATAAAGAGATCACAGAGGTTTATAATCCTTCTGTAGATAAACTAGAAGCTTTGAACTTAATGATCGTTCAATCCAAGCTTCTAGTAACCAACTGGCTATCTCAGCAAAAACAAAATCAGAGCAGTAAAAAGCTACTTCCCAAGCTTATTTATGAAGATTATCCCAAATTAGAAGGAGAACTGCAGGCACTCTCCGAGAATTGGGACGAACAGGAACAGAAACAGCTCAAAGAACTCTTTGATATGATGGATCAATTGTTTCTTTCCCATGAGCAAGTGATGAATATGCTCAAAACTTTTGCTGATTATGAAGATGGATTGACCAAATTCATGGCCGAAGAGCTTGTAAATGATGGTATGATTGAAACACAAACAACTGCTGTCTTAGACCTTGTAGAAGAACTCTCCATGCGGCAGCTAGTTCAAACTGAAGAAGTAAGCAAGGATATGCTTGAGAGCTTTCAAT
Source organism: uncultured Hyphobacterium sp. (assembly GCA_964351965.1). GTDB lineage: Bacteria > Bacteroidota > Bacteroidia > Cytophagales > CCMP332 > CCMP332. The sequence goes on along the minus strand of CAYGPM010000005.1, from coordinate 58,713 downwards.
TTTTGAATTTTATTATTTCATCAACAGGTATTGGCTTAATCATAATTGGAATTTTCGTCGCAATTTTCACTGTACGCTCTATCGTAGCGCCAGTTCACACTCTAAAAGATATGCTCAATTCACTTGGTAAAGGAATATTGCCAATTGAAAAAATTCCGCCTAGAGATGACGAAATTGGCGAAATGTGTGTTGCTATGAATCAACTCGTGGACGGGCTAAAAGAAACAGTTGAATTCTCAAGACAAGTGGGTATTGGTAATTTCCATGCGCCTTATCAGCCTCTAAGTGATAAGGATACATTAGGTCATGCATTGCTTCAAATGAGAGATGAACTTTACGAACTGAAGGAACATCTTGAGGAAAAAGTTAAGGATCGTACTGAAGAAGTCGTAAAGCAGAAGGAAGAATTAGAAAGCCAGTCCAAAGAAATTGAGGCTAAAAATTTAAAGCTGGAAGAGCTTTATGTAAAAGTTACTGATAGTATTCATTATGCAAAAAGGATTCAGCAATCTATCCTTCCCCCTTCTACCCTAATGAGGAAGTATTTAAAGGAATCTTTTATACTTTATAAACCGAAAGATATCGTTTCCGGTGATTTCTATTGGATGGATGCAATGGAAGACAAAATAATGATTGCAGCAGTGGATTGTACAGGACATGGTGTACCAGGTGCCTTCATGTCAATAGTTGGATATAACAACCTTAATATGGCTGTTAACGTAACTAAAGGAGAGAATGCTGCGATGGTCTTAGATCAGCTTAATGAATCTGTAACAAGCACATTAAGGCAAACTCATGATGGAACGACTGCAAAAGATGGTATGGATCTGGCTCTTTGTTCATTTAATATGAAACAGAAAAAGCTAGATTTTGCCGGTGCCTTCAATCCGTTATACAGAGTAAGAGATAATGAACTTGAAATCATTAAGGGAAATAAGTTCCCTATCGGTATTCATATTCTACAAGAAGAAAAAGAAGATTTTACCAATCACAGGCTCGATATTAAGCCCGGTGATGTTTACTATATCTTCTCCGATGGCTATGCTGATCAATTTGGCGGGCCTAAAGGGAAGAAGTTTATGTACAGAAGATTTAGAAATCTTCTGTTGGATATCCATAAAAAAGATATGGAAGAACAGAGGAATATCCTCGATGAAACCATAGAAAAATGGATGAGCGACACGAATCAGGAACAATTAGATGATATCCTGGTAATTGGTATTAGAATACCAGCTTGATTTAAATTGAAAAAATTAAATTATATTGGAGCCTTAATATGTGTGGATGCACAGCTTAGTAGTGGTTCTAAGAAATCATAAAATCGAATTTAACCGATGATCGATCTTTACGCTTTATACCAGAGAATGCATGATAACAACATCATGCTGACATTCAAAGGTGAAGTGACATTCGACCTAATTGATTCCATACTGAAAATTATGGAAGGTCGTTTGGAGCAATTGGAAGATAGCAGAAAAACTAAAAAGAAGGTTTATAACGTTCTTGTTGAGTGTTTACAAAACCTCTGTCATCATATTGACTTTAGTGATTCACAACCTGATCCGAATAAGGATGAGCATGATTACTTACGTAAAAGTGCTATTCTTATCATTTTCAGTGATGATGATGCATATCATGTAGCAACCGGGAATTATATTACCGGTGATAATGTAAACGGATTAAAAGGTTGGTTGGATGAGATCAACTCCACTACTAAAGATGAACTTAGGTCTCTTTATAAGAGAATATTAGATAATGAAAAATTTTCAGAAAAAGGCGGTGGTGGTCTTGGATTTATTGATATCGCCAGGAAATCCGGACAGAAATTGAATTACAAATTTAAAGAAATCAACGACAAATACTCATTTTTCAGTTTTCAGATAAACATCCCGAAAGCATAAAAGAATTTAAAAATGGATAATTTAATTATAGAAGGAAGCAATCATACACCTGATGTTAATTTCAATGCAGATACAGGTACTTTGGCGTTGAAAGGAAGGTCAACTCCTGAAAACTCCATCGAATTTTATCGCCCCTTACTTGAATGGCTTGATCAGTATGGAGATAATGCAAAAACTGATAAAACAACTCTAAAAATTCAGTTGGAGTATTTTAATACAAGTTCTTCAAAATGTATACTTGATATTTTCAAGAAAGTCAATGCTTTATTTAAAAGCGGATTGAATGTAAGTATCAACTGGTATTACGAAGAAGAAGATGAGGATATGCAAGAGGCTGGAGAAGACTACAGTGATCTGCTGGATGTCCCTTTTGAGATTATTGAACTAGAAGAAGAATAATTTATGGCTAAAAGGCATGTTTTCGAGAAAGAAACTGCCATTTTGGAGCACATCCAAGAGTTTGTAGCTAAGGATGGTGTCTCCAATGATCAATATAAGGAGGAACTTCTTCAGATTAAGAACTATTATGAAGACCTGCTTGATCAGGGTATGCTCATTACGAAGGTCAGCGACAGACTGCAGAATAAGTTAAACAATCTTAATGGCAAGCTTCAAGATAAAAATGTAGAGCTCCAGAATACAATTGATGAACTTACTAAAGCACGAGTAGGTAGAAAAGCAACTACAATTGTGTTATTAGTTGCCATTGGACTATTCCTTGTATCAGAAGGTTTATTGGAACCCCAAATTGAAGCTCGAATTGGAGATAATCTTTGGTTAGGACTTTTATTCAAAGGATTAATTGCTCTGTTATTAAAACCTATTGAGACTTTAACCGAGAAATATCTAATGAATCAGGCGCTTAAAGGAAATCAAAAAACCGCTCAATCAGGAACAGGGGAAAAGGTTTAACGACATCTTATTTCTCCATCCTTAAAATAAGGAACAAGAGAACTTTCGTCTACTAATGAACAGTATTTAAGATCACTTTCAATATCAGTATGCTTAGATAATCTTAAAGCATGTGCTGATGATTTTACAATTTTATAAATATCTCTTTCATTTTTTGTAAAAAAATCCAGCGATATCAAGGCTTCATCACCATCCAATTCAAAATTGGATTCAATTAGCTTCGAAATAACCATTCCTGCGAAAAGTGTATCCTCTGAATTGGGTCTCCCCTTCCATCCGGCACAGAATAAAAGCACATCGCTATTTTTTTTAATCAATATATCAGTCAAAGCACTTACATTCAAAAAAGACCCGATATAAACAGATTCGGCAGATGAGGATTTAATCAGGGCTTTGGTGCCATTGGTAGTTGTCATGGCTATCTTTTTTCCCTTTACACCTAGATCTAAATAATCATAAGGAGAGTTACCAAGATCAAAACCTTCTACTTTCTTGCCATCTCTCTCCCCAGCAATCAAATAGCCTTCTGATTTCATCAGGGAACATTTTTCCAAATCATCAAATGCTTTTATTGAATCTGCACCTTCCATAAATGCCGTTAACATACAGCTCGTAGCACGAAGAATATCAATTATTACAATATGCTTATGGCTTAAGTCTCCATGATGAACAATTAAGTCAGTGCTAAAACAAACGGATACTGAAGCCATATTAAATAAATGGTAATTTAACTATCTCAGCTTTTAAGGATCTGTTTCTTACTTTAATGTAAATTTCAGTTCCCGGCTTGTGCATGCCGAATGGAACATAGCCCATACCAATGCCACATTTTAGTACCGGTGATTGACTCCCGGAACTAACTTCGCCCTGAACTTTATTGTCAATTTCAATTTCATATCCATGCCTCGGAATGCCCCGATCGATCATTTTAAATCCAACAAGCTTCCGGCTCAATCCATTTTCCTTTTGCTTTCTAATAATATCACATGCCACAAAATCAGTATCCAACTTTGTAATCCAGCCCAAACCTGCTTCCAACGGACTTGTTGAATCAGTTATATCATTTCCATACAAACAAAAACCCATTTCGAGCCGAAGAGTATCCCGAGCTCCCAAACCAATTGGAGCAATATCAAAAGCCTTACCGGTATTCATAATTGAATCCCAAACTTCTTTCGCATCCTTATTTTTTACATATATCTCGAATCCTCCAGAACCTGTATAACCGGTAGCAGAAATTATCACATCAGGCTTTCCCGCGAACTCATCTATTTTAAAATGGTAATAAGCAATATCACTTAAATTAACTGAAGTCAGTTTCTGAAGTAAATCTGTAGCTTTTGGCCCCTGTACGGCAAATAGTGAATATTCATCTGATTTATTGGTCAAATTTGCTCCAAATTTCTTGTTCAATTCCTGAACCCTATTCCAATCCTTTTCAATATTACTGGCATTAACTACCAGCATATAGCTTTTTTCTGTGATCCTATACACCAATAAATCATCGACAATGCCACCCTGATCGTTGGGAAAACAAGAGTATTGTACCCTCCCATTAGTTAGGTTTGACACATCATTACTCGTTGCATATTGAATGAGATCAAAAGCAGCATCACCTTCAACCCAAAATTCACCCATATGAGAAACGTCAAAAATTCCAACGCCTTCCCTAACTTTCATATGTTCTTCTATATCTGAAGAATACCTTACAGGCATATCGTAACCTGCAAATTCAATGATTTTTGCGCCTAAGGCTTTATGTGTTTCGTAAAGAGCAGTTTTTTTTGTACTCATCTATTTAAAAATATCTAATTGTAATTCAGGAAGTAATTTAAAACTTTTTCTATGGTATGAACAAGCGCCAAATTTACGAATGGCATCCCGATGCTCAATGGTTGGATAACCTTTATTTTTTTTCCAATTATACATTTGGAAGTCATTATGGACTTGTTCCATAAACCGATCTCGAGCACATTTAGCTAAAATTGAAGCAGCGGCAATGCTCTGATACTTAGAATCGCCTTTGATAATTGTTTCAAAAGAAATATCCTTATAACTATAAAAACGATTCCCATCAACCAAAATCAATTCGAATGGAGCTTCAATGGCATCCAAAGATTTATGCATTGCACTAATGGATGCTCTTAAAATATTCAACTCATCAATTTCATTATTATCACAAAAAGCTACTGAATAGTAACCGGCTTTTGCCTTTATTAAAGCTTCAAGTTTGTACCTCTCCTTCTCACTTAACTTTTTGGAATCATCCAATCCCGGGATTTCCAATTTGGTGTTTAAAATAACAGCTGCGGCATATACCGGGCCAGCCAAACAGCCCCTGCCGGCTTCATCCAGCCCAACTTCAATAATACCTTCGCTAAATGATTTTTTAAGACTCAATTTTGAAAGTATCTCTTAGTGGACCCAATGATTTATAATCTGTGAAATCATAATGACAAGGAACTATTGAAACATAATTATTTGCAATTGCCCATTCATCGGTTTCATCACTCAAGTCGTTGTTTATGAATCTTCCCGTAAGCCAGAAATAGGTCTGACCTTGAGGATCCACTCTTTCATCAAATTCTTCTTGCCATTTAGCAACTGCCTGTCTGCTTACCCTCAAACCCTTAATTTTTTCGGTCTTCTCCGGCGGGAAATTTACATTTAAAGCCACACCTTCTTGCATACCATTTTTCAATACTGATTTGGCAATTTTCCCAATATATTCTCTGATATGATCAAAATTAGCATCATGACTATAATCACATAATGAGAAACCTATTGCAGGAAGACCTTCTATGGCAGCCTCTATCGCCGCTGACATTGTGCCTGAGTACAGAACGCTAACGGAAGTGTTGCTACCATGATTTATACCGCTAACAACCAAATCAGGGCTTCTATCTTGAAGAATGTGATGTTTTGCCAACTTAATGCAGTCAGCAGGAGTTCCTGAGCATTCATAAGCAGGAACACCATCAAATATATCTGACTTCACCAAACGAAGTGTTTCACCTATCGTAATAGCATGCCCCATTCCGGATTGAGGACTATTAGGAGCTACCACCATTACATCTCCTAACTTCTTCATCTCTTCCACCAACACCCTTATTCCCGGTGCTGTTATGCCATCATCATTTGAAATTAGGATTAGAGGTTTATTCGCCATTTTCTTGAATTGAATTGTAATATTCTGTAATTACGCTTAGTCCTTTTCTTGTGTTGTAAAGAATTTTTCGATCTTTAATGAACTCCTTTATTTCATCTTCCTTATCATCCATTAATCGATACAAATCCTTTTTTTTCTCCCTGTACAATACCACGTTTTCATTTTTGCTCCCGTGATCAAAAAAGTAAAAGTTATAATTCACCACCCGTCTTGTTACATAATTAGTAGCCGAATTAGAGTACATATTATAATAGGGGTCGTTTGTCAGAAATGGATCATTCATCATACGCGTTTCATAGGAAATGTATTCCCTTGCCAATAGTGAAAGTTTCCCGACGACTAATACTTCAAAGAACATTTCAGGTTTATAACTTGAGTATGGACTGTATTCCAATGATCTGAAATAGCGATTGGATTTTATCAATTCATCATAGAAATAAAATGAAATAATCTTATTTGGCGAAAGCGTGATCATTTTATTAGAATATCTATACTGAAGGATATTATCTTCAATATTATATTTGATCACTCCTCTTAAAGTATCATTGGTTTTTAAAACAATAGTCCCTTTGTGCCAAACATCCGTACTTAAATCTTGGGAAAATGCATTGGTAAAAAGTGAACTGATCAATATGATTATGAAAAGTTTCTTAATCATCTTTTAGGATCTCATGACCCATCTTATCTCTTTTTGTTTTGAGGTAATGCTGATTATGAGGGTTTGGGCAAACTTCAATTGCAACTTTTCCAACTATTTCCAAGCCATATCCCATTAATCCCGCACGTTTCTTAGGGTTATTGCTTATCAGTTTCATTTTTCGAATTCCCAGATCTCTAAGAATTTGTGCACCAACACCATAATCGCGTTGATCCATATCAAAACCCAGTTTAATATTCGCCTCTACAGTATCTAAACCTTCTTCTTGGAGTTTATAGGCTTTAAGCTTATTAAGTAATCCTATACCTCTTCCCTCTTGATTCATATAAAGGACTACACCTTTACCTTCTTTTGAAACCATTTCCAATGCGGCGTGTAATTGATCACCGCAATCGCAACGCATTGATCCAAATATATCACCCGTCACACATGAAGAATGCACTCTAACGAGTACTTCATCATTTTTCTCCCAATTACCTTGAGTCATTGCAAGATGCACCTCACCGGTGTTTATTTGCTTATAAGCAATCATGTGAAAGTCACCATATTTAGTAGGCATATTTACCTCAATTTCTTTTTCAATCAAGCTTTCTTTCTTGATTCTATAAGCAATCAGATCCTGAATGGTAACCATTTTTAAGCCGAATTTGTCAGCTACCTCTCGAAGGTCCGGCAATCTAGCCATTGTGCCATCTTCATTCATTATTTCCACAAGGACACCTGCAGGCTTGAATCCTGCCAGCCTTGCGAAATCAATAGATGCTTCTGTATGTCCTGTGCGCCTGAGTACACCTCCGGTTTTTGCCTTTAATGGAAAAATATGCCCCGGGCGTCCCAAATCCTGTGGAGTAGTAGCATCATCAACCAATGCTTTAATTGTTTTGGATCTGTCACTCGCAGATATTCCTGTAGTACATCCATTACCTAGTAAGTCGACAGAAACCGTAAATGGAGTTGCATGAAGAGCCGTGTTTTTTCCTACCATAAGCTCCAGGTCCAATTCAATACAGCGCTCTTCAATCAATGGAGCGCAAATTAAACCTCTTCCATGTGTGGCCATGAAATTGACAATCTCCGGAGTTATTGCTTCTGCTGCACAAATGAAGTCACCCTCATTTTCGCGATCTTCATCATCTACAACAATAATAACTTCACCATTTCTTATAGCCTCAATAGCCTCTTCAATGGTATCTAATTTTATCTTTTCTGAATTCATTTTATAAATCGACTTTTACAAAAGTAGGCTTAGCTAAAAAACCTCACAAACATTACACGGAATTTGACTGAATAGTTTTATTCTTTAATAACAAATCTTGCCAAAATAAAGTATGGAAATAAGCAAAGAAAACCACTCCAATCTGTCTTGAGAGATAATTTTCACTTAAAAAGGAAATCATAATTAAGACTACAAAGGCAATGTAAAGTGCATTTTTTACTTTGATTGCCTTATACATTGGGTAAATCAAAAGTGCCAAAAAAATAATAAATCCTATTAGTCCTGAATTGAGTAGGACGTTCAAATATTGATTGTGTTCATTGAAATCTTTGTTTAAGGCAAACTGAAAATCATTTTTAGTATAAGATTTTCTTCTTTCAACCTTCTCATCGCCTATTCCGGTACCAAAAATGAGGTTTTCTTTTATAACATCTAATGATGTTTTTGCCAGTGCATATCTCATATTCCAACTACCCCATGAACCGTTTTTATTTTCAGGATCAAAACTAAAATCCTGTACCAGATTTTTTTCATTAATTCCAATACGGCCTCCGAAACGAGAATTAGAAGAAAGAACCGCAACTGATAAAACAAAAACTAAAAAAATTGGAGCGATTATTTTTAAGGAGGAACTGAAGCCTAACTTGAAGAATGCATAAATTATAATAGAAAAAACAAACGCCAGAACTATCATTTTCACCGTTAAACTAATCAGAACGAAAATCAGAAATACAATCCACAATAATTTCCACCAAATTGATTTAGTATTTCTAATACCTTCAGAAAGGCTAATATCCAGAACAATTAATATTGATAATGCCACTTGAATAGCCATATAAGTTGCATGCATTCCAATAAAATGGACAAGGCTATGATACAAGTAAAAAGGATAAATCACATGTTCAAATGCATTGTAATTATAATTTTGAATTATAACTAACACGTAGGATAATACTAAGTAAAAGGTAACACCAAGGGCAAAAACTTTCAATAATTTCCTGAATTCAGACTGGCTAATTGGATTTAGAATAAGTAAGAAAAAAGGAATTAGAAATAGACCGAGCTTGGTTTCCATATACTTAAATGCTTGATCAGCATGTGTTGAGTACAAAACACCTATGGTCCACCAAGTAAATAAAGAACAGAAAAGCAAAATTGAATTTAAGTTTTTCCGAAAATGAAATTCCTTATTGTAGAATACTTTAGACAATGAAAATATTAGAAACAATATTGTGCTATATGAAAGCACATTATGCAGAAAGGTAGGCCTAATAGGCAATGTAAGTGCAATGATATATAGCGATGCTAAATATCCCTTGTCAATGAAAATTTGGATTGAATTTCTAGAAGGCGTTTGGACCACCTTTGAAAATTAATAGAAATGATTTTAAAATGATCCCAATATCAAGTAAAATATTTCTTCGCTTTACATAGACAAGGTCCATGCGAAGTCTGTTTTTCATATCATAATCCGTTGCAGTTTCTCCTCTGAATCCTTTGATTTGAGCTAAGCCGGTCAATCCGGGCTTACTTTGGTATCTATCCAAATAAGAACCTAACTTTTGAGAGTATTCATCATCAAGAGGAATTGGGTGCGGTCTTGGGCCAACCAATGACATGTCACCATTTATGATATTGAAAATTTGAGGCAGTTCATCAAGGCTTGTTTTTCTGAGTAATCTCCCAACTTTGGTTATTCTTGAATCATTTTTTTTAGCCTGCTTAAACTTTGGATTATCACAATAATACATTGTTCTAAACTTGAGGCAGTAAAATTGTTTGCCTCTATATCCATTTCTTAATTGCTTAAAAAATACCGGGCCTCTTGAATCAATAGCTATCATTAAGGCAATAAAAGGAAGAATGAACCAACCAATGCTTAATACAAAAAGTAAAGAGAGCGTGATGTCAATTGCTCTTTTAGTTTTATCAGAATAGAGAATACGATTTTCTGCTGTATCCCATCTTTTGGCATAATACCGGGCGGATTGATTAAGTTCAATATTTAGCGAGAGGCGTTTTCCCATTTTTCCTTTCGGATTTATTTAATGCATATACAACACACAATTAAGGCACCCTACAATTAATACATCGGAGAATATATTATATACGGATTTATTAATGTGTTATTGTATTTAACCTTACTAAAATTCGATGTGTTTTACTAAGATGCTTTCTGTAAATTCCTTTGAGTCACTTTATCTAGAATCCACTTATACGTAATTTCCGTACCTTCTTTCAATGTCAATGATGGTTTCCAACCCAGTTTCTCGTGAATCAAATGATTATCAGAATTACGACCGGCTACTCCTCGAGGACCGTCAATGTTTTTAATTGATAAATCTTTTCCCGAGATTTTTATTATCATTTTAGCGAAATCATTAATCGAAATCATTTCTTCAGATCCAATATTCACAGGTCCCGGAAAATCAGACTCCATAAGTCTTCTTATTCCATCGACACATTCATCAATGAACAAAAAAGAACGGGTTTGTTTACCATCGCCCCAAACTTCAATAGTTTCACCGTCTTTCGCTTCAGCAACTTTACGACATAATGCTGCAGGTGCTTTTTCACGTCCGCCATCCCAGGTACCTTGAGGGCCAAATATGTTATGAAATCGAGCTACTTTCACTTCAATTCCATGATTTCTTTGATAGGTCAAATACAACCTTTCACTAAATAATTTCTCCCAACCATATTCACTATCAGGTGCAGCAGGGTATGCTGAATCCTCAGAACATTTTGGATTACTTGGGTCCATTTGATTGTATTCTGGATACATGCAAGCTGAAGAGGAATAAAATACCTTCTTAACACCCTTTCTTTTTATCTCTTCTAAAACATTCAAATTACATAAAGCAGAATTATGCATTATGTCTGAATCATTTTCTCCAGTGAAAATAAATCCCGCTCCTCCCATATCAGCTGCAAGCTGATACACTTCATCTAAATCAGAAGTTACTATTTGCGAAACGACCAAGGGATCTCTTAGGTCACCTATTGTAAACTCATCGGAATTATTATTCCAATATTCATTTTCTTTTAAATCTACTCCTCTTACCCAATATCCCTCGCTTTTTAAACGATTTACCAAATGACCACCAATAAAACCTCCAGCGCCACACACTAGTGCTTTTTTCATTTATATATTTTTAGTTTTTATTAAAATTTCCTGAGAATAATTCCGCAAAATTATAATAGATAAACAAAGGTACAATTTCAAAGTATCTTTTCCATAATCTACTTGGTTCCATTACCAATCTGAAAAACCATTCTAGTCCTATATTTTGAATCCATTTCGGAGCCTGCCGAACAGCACCTATGTGAAAATCAAAGGCCGCTCCAACACAAGCTATATAGTTTACATCTGTATATTTGGAAAGATAGTTTGCAAATAGCTCCTGCTTTGGCGTACTTAACCCTATCCAAACAAAATTTGCACCTGTTCTTTTTATTTGCTCTGCTATTTCATCAAAACGGTAATCATTAACATTTTTAAATGGAGGACAAAAAGTCCCAACAATGTTGTTATTACCGAACCTGGCTTTACTAACTTTTAACAATTCTTCAGCTACCCCTTCTTTACCTCCACAAAAAAAATGCTTAATCTCATTATTCTTAGCTGAGGATTCAATAAAACCCTTAAAGAAATCGGGGCCATAACATCTAGTCATATTTTTTGCACCTTTAAATCTCCCAAGCCATACTCCAGGCATACCATCAGGTAAGTTCATATAAAATGACTTTAGTACCTTTTTAAAATTTTGATTTTGTTTTGAATAAACCAAGCCATGAGCACCGGTAGCACTAATACAACGATTTTCCTTTAAACCCTCTTTATAAGAATTGATTATTTCATCAATCCCAGAATCTAAACCTTTATCATAAAGTGGTATGTCTAATACCTTCATAAGCAATTTAGCAGTTCAATCAAGGATTAATTTATGCAGTCGCAAAGAAGTATAAATTTCAATTATCATCTGTAACATAAGTAACCATAAATTAACTCTAGTCGTAGAAATCATATTTTCAATCGTCATCAAATCTTGCGACTACCATCGCGATAAACCAGTAGTAAATAAAGATAAATGAGTTATCCACCAAAAATATTGGGATAGTATATAAGAAAATTTGAATCCCCATTTTTGTTCTAATGTAAGCAGAATAGAAAATGGAAAAGAGCAAGAGACTCCCAATTAATCCATAATCAAATCGCATTTTCAAAAAGTCGTTGTGCGGGTTCATGACATCTCTTTTTTCACTGCCCCAATCCGGTCTTACTACATCGTGAATAAAAAGATCAGCCTGACCAGGCCCATACCCGAATAGATACTGAAATATTTCACTTTGCGCAATATGTTCCTTCAGGTGTATAATGAATATTTCTCTTCCCATTAAAAACCGATCTAAGGAGTCTCGCGAATCAATGCCCACCAGATCGAGGAACCACTTAGCAAATGTATCCAGGTTTAAACCTATAGCATAAAAAACAAAAAAGTAAAGGCTAAGAACAAGTGCTAGTAAGAACTTATTTTTATCAATGTTCAAAGGTTTAATGAATAAATAATAAGTAGCCATAGCAGGGAGTAAACCTAATATTATGCTTCTTTTCCCGGACATAAGAATAAGAATGGCTGCGGGTATAGCCCAGAGAAACTTTTTTCGATAAATAAAGAATAAGAAGAAACACCCTAAAATAACACCGTTATGAAATTCTGTGGAAAGGTTGTAATTGGATCTAATAAAATTAAAAGAAAAGTCTAATTCAATATCAAAGCCCACCCAAGCAAAATAAGATACTGCGGAAGCAACGAAAAGCCATTTAATATGCTTTTCATTGAAGGACATTTTCATGGTAAATACTATTATCGGACTCAGGATTATTAAAATATCCCGAATAAACACCTTGTAATTGAGTGTATCATAATTTAAACCCAAACCAAGAAGCATAAGAATTATGTACAAAGCCAATGAAAATATCATATTCGGTTCGTACTTCATACCTTCCTCTTTTTTATTGGTCAATATGTTTTCCAATAAAAACAAGACAATCATAATTACAGGAATAAAATAAATCAGCTTGGCCCTATCTAAGGCATGATAGGCGATTAAGGAAGGAATCAATAGTACGTAAAGGAATATCGAAGATCGATTAAGCCTTATCCCGGAATGGAATATTTTGTTAGTAGAAGATTCGGGTGTCATGTTCTGATTAATTATTCAAAATATGCCGATCAGAAACAATAATTTTAAATTAACTGCTTATCAATCTATATTTGCTGCAAAGTAAAGAATTCATGTCAAATCAGGATAATAATCAAATTAACTTACTTAAAATTATTCAATGGCTTTTTGTTTCTATAAGAGAAAACATCAAAGTCCTAATAATTGTAAATACACTTCTGGCAATCGTTCTATTTTCGGCAAAGCTTTATATACCAAGATCTTACGAAGGAAGTCTCATTGTTAAATCCAATATCATCGAGTTCCATTTTATATCAGAAATATTAAGTCCTTTAGGTCAACACATTGAAGACAGTAAAACAGGAAGTATTGCTAGATCACTAAATATCCCAATGGAATTAGCTCAGTCCTTTGGAGGCTATGAAATCAATAGCCTTATCGAAGAAGAATATGTAGCAAAAAGAAAAATAACAATTAATGAAAACCTCTCAGAATATGAAAGGGATCAGGTTTTTGAATTGCGGATCAGGTCAAGAGACAAATCGAAACTGCCCGAATTAAAAAAGGCTTTGCTCAACTATCTTAGAAATCAGGATTATATCAAAAAGAGACAAAAATTTTATTTTGAAAGACAAAAAGAAATTAAAGAATTGTATGAAAAAGATATCAAAAGTATGTCTAAAATAAAGGCGAGCTTTGAAGAAAATGGTTTTGATCCAAATGTGGCCGGAAACGACCTAATTATACAGGGACTTGGTGATTTCTATTTTGGAAGCAAGAGAATTTATGAGAGTTATGCGGAATCGGCCTATTTAATTGAGTTCAACGACTCTTTCGAAGAGCTTAGTAATTTTGAGATTTACGACAGACATGTATTTCCAAGATGGACACCTTTTATAGTTGCCTTTGTGCTTGGTGGAGTTATTTTGAGCTTTATCTATATACTGTTTAAGGAATTAATTAATTCTGTGAGGCAGCTCGAATAGGATTAGCTCTGATTATTCTTGTAAAGCTTGAGTTTTGCTAATTCCTGAGTACTTCCCAATACAATCATAGTTTGGCCTTCCATCAAAGACTTGTTGGCTTGAGGGTTTAATGTAAATCCAAATTGATCCTTTATGGCTATTACTGTAGCTCCTGTCATTTTTCTAATATCCAATTCGCCAATACTTTTGTCTTTCCACTCATCTTTGAGTTGATAGTAATTCATATTATCCAAGCGCAAAGCATCCTCTCCTATTCCATTCATCATTTCAATGAACTCAACAACGTCGGGCTTAGTAACTAAAGTCGCCATATGCCTGCCTCCTACTGCATCGGGCATTACCACCTTGTTGGCCCCTGCTCTTATTAATTTGCTTTCAGATGTTTCCTCAGAAGCTCTTGAAATTATATTTACACTAGGATTTAATTGACGGGCCGTTAAGGTCACAAAAACATTGTCGGAATCCTTAGGCATTGTAGAAATTAAGGCCCTAGCACTTTCGATGCCCGCATTTTTCAAAACTTCATCGTGAGTAGCATCTCCTTTAATAAAAAATATATCAGGGTTATTTTTTAGCTCTTCGTTTTCGATAACACTTTCGTTGCTGTCAATAATTACAACAGTCTGTTCACTGTCAAGTAATTCTTCACAAGCTTTACTCCCATTGCGACCAAAACCACAAACAATTATATGTCCTTTTAAATTTTTCATTTTCCTGAGTATTCTATAATTGGTAAACATTTGTCTGATCTCACCCTCGAATACATAGGTCGAAATTACGGAAAGTATATAGGCAAAAATACCAAGATTAAAAAAAATATAAACTGCAGTGAACATCCTTCCTGCTTCACTTAAAGGCTTAACTTCCTGGTAACCGACAGTTGATATAGTGATTACTGTCATATAGAAAGCATCACTGAGTTTATAACCCTCAATTAGCATAAAACCCAAAATACCAGTGGCCAAACTAGTTATAATGACTATGACAGCTGTTACAAATTTTAAATAATTATATCTGCGTATAACCATTAGGAGATTACATTACCCAATTCATTGGATATTTTTTGTTCAAATTTCTTGAGTTCGTTAAAATATTTTAAAACTTTCATGAAGTCCTCATCATCCTCTTTTCCCTCGCTCATTTTTTTAAGCTCCTCTCTGGCCACCTCTTTCAATTCCCTTATTTTATTCCACTTAAGTCTGTGTATATCCGAATATAACTTATCCATAAGGTTATGATTCGCCGTTGGAACAAATATATTTTGCTTTTCCCAATTTTCACTAACTGAATATTTCTCGGAAATAATGTTAATTACTGTCTCTCTAACCTTTTCAAACTCTTCATTATTTAAAAAGTCCTTCACTTCAGGGAATGAATCTGAATTTTCAAATTGTTTAAAGATTTCTAGAATCTGATTATAATTCTGATTTTTGAATTCTACGTCGTTAATGGATTCCAATAAAAACTTACCAAGACTTATGTTATTAGGTTCAATGTTAATATTGGAAAAGTTTAAAAGGTATTTCAAAACTTCCATTTCATTAATCTCAGAACTTGGGTCAGATTTTAATTCCGAAGTATTTTTTTCGGAATTATTAGGATCAGATAAGTTTTCATTTCCCGGTTTTCGCTCCTCTGAATATCCTTTTTGATGACGGTTTCTTTGCTGGTTAAATACTTTTTTATTGTATTCTGAAACCAATACCTGCTCATCTATATCCAATAATTCACTACAGGCTTTAAAATAAACCGAACGCGTTATCGCATCAGGAATTAGAGAAATAATTTCAACGATCTCGCGAATTAATTCGGCTTTTTTGAAAGGCTCTCCTTCTATAGATTTTAGTTGAACCTTCGTTTTGAAGCTTAAAAAATCTTGTTTATTCTCATTGAGATAGGCCTTGAATTCTTCGCCACCCCTTTCTTTTACGAAGGAGTCCGGATCCATGCCCTCCGGTAAGGTCACAACTTTTAAGTTCATGCCCGCCTTCAAAACCATTTTCAAACCTCTTTCCGAAGCTTTTAATCCCGCTTCATCACCGTCGAATATCAAGGTGATATTTTTTGTAAACCGACGAATAATCTTGATTTGATCCTCAGTAAGGGAGGTTCCGCTGGAGGCAATTACATTTTCAATACCCGATTGATGCAGTGAAATAACATCAGTATACCCCTCAACCAATACACAGTCATCTTCATTTCGAATAGCATTCTTAGCAAAGTAAAACCCATAAAGTTCTTTGCTTTTGTTGTAAACCGGTGTTTCGGGTGAGTTTACATATTTGGGCTGATTTTTATCATTTCCCAATATCCTGGCTCCAAAACCAATGACCTTCCCAATAATATTATGAATTGGGAAAATTACTCTTCCTCGAAAGCGGTCATAAACTTTTTCATCTTTCACGATAATCAAACCGGCCTTCTCTAGAATCTCTCTTGAAAACTGCTTTGATTCTGCTTCTTTTATGAAGCCATTCCAAGTGCTTTGCGAAAAACCCAATTCAAACTTATCAATAGCTTCCGGCCGGAAACCTCTTTCTTTGAAATAAGATAGCCCAATTGCTTTGCCATTGTCTGAGTTCTTAAGTTGATCTATAAAATAATCTCTGGCAAAATTTAATGCGATATAAAGGCTTTCGACTTCTCCGGCTTTCTGTCTTTCCTCATCACTTGGTTCTGACTCCTCCAATTCAATGCCGTATTTATTGGCCAAATATCTTATTGCTTCAAGATAACTTAGCCTTTCATGTTCCATAATAAATGTTATAGAATCACCTGCTTTACCCGAGCTGAAATCCTTAAAGATTCCTTTGGCAGCTGAAACAGAAAATGAAGGGGTTTTCTCGTCCTGAAATGGAGAAAGACCAAACCAATTTTGTCCTTTCTTTTTGAGATTGACAAAATCACCTATTACGTCGAGAATATCAACGACTTCCTTTACTTTGCGAATGGATTCAGGACTGATGGCCATAGAATATTCAAAGATAGTGTTTGATTGATAATCTTGTAAAAGAATCTTTGTAGATTAAAATCAATAATTTTGAAACAAATTGAATGCTTAAATACTTAAAATAGCAAATGAACATTTCTAAAGATAAAATTCTCAAAACACTTTCGAGAGTAGAAGACCCTGATCTTAAAAAGGATTTAGTATCACTCAACATGATCAGAGATGTAGATTTTACTGATCAAGAGATATCATTTACTGTAATGTTGACTACTCCCGCTTGCCCTTTGAAGGAGATGATCCGTAAAAATTGCGTGGAGGAATTAGTAAAAGACTTTGGAGAGAAAGTTGAATTCAAAATAAACATGAGTTCAAATGTGACCAGCACAAGATTAAGCGATGCTCCACTTCTTCCTAATGTTAAAAATATTATTGCAGTGGCCAGTGGTAAAGGTGGTGTCGGAAAATCAACAGTAAGTGCGAATTTGGCCATTTCCTTAGCTCAACAAGGTGCAAAGGTCGGTTTAATTGATGCAGATATCTTCGGCCCTTCACAACCCGTAATGTTTGGTTGCGAAGATCAAAAGCCGGGAATTGTTGAAGAGGATGGTAAAAATAAAATTATACCGATTTCAAAATATGGAGTAAAACTGATTTCTATAGGCTTTTTAACTCCCGCTGATAGCGCTATTGTTTGGAGAGGACCAATGGCTAGTTCTGCTCTTAAACAATTTTTCAGTGATTGTGAATGGGGTGAGTTAGATTATTTGATAATTGATCTTCCTCCCGGAACGAGTGATATTCATCTAACTCTGGTACAGAGCATCCCTGTTACCGGAGCTGTAATTGTAACTACTCCTCAAAAAGTCGCTTTGGCAGATGCTCAAAAAGGTTTGGCAATGTTCAAGCAGGATCCTATAAATGTTCCTGTACTCGGAATCATTGAAAATATGGCCTATTTTACTCCCGAAGAACTTCCTGATAACAAATATTATATCTTTGGAAAAGATGGAGGAATGAATTTATCTGAAAAAAATGATGTTCCTTTCCTAGGTCAAATTCCATTGGTGCAAAGCATTCGGGAAAGCGGCGATGCCGGAAAACCAATTGTAGAGCAACTTGACAATAAAACTAGAGGCTCATTTATGGAAATATCAAGTAATTTGGCACGTCAAGTGGCAATTAGAAATGCGAATCATGACAAGACCAAAATTGTTGAAATGAAAATGTGATGAAGAATGGTAGAAATGCTTGATAGAATAGAAAAGGCACTTGATTCTGTAAGGCCATATCTTAACAAAGACGGAGGCAATGTAAAGGTTGTCGAGGTAAAAGATGATACACTATTCATCGAATTTGAGGGCAATTGCAGCTCTTGTACCATGTCAAATATGACCTTGAAAGCGGGTATTGAAGAATCTGTTGTGAAGGCTGTGCCAGAAATTAAGTACGTTAAAGCTCTTAATTTACCCGTTAAATAAAATTTGTTACTCAATTACAGCCTAATCACTTTATTTAAAGAAAAATTTAATTAAATCTTATGACCAAATATATACTATCAATTATCCTTTCATGTTTCTCTGTTTTGTCTTTTGCTCAACAAAGTCTGAACATGACTGAAATATCTAATTTTTACCCGAGCAATGTAACACCCGGTAATCCGGAGCAGTTTAACGATATATGGGGTTATGTAGCTCCTGACAGCAGCGAATATGCCATTTTTGGTAGCATATCAGGAACCTATTTCATAGACGTGACAGACCCTGCAAACCCTGTTGAGATAGATTATTTCACGGGTGGTGGTACCGGTGTTTGGAGAGATTTCAAAACCTATAGACATTATGCTTTTGGTGTAGCTGATGTAACAGGTGGTAATACATTACAGATTTTTGATTTGCAGTATTTACCTGATTCTGTGGTGAAAATTTATGATGACAATACTTTCAGTTCTAATTGTCATAATATTCACGTTAATAACGACAGACTTTATTTGATCAGTAATACAAGAGGGGGTGCTTATTATCCTTTAGATATTTTATGTATTGAAGATCCAACAAATCCATACCTGATAGGTGGAATAAGAAATGGAGTTAACGTAAGCGGAAACTATTCAACATCACATGATGCTTTTGTTCATGATGATACTGTATATCTTTCAGTTTACTTCAATAATACTGGTAATAATGGCTTACACGTGTTCGATATGAGAGATGCCGAAAATCCGGAATTGTTGGGTTCAATTACAAATTATCCTGTTGCAGGAATAAATCATGCTTCTTGGATGAGTTCTGATGGCACACATATGGTGATGGCGGATGAAACATTAACAAGTCCATTAAAAATGATCGATATTTCTGATCTTTCAAATATTCAGGCCGTTAGTACTTTCACCCCAAATGCCGGTGCAATAGCGCATAACCCCTTCATTAAAGATTGTTTAGCAATTATATCCTATTACCACGAGGGGGTACAGATTTACGATGTTTCTGATCCAGTCAACCCTAGTCGTGTTGGATATTTCGATACAGATACTACAATTGGAAATGGAAATTACAATCCGAATTATCGCGGATGCTGGGGTGTCTACCCTTTCTTCCCATCGGGAAATATAATTGCCTCAGATAGAAAGAATGGAATGTTTGTATTGTCTTATGATGGAACTTATCCAACCTGCAGTGGTGATTTTGACAAGGTTGTAGAGCAGGATACTTCAAAATATTGCGAAGACACAACGACTACTGTGGCCATCAACACTTATGCAGCAAGTAATATAGAAATATATCCTAACCCTTCTGAAGGCATATTCCATTTGATAAGCGATCAAAATGTGATTAAAGAATTAGCGGTATTTGATATTCGTGGAGTAGAAGTTACTCGTATAAAAGTCAATGCCTACCAAAGAGACATTCAATTAGATCTCCAAAATCAGGAAAGCGGTATGTACTTCATACATGTCTTTTTCGATGAGGGTGAAAAGAGAATGAAAATTTTTAAAGACTAAATTATGAAGAGCCGGAGTAATTCTGGTTTTTCTATTTTGGTTTTTAAAGTTCAATACGGTTAACACAATATATTCTAATTAAATAGAAAAAATGATAAAATTCATAAGTACAGTTTTACTTTCTTCCATTGCCTATTTCGGTTTTGCACAAATTGGAATGAATATGACAGAATTATCTTTGTTTTTCCCAAGTAGTCAGACTCCCGGGGGAACTCAATTTAACGATTGTTGGGGTTATGCAGCACCTGATGGCCGTGAATATGGAATTCTGGGTCACTACCAAGGCACCTACTTTGTTGATGTTACAGATCCTGCAACTCCAGTCGAAGTTGCTTATTTTCCCGGTGGAAACTCAACGATTTGGAGAGATTATAAAACATATAAGCATTACGCACTTGGAGTATCGGATGGCAATGCCGGTGGAACTTTGCAAATCTGGGATCTTCAATACCTGCCTGATTCAGTGGTAGAAGTATATAATTCTCCTGCATTTTCAACCAGCGCACATAATATTTTTGTTAATAATGATCGTGCATATATCGTAAGTAATACAAGAGCCGGTTCAGGTTATCCCTTGGATATTCTTTGTTTGGAAGATCCTGAAAATCCTTATTTGATTGGAGGCATTAGAAACGGAATTAATGTTCCCACACCTTTAAGTACTCATGATGCTTTTGTCAGGGGTGATACTGTTTATTTATCATCAGCAAGCAATGGATTACAAGTATTTGATTTTGCCGATGCTGAAAATCCTGTTTTTATTGGATCAATTGAAAACTATCCAGGAAAAGGTTATAATCATGCCTCATGGATGAACTCTGACGGAACCCATATGATAATGGCAGATGAAACACAGGGAAGTCCTTTAAAAATTATTGATATTCAAGATTTAAGCAATATTCAAACTGTAAGCACTTTCGCAGCAAGTACCCAAAGCAATTTAATTCCACACAATCCATTTGTAAAAGATTGTCTCGCATTCATTTCTTATTATCATGAAGGTGTTCAGGTTTATGATATTTCTGATCCTGCCAGCCCAACACAAATCGCTTATTTTGATACAGATACTACAACCGTGGGTGGCTTTGATGGCTGCTGGGGTGTTTATCCTTATTTGCCTTCCGGAAATATTATTGCTTCTGATCAAAAAAAGGGACTCTATGTATTGAGCTATGACAGTACATTTCCTTGTAATGGTGGAATATATGATGACGTATATGAAGTAGATACAACTAAATACTGCGAAGACACAACTACCGTGCCTGTTGCTTTAAGAGAAGGTACTGCGAATAATGTTGAGCTTTACCCGAATCCGACAAATGGTGTTTTCCATTTGATTTCTGATCAAAACGTGATAAAGCAAGTAGTTGTATTTAATATCGGTGGAAAAGAAATATTGAGAAAAAACTATTCTGCTTACAATCGTGATATCAGCCTTGATTTGAGTTCTGAAAAATCCGGAATGTATATTGTTGAAATGCAATTTGACAGCGGTCGAAAAAGAATGAAAATATTTAAGGACTAAAGCTTTTGTTAAAACCGGCCTTTGTGCCGGTTTTTTTATTTTCAGATCGTTGGCTTTACTATCTTTGTCGTAATGAGAATCGGAATTTTCTTTGGAGGACAGTCACGCGAAAGAGAAGTATCTTTTGCAGGTGGCAGAACTGTATTTGACAATCTAGACAAAAATCTATTTGAGGTTGTTCCAGTATTTGTTGATAGTCTTGGCAATTTTATTTTACTCGACTGGCAACATATTTATAAGGGGACAATACGAGATTTTTATCCTCCTTCAAAATTTGATACTCAGAGCAAGCACCCATTTCAGATATATATTGAGTCATTAGAACTTGAAAATGATTCAATAGATGATGTTATTAATTCTGTTGGAAGAAAAATACAACCGGGCGAATTCAAATCCCTTTTTGATTTTGCCTTCCTCGCATTACATGGTCCTCAAGGGGAAGATGGCGCTATCCAGGGACTTTTGGAGTGGTATCAAATCCCATATTCCGGTTCGGGGCTTCTGCCTTCTTCAATTGGAATTGATAAGATTGTTCAAAAAAATCTCTTTCAGGATTCCCAAGACCTACATCCTAAGCACGCGGTTCTACAAAAATCAGATTGGGATAAAATAGAAGATAGGGAGGCCATCCTTCAAGAACTAAAAAAGAAAATCGGCAATGATCTTGTGGTTAAAGCACCACATCAAGGTTCCAGTATCGGCATAACCATTTTAAAAAATACACAATTCAATTCATTTGAAATTGCTGTTGAAAAAGCATTTTTCAGAGAAAAATTCAATACTGAGAGTTTTAAAACTCTAAGTCAGGAAGAAAAAGTTCGAAATATTAATGCCATTGCTGATATACGAACAGGTATTGGTTTTCCCCTTAAAATCGATTCTAAAATCATAGTTCATCCCGAAGAATTATTTGAGTATTTAAATGCATGCTCTGAATCTGAAGTACTGCTTGAAAGCCTCATTTCGGAGGATGCTGTTCTTATTGAATCTTTTATAGCTGGAGAAGAGTTTAGTTGTATAGTAATTGAGGATGAAAATGGGAAAGCAATTGCCTTGCCTCCTACTCAAATCCTTAAACCAAGCGATATTTTTGATTACCGTGCAAAATACCTACCCGGTATAAGTCGGAAAATCACACCTATTAATCTTCCTGCGAAACAAATTCAAGAAATAAGGAAGTCCTGCGAGAAATTGTTTAATGACCTGAATTGTGATGTTTACGCAAGACTCGATGGTTTTATTTCAGATAATGGCATTTACCTAAATGATCCGAATACCACTTCAGGTATGCTTCCCTCTTCCTTCTTCTTTCACCAGGCGGCAGAAATTGGACTTAACCCCTCTCAGTTTTTAACCTTTATAATTAGAACCTCACTCAGGGCCAGAATAAAAACGGGTAAGTATCCAATTCATTTTTATAATCTACTTAATGAACTGGATGAGAAAATTTTAAAACTCAATCAACAGGATAATAACAAAGAAAAAGTAGCTGTGATAATGGGTGGGTTTTCATCCGAAAGACATATTTCAGTAGAAAGCGGAAGGAATATTTATGAAAAACTGTCGTCATCGAAGGAGCATTTGCCTTCCCCTATTTTCCTTACCGGCAATATTGAGAAACATGAGCTTTATGAAATACCGATAAATATCATGCTTAAGGATAATGCAGATGATATTCGAGATAAAATATTATCCTATAAGGTACATCCCATCATTGATGAGATAAGAAAGGATTGTGTTGATATAACTAAAAAGTACACGGGTGCACTAATCAGCCAACCGAATAAGATTAATTATGATGAATTGGCTTCTAAATACGATTCGGTTTTCATTGCACTTCATGGAAGGCCCGGAGAGGATGGCACTGTCCAAAAAGAACTCAATAAAAGAAATTTGCCATACAATGGTTCTCAACCGGATAGCTCAGAAATTACAATTAATAAATTTCAAACCAATGAAATTTTAAAAGACAAAGGCTTTCACGTTGCAGATCATCAATTTGTAACCAAAATAGATTGGAACATAGGAAAAGAGGATTTTTACAAGACCATTGAGGAGGATTTTGACTATCCTTTCATAGCCAAACCCGCCGATGATGGATGTAGCTCAGCTGTTACTAAAATTAAGTCAAGAGAAATGCTTGATGCATATGCTCAACTGATTTTCAGGGAAAAAGATGAACTGGAGCATAGCGCATGCGACGTATTGGGAATTAGCTATAAAGAAGAATTTCCGGCCAAATCCGGATTTGTAATTGAAACTCTTATTTCCAAAGGCGACGCTGATCATTTTCTGGAAATCACCGGCGGTTTGCTCACTCATTTTGACAATGCAGGTAATACGGAAATTGAAATGTTTGAGCCTTCCGAAGCTCTTGCTACCGGAGATGTATTAAGTCTGGAAGAGAAATTTCTCGCCGGCGAAGGTCAAAACATCACCCCTGCCCGATTTGACAATAGTCCGGAAATTAATAAGCGTATTTCGGAGAAAGTAAAAGCTGTTTTGAAAGAAGTTGCTGAGGCATTAAATATTCAAGGATACGCCAGAATCGATGCCTTTGTGAAAATTTATAAACCCGATGAAGTGAAGGTTTTTATTATTGAAATAAATTCGCTTCCGGGAATGACGCCCGCAACATGTATCTTCCACCAAAGTGCTATTAATAATTATACTCCTCTGGCGTTTATTAGTGAAATCCTGAAATACGGTAAAGAAAGAACTAATAATATATCTTTAAATCATGGCCAATAGAAAATCGTTTGTACGTCTTTTGATACATATCGGCATAGTTGTGCTCGTTTTGGCAATTATGCTTATTGGATTTTTCTATATCTATCTTCCAATTACTACCAAACACGGAGAAAGCATCACCGTTCCAAATCTTGAGGGTATGAAATATTCAGATGCTCAGGAATTCTTGAAAAAAAGGAATCTAAGATTAGAAGTATTTGATTCGACTTTCGTTGCAGGTGTTGATCCGGGTACTATCATTTCTCAAAACCCCTCACCTTTGGTAAATGTGAAGGAAAACCGAAAAATTTACATCACAGTAACGCCACAATATGCACCGAGAATTATATTTCCCGATGTCATCGATGTCTCTGCTGAAATGGTAGAGAAAATTCTGAAAAATAATGGCCTTAATCTCGGAAGAATAAGATATAGACCTGATCTTGCTGCAAACGCAGTATTAGAAGCTCAAATCAATGGTGTTAAAATTGATGTGGGGGATTCAATTTATAAAGGAAGCACCATAGACATCATAGTAGGCGACGGTAAAGGAACAGATCGCTTCCTTGTACCTAAACTTGAAGGACTGAGTCTTGAAGAGGCTGAATATACCATTCTTGGCTCGGGCTTAAAGTTGGGTATCATTGAATATGTAGAAACAGATACCATAGACCTCGGTTATGTACTTCGAAGTAGTCCGAGTCATCAAAGTCGCCAAATCGTTCGATTGGGAGATGCCATTAATTTATGGGTTTCGGGTAATAACGTGGACAATGAAACGTTTGAGGGAGATAGCTTGTTGTTGGAGCTGGAGACAGAATGAAATACCTATTTATCCTCATATTCCTTTTTTGCAGTCATTTTCTTTTAGCACAGTTAGAAGTAAGGCAAGTCAAACCTGTATCTAATGACTTTGAAAAAAAGGCCAAACTTTCAAAACAGAGCATTGATACACTTGCAATTCCATTTTTTGATGATTTTTCGACATATACAGGAATTCCTGATTCAAATAGATGGGAATTGGGAAGTGGCGCATTAGTCACAATTGGATTAGGAATTTTTCCTCCAAGTCGTGGTGTAATAAGTTTTGATGGGCTGAATGAAAACGGTAACCCCTATGATTTCAGACCGAATTTCCCAAAGGGGACGGCCGATGTTCTAAGTTCTGCACCAATTGATTTATCACCATGGACACCAACTGAAGACCTTTCTCTTAGTTTTTTCTGGCAGCAGGCCGGTTTAGGAGAAGCTCCCGATGCCCGTCAGGGAGACTCTCTCTTAGTTGAATTCAAAGTGGCTGATACTGACTCTACATTTAAGTGGCGAGTTCTCTGGGGTGTTCAAGCCTCCGATTCATTGCCAAATGATACCATTCAATTTGTCCAATTAGATTTGACGGATACAGCATACTTCTACAATTCATTTCAATTTAGAATTCGTAATCGTGGAACCCTCTCCGGAAATTATGACAACTGGATAGTGGATTATATTTCATTAAATCGAAATACTATTGATGGTCCCAGGTTTGTCCAGGATAGAACAATACAAACGGCTCAACAAAGGGTGTTTAGAGACTATACTTCAATTCCGGTTGAACAAATAAATACAGATTCACTGGCCAATTATTTTCTAGATAGCTATGACTATTACGTTCAAACTTTATTCAATGACTTTAGTGTTTATGCTGTAAGAAACGTGCTCACAGAGGATAGTACAGCGAGTTTAATTCAAAATTCTCCTATTCAAGGTGGCTTTATCAATCCCTTTGAAATTCGAACTGAAACCGGGCAAATAAATAAAAACGCCATAAGTGCTTTCCCAATTAATAAGAATCAATATTATAATTTCAGGAAATCGTTTATCCTTTTCGATCATGATGATGATATCTATGAATCCATAGACAGGAGAGTTAATGATACGACATCATTTAAAGGTCAGCTGGGAAATTTTTATGCATATGATGACGGAGTGCCGGAATTAGGAGCCGGAATACGAACACCTTATGGGAAGGTGGCATTAGAGTATGTGCTTTATAACAAGGATACACTAACTGGTTTAGATATAATGTTTATACCGGGTGAAAGAAGCATTACAGGTACCCAAATTGGAATTCGTATTTGGTCAGATTTAGAAAAAGATGTGGATCCCATAATTTACAGACAGGATATTATAGGCGGATATGGTCAAGGGCCAAATTCATTTTTCAGAGTCGATTTTGATTCAGCCGTAATTGTTCAGGATACAATCTATATTGGTTGGGTTCAGTTTGATAAAACTTTTTTAAATGTGGGATATGACATGAACAATGTCTTCAATAATAAAATCTATACTAAAATTAATCCAAGCGTTGGATGGGTTAATGAAGCCGATTTTGAATATCCGGGCGCTCTGATGATCAGACCCATATTTGATACTGTAAGTGCTCCAATAGCTCAAGGAAGTCAATTAGAGCAAAAACAAAATCCGGTATTACAAGAAGAAGAATACGAAGTTCTTTTTGCTCCTAACCCGGCTCAGGGCTATGTTGAAATTCAAGGAGAATGCGATGCCTATTATATCCACGATTTGAGCGGAAGAATCGTTACTGAAGGCTTTAAAATGGAGACTGGCGATAAAATCAGCCTATCGGAATTGCCAAATGGCAGCTATATTATTAAGTTTGTAAACGATGGCAAGTTGAAAAACAAGCGTTTACAAATATTCAAATAGTATGGATATCACACCCGAAGAACTAAATAAAAAAATCAATCTTAAAGATTCGGAAATCGTAATTGTTGATGTTCGCGAAGACTGGGAATACGAAGAAAATCACATCACTCCTATTAATATCCCTTTATACTCAATACCCCAAAGATTGAATGAATTTGAGCAGTGGAAAGATCGAAAGGTGATTGTTCAGTGCAATTCAGGTAAAAGGAGCACTCAAGCGCAGAAGTTTTTGAGAAAACAGGGCTTTAATAATGTAATCAATCTAATTGGTGGATTAGATAATTATTTAAAGGTCGTCAAAGCCTAGTATCAATTTCTATTATCCGGGGATTTCAAACATAAATGGTTTGGGTGTAAAACAAAGGATAAAGATTATCAAGCAAATCCAGCCCAAAACTTTTCTTGTTGGTGAAAGTGGTCGTTGATCAAGTGCACCCGGATGATATACTCCTAAAAATCTTCCCAATATAAAAGCAAAGAATAACCATCCCTGATACCCCTCTATTCCCGGAATCAAAAAGGTTAAGACAAATTGTATTGCAAAAACGCCTACAGCCAAAAGGATCACATTCATCTTTTTCGGAGAAATCCTTATAAAGATGAAATAATAGAGTCCCAATTGTAATGGTACGTTAATCAATAATTCTTCTGTTGGAAGAAAAGGATTTGTCCACCCTAATCCGGCATAAAATACAAATATGACAAACAGGATTGCAGAAATGATTCTACTGTTTTTTGTTCCAAAAAGGCCAAAAGTAATATGACCACCATCGAGTTGGCCAATTGGCAACAGATTTAAAGCCGTAAAAAATAGAGTAAGATAACCTGCGAAGATTACAGGATAGTGAATCATTTCATAACCATTTGGGATTAGTGAAGGATCATCCACCAAAAGATTTTCGAGAATTATAAAAAGAAGATTCTTACCAACTTTAAAAACTCCATATTCCATATCCTGATATACATACTGCGCATAATCCTTGCCGTATTTGGCATATTCCGGATTGTATTGAAAAAGGTAATCGAGTTCCGGTAAATGTGTAAAGCCATAAACCAGAACAATTAATGCAACAACAAAACCTGACAATGGACCTGCAATACCAATATCAAAGTATTTTTTTCTTGAAAATATGGTTTGCTTAATACGAATTAAGGCGCCCATTGAACCAAAGGAAAGTCCGAATCCAAGCCAGAGAGGAATATAATACGGCAAAGTTGTTTTGATATTATGATACCGGGCGGTGAAATAATGACCAAATTCATGAAAGGAAAGCACTCCCAGGAAGACAATAGAATACCTGAGTCCCTGATAAATATTTTCCTTTGACCACCAGTCAATTTCCCTAGCAGAGTCATCTAATAGCAGCAAGGTGCCATTTACCCACTCCATTCCTGCAATAGTAGCAGTGATAAAAGAAATTATAAAAAGACCAACATGTATGGCGATGGTCTTAGGTGAAAATTCATTCATTAAAATATTTTTCTATTGTATAGTCAGGACTGATCAAAATAGAATTAATACCCATTTCAAGAGCAATCTGATGATTTGTTTCGTTGTCGTCAAAGTAAAGAACAGATTCCGGAGAGAATTGATTTTCATCCAATATAATTTTCCATGCTTGTGGATCCGGCTTTCTAGTCTTTAAATTATGGCTATAATAGGTTTTATCCATTAATACTTCAAGATTCTTGTATTTAGAAACATTCAGAAGTCTTTTATTTAATTCTTTAATATGGATATCGTTAGTATTGGATAAGCACATGACCTGATAATTCTTTCGAAGATTTTCAATAATTTTCACACGTTCTTGGGGTATATCCAGAAGCATTGCATTCCAGGCTTTGTCAATTTTTAAGTTATGGAAGTCTGTCTGAAAATAGTTTTTAAACCAATTTCTGAAATCCTCAGGATTCATTTCACCGGTTTCAATTTTCTGAACCAATTCTTCCCTGCGCATCAGGCGATTTAATTCTTCAAAACTATTTCCTGTAAGTTCGGAGAAGGCATAAACCGAAAGTTTCCAATCTATATTAATGATTACCCCTCCCAGATCGAACAGAATACATTCAACACCTTTAAGTTTATCTTTCATTCGCTTATATCGGCTGCAAATATTAACCCTGCGATTGTAAATTCCTATTTATAATTTGAGTAGAATAACTTGATCAGAAAAGTTCATCGAATCAATTTGATTCAATGACTGCAATTTATCTCAAATTAGTTTGCCATTCCTAAACTCCTAGCTTGAACTGAGATTGATAATAGGATACTTATACTAATATTCTCATGCGCCGACTTATGTGAAAAGATTGGTAATTTTGAAGGAATCAACTAAAAATTCCTTCCCTATTGGCCGGATTAATTTCCATAATTCTCCCATTCAAAAATACATCGCAATATCTCAAAGATTGTATAGAAAGCATTGGCTCGCAATCCGAATCAGACTGGGAATTATTGGCTGTAAACGATCACTCAAATGATTCTTCAAAAGTAATAGCAATGAAATTTGCTAAAAAAGACAAAAGGATTAAGGTTTTCGACAATTTGGGTTCAGGTATTATTGATGCCTTAAAAACGGGCTATAGTCAATCTAGTGGAGAGTATATCCATCGTATGGACTCAGACGATATAATGCCTCAAAACAAACTGGAAATATTAAAAAAGAAATTAGTCAAATCAGGTGAAGGTTTTGTAGCCACCGGAAAAGTCAAATATTTCTGTGAAAATGAAGTGAGTTCTGGTTATTTAGACTATGAAAAATGGCTGAATGGGCTTTGTGAAAATAATAACCATTGGGAGAATATTTATCACGAATGTGTTATCGCCTCCCCTGCATGGATGATTCACAGGAATGATCTAGAGAAATGTGGTGCTTTTGAATCTGAATTATATCCCGAAGATTATGATCTGATATTTCGAATGTTTAAAGGTGGAATGAAAGTTGTGGCAGCTAAAGAAGTCGTTCATCTTTGGCGAGAACATCCAAATCGGACTAGTCGAACCCATGAACATTATAATCAGAAAAGTTTTTTCCGATTAAAAATCCACTATTTTCTTAAACTCCAAAGAAATCCAGGGAAACAACTTTACATTTTGGGAGCAGGTAATAAAGGGAAAATGGTTCACGACATACTGAAAGAGCACAAGATAAATCATCAATGGTTGGGTAAAAATGAATATGAAAAGTCCATGGAATTAATCAGATCAGTTTTACACAAAAACTCGAATCAAGTAATCATCCTTTTTTCAGACGAGAAATCTCAAATGAAAACAAAGAATTATTTCGAAAGCTTGAAGATGATTGAGAACAAAGATTATTTCTTTTTTAGATAATCTTGATTCAGAGGATTGTTTAAGCAAAAAATCTTGGCTAATATTGCATCCTCATTGAAAAAGACGATCTTTTTCAGGGCCCTTAGCTCAGTTGGTTAGAGCACCTGACTCATAATCAGGTGGTCGCTGGTTCGAGCCCAGCAGGGCCCACTTTTTTACTCATATTTTTTGTTTGCCAATAAACGGATATTTGAATTTCTCGTAATGGGGCGAGAGGCCATGCCTAACGGCAGACTGGTTTATTCCGATTGAGTGAAGCAAATATCGGGAAGCCCAGTTTGGCCTGAATTTGCGAAGCAAACTTCAGGGCAGGGCCCACTTTTTTACTCATACTTTTTGGTTTGCCAATAAACGGATATTTGAATTTCTCGTAATGGGGCGAGAGGCCATGCCTAACGGCAGACTGGTTTATTCCGATTGAGTGAAGCAAATATCGGGAAGCCCAGTTTGGCCTGAATTTGCGAAGCAAACTTCAGGGCAGGGCCCACTTTTTTACTCATACTTTTTGGTTTGCCAATAAACGGATATTTGAATTTCTCGTAATGGGGCGAGAGGCTATGCCTACCCGGAGGCAGGTGTATCCTGATTGATCGTGGCGAATTGCCATAAAACAATAAACAAAGTAAATTTTAGATTGATAGCATATTTGAAACTCTGTTATATTGTTTCAATTGACCTTCAATTCAAGTATAACATTTTCAGTTTAAGAAAACTTTGTGAAAACTCAGATTTGCTTTTAAGTTATGAAAAACTCAGATTTGTTTCAAAATCATCAAAATTATAAATGAATTTATTCTCTAAACTGGCAGATAATACTTCTAATAAATCTGTTTCCAATGTTATGCGAAACAGAAGACATCAATTATTTGAAAGTCTTGTAGATTCAGTTTTTAAATCAGACAATAAAGTTTCAATCTTAGATATTGGAGGAACCACGAGTTACTGGGATAAAATGAATTGGAAAAGAAGCAATTGCCAAATAACACTGCTCAATTTGGATGTAGTAGAGACTTCGAATGAAAATTTCATATCCGTAAAAGGTGATGCAACAAACCTAAATCAATATAAAAACGAGCAGTTTGATATTGTATTTTCAAATTCGGTAATTGAGCACTTATATACTTGGCAAAATCAAATAGCAATGGCTAGCGAAGTTCAAAGGGTAGCCAAATATCATTTTGTTCAAACCCCAAATTATTGGTTTCCTATAGAACCACATTGGTTTTTTCCTTTCTTTCAATATTTCCCAAAATCAATGCGTGTTCAAATGACTCATAAGCTAAATTTGGGTCACATTGGACAAATTAAAGACTTTAAAGCTGCAAAAGATCAAGTTGAAGAAGTGCGACTTTTAACCATAAAAGAAATGATTCATTTGTTTCCAAATTCTAAAATTTGGTTAGAAAAATGGAAAGGACTAAACAAATCCATAGTTGCACATAACTTTATTAAAGTTCAGCATTAACAATTATTACTAGAAACTCGATATAGAATCTAATTATGAATATCTTTAATATTTCAGAGTTTCCCGTTTGCCTGTTCCTGTAAAATCAGTATTTAAAACAGACCTCATTGTAATTACTATGGTACACTACGATCCGAAACAGTGGTTGAATGTTTTTTATTACATCGCCAAATGGAGTGGTTTTCGGCAAATCATGAAAATCATTCTAGGGGTTGGAGTCTTTAACCTTCTATTAACTTGGTATTTTCTGGATTTGCACCACTATCGAATTGAAAGCACAAATGTCGCCCATTCGCTTTTGGGTATAGTCCTTGGTTTATTTTTAGTATTCCGTACTACTACCGCCTATGATCGATGGTGGGAAGGAAGAAAAATGTGGGGCGCTCTTGTAAACGATACAAGAAATCTGGCTATGAAGGTCAATGCCATATTTACAGAGCATAATAAAAAACTCTATATAAGAGATCTTATTACGGCTTACGTATTCGCCATGAAAGAGCATTTGAGAGAGGGAGTGCTTTTCGAAGAAATTCAATACCTACCAAAAGAGGATTTGGCCAAAATGATCGATGTTGAGCACAGACCGAATTATTTAAGTGGAAAAATTTATTCTGAGTTTCACAATGCATTTCGTGAGGGCAAGATTAGTGGCGAGCAGCTATTTATTTTAGACAAAGAAGTAAAGGGCTTTTCAGATATTCTCGGCGCATGCGAGAGAATAAAAAATACACCCATTCCTTTTTCATATTCGGTATATATTAAAATGTTTATTCTGGTTTATGTCATTACTCTGCCATTTGCATTTATGTCTGATTTCTTATATGCATCGGTGCCTATTACAATGGTTATTTCCTATATATTAATCAGTATTGAAGTAATTGGAGAGGAAATTGAAGACCCATTTGGAAGGGATCAGAATGATTTGCCAACTGATGAGCTGTCAGAGAAAATTCTTAAAAATCTAAGGGAAATAATTCCTCAAAAGGAAGTCATTGAAAAAGAGGCTCTTGCTGTTTAAAACTTCTCTAAAACTAGTCTGATCATTCGATCAACTATTCGGTTGGGATTAGATGAAAACCTTCCTGTAACTCTATTCGCAAGTATTGCATTTACGGAAAGGGCCTTATGTCCCAGCATTTGAGCAAAAGCATAATAAGCAGAGGTTTCCATTTCAAAATTGGTCAGCCATTTATCTTGGCTATTGAAATAGCTCAATTTTTCTAGCAACTTAGGATCTCTTATTTGCAGATTTATTTCTCTTCCTTGCGGACCATAAAATCCCGGACAAGTAACAGTTACACCCTTCACAAAGGATTCATGGTTGTACTTTTCTAGTAATTCAAGATCGGCATCTGCAGTATATGGGTTAAGGTTAAGATCCAAATGATTTTTCACTTCTTCAGAGAATGCCTTCTGGTTCTTGCTTTCTTCATAGAGATAAAATTCCATTAGATTATCAAGGCCCACAGCTGATTCAGAAAGTAAAATTGAACCAACAGTAAGTCCCGATTGCATAGAACCCGAAGTACCTAAACGAATGATATTTAGGCTTTTCTTCTTTGATTTGAACTTACTCTTCTTGAAATCATAATTGGCTAAAAGATCCAATTCAAGCATTAGAATCTCGATATTGGCCGTTCCCATTCCCGTCGACATCACCGTTACCTTTTTTCCATTGAGCATTCCTGTATGGGTGATGAATTCTCTCTTATTCATCTCAAAGTCAATGCTGTCAAACTGGCTGCTCACACGGTGAACTCTGCCCGGATCACCAACCGTGAATATCACATCAGATATATCCTTTGGTTTTAAACTCAAATGGTAAACGCTACCATCTTTGTTAAATATTAAATCTGAAGCATTTGGTCGAGCCATCTAGGGGTTGAATACTTCTTTTCGGTTCAAATCTTTACGAGGATTATATCCATTAAGCTCTTTGGCATAATATCCTGTGCCATCATAGGGCCTTTTTTCCGGGTGTTCCATACACTCCGAAGAACAGGCTCCCTCATACTTTTCTCCACATGACTCACATATTGGTACATGTATATTGCATTCCGGGTTGGCACAGTTCACCATTCTATCTGAGTTTGTCTCACAAATGTAACACTTGGATATTACCTTTGGGTTAACTTTATTGACATCAATGGCCACTCTGTTGTCAAAGACATAACATTTGCCCTCAAAATCTTCACCACCGGCTTCCATTCCGTATTTGATGATACCTCCATGCAATTGGTACACATCGTGAAATCCATTTTCAAGTAGAAATGCACTGGCCTTTTCGCACTTAACACCTCCGGTGCAATAGGTTACTACTTTCTTATCCTTCAGGTTTTCAATCTCCTTGATTTTATCCGGGAATTCTCTAAAATGATTGATATCGAGTGTTATGGCATTTTTAAATCTACCGAGCTCATGTTCGTAATTCGATCTTACATCGAGTATGACAACCTCAGGGTCATTTGTAAGAGCTTTAAACTCAGCAGGCTCAACATACTTCCCGGTTCTTTGATTAGGGTTGATATGCTCCAATCCCGAATGTACAATTTCATTTTTCAGTCTGACATTTAACTTTTGAAAAGCATGAGAATCACTGTTTTCAATTTTGAATTCAATATTTGAAAACCTTGAATCTGCTTTAAGCTCTTCCATATAAGCCGCACAACTTTCTTTTGTTCCTGATACGGTTCCATTAATGCCTTCCGCAGCAACTATTACTCTTCCGCGTAGGTCGAGGTCGAGACAAAATTCATGATGTTTTAATCTGAATTCAGCAGGATCTGAGATCTCTGCATAACAATAGTAAAGTAAAATCTGATATGTATTCATCTTCGTCTTAGTTTCAGCTAAGTGAAAAATTATTTAATTAATTATTTTTCCAGTTTTGCGCAGGGTTGCCAAATAATCTGGCCTCTTTTTCTACCTCATGTATCACGACCGAACCCGGTCCTATTTTCGCATTTTTACCAATTTTAACTCCGGAAATAATTGTTGCATTAGCACCAATGTAAGCCCCTTCTCCAATTTCGACATCATCTCCAATAGATACATTTTGTCCAATTTGAACGAAATCTGAAATTTTAGCCTTCGCTCCTATACTGCTATTGGCAAAAATTTGAACATGTTGCCCAATACCGGCAAATGCCTGAATTACAACGCCGGCAGCAATGAAATTACCATGGCCTAAAGCTGCTGAATTTGATACCCATGCGGAACTATGTATGGCATTCATTGGCATTGTCTTACGCTCGTCAATGAGCATTTCAATGATCCTTTCTCGCTCTTCTAATTCCTCAAATGCTACAAAAGCTTCTGCCTTTTTGTTAATCAGTTTGAGAAAACCATGATCATCCGTACTTCCCAGTACTGAAACATCATCTATAATCACACCATGACGCTTTTCGTCATCATCTAAAAATCCATAAACAACTATATCATGACTTTTGAAGATATCTAAAGCATGCATAGCCATTGTACCTGATCCGAATATTATAACCGGTTTTTTCATTGGGGCGCAAATTTAAAGCTTAGAAAATCATTGTGCAATCAATTCGCTTTTTGCTTGCCAAATGGCCACATATTTAAATCCTTGATCATAATAAACATCAGAAAAGGAATGCAAATGGACTTATATCTATAAAGGGAACCAAAATTGGGCGTTGCGAGGCTTATTAACACCAAAGCCGAAAAGATAAAGGCTAGAATAAATATATGAGACTTATTTTTCTGATTCTTCAATTGAAATATAAAACTAATCAGCACTCCCATTAAAATATAACTTTCTATGGCATAAATAAATGTTTGAAGGCTGTGCCATTCCCAAGGAAAAGGTCTAATAAATGCATTCACAAAGGCCATAGGCAAATTACTGATAATACTGATCCATGATGGTTCTGAGAAATTATAGTACAGTTTCATTCCTGAATTGCTCAAATTCAAAATATTGTGATGAGCAGAATAAAGAAATTGCGGAAAATCAGAAGGATTTAAAACAGGGTGAATCATTATAAGTATCGCAATAATAATAGCACTCATCACTATGAATAAGCGGGCTTTCTTTTTAGGTAGTTCATTGCCGATTAATATTCCGATAATTGGAATCAGAAAAATTGCGAGAAAATACCTCAACTCAAAAAATATGTAGAATGAAATAAGGCTTACTAAAATTGAAAGGAGATGAATCTTTCTTTCAATTAAATAATCAAAAACAGCAATCAGTGAGTATAAAAGAAAGATGAGAGCCATGCTTTCCTTAAAAATTCCGGAGGTCCAGAATAAGACAGATGGAAAAATAAAAAAGGATAAAATTAATTGAGGCTTGTATTTTTTTAAGTAGATGAAATATCTCTTGAATACAATAAAGAGACTTAGGTAACTAATACTTGCTATTAGGATACAAGAAAGCCAATAATTTTTTAACGAAACTATGGCAATTAGAACCAAGAACTTCAAAAATAATGTGGACCTTGGCGTATCAATTGCGAGTTCCGTTTTGGAAAAAACAAGAAAGTCATAAATCTCTTTGCCGGATTTCTCAAGAATTTCCAGAGCCATTTTAAAAAATAGGAAACTATCACCGCTTTCCTCTTTGAGGTAGAAATAATAGAATCCGATTGCCAAACCAAAAGTTATTTTAATAAAGTAAAGAGATAGAGCGTATTTTGGGGCTAATACCTCTTTATTTGAGCTTATGTAGTAAAGCGAAAATGAGATGAGCAGTATCCAAATAATAAAATACCACATCAATACTCCCTTACTATGCTCACTCCTATATTACATTTCAAACATTTGCGTTCTGAACAATAGTTGTTGTACAACTGAATCAAAGCCTGTGAATCAAATGCATTGTTATTGGGAAATGAATAATTTTTCCAGAAACGGGTAATCTTATTGTTCTCTGCAGAAAGCTCCTCCAATATTTTCAGGGCTTTATCCATATACGACTCATCCCTTCTCATTTTTGAATAGGAAACCCATATTGGAATAACAGCATTTATTATTAAGCTTTCAACACTTGACTCCCCTATTTTTGAAATTCCTTTTTCTGTTTCATTGGAAAATTTATAGTGTTTTTGCCAATATGAACTCGGCTCATCCTTGAAAAAATTCTTTACGTCAGCGAGAGATTCCATTTCCAATATTCGACTAAGCAAATGCTCTTTTTTAAGAATAAATGCCGAAAACTGAGCAATTCTTAAAGTAGGGAAATTACCGGGTCGCAATCGAAAAAACTTCCAAACGACCGGATCCAATTCTGTGTGATTTGAGAATTTATTTTTAAGAAGTTTATATCTCTCCTTGAGCTCATTGAAATAATCGTCGTTTTTTCTCTCGCCCTTAAGGAAGCCGGCTGTGCCAAATAAGATAGCTTCAATGTCAGTTAAATCCTTTGCATATCTCTTTATATCCTTAAAAAACAATACTGAAGCTAAATCGCTAAAACCATCTTTATTTCGCTTAAAACCAAAGCTTTTAAGAATAATTCGAAATGCAGCTTCTTCCCAATCACCATTTAAGTCATTGTGCATTTTGGTAAAGCTTTGAGATTTTTGCTCCAACCTTTCCATCAATACCCTATCAAGCATGGAGATAAGAACAACCTGATTTATATTTTGAATTTGAGATTCACAAGGTATTTCATTCTGGCTATTGATTAATTTCTCGTAATTCTGATAAAAATTTAGAGGAATGCGACCACGCAACTCAATTGTTGGAATTGCATGACCCGCCTGGGTTTTGGCCTCCCTATCATTTTCAAGCACAACATGAAGTATTACATTATTATAAGCAGAATCCTCATGATGTTTATGATTATACCATTCGCTGCTTTTAAGGTGAATTTCTATATGACCATAAAAATCCAGATCATCATAATTAATATGTCCCTGAGAAAAATCAGGACCCGAATCTGAATTTAAAGATCCGGGTTTGATAATATTGATTGCTTCCCCTGTAAAAAGAGTTAAGTCTTGCTTATTAAAAAGCTGAAATTGCCATATAAATTGCAGAAATGCTTCTTTCAAAAAGGTAATCTATTATCCTAACCAAAATACGAATATATTAATTACTGTTTCAGTAAGTGCATCTTCAATAAGTGCATCTTCAAAATATTAGAATTTTTATTTTATTCTACAATACTGAGTTTTACCATATTGGTTCTGAGCTTTTTGTACATCGGCATTGAGGCAGTGTTGATATAAACATCTCCTTTTTCCAAGTATCCGTGCTCGACAAGAATTTTCTCTAAATCCTCAATGGTATCATCTGTAGATTCAAACTTATCATAATAAATACCCCTTACTCCCCAAAGTAGGTTTAGTGTACTTAAAATCGATTTGTTTGCAGTGAAAATAAAGATATGAGACTTGGGTCTGTGACCTGATAATCTAAAACCCGTATAACCCGAAAATGTCATACCGGTAATGGCTTTGGCATCGGTAATTTCAGCCAAACGAACAGACATGGAAATAACAGAATCGTGAACGAATGTTTCAGATTCTTCATTCAATGCGTAATTCTTATAATAGATATCGGCATTTTCTTCAACGGACTGAATCGTTCGACTCATACTAATTACAGTCTGAATTGGATATTTACCAACAGATGTTTCACCGCTAAGCATTAATACATCTGCACCATCCAATACTGCATTGGCCACATCATTGGTTTCAGCTCTTGTAGGCCTGGGATTTTCAATCATACTCTCCATCATTTGAGTAGCTATGATTACAGGCTTGGCAGCATATTTACATTTCTTGGCAATCATTTTTTGAACGATTGGCACCTCTTCCATGAAAATTTCAACTCCCAAATCACCTCTTGCTACCATAATTGCATCAGAAATAGCAATTATTTCATCAATATTTTCGATGGCTTCAGGTTTTTCAATTTTTGAAATGATCTTGGCAGTGCTGTCTTTGGCTTTGATCCTTTTACGTAAATCAATAACATCATCTGCGTGACGTACAAATGATAAAGCAACCCAATCAACGTTGTTTTTCAATCCAAATTCCAGATCCTCGATATCTTTTTTGGTCAATGAGGGTAAGGAAATTTTCGTACTTGGAAGATTAATTCCCTTTTTTGATCTCAATGGACCACCATAGATAACCTCTGTGTGAATTTCTTTTTTGGTTCTATCCACAGAAGTCACTTTAAGTTCTATTTTTCCATCGTCAACAAGAATTTGCTCTCCAGCTTGAACGTCTTTATAAATCTCGGTGTAGGTGGTGAAAACTTTTTGAGCAGTCCCAATCATTTTCTCCGTTGAAATGGTGAGTTTATCACCCGGATTTATCATCACTTCACCGTTTTCTACTTCTCCTATTCTGATTTTAGGTCCTTGTAAATCTTGAAGAATGCTAATATGCGTTCCATACTCTCGGTTAATTTCATTAATATTCTTAATGACTTTCATGTGATCTTCATGAGCTCCATGCGAAAAGTTTAGTCGGAATACATCTACGCCGGCTTCTACTAATTCGACTAATTTTTCTTTACTACTACTTGCTGGGCCAACGGTCGCAATGATCTTGGTCCGGTTATATGAAAGTTCCATATTTCAAAAAGCTATGTTATGTTTTGATTTAAGCGTTTCAGGATTGAATGATTTCAGCAATTGAACGCTGTCTATATTCCTAATTTGTTGATTAATGGCGTCAAAATCTATTTCTGCCTCAGTTTCAATTAAAAAAAGGTAATCAAACTCCTTTATTTCGGGCAAAAGTAAAGCTTGTTCGCTGTACTCTATTTGGTGAGCCCTGTTTTTTAAAAGTCTAAAAGTAGTGTATTCATCATTGAATTGATAAAGCAGATAAGAGTTTTTTTCATCATTCATGAACTGAATGGTCCAATCCGGCTGTCTGGCAAGCTCTATCTCCAATACTTTTGATAATTTCCAGGCAAGTTTATAGTCGGGCCATGGACATACCATAGCCAACAAAAACCCATTCCATTCGAAACTTACGTCCAGTTTGTACTTTTTAGCCATGACTTAATTTTATATGCAAAGTTTAATTCGCAATCTTTTATTCTTATAACTATTTGACAAATATATTTTAATCCATTTCTTTGCACGGTACTTTTTAAAACTTTGTAAAATGTCAGAAATAGCACAAAAGGTAAAAAGCATTATTGTAGATAAGTTAGGAGTGGAAGAGTCAGAAGTGACTCCGGAAGCTAGCTTCACCAATGATTTGGGTGCAGACTCATTAGATACAGTAGAGCTTATAATGGAATTCGAAAAGGAATTCAACATTTCAATCCCTGATGACCAAGCAGAAAATATTGCTACGGTTGGACAGGCCATCTCCTATCTTGAGGAGCATGTAAAATAATATTCCATTTTATGGAGTTGAAAAGAGTTGTAGTTACGGGACTGGGTGCAATGACACCTATTGGCATAGGTCTGGATAATTTCTGGAATGGATTATCCAATGGCATT
The DNA here is from genome assembly GCA_964351965.1 of uncultured Hyphobacterium sp. GTDB lineage: Bacteria > Bacteroidota > Bacteroidia > Cytophagales > CCMP332 > CCMP332. The sequence continues at coordinate 18,527 of CAYGPM010000005.1, read as the reverse complement.
AGCGGTGCAGCCCCAATTACCAGATTCGACGCAGAAAAATTCAAAACAAAGTTTGCTTGCGAGCTTAAGGATTATGATTCGCTTAACTATTTCGATAGAAAGGAAGCGCGAAAATTAGATCCTTATGCTCAATATGCAATCGCCTGTGCTGATCAAGCGGTTGAGGACTCAGGATTACTGAATTCGAAATTCGATCAAGATCGTATAGGTGTAATTTGGGCCTCCGGTATCGGAGGGCTTCTTACTTTTCAGGAAGAAGTTATGAGTTTCTCGCAAGGAGATGGCACACCAAGATTCAACCCTTTCTTTATTCCTAAAATGATCGCAGATATTGGCGCCGGACAGATTTCTATTAAGTATGGATTTCGCGGGCCAAATTTTGCAACAGTTTCGGCTTGCGCCTCTTCTACAAATGCTCTTGTTGATGCTTTCAATTATATCCGCCTGGGAATGGCCGATGCTTTTGTAAGTGGTGGTTCTGAAGCCGCTGTTACAGAAGCCGGAGTTGGTGGATTTAATGCCATGAAAGCTTTATCAGAAAGAAATGATTCTCCTGAAACAGCCTCCAGACCTTTTGACAAGGATAGAGATGGATTCGTTTTGGGTGAAGGAGCAGGAGCACTGATATTGGAAGAATATGAACATGCCAAAGCTAGAGGAGCAACCATTTACGCTGAATTAATCGGCGGTGGAATGTCGGCCGATGCATATCATATAACAGCCCCACACCCTGATGGAATTGGAGCTACTAATGTGATGAAAAATGCAATTAAAGACGCTAAGATTAAACCTGAAGATGTGGACTATATTAATGTTCACGGTACTTCCACGCCTTTAGGTGATATTAGTGAAACTAAAGCTATACAATCCATTTTTGGCGAACATGCCTATAATCTGAATATCAGCTCAACCAAGTCGATGACTGGCCATTTGCTCGGTGCTGCAGGAGCCATTGAGGCAATTGCGAGTATCTTAGCAATTAAACATCAAACCGTACCTCCTACTATCAATCACTTTACTGATGATGATGGTCTTGATCCTAAATTGAATTTCACATTCAATAAGGCTCAGAAAAGAGAATTGAATGTTGCTTTAAGCAATACATTCGGATTTGGAGGACATAATACTTCTCTGATTTTCAGAAAAATTTAATAGCCACCGGAATTTGGCACTCTTCAAAAAACTCAGTCGAAGGGATAAATTAATCAAGCAAAGTATTAAGAGTATTACGGGGAAAAATCCCGGCAACCTCAGCCTTTACGAGCTAGCCTTAAGACATTCATCTGTTGCGCCAACCAATAGCGAAGGATTTAAAGAAAGCAATGAAAGACTGGAGTATCTCGGTGATGCTATATTAGGAGCTGTGGTAGCAGATTATCTATTTAAAAAATATCCATTTAAAGATGAGGGCTTTCTAACTGAAATCAGAGCCAGAATTGTAAATCGAGAGATGCTCAAGAGCGTTGCCTTTGGTCTTGGATTGCATGATTTGATCGATGTTGATAATCGATTGAAAAAACACAAGAGTAAAAAAGCCTTGATGGGAGATGCAATGGAGGCAATAATTGGTGCTTACTATTTGGATAAAGGATATCGCGAGTGCAAAAAGTTTATTGAAAATAAATTGCTCAATCAGCAGATCAATGTGGATATTATTGTCAAGGAAGGTAAAAATTACAAATCCACATTAATTGAATGGTCTCAAAAAGAAGGTGTAGAGATTAATTTTGACATAATCCAAGAAACCGGTAATAGCCATAATAAAGAATTTACTGCAGCAATATTTTTAAAGGGAGAAAAAGTTGCAGAAGGAACCGGAAATACTAAGAAAAAAGCAGAACAAGCCGCGGCATTAGAAGTTTGTAAATTAAAGGGCTTTATATAATTAATCAACATGTTGAAAATAGCTGCGGCATCTTTAAGTCAGACTCCAATTTCATGGTCTGAAAACATCGAAAAAATTCGTATTGCTTGTGAAGAAGCAAGAAGTATCAAAGCAGATATATTATGTCTTCCAGAACTTGCTCTCTGTGGTTATAGCTGTGAAGATATGTTTTTTAGCGACTGGCTACCCCAAAAAGCGCTTCATAAATTAAAACAATGCATCCCCCTTTCAAAAAATCTTTTAATCAATATTGGACTTCCGATCCGATATGAAAACAAATTATACAACTGCAATGCCATCATAGACAACGGAGAGCTTAAAGGCTTTGTTGCTAAACAATTATTGGCTAATGGCGGTGTTTATTACGAACCGAGGTGGTTTAGTCCCTGGCCAAAAGGTGAACTGAAGGAAATTGAATTTGAAGGGAATACGTATCCTATAGGAGAATACGTATTTGACTATAAAGAAAACAAAATTGCAATGGAGATCTGTGAAGATGCCTGGCAAGAAGCTCATCGTCCCGGACATCGATATGCAGCGCAGAATGTAGACATCATTCTCAATCCAAGTGCAAGTCATTTTGCGCTGAATAAAACTCTTGAACGACAAGAACTAATTGAAAGAAGTTCCAGACAGTTTAATTGTATATACGTGTATGCAAATTTATTGGGAAATGACTCTGGCAGACTAGTTTTTGATGGTGAAGTGATCATTGCTGACAAGGGAGAGATAAAGGTAAGAAACAGGCTACTCCCCTTTTCAGATGTCAATGTTCTTTTATACTCAGGACAAAAGGAAGATTTACCGCCTTCCGAAAGTGATAATAATTATTTATTCCCTAAATCTGTGTCGTTGGCACTTTACGATTATTTGAGAAAGAGCAAAGCTAATGGGTTTATCTTGAGTCTTAGTGGTGGTGCCGACTCATCTTCTTGTGCTCTTTTAGTTGCACATATGGTAAGAAGAGCAATGCATGATATAGGAGCAGATGGGTTTATTAGTCAATTACGCGGTGTCAACTGGCAATTACCGGATAATCTGCATGATTTACCAAAATCTGAAATCGAAAAACATCTCGTAGGTAATTTGCTGACTGTTGTTTTTCAATCTTCTAAAAATTCATCAGACAAGACCTTTAAAGCAGCAGAATATCTCGCTGATAGCCTGGGCGCTAAATTCTTTCATTGGAGTATTCAGGAGGAAGTGGATTCTTATACCAAAAAGATAGAAGAAACGCTTGGAAGATCTCTGACATGGGAAAATGATGATTTGAGTTTGCAAAATATTCAGGCCCGATCCCGATCACCCATCATTTGGATGTTAGCCAATGTTCAGAATGCCTTACTGATTACAACCTCTAACAGAAGTGAAGGTGCTGTTGGCTACGCCACAATGGACGGAGACACTTCAGGAAGTATCGCTCCTATTGCAGGAATTGCAAAATCATTTTTACTGGATTGGTTGATCTGGGCTGAACCCAATTTGAATTTTCCCGGTCTATCTCTAATAAACCAATTAAAACCAACAGCAGAGTTAAGACCCCAACACCTGAATCAAACGGATGAATCTGATTTGATGCCTTATAATATTCTTCATCTGCTTGAAATTACAGCTATAAGAGATAGAAAGTCACCGGTTGAAGTATATACAGAATTGAAAGGAAGGCTTGATATTGATAATCAGGAACTAAAGCAGTATGTCATTAAGTTTTTCAGACTTTGGACAAGAAACCAGTGGAAAAGGGAAAGGATTGCTCCCTCATTTCATATAGATGATTTCAATGTAGATCCAAAAACATGGTGTAGATTCCCAATTTTGAGTGGAGGATTTGAGGAAGAAATAAAGGAATTGGAAATTATGAATTAAGAGAGTTGAGTGTAGAGAGTTTAGAGTTGAAGATTGTTAATTGCTAACCCTATCTTTGCCCAAAAATTTTATTGATGCTTCAGTTTATTCTATGGGACGTTAGTCCTCAAATTTTTCAAGCAGGTGGATTTGAACTGCGTTGGTACGGGGTATTATTTGCAGCCGGCTTCCTTATCGGTCAACAAATACTCACCAAATGGTATAAAAAAGAAGGTAAAAATATAAAGGACGTAGAAGCCATTACAATTTATACTGTTGTGGCAACTGTAATAGGTGCCCGATTAGGACACTGTCTTTTTTATGAACCTGATTTTTATCTTTCAAACCCACTTGAAATTCTCAAAGTTTGGAAAGGTGGACTTGCCAGTCATGGAGCAGCCATAGGAATCCTATTGGGTTTATATCTCTATTCAAGAAGCAGAGCAGATCAAACTTACCTTTATGTGCTCGATAGAGTGGTAATCTTAGTCGCTCTTGGCGGGGGATTTATAAGAATGGGAAATCTTATGAATTCAGAGATTATCGGTAAAGAATCGAATGCGCCTTGGGCTTTTGTGTATAGCAATAATGCTGAAAACAAGCTTGAAAATTATTTTGAAAATTTCATTGATAATGCCGAAATAGATCGAATTAAAAGCGATGTGGAAATTGACGATGATCTTCTGCAGTTGCGTCTCGACTTTAAGGATACTATCAATCAAGAATATGCCAATTACTTTGCAACAAGTGAAATGCAAGAAGCATTGGATAGATATGAGTCATTAGCTCAGTTTATTAAATTAGACCCAAATGCAAACCCACCGGTGCTGGCCGGCAACAACAGAACGATCGTTTTTGCCATTAAAGGAATTGGTCGTCATCCAACTCAGATCTATGAGAGTTTATCTTATTTCCTGATTTCTGCATTTCTATTCTTTGCCTTTTATAAGCCGGCAAAAGGAAATCCGGTTGAAGGAAAAATATTTGCAATGTTTTTGGTTCTATTATTTGGAATCAGAATTGTTCATGAGTTTTTCAAAGAGAATCAAGTCGATTTTGAAGAAGGGCTGACTCTAAATCTGGGTCAAAGTCTGAGTATTCCTCTTGTCTTGGCAGGCATAGTTTTATACATATATGTCATCAACAAAGACAGAAAAAAGGCAGAATAGGCGTTATACATTTTAGTCCTTCAAAATATTGTTAAAAAGCTCTCACATATTATTCTTATGTGCCATGCTATTCGTGGCTTCAAAAGGCTTTGGCTTTACTGCGCCGACGGACTCCACGGAACATGATTTTCTCCTTATAAGAGATATCAAGCTCGAGGGCAATAAACGTACACGTCCTCAAATAATATTTCGGGAGTTGGCCTTTGATGTGGGCGATTCAATTCCAGTCAAGAGTTTGGATGAAATCCTTGAAAAGGAAAGAAATAAGGTATTCAATACTCAGCTTTTCAATGTAGTTGAAGTGGATTATACCATAAACGGAAATACAATTGATATTTGGTATACCATGATAGAACGTTGGTATATATGGCCCTCTTTTCATCTTGATCTGGGCGATAGAAATTTCAATGAGTGGATATTTCAAAGAGGTGCCAAAATTGATCGTTTGGTTTATGGCGTTACATTTCGAGATAAGAACTTTCGGGGCAGAAGAGAAAACATCAAGTTAAAGTTTCAACTTGGTTTTACAAGAAAATTTGAAGCCAATTACGATATCCCATATATCAATAAAAATCGAAAAACAGGTATGGGATTTAAAATCTCCTATTCTGATAATAATAATGTAGCCTTTCAAGTCAATGATCATAAGTTAGATTTTATTGACAGTGAAGAAATTCAAAGGAAAAGGTTTTACTCGAGTGTTTATTTAGTTCGCAGAAGCGAATTTTACGGACAGCAAAGTTTGGAGTTAAATTATCATCGACAATCTATTGGCGATACGATAATGGTCTCAAATCCGAATTATTTTGGTGATTCTGCTACCGCTGTGGAATATCTCAATTTGAGTTATTTCTACTCATGGGACAGAAGAAATATCGCATACTATGCTACTAAAGGATATATTGTTAAGATAGGTATTGGCAAAGCCGGACTCGGCTTACTCGACGATGTGGATATATGGGAAACCAGACTATCAGCTTCGAAATACTTTGATTTGAATAAAAACTTCTATTCTTCTCACTATGGTTCGGCAAAAATTTCCGCGCCGAATTCACAACCCTATTTTCTGTATCAGGGCTTGGGATATGGCGATGATTTGATTCGAGGTTTTGATTTATTCGTAATCAACGGGAATCATTATATCATCAATAAAAATGAACTCAAGTACAAGCTTTTATCCTTTAAAAAGACCTTCGGCTTCATCCCAATGGATCAATTCAAAGTTCTGCCTGTTCAGGTCTTTATAAAAGTATTTGCCGATTGGGGATATGTAGACGACAGAAATACTAGAGATCTGAATTCCCGTTTTTCAAATAAGTTTTTAAGTGGATATGGCGTAGGTGTGGATATCGCCACATTTTACGATTTAGTATTCAGAACTGAATTTGCCATTAACCAGGAAGGCCAATCTACTTTATTCCTGAATCTACAGGCTGCATTTTAGAATTATATAATCGTTCCGATTAAAAAATAGGATAATGTTGCAATCACCAAAGATGCAAGAATATTCAGTATCCATCCCGTTTTCATCATTTCACGCATTCTAATATGTCCGCTGGCGAAAACCACTGCATTTGGTGGAGTGCTGATGGGCATCATAAAGGCACAGCTGGAAGCCAAGGTAGCCGGAATGACTAACATTAAGGGATCGATGCTCAAACCATTGGCGATACCAATAGCCACAGGTATGAAAATGGTGACCAGGGCCACATTGCTCATCAGTTCAGTTAGAAATAAAACAATTACCGTTACGCTCAGTATCAAAAGGAATATATGAACCCTATCCATGCTCATTACCATATCTCCAACTTGCTGTATCAGGCCTACTTCCTCCAATGCTCTCGCCAGACACATTCCTCCGCCAAAAAGAATTAAAATACCCCAAGGTAATTTTTTCATATCCTCCCATGCCAATATAAATTTACCCTTTTTTAGTTCTTGAGGAATAATAAACATCAATACGCCACCTGTCATGGCCGTACCCGAATCCGTCAATAAATTGCTCCCAATTAAATTGTTGATTTGAGATTTAAAAATCCAGCCCAAGGCTGTTAGTGTGAATACCGTAATAACTTTCCATTCGGAATTACTTATTGAGCCTAGTTTGCTTATCTGATCGCTAATCAGCTTTTCAGAGCCCGATACATGTTTCATATTATTTGGAAATAAAAAGCGGGTGAGTAGAAAATAGGTAAGCATTAGTAAAGTAAGCCCTACGGTAAGACCAATCCCCAACCATTGAATAAATTCAATATCATAATTCAGGATTTCCTTCAGATAGCCGGCCATCACTATGTTTGGAGGAGTGCCGATGAGCGTCATGGTGCCTCCTATATTGGCAGAATAAGCAATGCAAAGCATTAAGCCAAGGGCAAAGCGTTCGCGTTTTTTATCCTTCGCATTATTGCCATTATGAATAAGATCAATAACCGATAAGGCCACAGGTAGCATCATTACGGCGGTGGCAGTATTGCTGATCCACATACTCAATAATGCTGTAGAAATCATAAAACCAAGTATAATTCCATTACCGGAGGTGCCGGTCAGTTTTAGTATATTCAAAGCAATGCGCAAATGAAGATTATGTTTTTCGAGGGCCAGTGCAATCATAAATCCACCCATAAAGAGAAAAATTATTGGATTAGCATAGGGTGCTGTAGATTCCGAAATACTAAACACACCCAAATAGGGCAATAGGATTAATGGCAGAAGTGCTGTTACAGGCACCGGAACCAATTCGCTCACCCACCATATGACCATCCAAAAGGCCATGGCCAATACAGCTAGCATTTGTGGATTTTGGAATTCATTCCCAAAGACCAGTGCAAGGACCATTAATATTGGCCCAAGAAGTAGTAATGCTGCTTTTTGAAGATTCACAATTTCGAAGATAAAGAATTTCAGATATACTGAAATGAGAATACATAATTGATCAAAAAAATATAAATACAATTGAATGCAACCTTTATGCTTTAGATTGCATCTTGCATATAAAGTCGATTGGAGGTCATTATTTTATACCTTAAGCATTTCCTCAGCCTAAGCTAAATTTATTCACCCAAGAAAAATTAAAGAATTATGGAATTATTAGAACCAAAAGTATCCATTAAAATTAAGCTATCCGTACTATGGACGTCTTTGATGTTTTGCTTTGTATATGGTGACTATTTTGAACTATATGTGCCAGACAAAGTCGATAGTTTGCTTAGTGGGGTAAACATACTGGACAGTCCTCTTAAATTATTCCTGGCATCCCTGGTTTTATGCATTCCTGCTTTGATGGTTAGTTTAACGATTTTATTAAAAGCATCCATTGGCAGAGTGCTTAATATCGTATTTGGCTCTCTGTTTGCTATTATGCAGCTTTTAATTGCTTTTGGTTCATTGGTTCCCTGGTATGCGTTTTATGCCTTCCTCGGCTTTGTTGAAAGTATATTAGCTCTGCTCATTATTTACCTGGCCATTAAATGGCCGAAAGGAGAATTAACTGATATTGACTCCGGTACTCAATAAAGGACAAAGCCCATTATTGAATTTATTATGAAGACTTTTTATTTTAGATTTTCTTTAGAGTAAAATAAGAACACCATGACCGATACAAGTCACCACGATGAGCGCATCGCTAAAATGAGTTTCGCTTCCGTATATCCGCATTATGTGACAAAAGTTGAAAAGAAAGGCAGAACGAAAGAAGAATTGCATGAAGTGATAGAATGGCTCACCGGTTTTGATGAAAAAAAAGTACGGGAGCTTATGGAGCAAAAAGTGGATTTTGAAACATTTTTCAATAAAGCCAGCCTTAATCCCAATGCCAATCTCATTACCGGACTTATCTGTGGTTATCGCGTAGAGGAAATCACAAATCCTATTACACAACAAGCCCGCTATTTAGACAAGCTAATAGACGAATTAGCCAAAGGAAGAAAGATGGAGAAAATTCTTAGAAGGGCTTAAAAAGAGTAAAAACTTCAATCCCCCCCCTTTTTTCGGAGCCCCAGCCCTGTTTTTTTCGATTAGGCAGACCCATTACTTTTCCTAATTTCATTTATATTAGTACTTAGAAATATTCATATATGTTAAAACCATATATTTTTTAATTCTATATTAGTCATGTTAAACGTTTGAAACGTTTTAAAACGTTTTAAACGCTTAGCAGCAAATAAACCCGCCTTTAAGAGAAGATTAGAGGGGTTTTAATATATAAGGGAAATAAAATGCATACTTTATACAGACGTTGGGCACAATACAAAAGAATATGGAAAACATACTTAAACTTTCAGAAAGAGTTGAAATCGCAATTGAAATTAGTGAAAGTTATTACCGCGAATTCAAAAGTGGGTTTGAAGGACCATCTAACAACAAAACTCCTAGAGAGTTAAAGGAAATAAAGTATGACATTGCTAAAACGTTAGTGGCTTTTGCTAATGCGGATGGCGGTGAGCTTTTTGTAGGAATTGAGGATGATTGTACGGTTACAGGACTTCCTCATAAGCCAGAAAAAATTAATGAGATTTTAAACTCCCCTAAAGATTGTGTTCTCAAAGACACACCAATAGCGCTAAAACAAGCTGCTATAGTGGAGTATGAAGGAAATAAAGTCTTATACTTCTCAGTCAGCAAGGGTGTTGATTTTGTTCATTTAACATCTAAAGGAGAATGTTTTCAAAGAAAAGACAGAGAATCTGTACCAACAGCTTCTGAAAAGATTGTATTTGAAAGAAATGAAAAGAAGTCTCGCGAATATGATAGAGAATTCATTGACATTGCAAAAATTACAGATTTAGACCATGAGCTATTGGATAAAGTTGCTGGTCAAATTTCAAAAGTCATCTCTGCCGAAAAACTCTTACAGTACTTAGACTTATCAGAATTCGATGGTTATTCTTTAAAACTCAGGCGAGCCGCTTTATTGTTATTTGCAAAAAAATCCAATAAATGGCATCCACGATTACAAGTCAGAATATTCAAAGTAAAAGGGAAGGAAGAAAAAACTGGAGCCGAATTCAATGTAACGGAAGTTGGTGAAGCAAATGGTAATATATTTCAACTTATTGAAAGTAGTTGGGATTTATTAAGGCCCCATTTAACAGATACAAAGTTTTCAGAAGATGCACTATTTAGAAATCAAATAATGTATCCAGAGCTTGCGTGCAGAGAAGCATTGGTAAATGCAATAACGCACCGGGACTACAATAGTGAAGGTAGAGGAATTGAAGTGAAAATATTTGATGACCGATTGACAATTGAAAACCCTGGCGAGTTATTATCATCTGTTACAATCGAAGACTTAGAATCTTTATCAGGTGTTCATCAATCAAGAAACACTTACATAGCAAGAGTATTAAGAGAAACAGGATATATAAGAGAATTGGGTGAAGGTATTCGCAGGATTTATGATTTGATGAAAAGTAATGATATGGTTCAACCCCAAATCAAATCTGAAACCAAAACCTATTCAATCACATTGTTTTACAAACATGTTTATTCTCCTGAAGAACAGCTTTGGTTAGAAAATTTTGAGCAATTGACATTAAGTCGAGAGCAAAGAACCGTAATACGACTAGGAGTTAATGGCAGAATGTTTTCCGCAAAAGAAATGTTCGAAACTGTAGGGATTGTTGATGAAAAAATTTACAGGGAACTTTTAGAATCGCTGAGAGGACATAAAATTCTAACTACAGTGGTCACTCAAAAGGAAGCTGAAAAACTAAGAAAAAAGTATGGCGGTTCCAAAAAAGCAGTACCTAGATTTAAAATTGACTTACCGACCTTAAATTCAATAGAAAGTTTTGTCGAAGAAGACAGGTCAGACTATGCTCGAATTTATGTTGGAAACACACCATATAATGTAATAGAGGAACAATTGTATGATGCCTTAGGTAGATTTGGTGATGTGGTTGACGTTATAATACCTAAATGGTCAACTGGATTACACAAAGGAGAATCAAAAGGGTTTTGCTTCGTTGAATTCGATAAAAGAATCTCAGCTAATAATGCATTAAACTCCACTTCAACTATCCTAATAGATGGTAGAAAATTAAAATTTCAAGAAACTGACAAATTGAAATAACTGTGCCCAACAATGTGTATAGTTCATAGCACCCTGCGGGATGCTACGACACCATACACGGAACGTTGTACACCATCCTTTAAGAATTGGAAAATTTCTCTCTGTTAATTGGGTCATTAATTGTTCTTCTGATAATTGCTTTGGTGATTACGATTATCAGATATCCAAAAGACATAATTAGAGGATTTCTAGGTTTAATAGAACCAGACATTATCAACCCTTTAACTTGGCTTTTCTTACCTATCTGGCTTTTGGCTTATGGCCTGGATAAGTTATTTAAATGGAATTTGCTTGAGACATCGAATCAAAATTCAGAATCAGCCTATCCTGCTGATGAATACTTAAGATTTGATTTTAGAGAAGGTCGAAAAGCCATTTTTTCTAAGGGCGATATTGATAATTTGAAATCCATCTTATTGGATTTTTTTGAAATCTCAGAATTCAATTATTCTATCGAAGAATTCAAAATAGATGCAACTAAAAAAGGACTAATTGAATGTCCAAATAGGATATCATTTATGGATTTTAATATCTTAATTCAATTATTTGATCAGAAAGTAAAAGATAGATCATATGGATTATTTCAATCGCAAAGTCTTAGTTATTATTCCTATCAAGACAGTAAAACCACGCATAATATAATTGGTGCTACTCTTGATGGGAGAAAATTCTCGGTATATACTCTTGATGATCTCAATAAAAAAGTAAGATTACGCCTGAATAAAAAAATCAATCTCAATTCAAAAGAGATAGAAATGGACGGTGTACAACATATGCTAAAGTCCATGCTCTAACTCTTGACTTTGCCTTCAAAGAGCACGTACTTTAGCTGAACGTTGGCAAACATTAAAAAACATAGAATTATGAAAATCATCAAACTGACTTTTTTATTCCTATTGCTTACTTCAAGCTTTATCGGTTATTCCCAAGACAATCCTGACCTCATTATTATTAAATGGTCGACAGTTGACAAAAGAGCTATGAATTCCGGAGACGCATATATTTATGTTATCGATGGAAACTCTTCTATTCAGAAGATAGATATCGGAAAAGAAAAGCTTGAAGAAGGAGAAACCGCCATTTTAATTCATAAAAAGCTGAAAGAGTATTATTCCAACGGTTATAAATTGATTTCATCTAATTTCAGTACGACATCAAATGGGTATTGCGATAAAGGTGAATACATTCTGTTGAAAGAATAAAAACGTTTGCCAACATCGGCTATAGCAAATGCGGGTTGACTGCTTAAAAATGAAGATATTGCAACAAAATCAAAATGCGGTAGGCGGACAAGAAAGTGGTTTCAAAATCCCGCACTTGCCATAGCCATGGCCGTTGTGCTTAAGTTTTAATGAGACAAAATCCAAACATAGAAAAACTTAAAACCAAACTTTTCTCAGATAACTGGGAGGAAGGTAAGGAAGCTTCTAATCAGATATTTGAAATTGGTGGTCAAGAAAATATTAATTTCCTGATAGGACTTCTAAGTCATTCTAATGATTCTTTAAGGAATAGAGTTGCATTGACTTTTAGAAAATACAAATTTAATGAAGCACTCGAACCTTTATTTTTAGCAATTAATAACCCTGAGAATCAAGGAAAAATAGGGACATTAGTTTATGCATTGCAAACATTAGATTGTAAAAATAAGCTTAAGGAACTGTTCGATTTAGTATTTTTTGGAAACTATGAAGTCAAATCAGGAGCTTTACAAATTCTTGAAAAACAGGAATTTGAATTTTCGGAAAATGATTTAATCCAAATCAAGACAAAGTGGGATAATTGTAAATTAACCTGGGATGAAAAAAACCATATTGATCCTAATGAACCAAAGAGTTTTGACCTTGACAAAGATTTAATTCAAAGTTTTGTGGATGGATATTTAAATTATTTAAAAAAACCATAAGCACAACAATGTGTAAAGTTCATAGCCGCTTAAACCCAACGCTCATTCCCAAGCTACGTACTTTACACTAGACGTTAGCGGTTATTCGACAGACCACAATCCCACTAAATTTCTTAATATTACGTAACCAGTTACATTTAAATTCTCATATATTTGCGTAACCAGTTACATTAAATATGGATAATGACTTTCTACAAACCCTGAAGTACAAAGGTTTTACAGCGAGAATAAAACGGCTAAGTGACAGTATGTTTTATGACTCGAAACAGTATTTCTCAAATTACCATTTAGACTTAGAACCAAATTGGCACATGGTATTCCTTTTACTCAAAGCTGAAAAACAACTAACGGTTACGGAAATTGCGAAACGCGTAAAATTTTCTCATCCCGCAATAATTAAAATCATCAAAAAAATGAAATCAAAAGGCTATTTGGAAAGCTTACCAGATAGTTCTGACAGCAGAAAGACCCTACTTCGGCTGAGTAAAAAAGGACTCAAGCACCTGCCTGCTTTTGAAGAACAATGGGAGAAGGTGGATAGCGTAATAAGAGAAGTGGTTGATGATGAGTTTTTATTAAAATTGGCAGAAATTGAAGAAAGACTCGGCTCCCAGAGCATATCAGAGAGGTACCTTAAAAAATATGACGATGAAAATCAATAACGATGTTTTGAAGTGCCAAAAAGAATTGTTTAGCTTAAGAGAAAATGAATATTACCTCAACTGTGCCTATAAAGCACCCTTGCTCAAATCGGCTGAATCGGCTTGTCTAGAAGCATTGATTAGGGAAAGAAACCCAATGGATATTACCGCAGAAACTTTCTTTGAAGAAATGCCGTTGGTTAGAGCATATTTTGCCGAGCTAATAAATGCAGATGCTGCACAAATTGCTATTGTGCCTTCCGTCTCTTACGGTTTTAGTTCAGTGCTTAACAATACCCAAGCTAAACCAAATGGCAATTCTATTACTATTAAAGATGAGTTTCCGAGTGGTTATTTTGCCTTAGAAAAATGGTGTAGACATAATGGCAATGACTTGATCATTGCTCAACCAACCAACGCAGAATCGCTCGGAAGTAGTTGGAACAAGAACATTCTGGAACAAATAAATGAACAGACTTCTGTGGTGCTCTTATCTTCTGTGCATTGGATGAATGGATTAAAGTTTGATTTGGAAAAAATTGGCAAAAAATGCAAAGAAGTTGGGGCGAAATTTCTGGTAGATGGAACTCAATCCGTTGGAGCTTTAGAAATGGATATTAAAAAATATCATATTGATGCTCTGGTCTGTGCGGGGTATAAATGGCTTTTAGGTCCTTACTCGATGGCATTGACCTATTTTAGTGAAGCTTACAATGAAGGGAAACCTTTAGAGGAAGCTTGGATCAATAGAAAAAATTCAAATCAATTCAGTCAACTGGCCAATTATGAAAAAGACTACAGAACAGGTGCTACCAGATACAATGTAGGAGAAACGAGCAATTATATCCTTATGCCCATTCTGCGAGCATCGCTTAAGCAATTGGTATGCTGGAATCCAAAAAGCATTCAACAATATTGTGCCGATTTAATAAAACCCTTAATTGAGCATTTAAACTCACTAGGTGTGCGTTTAGAAGAAGAAGCTTTTTTCTGCCATCACATTTTTGCCCTGCCTATTCCTCCTAAAATCATAATGAATACACTGAAAGAAAACCTTACCGAAAACAAGGTTCATTTATCAGTACGGGGCCAAAACCTGCGAGTATCCGTAAATGTATTTAATGACGAAAGGGATATCAATATGCTGATGGATGTAATAGATGAGACTCTAAAATCAACAAAATGACAAATTTTGAGCTTCATAAATCCATCGAAATACTACAGCGTACACCGGCTGTGTTAGAAGCATTGTTTATAGGTGTTTCCGAAGAATGGCTAAGAAAGAATGAAGGTACGGACACGTGGAGTCCTTACAATATCGTTGGGCATTATATCCATAATGAAGTTACAGACTGGATCCCCAGAATTAGCATAATTCTATCTGACAGTGAAAACAAAATATTTGAGCCGTTTGACCGATTAGGGCATTTTCAATACAACCAGACTCTTCCGATTAATAATCTACTAACAGAATTTAGAAATTTAAGAGAGAAAAGCCTTCAAACTTTAAGCGGGTTTGAAATTGATGAGTTAATGCTTGCTAAAACAGGAGTTCACCCGGCATTTGGAGAGGTAAATCTGCAACAATTAATTGCAGCTTGGGTCGTGCACGATTTGGGACATATAGGTCAGATTACAAGAGTTATGGCTAAGCAATACAAGAATGAAGTAGGCCCTTGGGTCAAATATTTAGGAGTTCTTCATAAGTAAAAACAGCAATTTAGTGGATAATTTAATTTCCATATCACCAGCTAAGCAATCCGAAAGCCAGCTTTTATCTGTTCTTTTTAAAACAGTTTACATTGACACTTATGGAACTGAAGGCGTTACTTTTGAGTTTACTAATTTTATTGAACAGCAATTTGCACCTTCAAAAATCGAAAACAATATTAAAAGTGAGCAATCCAGAATATGGGTAGCCAGATACAAGACTAATCCTGTGGGTATTCTTCAAGTTGAATATAAAAATTCATGCCCAGTAACAAATGAACGGCTCCCGGAGATAAATAAACTCTATATTCTGACTCACTTTTTTGGCAATGGAATTGGACAACAATTGATGAAAACTGCAGAACAGGAATTGATTCAAAATGGACATAAAGCTGTTTGGCTTTGGCTTTTAGAAACCAACAAGCGAGCATTAAATTTTTACAAACAACAGGGCTACGAAGAAATAGGCAAAGCTGATTTTCAAATGGAAGTAAATCGTTATAAAAACATAGTAATGCAAAAGAAATTTTGAAAGAGATAAATTTTAAGGTTAAAATAAAAGATTTAAACAACCGCTAACAACGTATAAGAAATAATAGCCGTATTAATGGTTAGTTAGAATAGTCGAGTCCGAATAAAATTTTATGCATAGTTAAAAGTTTCACTTACGCAAGCGGCTACTATTCTTATACTTATCGTTAGGTTGCATATGGTTAATTAGAGGTGTTAAATGTTTTCAATTTTAGACTATTATTATTTTAGATTTTTTAAGCTTGGTAAAGCAATTTCGTTTGGGCTACAATGGCCACAATATAAGAGTGCAGCTTTAAGTAGTACTATGACCTATCTTCTTGTACTGTGCCTTCTTGAGCATACAAGATTTGGTATAACTAAGGACTCTGCGTGGATCCATTTCGGTTTTTGGTTGACTTGGTTCATATTGAATATTCAATTCTTCATGCGTCCTAAAAATTATCGGCGAGCCTTGAGACGTTACTCGGAGAATTATATTCTAAGCTTACTACTTAATATATTGACAGGATTAATTGTAATTGGTTCCGTCCTACTTTTCGCGCGTTTAAAGCTAAACTGAATATAGTGGATGAAAAGAAAGCTTTGGAAAAGAGATTGTTCATTGACTTCTTGAAAAGTTATGATCACAATATTGGAGATTCTATTGAATTCTCAGAAAGTCCCGATATTATATATCAATTAGAAGGATCAAAGGTCGGAGTTGAAATTACCGAGTATTTCCATGATCAAAATGAAAAACATTCAGCTCTGAAAGCAACTGAATCTGTAAGTCAAAAATTTGGCAATCAAATAATAACTAAACTCAATGAGGAGAAATTGACTGATTTCTTTCACTTTGAAATTGACTTTTCAAACGAATTTAAATTTAGTGCCAAAAACTTGGATAGAAATGTCTCTATAGTCATTCAGAAAATAAAATCGTACTTAGAATATTTTGATCTAAAAAATGGAATCAGAATTGATGATTTGGAATTAATGAAATCAGGAATCAATAGAATTTATCTTACAAGTTCAATTAACAATAATTACTTTTTCGGGAATTTTCAAGGAGGTTCAATTGGGGATATTCAAAATCATCAAATTGAGCAAATAATTGATAAGAAAAACGGATTTTTAGAACGGAATAAGTATCAATCCTGTGATGAATACTGGCTTATAATACGTATTGGTAATTATTATGCAGGAAGTTATGATAATATTATAGCCTTTAATCCAAGTAAAAAAGGCTTTAAAAAAGTGTTTTTGTTTGATTATGCTGAATCAAAGTTAATAGAGGTTTAATTACGCAACCTAACAAGCGCTAAAGTCCATGCTCTCCCCTTGACTTTGCCTTCAAAGAGCACGTACTTTAGCTGAACGTTGGGCAACATTAAAAACATTAACTATGATAACAAAAAATAAAACCGTGTATAAATTCGTGTTGATACTATTTCTAACATTAAGTTCTTTAGTTTCTAAAGCTCAAGTTGATAGCGTTGGTACTAAAAAATTGGTAATGAACATTAATGGTAGTAATTTGAAAATACCTTACTTTTCAAATCATTCCGTAGATTCAATAAATAATGGTATATCAAAGGCAATAATTGTTGTCCATGGAGTAAATAGAAATGCTGACGATTATTATGCGAATATGACAACGGCTGCAGGAATGCGACCCCTTGAAACAGATTCTTTAGCTGTTATCGCCCCTCAATTTCTTATGGAAATAGACATTGATTCGTTAGCTTTAGATAGCGAGCATTTATTTTGGGTTGGTTGGACCTCCGGCTCCAATTCAAAGAACACGGCATCAAATCCAAGACCAGAAGTTATACCTTCATATGCTGTTTTGGATACATTATTAATAAGAGTTGCAAATAATTACCCCAATTTAAAATCAATTGTGTTTACAGGGCATTCCGCTGGAGGACAAGTTACCAATAGATATGCTGCCTCTACCTCAATTGTTGATACGCTTTGCGCTAATCATCAAATCAGCACCAAATTTATAGTCGCTAATCCAAGTTCTTATTTATATATGGACAACAAAAGACGAGTTTCAGGAACGGTTGATCAATTTTCGATACCAACGACTACTTGCTCTGATTATAATGACTGGCTTTATGGCTTAAGTAGTTTATACACCTACCCCTCATTTCTTGGAGCCAATGCCATTCAAGATCAATACATAAATCGCAAAGTAGCTTATCTTTTGGGTGAAAATGATAATAATTCTAATTCATCTTCTTTGGATACCTCGTGTGAAGCCATGTTACAGGGCAACCACAGATTAGAACGGGGCACTATATATTATAATTATTTAATAGACTATTACGGTCCTACTCTTCAAAACAATCAGTCCTTAGATACTGTTCCGGGAGTAGGTCATAGTAATTTAGGTATGTACACCTCAACGATTGGATTGTTTCATCTTTTCGAATCGTATCCAAGCCAATGCTCGGATGAAACTTTGTCTGTCAATTCCAATCAAGAACCTTTTGATTATTATTTTTATCCGAACCCTACGAATGGTATAATTACAATGACCCCGCAAATCAATGATTCGAAAGTAACGATTTTTGACATTCAAGGAAAAGTTGTTAAAGAAATGAACGTAAAGAATAGTCAATTGGACATTAGGGAATTAAAGGATGGATTTTATTTTTTAGCGATTAGAATTCAAGGAACAATTTCAACTTTCCGTCTGGTGAAATCTTCTCAATAAAACATTGCCCAACAATGAACTGTGGTAAAAACCAAACAATTTTCAAATGATTTCCCTACACTC
>CAYGPM010000004.1:284177-318295 GCA_964351965.1 uncultured Hyphobacterium sp. | reverse complement strand
GACCGCCGCATTCGACCACTCTGCCACTCCTCTATCATTTGCCGTAGCTTTAGCGAAGGCAAGTAAAATTTTTGAATCCTGACTTATTCAGGATTGATTTAAGACTATTGCCTCAAAACGGACTGCAAAAGTAATGCACTCACTTTATTTCTCAAACAGATTTTTATTTATTCTTTTTCGTTGCCTCAATTTTTGTTGTAAAATCTGAGATTTCTCAAGACTTGCGTTCAATTCAAAGCCTAACATAAGTATGAATGAAATAAAATATAGCCACAACATTAAACCGATCATTGCACCAATAGATCCATATAGGCGGTTATAGGAGGCAAAATGATTAAAATAAAAAGTATATGCCATGGAAACTAAAATGCATAAAATGGTAGCTAATATGGCGCCATAAGAAAAGAATCGCCATCGTTTATGAATTGAAGGTGCCCAATAATATATCGCCGATACTCCAAGGAGAAAAATTAAACCGATGACGAGATATTTCAATATGTAAAGCAGGTAATATGTGGTGCCGGATTGCAGAATCTGCCACTCTACCATAGTATCAAGAGCGAACCTCCCTACTATCAAGATAGAAATTGCAAGAAATATTATTAAAGCAAGGACAACAGTAAGTATCAACGAAATCCACCTTCTGTAAATATAGTTTCTAGTTTCCTTAGTTTTATAACAGGCATTAAATGCAGCGATCAATGCATCCATTCCATTTGTTGCCAGAAAAAGTGCAAAAAAGAAACCGAAAGATAATAAGCCACCTCGCGGCTTGCTTACAATATCATTTATTGTCCCTTCAGCATTGTCATAAATTTTTCCGGGCACCACTTCCTGAAGAAAATCCAAGATTTTGATATTGAGATTTTCTATAGGAATATAGGGTATTACAGTAAAAAGAAAGATAATGGATGGGAATATGGCGAATGTAAAATTAAATGCTACACCGTAAGCCATCATTGATATTTCATCATTAACCAGCTTTTTCCAAAAAATCTTTCCAAATGTCCACAAGGGCACTTTATTGCCGGTAATATGGGTGTTCTTTAGAAAAGAAATTAAGTTCTTATAGTGTGCTGAACCCTCTACTTGTTCTTTATACCTCTTTATTCTACTCAAAATAGGGTTTTAAATGTTCTATAAGTTCAATAGGCGGTTTACAAGGCTTGCCGCTTTCTTTGTTTATAAAAACCAAAGTGGTTTTACCACTGTGAATATGTTCATCTTCAGCCCTGAAAATATCATAATGAAACTCAAAACGAATTCCGGGCATATCCTCTATTCTAACCTTAATTGTTAGTAAATCATCATAAAATGCAGGAGATATATATCTCGACCAATTCTCGCGTACCGGAAGAAGTATCCCATGATCATCTTCCAATTGTTTATAACTAAAACCTATCTCTCTGATGGCCTCAACTCTGGCAACTTCATAGTAGGTGGAATAATGTCCATAATAAACATAACCCATACGGTCGGTTTCTGAATACCGTACTCTGATTTTAACTTCCGTTTCGAACATTATTTGATCTTCGCTCTGTTTAAAGCTCTTTGATAACGATTGGCGTTGTTAATGTGTTCTCGAATGGTAGCTGCAAAATTGTGATACCCCGAAAAATCTTCCTTCGCGCAAAAATAATAATACTTATGATCTTCTGCATCTAAAACAGCGTCAAGCGATTTAATGGAAGGAATATTAATCGGACCCGGTGGCAAACCTTTGTTTTTATATGTATTGTAAGGAGAGTCTATTTCCTTATGCACATTTAATACTCTTTTTAGCTCAAAATTTCCTGAAGCGAAAACTAAGGTCGGATCTGCCTGCAATGGAATTTCCTTTTTTAACCTATTTAAATAAACACCGGCTATTCTGGGCTTTTCATCGTTCCATCGGGTTTCAGCCTGCACAATGGAAGCTAATACAGTTACCTCATCCCTTTTTAAATTAAGAGCCGCCGCTTTGTCTTTTCTTACTTGATTCCAGAAATGCTGATACTCCTTTTGCATGCGATCGCAAAGTTCTTCCGGAGTTTGCTGCCAATACATTTCATAAGTATTGGGGATGAATATGTTTACAATTGAAAAAGTATCCTTTCCGTATTTTTCACAGAAATCAGGATCTCTCAGCTTCATTTCCAAGTCCTCCGGATCCATTTCCAAATATTTACATATTTTTTCACTTAGATCTTTTTTTGTTCTGGCATTATTGAAGGTCACTTTTACAGGCACTTGATTTCCTGCTCTCAACTTTCTAACTACTTCAATATTATTCGTATTTGGGCTTATTAAATAACGCCCGGACCTTACCCTATCTTGATAGCCCAATATTTTTGCTACAAAAGAAAATGATAGGGCATCACTCAAAACCTCTTCTTCATTGAGCTTTGAAACAAGGTCTTTGAAAAGGGTTCCTTTCTCTATTTCTAAATAGTAGGGGCTGTCCTGTCCGACTAAGAAATTTGAAGCAAAGAATACCTGATAAAAGTAAAAGGTGAATGAAATGATCATTACACCTGAAAATAATATTGCAAGCGGTAAGCGTGCTTTTTTGCCTTTCATTTGGCAAAATTAGATCAAAAGTCGGCTCAAAAAATAATTTCGAAGATTTTTAAGTCGAAATACTCTCAATTATTTGATATGAAAACTCCTTAACTTTATATTTATCGGCAACATTATGGAAGCTGAATTAATAAAGATTCATCCGGATAATCCCGAACAAAGAAAAATCGATAAAGTAGTAGAAGCTCTCGAATTGGGGGCTTTGGTGGTTTATCCAACAGATACTATTTACGGTATTGGTTGCGATATCTACAATACAAAAGCTATAACCAAACTGAGCCAGGTATTGGGAATGAAGGGAAAGGAATTAAACCTCTCTTTTATATGTAATGACCTCAGTCACATCTCTGAATACGTTAAAGGGCCTGATAATTCAACATTTAAACTAATGAAGAAATATCTACCAGGTCCTTTTACTTTCATTTTGGAATCGAGTTCCAGAGTTCCCAAAATTTTGAATGTTAAAAAGAAGACAGTGGGAATAAGAATTCCGGATAATAATATTATTCGTCAAATGGTTGTATCCCTTGGCAACCCAATAATAACAGCCTCTTTAAAGCTGGATGATGATATTATTGAATATCCTACAGATCCTGAGGAGATTTATGAAATGTATAAAAACAAAGCGGACATCATAATTGATGGCGGCTATGGTCATAATATTCCATCAACAATTATTGATTGTACAAAAGATAATTATGAAATTATACGACAAGGTTTAGGTGAAATTTATCTGTAATTCCTTGTTGGATCCTCATTAAACATCATTTTGCTGGATATTTCCTGCTTCCAGTTTGGGTTATTAATCTCACCAATAGCGGTAGAATGCACAATGCGATAATTGTAGTTTGCCCTGTTTGTCTGAGCAAATACAAATTGGACATTACTTTGTGGTTGAGGTTCGGTCACAGAATAGTAAAGCCATATTTCATATGGAATTATGGAGTTATTGGTGGCACTTCTTGTCATATCAGAAAATTCATCATCTATTCTGTTTGGCTTACCATACTGAATATAAACTCTTCCTCTGTCTGTCTGATAACCGGGCATCGTTTGTGTCCTGTATTTCTTCTCTACAATTTCTAATCGATCCTTGTATTCAAGAAATAAAATTCTGGCATCCTTGTCTTTGGTTTCCCTCTTCTGGAAAAAATAGCATAAAAAATTAATTTTTTGCTTTTCATCACCTGAATTAACCACTGCTTCAGCAAACGCTCTTTCATTTTGTTTTGCCATTGGCATTAGAGCATCCAATAGGAAATCAAGATTTTGCATATTGATGCTTTCAGCAATATTGCAAGGATCGTAATCATTTGAATCAATTTTCACTGCTTCATCTACTTCGTTTTCTACTATTAAATCTGGATGAAACCGCTGAAAGTACTTTTGTTTTGAATAAAGCGATTTATTGCTTCTGTCTTTTATTTCCAGAACCAAATTATAATCTCCTGAAGGCACTTCAGAAAGGTCTATTTCTGCTAAGATCGGATTGACACTGCTCGCGCTAAGCTTTTTAAATATTCCCGTTTTATCAATTCTCTTTCCCGTTCTTGCATCGGCAATTCGGGCTTCCAGTAAATAAGTGGCTTCATTTCCTAAAATTTTATCAGAATTATATACTTCCAGATAAAAAATATACCGATCATCGGCCTTGGCAAAAAAATTGGAATTGCGAGAAATCATCTCAATATTATTTTTGACGTTAGGCGCCTGTTTTTTGACTGTCTTATATGACTTCAGATTTTGTATATCAGACATCTGAATCATAGAACTCTCAAAACCAATTTTAACAGGAAAATCTACACTCAAATTAGATGGCTCATCACTTGCTAAATCACTTGCATATAGAAAGAATGAATATTCTCCGAGAGGAAGAATTATTCTATGCTGGGTTAAATATTCTTCTTTTTCCAAGCCCTCTTCAGAATTTGGAGAGTTGGTCAAACGGTAGGAATCGATAAATACAGTATCAGATTGCCTTATCATACCTGCAATGACTTTGACTTCACTTACCAATTTACCTTCTGAATTTTTTCTATGCTTTAAGGTATTTGCGGGGAAGCTTAAATAATATTCAAAAAGCCCTAGAGTATCGTTTGCTCTGAAGTTGCAATAATCTAAGGTAGCTGCAATTCCTTGGGAATAAAGATCATTTAAACCTAAGATTGAGATTGAAAGGATAAGAAGAAGTTTTTTGATCATATTTGTTACAATGTCTTCAAAGCTATTAATATAACCGTTTTAATTCAACTTGGATTCATACATGGAAAGGGATTTTGTCATTTTACCTTCGTATTTGTTACCTCCGAAGGCCTATTTTGTGGAGATTAAAAATAAAAAAACAGTAATAATCCACGATGAGGAAATATATAAAAAGCAAAGTTTGAGAAATCACTTTGACATTTTGACATCGCAAGGAAAATTAATGATCACTTATCCTGTAACAAAACCCTGGAGAGGGAATGCGATTAAAAATATTGAGATAAATAAAGATCAACAATGGATAAATAATCACTGGAAATCAATCAGAACTGCGTATGGAAAAGCGCCGTTTTTTGAGTTTTATGCCGAGCAATTTGAGCAAGACTTAAAAAACCCACCAAATAAATTGATTGACCTCAATATGATTTTGCTTGAAAAGTGTTTAAAACTTTTGGGCTTAAAAGTGGAAATTCTATTATTGAGCCAATGTGAGAAAAAGCTTAAAGTGACTGATCATTATTTAAATCATATGAATGAATTCAAATATTGGGAAAAGCATTTTAGTCAACAACAAGACGAATTGACATACATTCAGCATTTTGGCAATGAATTTGTTAAAGATTTAAGCATAATTGACTTAATATTCAATCAGGGACCGGAATCCTCAATGTATCTGAGATAATCCTGAACAATAATTGGTTTCTGAACGTTTTTTAATCTGATTCTACATACATATATTGGCGTAGCATTAAAAAAAATTAAATGTTACCTTTACCTAAGGTCATTTGACCGTATTAATATTTATGGAAGCAAAATTTTCAAATAGAGTAAAAGAGGTTATTTCACTTAGCAGAGAAGAAGCATTAAGGCTGGGTCATGATTATATTGGCACTGAACATTTATTGCTTGGAATGATACGTGAAGGTGAAGGAATGGCAGTGTCCTTACTCAAGAAGCTTGGAGTTTCTCTTGATGAGCTCCGAATGTCGATTGAGCAAGCTACCATGGGAACCGCGTCTCAAAACATAAAAAATTTATCAAATATTCCTTTGACCAGACAGTCGGAAAAAGTGCTGAAAATCACTTATCTCGAAGCCAAAATATTCAAAAGTGAATTGATAGGCACAGAGCATTTACTTCTGTCAATTTTAAGGGATGAAGACAATATTGCTACTCAAATTCTAGAAAAATTTGATGTGAGCTACGATGTTGTCAAGGAACTTCTGGAATATCATCATCAGAATCCTGTTTCAAGTCAGGACACAGAAGATTCTGACGAAGATTCAAGTAAATTCTTCGGCGGCGGAGGAGGAAAAGGAGAAAATCCAAAAGCCGGCGCAGAAAAATCTAAAACACCGGTGCTCGATAATTTTGGAAGAGACTTAACAAAACTTGCTGAGGCAGATAAGTTGGATCCAATTGTTGGTAGAGAAAAAGAGATAGAAAGAGTAGCTCAGATCTTAAGCCGAAGGAAGAAAAATAATCCGATTCTAATTGGAGAACCTGGCGTTGGTAAAACTGCCATTGCAGAAGGTCTGGCACTTAGAATCGTTCAGAAAAAGGTTTCCAGAGTACTTTTCGGAAAAAGAGTCGTCACTTTAGATCTTGCTTCACTCGTTGCCGGAACAAAATATCGTGGCCAATTTGAAGAGAGAATGAAGGCAGTGATGAATGAGCTTGAAAAAGCGACAAATGTCATTCTTTTCATCGACGAACTTCACACGATTGTTGGAGCGGGAGGTGCAAGTGGTTCACTAGATGCCTCTAACATGTTTAAACCAGCCTTGGCAAGAGGTGAAATACAATGTATTGGTGCTACAACTTTGGATGAGTACCGACAATACATTGAAAAAGACGGTGCTTTGGCAAGAAGATTTCAGGTTGTAATGATAGATTCTACTTCTGTTGAAGAGACTATAGAAATCCTGAACAATATAAAGGACAAATACGAAGATCATCATAATGTCAACTATTCAGCTGAAGCGATCGACGCTTGTGTGAAATTATCAGATAGATATATCAGCGATAGGTTTTTGCCTGATAAAGCAATCGATGTCTTGGACGAAACAGGTGCTCGTGTTCATCTTAACAATATTCATGTTCCTGATAGCATTGTAAAATTGGAAGAAGCAATAGAAAATGTTAAAAAGGAAAAGAACCAAGTTGTAAAAAGTCAGAAATACGAAGAGGCCGCACAACTTCGCGACAAGGAGAAAAAGCTCCTCGAACAGCTGGATATAGCCAAAAATGATTGGGAAGAAGAAACCAAGAAAAAGAAATATCAGGTTGATGAAGAAAATGTAGCTGAAGTAATAGCTATGATGACCGGTATTCCAACCAATAGAGTGGCTCAGAAAGAAGGCACAAAATTAAAAGACATGGATAAGGATCTGGCTGGGAAAGTTATAGGTCAGGAAGAAGCCATTAAAAAACTAACAAAGGCCATCCAGAGAACACGAGTTGGCTTGAAGGATCCTAAAAAGCCAATTGGCTCATTCATATTTTTGGGACCAACAGGTGTGGGTAAAACAGAACTTGCTAAAGTATTATCAACATATCTTTTCGACAAGGAGGATTCACTCGTGCGAATTGATATGAGTGAGTACATGGAAAAATTCTCTGTTTCTCGTTTAGTAGGAGCGCCTCCGGGATATGTCGGATATGAAGAAGGTGGGCAATTAACTGAAAAGGTTAGAAGAAAGCCATACTCTGTAGTTCTATTGGATGAAATTGAAAAAGCTCATCCGGATGTGTTCAACATATTACTCCAAGTTTTGGATGATGGTATTCTTACTGATGGACTCGGAAGAAGAGTTGATTTCAGAAATACAGTTATCATTATGACATCGAATATAGGTGTTAGAGATTTGAAAGACTTCGGAATGGGTATTGGTTTCAATACACAGTCGAGACAATCAAATCAGGATGATATTGTGAAAGGCACTATTCAAAAAGCGCTGAAGAAAACATTTTCACCTGAGTTTATTAATAGACTTGATGATATTATAGTTTTCAACTCACTTGAAAAAGAGCATATCTTTAAAATTATCGATAATGCATTGGCTACTGTATTCCAGAGGATTGATGCGATGGGCTATGGCGTTGAGTTATCAACCAAAGCCAAAGAATTCTTATCTGAAAAAGGCTACGATCCTCAATTTGGAGCAAGACCATTAAATAGAGCCATTCAGAAATATCTTGAAGATTCAATTGCAGAAGAAATTCTCAAGGGAGATATCAATGAAGGTGATATTTTAAGCGCAGACTATAAAGAAGGTGATGAAAACCTCACCATTAAAATCAAAAAGAAAAAGAAAAAAGAACAACCTAAAGAATAGTAATCGGGCCCTGAATTTCAGGGCCTTTTTTATTGGATGAGTATTTTTCTTGTTTGTGAAATAGAATTGGAATGAATTTTAATCAAGTATAGTCCTGCAGGTATGCCTGCAATATCTAATTTGTATTTTCCTTTACTAATATTTAGTTCTTTAAGAGATTTACCTTCAAGACTTACAATTTCTATTTGTATCTCTTCATCCAGAGTATAATTTATATTTAATTCATTTACGGCAGGATTTGGGAAGACTTTCAATAATTCTTCTGACAAATCATTTTGAAGCCCCACACCTTTTTCTACTCTGAATGCGCGGCTAACAAAAATGCTATCATCACCGAAAATATTCGAAACCTTTAAACTGATATCATACCAGCCTTCTTCTGTTGCGATCAGAAATACGTTTTGAGTACTAAAATTATAATCGCTAGTATCATTACTTAGTTTCCATTCCCAACTATTTGGAAAATTTGAAGACAAATCCTGAATCAAAATCGTATCTCCAATTTTATACAAAGTATCGGAAAGTTGATATGACGCTACCGGTAATTGAACAAGCAGGTTCGAGTCGAGGCAAAGTCTGTAAGTCACAGAACAACCACCCGGCATCGGAGAACCGGTGCAATTACCAAAAGCACCTGAAGCGGTAAAGTAAATAGAATCGTTGTATTCTATATTAAAAAAACCCGGTGTAAGACCATCGCCATAGCTATCAAATAAAGTAAAATCATAGCAACCGGGACTTAGACAAAAGAAAAATGAATCCAGTTTATTAGCTTGAAAACTCGCTAATGATTGGAGAACATTTCCACTAGTATCTGCTATTTCTAAGTTTAGTTCTTCGGGCCAGTTATCTGTCCTTATTCTAAATGTCACTTCATTTCCTTGGATTATGTTGAATGATTTTGCCTTTAGATTATTGCAGGAATTATTGTCCGCCTGTCCATTTGTAGAGATTATTTCAGCTATTAGATTATAATTGCCCGGATTAAATGTAAGCGTATCCAAGTTTATTTTCCTCACTTGCCCCGGCATAATATGTCCAATCCAATTCAAGGTATCAGAAATTAATCCCGGAATCTCCCAAATAATTTCCGTACTATTAATAGTATCTAAACCTTTGTTCTTAATTGAAATCTCAAGTATTTGAATGCTATAACAAGAATTTTCCGATGGGCTATTAATGCTACTAATTGAAGCTTCCAAAGCCGGTGTAAAAGAAAAATAATTACCATTCATTGTATCAGCATTACTAAGGGAAGGATCAAGCCAATCGGAAAGACGAGAATTTGATGCACTTCCTTCTTCCCAGCTGTAAGAAATTTTGCCATACCAGTCGCTGGTAATACTATTACAAGATGCAAAACCACCGTGAAGTTGGCCTACAATTTGTTTTTCAGTATTGAAAAGGGGAGAACCCGAAGAGCCACCTTCTGTTGTTCCATCGTCCCATGTGGGAACTCTCCAATGTGTTTCATTTGAATCAATTGTAGAAGCGAGATATGCAGTTGATTGGGTATTTTGATTTGAGAAACTAATTTTTTTGATGTCACCACTTGGATGATGAATAGCCACAGATGTATCAGTTGAAATGTTAAAATTTGACCAACCTGAGTAAAAAGCATTATATGCTGCCGGTGGTCGGCTATCTAATTCAAGCAAAGCGAAATCACTAGCCGCTGAAGTGGCAATAAGCCTTGCTCCGGATACAATTTGGTTAGTCGGTCCATCAATATTTGCGCAAGTTGGACTCTGATAATTGAAATAAAACATCCAATTGCCCACACCTGTTCCTGTCAAACAATGATTAGCAGTTAGAAAATAAGGTGTCCCATCTTCGCAAGTATTATTGATCATGGCACCGCTGCACCAACGCGTGCCACCTGCCAAAACAATCATTGCTACACTATTTGTCTGGTCGGCCCAGTCCAATCCTTCAGGACAGTTCACATTGTTGTTACAAGGCCCTGAATCACCAAAGAGAAAGAAGTTTTTATAGCCATGAACGACCCGACTTATTTCAATTTGTGGCTCGGGAATATTAATGGAAGAATTGTATTCAATTATAATTTTCTCTCCGGGTATTAATCCTGTAGCAAACTCCTCATTTGCATCCTGATTATTTGCCGAAGTAAAGGCTCCAAGTAAGTAAGATTTATCTGCATTATACAGAAATAATTTGCCGCCGGTAGGTATTTTAAATTTGCTGTAAACCAAATTGACACTAAAAGCCTCAGGGCAGGTTATTTCCAGCCTCCATACTTTATTTTCATTATTGATGATTTCCCATTTCCCGGAATTTGAAATTGAAATATTAGCTTCATGAGCCTTTCCAAAGCGCATAGGACGATTTCTCAATTGATCCAAACTATCCTCTTTTTGTAATTCCTGAATATCTACTTCAGGAAATTCAATTGTGTTTAATTCAGCACTAAGAATGGTACTAAAGGATAAAGGAGTGCCCGGCTCCGAAATCTGTGCAAAGGCCAGAGTACTTGTAAGGCAAAAAACTAGAAATAACTTATTCATATTTTAATAGGCTCCCGAAAATTTCCTAAGAAACCATTCGATTGAAACTAATAATAATCCCAAAAAGAATATCCAATATAAAGAAATGACGTCGATATTGACTTCTCTGCTATGAATTATTCCTTGAGTTTCATTTCCAAAAATATCATTTAAATTTCCTTCATTGATATCACTTAAGAATACACCATTGTTTCGATCTGCCAAACTTTTCAACAAATTGAAATCCGCTTGAGAGCTTAATGACTCCAATTCCATTTTTCGTATTGAAAACTGCCCTTGAAGCGTGTACTTTTCATTATCAACAATAGTATTTGCCGTATAATTATAAACGCCCGGATTAAGACCTTTAATGTCGAAGTCGCGATTTTCTGCATGCACAATACTGTATTCGGTTACTTCACTATTCTCGTTTTTTATTAGCAATTGAATTTCATTTCCAAATATGGGTTCGAAAATATCATTGTATACTTCTGCTTGAAAAATTACCGGGCTGCCTTCATACAAATTCTTTTCATTCTTTAGTCTTATTCTGAATTTGCGCTTATCCTCCTTTAAGGATAAATATTGCACCATTTTATTGATCAATGCATCGGTATAATTGAAATTTTCATTTTCAGAATATTCATGCATTCTCCAAGCCCAAAGATCATCTCCCATAAGAATTCCATATTTATTGCCGGAAGATTGCTGAATAGCAAGTAAAGGCTTACCGGTATTAATTCTGCTTACCGATTGAAACAAGACTACTTCGGCACCTTCTCCCAATTCATAATTCGCAAATGGAACTTCCATAGGCGGAAGTTTATCCAATAATTGCTCAGAATTATCGGGGAGTTGAAATTTTTTGAAATCAGGATTGGATAAAGGACTTACCTTATCCATTTGCCTTACTCTGGATTTGATACTTATTCCTTTAAACTCTCTGTTCAAAGTGTACAGATCACTAGATGGGCCAAGGATAAACCAGATAGGAACATCTTTTTCCATAAACTGCCTGATATAGGCATTCCCAACATTTTGAAGATTTGGGATTTGATGCATGATGACTAAATCGAATTTTTCATCAGGAACTGACTCAGTCGAAACTGAAACGTTTTTAATATCGTAATTCATGCTTTTGGACAAAGCATCTTTAATAGCTTTTATGTCGGGGTGAGGGTTAAGCGAAAGTATAAGAACTTTGTCTCTCCCATCAATTACCTCAAGATAAATGTCTCTGATGTTATTTTCTAAACTTTTAGGATCTTCGTTTTGAGCGAGTACTTTGATTGTAAATCTCTGCTGGCCTTTTTTATCGGCCAAAATTTTAAAATTAAGATTCTTGAGACTTTCGTCTTTATTGAATTTAATAGACTGCTCTTCCAACACCTTGCCTCCATTTATGATCTGAACTCTTAGGTTTTTATTTTCAAAACCATTTTGCTGAACAGAGACTTGAATTGGGAAATAGTTATCAAGAAATACTACTTCGTTATATTGAACATCGTTTATCCATACATCCATAATCGCAGATGTGTCACCTATCCCAAGAGTTGAGATTCGATTTGAATATTGGTTGAAAATTGGTGAAACACCACGATTAAACAAACCGTCAGAGGCAAGTAAGATGCCGCTCAGATTGCGATTTTCGTATCTTTTCTCTATGTTTTTTATCAGAGAAGAAAGGTCTGTTTTTCTCGAATCGAAATTCAAAGTATCATTTAGATATACCTGCTCATTATCTAGATTAATAATTTCCAGATTTATATCTCGTTCCAAGGCTTCATTTTGAATAATATTTAGGTTTTCAATTAATCGAGATTTCGCTTCGGGATCAAGGACATCGCCTACAGAAACTGAATTGTCAAGGGCTATGACAAAACTCGGTTTCTCTATTCGATTCTCGAAATGCTTGATTATCGGATTTATCAGAAGAATAAAAAGTATAGTGAAAAGGACAAAACGAAGAGAAAATAGTGCTATTCGTGTGATACTATTGAATTTTTCATCATTTCTATACAATAGTATACTGAGACCGGCTCCAATTATTAGTGCCGGAATTATTAAAAAGGGGGAATATTCAAAATTAAGTGTGAAATTCATTTCGGAATGAGAAGCTAAAATTACGGTAAGAAATTTTATTTACAATTTTGTGTTTAGTATTAAGACTCTTTTGGAATTGAAAATTACATTAATAGGTATAGTCTTTTTATCAATGCTGGTTATCTCATTTAGTGCTAACGCCGAAAATGAAATAATAGTTGGTGGAGAATATATCAATGTG
Organism: uncultured Hyphobacterium sp.; assembly: GCA_964351965.1. Taxonomy (GTDB): domain Bacteria; phylum Bacteroidota; class Bacteroidia; order Cytophagales; family CCMP332; genus CCMP332. The sequence continues at coordinate 305,408 of CAYGPM010000004.1, read as the reverse complement.
TCTCGTTATATTGAAGAATCCGAATTTGAATTGTTAAAATCCAAATATGCTAAGAATAAAGTGATCCCGAAAGAGTATGAACTTCAAATACTTTTAGCGCTTTCGCATTACCCACAACTTGAAGAAGTTCCAATTGAGTTTGTTGAAAGAAAGGTATTTGCTCCATTATCAGCTTTACCATCGATTCGATCCATGATGAATCCATTTCGAGAGAGAAAATACAGAGTGATTATTTCAGAAAAATCAAATGTGGAAATGGAGCGAATTTTATTGATGAATTTACCCATAAATGCACAAGTAGGTGTTTTGGGTCATGAACTGGCGCATATAATTGATTATGACCAGCGCTCCTTTAGTGAATTGATAGCAATCGCAATAAATTATGGTATCAACCCAGGCTATCATGCTTGGTACGAAAAAAGTACGGATTTACGAGCTATTGACAATGGTCTTGGATGGGAGTTATATGCCTATTCTAAATATGTGAGGACCATTTTTGGAAGTGAAGAAAGAGAAGTCAATCTCTCTGATGATTTCTACCTTCATTTCAATGAAATCTTATATGAAATGCAGAAATCTGATCTGTATAATATCTATTTCCAGCCAAATTCTATTAATAAGAGATAATTACTCTTTCTAGTGCTTCACTAGTTTAATATAAATATATTTTTATATTTGATACCTCCTTTTATAAAAACCAAGAAATTGATGTGTTTGCATCTTTAAATAAGGAATGAAGTTATCCTTAAGCAATTCCAATAAAAAAGTCACTTTGTGCAGGCAAGGTTTTTCATACCTTAAGAAAAACGATCTGATGAATGGTTGGAGAATACATTCTGCCGGTTATGCTTTTCATCAAAAAACGGTATTGGGTAAAATTAGAACCAATTATTTACATAAATTTCTTGCTCAGGAGTTTATTGAAAAGCCAAAATCAAAGAAAAAACTTTTCGTTAGAATGATCAACGAAAACAAACTGGACTGCCGCGTTGAGAATCTTGAATGGGCAGATATGGGTGAACTCCGAAGGCATCAACACTCTCCGGCTGAGCATTTTAGAGGTGTCTCCAAAGACGGTAAGAAATTCAGAGCCATTCTTTATGATCAAGGGAAAAGAATTTATATAGGAAGGTTTGAGACCCCTGAGGAAGCAGCCTTAGCGTATAACCAGGAATCAATTAAAAGATTTGGTGAAACTGCCGGACTTAATGATGTAAAGGAATTAGAGCTTGAAGCCAGCCATTAGAATTCCATTCAAATTTCCCTAAAAAACTTTTCTGCTCTTTCAAATTCTTCCATGCTATTGAAATCTACCATAGCCATGGCGCTGTCCATGAAGAAGCCTGATTTTAGTAAGCGAAGATAGTTATTGTATTTTGTGATCAGATTAACTCTGTCAAGATTTGGAATTGTTTTTAGAGGTTTTCTTAATGTTAGTGTTTGCATGTCTTTAAAATTTATATTTCAAAGAAACATGCGGGCTGCGCAGGCTATTTGCGTAGTATAACTACTTGTAATTTTTTCTCAACTTTTTTATCTCAGTTAAAATTTCGTCTCTCAAGCTTTTTGGCTTTAATACTTCAACAGAACTACCATAGCTCATGATTTGCGATTTCAATTCGTAGCTGATCATTACTTTAATTTCAATTATCAGGCCACTGGAATTATGACTTTTCACTTTTTGAGAATGATGGATCGGCTGTGTTAAAATATAATTAGCTTGAGAAGGATTGAATTTAAGAAGTACTTTTTTAACACTCAATTTCTGCGGAGCAGTGATTCCAAATGCATCCTTGAAGTAATCAACTGAGCTAAAACTTTTTTGAAACTCAAAATAAGTATCCGTTTCTTTTATTGAGACTATCCGATCAAGACCAAAAGTGTTGATCATTTTTTTATCCTTGTTCCATGAAACCAAATACCAACGTGATTTATACTCTTTTAGAAGATAGGGATGGATCAGATAGGTTTTGCTTTCTTCATCTTTGAAAGATTTATATTCCAATTGAATCTCTTTTTGAGATTTGATTAGGCCTAATATTGGATTGATGTATTCTGTGCCCAAAGTTTCGGGTGAAGACTCAAACTCAATAAACTCTCCATGGTCATTTAGTTCGACTTGTCTTGAGATTTTATAAGAAGAAGCAATTTTTTCAATGATTCCAGAAAATGGTTTGAGCAATTCAACGTTTTTAAATTGATCTAATACTCTTGTGGCGAATTCCAATGTATCAAGATCATCTTCATTTAATGGAATATTATCAATACTGTAATTGGAATCTTCATAGCGATAGCCACCTTCTTTTGCGTCGTAAATGATCGGTGCATTATAGCCCAGATCTGAATCGTACCTCATAGCTTGGAGATCCGACTGAATAGTTCTTGTCGAAATGGGCTTTCCCAGAGCTTCTTCACACTCTTCAATAAGGTCTGGTAACTTTGGAAGAGCTTTGAATTTATTCTTAAGTCTCCTATTAATTACTCTATAGCGAATTAATGCATCTTTATTTACCGGCATAGATATAAATAAAAAAGCCTTTCAAATTAATTTGAAAGGCTTTTGTTCTTATTTAAAATTAATTGCGATCCATGCAATTGAGATCTTCAAAAGCCTGAGTAAGTCTGCTTACAAAACTTTCTTCTCCTTTTCTAAGCCAGTTACGCGGATCATAATACTTTTTATTTGGTTTATCGGCTCCTTCAGGGTTTCCAATTTGAGACTGAAGGTAGTCGTGATTTGATTTTTCGTAATTTCTAATACCATCCCAGAATGCCCATTGCATATCGGTATCGATATTCATTTTCACAGCACCGTAGGTAATAGCCTCTCGAATCTCTGCTTGCGAACTACCTGAACCACCATGGAAAACAAAATTTATTGGATTTTCCCCCAGATTCATTTTCTCGCGAACATAATCCTGAGAGTTTTTAAGAATGATAGGCTTTAGCTCTACATTTCCCGGCTTATATACACCATGTACGTTACCAAAAGCAGCGGCAATAGTAAATCGCTCACTTACTTTCAATAGATTCTCATAAGCATAATATACTTCTTCCGGTTGAGTGTATAATTTAGAACTATCAACTCCGCTATTATCTACTCCATCTTCTTCACCACCGGTTACACCTAACTCAATTTCTATGATCATACCAAGTTCATCGAGTTTTTCGAAATAAGATTTACAAATGCTTACATTCTCTTCTAAAGGTTCTTCCGAGAGATCAAGCATATGTGAACTGTAAAGAGGTCTTTTATGTCGTTCGAAATATTTTTGACCGGCATCTATCAATCCATCAATCCAAGGCAATAGTTTTTTTGCAGCATGATCAGTGTGTAAAATAACAGGTACGCCGTAAGCTTCTGCCATGGCATGAACATGTTGAGCACCTGAAATAGCACCTAAAATTGCTGCGTTCTGATTTTCATTGGATATGCTTTTTCCGGCATTAAATACAGAACCCCCATTGGAAAATTGAATCATTACAGGTGAATTGACTTTTGCTGCAGTTTCCAAGACGGCATTTACCGAATTTGTACCAATAACATTGACTGCAGGCATCGCAAAATTATTCTCATTTGCATAATTGAGAAGATCTTGTGCCTCTTGTCCATAAAGGACCCCTGGTTTAAATTTCTTTGACATTTTTATATTTCTTTAATTATCTAAAGGTTCTTAAAATTTATAGTTTATCCCAATTCCTATCACACTTTTAAATTGCGTTCTAGGTGCTATGTCAGTTGGGTCGTTATCAGCTGCTATTTTGATATCCTGATCGTAAATTAATTGAGTAAGAATACTTGCTGTCATGAAGTCATTGATCTTCATATTAAGATTATTGATCCAGTTGACATCAATGGCATCGGGGTTATCAATATAATTTGAAAAGAGATCTAAAACCGATTCGAACTCAACATTTTTAACAATTTCCTTTTTGAAATTGAATCTAAATGAAGCTCCAATTTCAAATCTAACGTTCTTTCCGGCTGTAATTATATTTCCTGCTGAATCTAATACCGCTGCCTCAACACCATATTCCCCTTTGTCTGCCAGACTCTGAACCATTACTAAGGTTACTTTAGCAGTTGCCGGTGAAAGGAATAAAGAAAAATATTCAGTAGGTTGATACCCAATACCCACGGCTTCTTGGATATATCCGGGAGCCAACCAATCAGAAATTAAGGTCGAATCCTCTTGTATTTCAGGTGGATTGTATCCAGGAGCAAATTGCGTACGGAAAGTAAATACATTTGTGAAAGACCATTTGGGCTTGAAATTATAATCTAGTTCTGAAGTGAGTAATATTTTATCATCACTTTTTATAACAGGTGCATTTCCTTGTTTAATGAGACCATAGGCAACTTCAAAGCTGTTTTTCCAATTTAATTTATCTTTCTTGTAATCCGCTGTTACTAAAAAATTACCCGTTCCGGAAACAGACTCCTGACCACCACCGGCCCAGTTAGTTAGAGATACATTTGTAAAGTTTAAACCAACTCTTCCTCCAATTAACCAATTTTTTAAAGAATCGGGTGTTGAAGCCGAATCATCCTGAGCATAAGTTAACGGAATCGAAAAAAGAATAACTAAAACATATAAATAGAACTTCTTCATATTAAATTACTTGAAAATTGATTAGCAAAACTAATTATATAATTCTTTTCAAAAACTTTTTTATTGTACGGAATTAAAATGTGGAAAAATAAGTGTAAAACTTGTTGATAACTTTAAAGTAGTCCAGTTCTTTTTTATCTAAATTTAATCATCACCCCTTGAACTTTGCTCTATGAAAAAGAATGTTGGTGTTATGGACAAAATAGTTAGACTTTCGATTGTCCTAATAATTGGTGCATTATATCTAGTTGAAGCTATATCCGGTCTTACGGCAATAGTTTTAGGTGGGATCGGACTTTATTTAACCCTTTCTAGCTTTGTTGGTTTCTGTCCTTTTTACCTGCCTTTTGGATATTCAACCATTGAGGTGGCTAAAAGCACAAAACGCAAAAAGAGATAATTTAGCGATCCACTTCTCCTAATACGATATCTATGGATCCAATAATTGCAATTAGATCTGCAACCATTCCACCTTTTGAAATTTCAGGTAATATGGCCAAGTTGACAAAACACCCGGATCTTGCTTTGCATCTAATAGGTATATCTGATTTACCATCGGCCTGAATATAAAAGCCTAACTCGCCTCTTGGATTTTCCGCTCTGAAATAAATTTCCTGTTCCTTAGGTCTGATTTTTTTTGGACAGAATTCACGTGGGTCAAAGTCTTTTGTTCTTTTATATTCTCCAAGAAGCTTTTCAAGACATTGCTCTATAATTTTTACTGACTCTTTACATTCCTGAGCTCTAACCCAGGTTCGATCCCAACAGTCACCGGTTGTTCCCATCTCGCCTTTCCCGATAGGGATATCGAATTCAAGCTCCGGATAAACGGAATAGGCATCTACTTTTCTTAAATCAAATCTTAAACCAGAGCCTCGAAGTACTGGCCCGCTAGCTGCATAATTTATAGCTAGATCACGACTTAAAACTCCAACATTCGCGGTCCTCTCTACGAAAATTTTATTTTCTATAAGAAGACGGTCTATCTCTGCCAATTTGGGTTTTAGATATTTTATGAACTCGACACACTTTTCTTCAAAGCCAATAGGAAGATCGTAATAAAGGCCACCAATCCAAATATAGTTGTACAACATTCTTGCGCCACATGTCCACTCGAGTAATCTCTGTATATGTTCTCTGTCGCGCATCATCCAAAGCAGCGGACTGACGGCTCCAATATCCACAGCATATGTGCCAATAGCCACAAAATGCGAGGCCAGTCTATTAAGTTCGGCAACAAGTACTCGAATATACTCTACGCGCTTGGGAATCTGATCTGTGATCCCGAGCATTTTCTCTACAGCCATGGCGTAAGTATGCTCAGAATTCATAGCGGCTACATAGTCCATTCGATCTACGTAGGGAATTATCTGGTTATAGGGAAGACTCTCAGCATGCTTTTCAAAACATCTGTGCAAGTAGCCAATATGTGGTATTACATCAACAATATATTCTCCATTCAACAGGGTCTCCAAGCGCAATACCCCATGAGTAGATGGGTGTTGGGGGCCAATGTTAATTACCATTTCCTCCCTTTTTAATTGAGAGGGATCAAATTTGGATGGTTCAGAATTATTAAGATGCTTATCATCAAATTCGTATTGAATCTTTGTACTTCCTTCACTATCGGCTTTAATATTACTCAAGATTCTTCTTTGTAATCAATTGTGATTCCATGGTACTTTTCTGAAGTCTCATAATCCTTTCTTAGTGGAAAGCCAATCCAATCTGCAGGGAGAAGTATCCTTCTTAGGTCGGGGTGATTGCTAAAAGGAATGCCAAACATGTCATATACTTCTCTTTCAAGCCAATTGGCAGATCGATGAATTTCAGCGATACTTTGAACCTCCTTACTCAATTTTGCATCACCCGGATTTGGGATCTCTAGTTTGAGGTTTAGATGCTTATCAAAAGGAATGGAATACAAAGTATAAATAACTTCGAGAGTTCCATTTTCCTTATTATCGACACCTGTAATACATGAAAGGTAGTCGAAATAGAAATTACTATCTGTCCTTAAAAAAGTAACAAGATCAAAAAGTATTTCACTCTTGATATTCAAAGTTATTTTCTCTGCATCAGGATTTGAAATAGCAACAGAGCCTGCACCAAATCTTTGAATTATTGTCTCAACTAGCTGCATGATCCGGCTTTTTAGACTTAAATAATTTTGAAATCAAGGAGTCTTCAGAATGAGGACTAGAAGCGATTTTTTCCTGCAATTTTAAGATACCACCAATAAGTGCTTCCGGCCTTGGAGGACAGCCCGGTACATAAACATCTACAGGAATAATCTTATCAACACCTTTTACCACATGATATCCATGTTCCCAATATGGGCCTCCGCAATTGGAGCATGAACCCATGGATATAACATAACGAGGTTCCGGCATTTGCTCATATAAACGTCTGACTCTATCGGCCATTTTAAAGGTAACTGTTCCGGCAACAATCATTACATCTGACTGTCGGGGACTGGGTCGGGGAAATACTCCCAAACGATCGAGATCATAAGCCGAAGCATAGGTAGATATCATTTCGATAGCGCAACAGGCTAAACCGAAACCCATCGGCCAAAGCGAAGACAATTTGGCCCAATTTAAAAGATCATCAATTGATGTGATTGCAATATCTCCTTCTCCTGACTTCATTTTAAAGATATTTCTCGTTTATTTCATCGTATAATTTAGCCGGGATATTTGATTTGTATTCCGACTTTTCAATTTCCGGTTTAGGCCAATTCAAAAATCCTTTTTTCCAGACAAAAAACAATCCGAGAAATAGAATCGAAATGAAAATGAACATTTCAGCAAGACTCAAATAGGACCAAAGTCCATTGCTGACTTCATTCAATTCCGAATTATCAAAGATCAATGCCCATGGAAACAAGAAAATTATTTCGACTTCAAAGAGTAAAAATATAAGTGCTATGACAAAATATCCGGGATTATATTGAATTCTAGCATCACTCGATGGTTCTTCGCCGCTTTCGTAGCTCTTTAGCTTTTCAAAATTTGGTTTGGAAGTATTGAGAAATCCGGAAGTGATCAGCCCGAATACACTAAATAGTATTGCTGCTGCAAAAAACAACAAGATCATTGCATAATTTTCCAGATAAGTTTCTGTCATGACTTAAAGTTGAAAATTATTTTTTAATACTGACCAGATATACCCCACTGAATATTAACAATGCAAAAACAACTTTGCTTAATGTCATTACATCTTTTCCTAAAACAACTGCTAAAAAACTGGCAAGAAGAGGTTGTAAGTAAATATAAATTCCTACCATACTGGCATTTACATACCTCAATGACCATGCATTCATCAGATAGGCTAAAATGGTAACACCAATTACAATATATGCTATAGAAATATAAATATTCAGGGGCATTGAGGACCATTGAACTATTTCCAATTCAGAATAGCCAATGAATACTACAAATGGAATCGCCATCGTAAACACCCACTTTACCACAGTCAGAGGATGATATTTTGCCATTAAAGGCTTGACAAGCACCAGGTATATTCCATAGGAAGAGGCATTTGCAAATACCAATAAATCTCCCCGAAATGTATCTCCGGAAAATGAAAAACCGGATTTACTGATTAAAAGTACTGCTCCGGAGAAACCCAAAACGACACCAAACATTTTCAGTTTAGTAATTCGCTCTTTCAGAATTATGGCTGATGTGATCAAAACAAGTATGGGCGTTGCCGTCATAATAAGTGAGGCATTAATCGGGCTTGTTAAACTCAAACCTTTGAAAAATAGTAATTGGTTGATAATGACACCAAATACTGCAGCTCTGAAAAGTAAAAGGTAATCTTTACTGCTTTCTACTTTTTCTTTTATCCAGATGGCGTGAATAATCCAAAAGACAATCGAGGCTACCACAACTCGAATAACAATAAGCCCAAAAGGGCCCACAAATTCCGGCATCACTTCTTTTGCAATGATGTAATTGCCGGCGTATAAGGCACCGACTATAAAGAGAGCCGCATGAATGGTAAATCTAGTTGGCATCTGGGCTGGCAAAAATGATGATTTTCCCTGATTTTCCGATATATATTTTATACTGTAATTTGAATTTCAAATAATATGATAAATCGCATTCATAAACAGCCATTTGAATACCAACTTCATGGATTATTTCTAACTTTCAGAAATATGTTATCACAAAGGATTCCATTAGCAGAAAGACTCAGGCCGGTCGATTTAAATACATTTATTGGTCAGACGCATTTGGTAGGTGAGGGTGCCATTCTCAGGAAGGTTATTGAAAGTGGTGTTTTGCCGTCAATGATCCTTTGGGGCCCTCCGGGAGTGGGCAAAACTTCTTTGGCTAATGTTATCGCGAATACCCTGAAATTGCCATTTTTTACCCTTTCTGCAATTGCCGCCGGAGTTAAGGATGTCCGAGACGTTATCGATAAAGCAAAACGTCATGGCAATGCCATTCTATTTATTGATGAAATTCACCGTTTTAACAAAGCGCAACAAGATGCGCTTTTGGGCGCAGTAGAAAAAGGAACAGTAACTCTTATTGGTGCAACAACTGAAAATCCTTCATTTGAAGTGATCAATGCTCTACTGTCAAGGTGCCAAATTTATATCTTAAAAAATCTTGATAAAGAGGAATTAAAAATTTTGGCTAATTACGCAATTACTAAAGATTCGGATATTAAAAATACCGGAATCAAAATCACGGAATGGGATGCATTATTTAGTATTTCAGACGGAGACGGCAGAAAGCTTTTAAATCTTATTGAGCTCGTATCTCAAAACCTTGACAGCGATAAAGAAGTCAGCAACGATCTAGTCAAAAAGATTGCTCAGCAACAGCAAATACATTACGATAAGAATGGTGAGTTGCATTATGATATAATTTCTGCTTTTATAAAATCTATTCGCGGTAGCGATCCCAATGCAGGAGTTTATTGGATGGCACGAATGATTGAAGGAGGGGAGGACCCAAAATTTATAGCGAGAAGACTCTTAATTTTGGCTTCAGAAGATATAGGAAATGCAAATCCTACAGCGCTAGTTCTTGCCAATGCTTGTTTTGATGCTGTTAATAAAATCGGCTGGCCGGAATCGAGAATCATACTTTCACAATGTGTGACCTATCTTGCTTCTTCACCAAAAAGCAATGCTGCCTATATGGCAATAAATGAAGCCCAACAGGAAGTGAGAAACAGTGGAAATCTTCAAGTACCTTTGCCAATAAGAAATGCCCCTACAAAAATGATGAAAGAAAAGGGCTATGGAAAGAATTATAAATATTCTCATGATTTTGAAGGAAATTTTGCACCACAGGAATACTTACCTGATGAGATAAAAGAAAGGACTTTTTATAATCCCGGAAATAACAAAAGAGAAGAGGAACTAAGGAATTTCCTTAAATCTAAATGGAAAGGAAAATACAATTACTAATTCCCTTAAATCTAAAAATGGGGAACCATTAGCTCAGATGGACGAAGAAAAAACAAAAAAAAAGAATAGAAAGAGTCCGGAACATCGGAAAAAAAGGCGCAAAAGACTGATTGTAGGTTCTTTTGGTTTGACTTCTATTCTTTTATTTCTCTTCACAATCTTTATTCTGATGTATGGGAATGTCCTTTTAAAAAACTTCATAATCAAAACTGTAGATTATAGAAGTAATGGAATGTACAGAGTTGAATTGGAAGAAATCAAAGTCAATTTCTTAAAACTTGGTTTCGAAGTCAATAATTTCCACCTCATTCCCGATCAGGCCATTTACAGAAATAGAAAATCTAGAGGAGAAGTGAAAACCGGACTCTATGATATTCGTGTGCCACACTTTGAAGTGAGCGGTTTGAGGTTGCTTACAGCTTTTTATGAAAATAGCTTCATCATTCAAACGATGCATATTGATAAACCTGATCTGCGACTTTTAGATGTTCCAATTTTTCGAAACAGTATTGATTATGACGAAGGCTATGATGATATACGCCCGATTATAGTGGATTTGGTTGAATATTTTTTGGTAAGAGATCTGATTATTAATGAAGGTGTTTTCGATATTTTTCTTGAAAAGGAAGGTGAGGTGGAAAATTTCACCGCCTCTAGGATTTCCTTAAGACTGAAAGACTTTCAGATAGATAAGAAAAACCCTGAGGGTCAAGAGAAATTTCTCTATTCAGATGGAGCTGAATTAGTTTTTAAAGATTATAAGCTTGTATTGAATGATGGCATTCATATCATTGACGCCAATGAAATCGGGTTAAATACAATAGATTCTGTCGTTTATGCACGAGGGTTCAGTATGAATCCAAGCCAAATATCAAAGGCAGACTTGCGTGCAATTAAGAAATCTTATTTCTCGATTTTTTTTCCTGAAATTTTACTTAATGGCGCTGATATAATTAAGGCCTACGAGCAGGATACTTTTAATATTAAAAAACTTCTGGTTCTGCGTCCTAAGATTAATTATTTCAACCAAACACCACTTTCTGAAAGAGTTAAATCAACAAAAACACTAAAAAATCAGGTTGATATTTTTCCCCTCTTTAAAGGTTATTTAAATGAGGTAAACATAGCCGAATTCAAGCTGGACAAAGGGAATTTTAGGTATGGAGAACCTTTGGAAAAGGTGCCTGAGAATATAAAAATTAGCGGTATTGACGTTCTTCTGGAAGATTTTAAAGTCGATTCAATAGCCTATGCTGATATCGAGAGAATAATGTACTCCAAAAACATCGAATTGGATTTTAGTTCCTTTGAAATGTCCCTTCGCGATTCAGTACATATTCTTGAAGCCAAATCACTTTTTATTTCAAGCAAGGAACAAGTTCTCCGAGCCAAAGACTTACAAATTCATCCACTCAAAAATTTTAATCGATCTATTAAAAAGGATCAATTGAACATATTGCTGCCCAATATTGAAATAAACGGGATTGACTTTTTTAGGATGTACATAAAAGGGGAGCTTATTGCAAATGAATTTTTGGTCAGTGATCCGATTGTCAATATTGATATTAAAAAACAAGCCAAGACGAAAACCCAAAGAGAGGATAAATCTGCGAGTGATATTTACAATCTTTTCAGCAGATATCTGAATTCATCTAAAATTAATAGAATAAGCATAAACAATGGTTCAATTGATTTTGATCAGAATATAGAGGGTAAAAACGAAGAAATTATTGCCGACAATATTTCTTTGACATTGTATAACTTTTTCCTGGATTCTACCGGATTTGTGAAGGAGAATAAATTCTTGTTTTCCGAGAATATTGATTTTGAATTAAAAGATTACGACTTCTTATTACCCAATGAAATAAATGAAATCAAAGTTGGTCTATTCCAATTTTCTTCCAAAAAGCGTGAAATGAATCTTATCGATATAAGCATGAAAGCTTTGCGAAAAGATACAATTCGCAAAAGGTTATATCGCCAAAATAAATCGGGATATCTTGAATTTGATATTCCGAGTATAAAACTAAAAAATGCCGATATAATTCGAGCATTGAATGATCGTCACATTGCTGTAGAAAATATATTTATCGAAAAACCGCATTTGCATGCATATAAATTTGATGAAATGGTACAGGATACTTCACTACCTCCTTCAATGGACATTATTAAAGAGGAAATCCAAAATATATTGCCCTTAATCAATGTTGAAAACATATATGTAAACGACGGAGAAATTTACAATTACAAAATATTTGGTGACTCGAGTGGATTAAATTATAGTAATAAATTTTACATGGAAATGGGAAGTCTTAGCCTAATGCCAGATTCACTCACATCTACAGATAATCATCTTTTCTTTTCCAAAAAGATAAAATTAGTATTGGAGAACCAGGTTCTTGATTTGAACGATGGCTTGCATCAGATAATTTCTGATTCGATGATTTTCACTTTCCCCGAAAGGCAATTAAAAATAATTGAATTTTACCTTAAACCCATTGAGCTAAACGGACAAAGCCATAATGAAGCATTGGGAATAGATATCACATCTCCGGTGGCAATTTTTGACGGAGTGAGATTAAATAAACTCTATAATGAGCAAGTCCTAAATGTCAAGTCAGGATATTTTGACACAATCCAGATTGCACTTTATCAAAGAATAACGGATAAAAATGTAGACACTACACTAATTCAGGATTTTAATATGCCTAGGATTTTAAAGAAGTTGAACCTCAGCAGTCTTAAAATTGATCATGGTAGTATAAAGTATTTAAATACTCAAAGTAAGATAATTGCAGAGGCAGATTTTGAGGGTGAAATTATTAAGTCTGAATTATCAAATAATACAACAGGCAGAAATGCTGAAAAATTACCCTTTGAAGATTTTAAATTTTTGCTCCCACATTTAACTTTCAATGCTTACAAGCTAGATCATAAGTTTGCCATCGATTCAATCGAATTTGACCTTGGAAACAATGAAATTTCAACAAAATCCATAGCAATAATTGTTGATAGCAGTCAAATTGATTCCATACATCTATCCAAGTCTGCTTATTCCATTTCTAAGCTTGACTCGGTGAATATTAAGGGCATTGATTTTCATAATTTCTATGTTGATAGAAAGGCAAATTTGGAATCAATCTCTTTGTGGAATCCAAAGATTGAGCTTCATCATTATCCCGATTCAGGATCAAAACAAAGTCTTAAAAAGTTTGACCTTTATCCCGAATTATCAGAATTTATCAATGAGCTAAACATTGGCGAAATTCTTATTAACAATGGTGATGTTAAACGTTTTAATCATCAACTGGATTCAAATCAGCTGAGAGCCTCTTTAGATAAGATTTTTATCGATTTAATTGATTTCCGAATAGACAGTTTATCAAAGAACAGAGACAGATTTCTTTTCTCTGACAATGTTCATTTCAGACTAAAAGACTATTTAAAAATTCTTCCGGGAGAAATGAATAAAGTAGTATTTGACGAAATTGGTTTCTCAACCGGTGAATCAAAAATCTATGCAAAGGGAACTCATTTGGAACCCATGTTTGATGATTATAATTATTCAAGAATTCTAGGTTACCAAAGCGATAGGGTAGAAGCGCACTTTAATAAAATAGAATTAAACGGTGTAGATCTTGAAAATCTTTACACAAATAATGAATTAAGAGCAGCTGAGCTATTTATTGATTCGTTTTATATTGATGACTTTCGGGATAAAAGAGTTGAATTTGATGAGGATTTTAGGCCGGCAATGATTCATGAATTCATACGAAATATTCCAATTCCGTTTTCCATCGACTCTTTAAATGTTTCAAGAGGAAATGCAAAGTATCGAGAATTCGCTTTGGACGGTGAAGAAGAAGGTGAAATATTCTTTAATGATATCTTTAGTAAAATTTATTTCGTTTCAAATGACTCTTCATATTATTCCTACAATCCCTCAACATACATGTTTGCTCTTGGTAAATTGGCAAACCAAGGAGATATATTCATGAGTGGTAATTTTAATCTTCTGGATACAAATAATACCTTTAACATTCGCGGTAGCTTGGGCCTAATGGACATGACAGCCGTAAATCCTATGACAGAAAATGTGGCGTTTGTATCTGTTAAAAGTGGCGTATCCAGATCTTTAAATTTTGATTTTAAAGCGGATGAAGATTATGCACAAGGGGATCTCAATTTTAGATATTCTAAGTTTAAAATTTTTGTGATTAATAAAAAAACCGGAGAGCCGGAAGGACTTGAAGAAGGAATTGTTTCCTGGTTTGCGAATACTTTTTTAATCAATACTAAAAATCCACATTTGGGATTTTTCAAAGAAGGAAAAATCTATTTCCGTAGGGATAAAAGTAAATCAATTGTAAACTATGTTTGGAAGTCGATTTACAGCGGTATAAAAACCAGTATAGGTGCTCAAACGCAGAAAAAATTGCACAAAATTGCTGAGAAAGAGGAAAAAGCTTTAAAGAAGAAATAGCTTGCGAAATCTATTTCTCTTTTTTTAGGTTTAATTTAAACATCACAAAACGAAACCATATGAAATTACTACTACGTTCTAAATACTTATTATTCGCTTTAATTGGCTCTGCTATCTTGTTTTCATGTAGTTCTGAAGAAGATTCAGTTGCGCCTATCGAAAATCAAAGCCCGACGGTTTTGGTGTCAATGGATACTTTTGTAACACGGGCAGCCAGTGAGTTGAGACTTTTTGTTGAAGCGGCAATTCCGGGAATTGACCCAGCTACTATTAAATATGATGCAGTCATTTTAAAAGTTGTTTACCGAACAAAATATAAAGGTGAAGATATTAATGCCTCAGGACTAGTTATTTTACCTTCAACTAATGATGAGGTTGATATGTTGAGTTTTCAGCATGGAACAATAGGTGCGGATTCCGAAGCTCCCAGTAATATTACTTTCCAGGATCAAAGCTCTATTTTCTATGCAGCAGTTGCTTCTACAGGAATGATTACTGTAGTACCGGATTTTATCGGTTTTGGTGCATCAGTGGAAATTCCCCACCCTTATTATGTTGAAGACTTAACTGCGAGTTCCACAGTTGATAATATTAGAGCAGCAAAAGAAATTGCCGAATTGGTTGGGATGGATTTCAGCAGCGAACTTTTTCTTGCCGGATATTCACAAGGAGGCTACGCCACTATGGCTACGCATAAGTGGATTGAGGAGAAAGGATTAGATGGCTTTAATCTAATAGCTTCATTTCCGTCATCCGGAGGTTATGATATGAAAGGATTTCAAGAATACTTTTTCACATTAGAAACCTTTCATCAGCCTTTTTATATGGCTTATGTCGTTAATGCATTTAACTCTGTTTATGACTGGAATATGCCTTTTACTGATGTTTTTAATGAGCCATATGCATCTCGAATTCCTGATCTATTAAACGGTCAATATACAGGAACTGAAATCAATGAACAGCTTAATGACACGCTTAGCGTATTACTCACTATGGATGCTCTGATTGGCATCGAAACGGATCCAAAATATGCTGATTTGAAGATGCAATTAATTGAAAACTCACTAACCGACTGGGTACCACAAACTAGAATGTTTATGTATCATGGAACTTCGGATATCACAGTCCCTTATCAGAATTCAATTGATACCTATGATATGTTGATAAGCAATGGAGCTTCAACTAATATTGTCACATTTACACCACTCCCTGATGCAACCCATGGTTCAGGAGTATTGCCATATATTGGGGAAATCGCAAATGAATTAACCCTACTAAGGAACTAAAATTCGGCATTTTTTGGTGCTCGCGGGAATGGAATAACATCTCTGATATTTGACATTCCCGTGATAAACACCATCATTCTTTCAAAACCAAGACCAAATCCACTGTGTGGAACTGAACCGTATTTTCTGGTTTCCAAGTACCACCAAACATCCTTTTCAGGGATGCCTATTTCCTTAATTCTCGAAGTGAGAATATCTAATCTTTCTTCTCTTTGAGAACCACCAACAATCTCTCCAATACCAGGAAATAATACATCCATTGCAGCGACAGTATTATTGTCATCATTCACACGCATATAAAAAGCTTTAATAGCTTTTGGATAGTTATAAATGATTACCGGTTTTTTGAAGTGTTTCTCCACAAGGAATTTCTCGTGTTCTGACTGAAAGTCCATTCCCCATTCCTGAACAGGATATTCAAATTTTTTCTTTTGATTCGGTTTGGAGCGCTTTAGGATATCGAAAGCAGTGGTATAATCAATTCTTTCAAATTCATTTTCAATTGCAAAGTCTATCCGCTCTATTAAGCTCAATTCACTTCTCTCATTTTGAGGTTTTTCCGACTGAGCTTGATTAAATCTATCTGCAAGGAAATTTAGATCTTCCGAAGCATTTTCTTTTACATATTTCAGGCAATACTTGAGCAATTCCTCCGACAGTGCCATATTATCATGAATATCAGCAAAAGCAACCTCCGGTTCTATCATCCAGAATTCTGCCAAGTGTCTGGTTGTATTAGAGTTTTCAGCACGGAATGTTGGGCCGAATGTATATACTTTAGAAAGCGCTAGAGCACCGAGTTCAGCTTCGAGCTGTCCTGAAACAGTTAGGTTGGTCTCCTTTCCAAAAAAGTCTTCTTCATAATCAACTTCGCCATCCTCATTCAAAGGAGGGTTTATAGGATTTAATGTTGTAACCCTAAACATTTCACCCGCGCCTTCGGCATCAGAACCGGTAATAATAGGAGAATGCAAGTAGTAGAATCCCTTATCGTTAAAGAATTTGTGAATAGCGAATGCCAAATGATGTCGGATTCGGAAAACCGCACCAAATGTATTGCTTCGAGGTCTGAGATGGGCAATTTCTCTTAAAAACTCAAGACTGTGTTTTTTGGGTTGAAGTGGGTATAATTCAGGATCAGCATCTCCTAAAATTTCAAAGGAGCTCCCTTGGATTTCAAAATCCTGACCGCTACCGGAAGATTCGACCAATTGCCCCACCACTTTAATAGAAGATCCGGTGGTTATTCTTTTGATTTGATTTTCATCGAAAGAAGAATTTTCAAGGACAACCTGAATATTATTGATAGTTGAACCGTCATTCAGTGCAATGAATGATACATTTTTATTTCCTCTTCTAGTTCTTACCCAGCCCATTGCAGTGACTTCACTGTTTTTATTTTGACCGTTCAGTAAATCTTTTATTTCTATTCGTTTCAATTGTCCTATATTTTGAGATTCTAAAGAAGCTGCAAAAAAAACTAATTTTAGCCAGTTTTATGAATCAATCTGATAAAATCAGATTATTTTTGATTAATCAACCTATTGTTTTTTTGATTTATGCAGAGGATCAGTCTTAAGCAGACTTTAAGCCAAAAATTATCACCACAGCAAATTCAGTTTATAAAATTGCTGCAGGTACCTACTGCCGAATTGGAAACGCGTGTTGAAGAAGAATTAGAGTCAAATCCTGCTCTTGAAGAAGGTGCTGATGACGAGATGAGTCCGGACTCTAACGAACTTGATTCTGAAAAAACAGAAGAGAGAGATGATGAGATAGGGCTAGAGGATTATCTGCATGATGAATACTCAGGATATAAAATGGCCGGTGATGGCCCAAATCCGGATGAGGAAAACCGACAAACACCTATCGTATCAGGTTCTAGCCTTTTAGAGCGGCTTGAAAGTCAGATGGGATTCCGAAAACTCAATGATCGAGAAAAAGAAATTGCAAAACAGATTATTGGTAGCATAGATGCTGATGGATACTTGAGGAGAGAGTTGGAAGCTATCACCAATGATCTTGCTTTTTCAAAAAATATTGAGACTGAATACGAAGAACTCGAAGAGATTTTATTTATGGTTCAAAAACTGGATCCGCCGGGAATTGGAGCCAGAGACCTTAAGGAATGTTTGATACTTCAATTAAAAAGAAAGAAAAGCGACCCGATTCGCAGAAAAGCTATTCAACTTCTTGAGTCAAGCTTTAACGAGTTTGCTAAAAAGCATTATGAAAAAATTCAGAAAAAACTGGATGTTGACGAAGAAGAGTTGAAAGATATAATTGCTGAAATTATAAAGTTAAACCCCAAACCCGGGGGTAGCTCAGATGCAGGGACAACACGAAATGAATATATAATCCCTGATTTTATTATTGTAAATAATGATGGTGATCTTGAGATATCTTTGAATTCAAGAAATGCTCCGGAACTTAGAGTGAGCAGATCATATTCAGAAATGTTTCAGGCTTATGACAAAAGTCCTAAGAAGGATAAAGGAATGAAGCAGGCTGTTTCATTTGTGAAACAAAAATTAGATTCGGCAAAATGGTTTATTGATGCCATTAAGCAAAGACAAGAAACTTTGATGAAAACCATGAATGCCATAGTACAATTTCAATACGATTTCTTTCTTGAGGGTGACGAAGCAATGTTGAAGCCCATGATTTTAAAAGATATTGCTGAAAAAATTACTATGGATATTTCTACTGTTTCCAGGGTGGCGAATAGTAAGGCTGTTCAGACTGAATTTGGTATTTATCCATTAAAATTTTTCTTTTCCGAAGGAATAGCAACAGATTCAGGTGAGGATGTTAGTAGTAGGGAGGTAAAACAGATGCTAAAGAATTTTATTGAAGAGGAAGACAAGAAAAAGCCTCTTTCTGATGATAAACTTGAAAAATTATTAAAAACCAAAGGATACCAAATTGCAAGAAGAACTGTTGCTAAATACAGAGAACAATTGGGTATTCCTGTAGCGCGATTAAGAAAAGAATTATAAAATGAAAAAATATCTTGCACTTGCCATATCTGTTTTGCTGCATCCTCTGTTAATGCCGAGCATTATTTTTCTGAGCATTTTTCAATTTGCACCCATCATTGTATCCAATATTTCAAATAAGTGGATTTTGTTAATGCTTATTTTTTCAGGTTCATATCTGGTACCAATTTTCCTGATTCTTACCATGTATAACCTCGGCATAGTTAAAGACATTAAGCTGGATAATAAATCAGAGCGTCGCTGGCCGATGATTGCTTCTACAATCATTTATATAGCATTTACTTATTTATTAGTAGGCAAAGCACCGATGATCATTCCCTTAATCATGACCGGGATAACATTTACACTTGCTTTAATTACAATTATCACACGATTTTGGAAAATTTCTGCCCATGCAACCGGTGCCGCTGGAGCAAGTTCCTTTTTACTGCTAAGCGTGCTTAGGTTCGGAGAAATGGATTTATTGATTCCGGCCTTAATCATGCTAGTCCTAACGGGAATACTTATTTCTGCCAGACTTTTTTTGGAAGCTCATACACCAAAACAAATCATTGCAGGAGTGGCTTTGGGAGTTGTAGTCTCATTGGGCGTTTTTATAATTTAAAAAGATGTATAAAAAACTTAAATACGAAGTAAACAACGGTATAGCCAACATTATTTTAAATCGTCCGGAAGTATTTAATGCTTTTGATGATGAACTCAGTTATGAACTGCAAGCCGCTTTAAAAGAGGCTTCCAAAGATAATGAAGTCAGAGTTTTAGTAATAAGCGGAGAAGGTAGGGCTTTTTGTTCAGGTCAGGACTTAAAGGCTGTTTCCGGTGTGGAAAAACGATCTTTTAAAGATTCATTGACAAAGCGCTACAATCCAATAATTCGCGCAATGCGAAATATGCCAAAACCTATTATCGCAAAATTAAATGGAGTTGCAGCAGGTGCCGGATGTTCATTGGCATTGGCTTGTGATATGATCATTGCTTCAGAAGAAGCTTCGCTAATCGAAGTATTTGTAAATATTGGTTTGGTTTTAGATTCCGGCTCATCTTTCTTTTTACCTCGTTTGGTAGGTTATTCAAAAGCTTTTGAATTAAGTACACTCGGTTCAAAAGTAAAGGCTGAAGAGGCTTTAACGCTTGGCCTGGTGAACAAAGTAGTTAAAAAAGAGGATTTGGATAATGAAGTTTTGATTCTAGCAGAGCAATATGCTAAAGCACCAACTAAGGCAATTGGCTTGATGAAAAAGATGCTAAATAAATCATATAATTTCGACTTGGATCAAGCGCTCGATTACGAAAAATATTGTCAGGAAATTGCCGGGAGCTCCAGTGATTACAAAGAGGGAGTTCAAGCTTTCTTGGAAAAAAGAAAACCTGATTTCAAAGGAAATTAAATCTTCAAAACCAGGTCAAAATATTTTCCTCCCTACCTAGAAGGTGATCAATGTGATTCCGACAACCACATTGGAAATATTTCCTTCAAGCACACCATTAGAATCCCTTAACTCCTTTTCGAATAATTCAGATAAGGCGTAATAACCAAATAAATTCAAACTGCCAAAACCAATTCTTGCATGTACTCCATAGCGAAAACTCTCCAACCCAAACCTTGTTTTGCTTTTGTATTTGTAGTTATCTCCATCCAATTCGTATTTAATTTTGGTCTTTGAATCAATTAAGAATCCAATTTTACCACCAACGGCAATTCGAAATGATTTTTTTGAAGGTTGAGTTCTGAATCTAATCTCCATAGGAATATCAAAATAGTTAGCATTGAGTTTTGATTTACTTACATTATAAGATAAACCATCAGGATTAACCCCGGATTCAAATTCGTTTGAACTCAGAACATATAATGTATTATTCTCTCCATTTGTGACGCTTACCTCTTTTGAAAACATATAATTGTCCATTCCCAATCCAAAACCCGGATTGAAAGAAAGTTTTTTGGAACCAAACAGTCTAAAATCGTACATGTAATAAATATTAGCTGTTCGACTTCTTAAGAAATCTACATCCATATTGTGTGGAGTGCCCGGCTGGAGCATGTTATAACCAAATTCAAAAACCAAAGTACCGGGAACTTTATCCTGGTATTCTGTAAAATTCGGATCAGTTACTTCATCTTGTGCAAAAGATAAAGTAGCGATGGATATGATAAGACCACTTAATATTAATTTGAGCTTCATAGTATATATTTTGCTTTAAAGCTAAAATAAAAAGAAGTAGTGACAAACCTGACTTTTATTCAATTGTCAATTTGTATACTTTTGCGACTCATATTTTTAAACATTGGACCCGTAGCATAACTGGATAGTGCACCTGACTACGGATCAGGAGGTTGGGAGTTCGAATCTCTCCGGGTTCACGATCAAGCGAAAAATCCTTCACAGTACACAAAGCGAGTAAAAGAAAAGCTCGC
>CAYGPM010000004.1:0-284077 GCA_964351965.1 uncultured Hyphobacterium sp. | reverse complement strand
TTTTTTTTTGTGAGCGCGTGGACTGGCATTCTGATAAGAATGCAAGGATTTTTCATTTGCAGTACGAGAACCAAAGAGATCGACGAAGTCAATCTAAAGCTCGCTTTTTTTTTGTGAGCGCGTGGACTGGCATTCTGATAAGAATGCAAGGATTTTTCACCCACCTTGGCGGGTAAATTTGCAGAACTGAATCCACAGAGATCGACTAAGTCAATCGAAAACTCGATTTTTTTACATCTGAGCTGACATCCATTGCGAGTCAAGGCAGGCTTTTCACTTGTCTCAATAAGTAAATTTGCAGCATAGAGTCTGGGGAGATGGCCGCTGTCAATCTTGTTTCTTAATGTTTAATCGTATTTTTATGCCAGAGTTTATTATTATCCTCAGAAAAAATTATGCGATATTTTCTCTTAACCGTTCTTTTTTTATCATTTTTTAATAGTAAGGCCCAGTTTACAACACCGAATACCGGGCAAACGTACGATTTAGATGATCTGGTTACAGCTAGCTCAGGAGTGATCACATTCGATACGGGATTCTACGCATTTCATAACGATGTTACAATTTCCATAAATGACACATTTATTATTGATTCTACAACAAAAATACTGATGGCACCGGGGGTTTTGATAACTAGTCTGGGACACTTAAACTTAAACCCGTTTAAAGGACAATTATTTATCGATTTTTTACCGCTAATCGCTGGGCAGTCATATCGTGGTTTGAGAATAGAAAATGATGATAATTCAATTTTAAGGGGCGTATTTTTCATCGAGGCAGGAGGTATTAGAATACTAAATGCCAATTTAAAAATTGAGAGCTGTGTTTTTATAAATTTTGACCAGTCTCATAGTACTGGAGTAATAAATTTATTTGAGTCAAGTCCAGATATTTCAAACTGCAGATTCCAGGGAAATGATGGCCCAGTTTTCAATTCCGGAGCAAATGTCTTCTCTGCTCCGAAGATTAGAGATTGTTATTTGGAGTTTAACAATAATGCAAATACTAATGCTCCACAGATCAATTTGGGTCCTTCAGGTCCAGGTGACACAATTATTATAAAAGGCAATACAATCAGAGGAAACAGAAACAATACAATGGTAGGAGGGATTTCAACTTCAAACCTTCTAGGAACCGCAGGTCAGAATGTTGTGATTGATAGTAATTTAATTTTTGATAATAGGTATGGAATAACATGCACCGGTAGTAATATTAACGCGACTATTACTAGAAATACCATTCTAGACAATAACTCACAAAATAGTCCGAATCTTGGCGGAAGTGGAATTAATTTCAATGGAGGCAACACAAATATTGCTTTTGTGGGAAATAATGATATCTCAGGAAACCTTTGGGGTATTACTATTCAAGGAAATGCGCAACCCAACATCGGGGATACTACAATGTTAAATACAGGGTACAATTGTTTCAGTAACAACGAAAATCAAGGCACCATATATGCTCTTTACAATAACACACCTAACTCTATAAAAGCACAACTTAATGATTGGGATGATAGCAATCCTGAAAATGTTATAGTTCACAATGTCGACATAAGCAATCTCGGTTTAGTTGATTTTAGTTTGGAGCAAACAGGGTTGGAAAACATCGATATAAGTGTCGAGTATATAATTATAAACGATACTATTTACTTTTCGAATCAGACATTTGGAAACGTTGTCGGTATGGAGTGGCTATTGCCCCCAAATGAGTTGTATTACCAATTAAATCCAATTCACCTTGTGCAACCTTTCGGTACCCTTAATCCCTATACAGCAGATATTCGATTAAGGGGAGATTGCAGTTCAAAAGACTCTATAGTTATAATTGATTTGTCATGCGGATTCTCCGTAAATTATCCTCCAATAAATCTCAGTATTGATACAATGAATTCGAATATTGAGTATTCAGAAAATATTTCTACTGATTCTGCAAGTGCCACTCTTAACTATTTTTGGGATTTTGGAGATGGAAGCTTTACAACTGATTCTACAGGAATTCACAATTATGATTCAAGTGGTAATTATTTATTGACTTTAAAAGTGTCCAATCAATGCGGCGACACCCTCACTTTTAGCGATTCGGTATTTGTTCCAAGTATAATTGCTTTGAAGGGTGAGATAAATAGCGCTATTCAAATTTATCCAAATCCTTTTTCTGATAAAATTCATTTAAAAGGGCATAAATCTGAGAGATTTGAGATTTTGAATATTCATGGGCAATGTCAGTTTTCAGGCACAATGAAATCAGCTAAGGATGAAATCAACTTATCTCAACTGGAAAGTGGAGTTTACTTTTTAAGAGTTTTTTCTGCAAATAATCTAGAATCGACTCTGAAGTTAATAAAAATGTAGCTGCTGGAAATTCAACTTTTGAAGCAAAGGAATGTCATATTTTCTGTTTTTTAGAACAAACAAAAACTTATTATGAAAAAGCTATTACTATCAATTATTGTATGTGTATTCTTTGTAGGTTACTCAAATGCACAGTACATCTCAGCTGGACTCAAGGCAGGTGGACAAATGGCAAATGCATCAACAAATATTGATGACTTATCTACTAGTAGTATTGGCGGTTTTCATGCTGGTGGGTACTTTAAGCTCAAATCACCCTTAAAATTTGGTGGTAAAATTGAAGCGTTGTATTCTACAAAGGGGTCCAATTTATCTAGTGAGGTTCCCGGAACAAATGAAACCATTGAATCAGAATTCAGAACAAGTCATATCGATATACCAATATTACTAACCTTTAATATTATCAAGCCTTTGGCTATAGAGCTTGGTCCTCAAATGAGCATATTGACAAGTGGGGAAACTACTACAAATGGTACTTCAGTAGATTATGAGCCAAGAATTGATCCTGAATATGGTTTTGCGGTAGGAGTCGATTTCAATCTGCCAAAGAAATTGGGGATTTATGGAAGATATAATCTTGGTTTCAATAGAGTAGATAATGGACAAGGCGGGAAGAACAGAATCAATCAATCCTGGATACAATTGGGGATTAAGTTTAGGCTAATTGAACCTATTTAAAATTTCATTTAGTATTTCTAAACGGTTGAATGCTATATTTTTTGTTAATTAGTACAAACAAATATCTATTATGAAAAAGCTATTACTATCAATTATTGTAAGTGTATTCTTTGTAGGATACTCAAATGCACAGTTTTTTTCTGCTGGTATTAAGGCCGGTGGGCAGTCTAGTGCTGTCGCATTTAGTCCAGATGGTGGAGTGGACTATTCTGGAATTTTTGGATTTCATGCTGGAGCATTCGCTAAGCTTAAAACACCTATAAAATTGGGTGGAAAAATCGAAGTATTATACACTGCTAGAGGTGGAGATATCATAAGCCCTGCTGCGAATGTTGGTGGATTTCAGATACCGGAGACTACCACTGAATTCAGAGCAAGCTATATTGATATTCCTATTATGGCCACATTTAATATCATAAAGCCTTTAGCCATAGAAGTTGGTCCTCAATTTAGTTTTCTTGCTAATGGTGAGACAAACACTAATGGTACAAAAGCAGATTATGAGCCAGATAATAGTATGGGAATAGGTTTAGCTGCTGGTATTGATCTTAATTTACCTAAGAAATTTGGAGTCTATTTGAGATATAATATCGGATGGAATTCTCAAACTGAAACTATTACTGATCCAACTACAAATATTTCCGTTGAGTCTAAAACTGATATAGCTGAATCTTGGTTTCAATTAGGCGTAAAGTATAGATTTGTCGAACCTATCTAAAACTGAATTAAAACTGTAGCCCTTTTCGGAGGGCTATTTTATTTTAAATAATTCCATAGCTGTTTACTGTCCCAAAATATTTCAGCTTCAGTCTCGCCGTTTTCATAGGCCAACATGGTAAGTTTGGCTGCCTTATTATAATCAGCTGATGTCCCACTTCCTGACATATACATTTTAGCTAGTAAAAGTTGAGCAGGAGCAAAATTTTGATTTGAACTTTTTCCACACCATATAAAGGCTTGAGTTCTATTTTTTTCTATTCCTTCTCCACTAAATAGCATTAAAGCTGTATAGTACTGTGCTTTAGCATCCCCATTTTCGGCGCAAAGCTTAAAAAGATTAAAAGCTCGATTGGGAAATTTTAATGTACCGAAACCAAAATAATACATCTCTGCAGCTTGAAGTGCTGACTTATAATGTCCTTGTCTAGCGCTTTTTTCGAAGTATTCAAGGGCAACTCTATCATGTTTTGGAGTCTTTTCACGATATATTTCTTTCGCATATTCGTATTGTGCTTCCTTAAGACCTTGATCAGCACTCCTTTTAAGCCATTTTCTTGCTTTTTCTTGAAATATACCTTTATCCGAATAGGATAGATAATGCATGCCGAGTATGAATTGTGCATTCTTATCTCCTTGATTCGCCGAGTTTTGGGCAATCTTGAATGAATCATCAGTGAGTCTATGCTGTGAAAAAAGATTGAATGTAGAAGAAAGGAAAAATAATATAAATAGATGTGTTTTCATGATACCTTTATTGATATACATGATTGATACAAATATTCTGCCAAGTAGGGGAGGATTCAGTTTCAAATAAAAAAGGAGTGAGGATAAAATCCGCACTCCTATTCAAAAAACCTAAAAGATTACTCAGCTGGCTTTTTTGTTGAGCATTAGAAAATCGTTAACCTGAATTTCTGTAAAGTATCGCATTTGTCCATCCTTATCTTCATAAGAGCGATGTAATAATTTACCATCAAGAGCGATTTCCTTACCTTTTTCAAAGTACTTCTCAACGATCTCGGCCTGCTTGCCCCATGCCACAATATTGTGCCATTGAACATCGGTCACTTTTTCACCTTGTTTGTTTTTATACGACTCTGAAGTAGCCAAAGAAAACTTGGCCACTACTTTGCCATTGTCAAGATGTTTTACTTCCGGGTCCTTTCCTAAGTTCCCAATCAGTTGTACGCGGTTTTTTAAATTGTTCATAATAAAAATATTAATTTGTTCATGCAGTTGATACTTCTCAACTGACCACACAAAGCTGTGGGGTCTTCACGAATTGAGTCGGATAGTAACCGTTTACTTTCGTTTCTTTTACGTTTGTAATCGTTTAATCATGGATACTTCAACTAGAAAATGTCGGGAATGTGGAGATGAGCTGAGGGGAAGATCTGATCAAAAATTTTGTTCTGATCAATGTCGAACTACTTTTAACAATAACATTAACCGCAATGTCACAAATCAGGTAAGAAACATCAACAATATTCTTCGAAGAAACCGAAGAATTCTTGATGAGCTGAGCAAGAATGAAAGGAAAAGGATTCAAAGAGAACTATTGTTACAATTGGGATTTAACTTTTCCTTTCACACAAGCTCATTCACCAATAAAAAAGGCCGGACGTATTATTTTTGCTATGAAAGAGGTTATGTTCAGTTAAATGAAAACCTCTATTTCATAGTAGAGAATGACGGCCTTACATTTTTATTGTCATAACCGGTCTTTTGGCGTGATTAACAACATCTTCAGCAATACTTCCACTTAATAGATGCATTATTCCTTTTCTCGCATGCGTCGGTACGATAATCATATCTGCATTGATGTCTTCTGAGAAATAAATTATTCCATCTTCTTCAACGATATCGGAATATGTATTGATACTGTAGTTATCAATGTCATATTTTTTGACAAACTCTTCCATCATATGCTTCATTGTTCGAGAAGAATGAAAATCATTTGGAGTATTAATTCTTACCAAATGCAATTTAGATCCAAACATCCTTTGAATTTCTTTCACTATGGGCATTACTTTTGAAAGATCTTCATTGAATTCGCTTGCAAAGACTAGATTTCTCAAAGTTAAATCCATGTCTTCTTTTATCGCAATAACCGGAACAGGAGAATGTCTAACTAATTTTTCAGCAGTACTGCCTACTAGGACTTCACTCATACCTTGTGCTCCATGAGTACCAATAACCATCAAATCCATATTATGATCTTCTGCCATTCCAACAATACTTCTGAAGACATCTCCCATTTCAACATGGGAATGAAACTTAATATGATCATGTTTTGCTTCAGCAGCAATATTGTGAATTCTCTGTTTCACTTTAGAAACAAGCGATTTTGTAAAAATAACTTCCTCATGAGAACCCGAAGTTTCAATTTGACCTTCCGAGTTAAAACTTCCTTCTGAAAAGGAGGCAGATGGTGCTTCAATCACATGATAGATGTGCACTTCTGCATTACTTTGATTCGCAAGCTCTTCCGCAAATTTGAATGCATTGTGCGAATGCTTGGAAAAATCGATAGGGACTAAAATTCTCTTAATCATGACCTTTTTTTTTAATTAAACTTAAATAGCTCTGCGCCATTTACAAACAGAAATTAGAACTAATATAAAATCTCTCAGATGATACACGCCAATAATTGTAATGATACAGATCATTCTTAGTTCAGATATAATTTCTATATTTTATGAGAGTTAAATACCAATGTTATGGATAGCCTTAGCAAAATTCTGGTCCCGGTTGATTTTTCTGAATGTTCAATTAATGCACTCGAATACGCCTTGCACTTAAGTGATTTTATCGGTGGGCAAATATGCGTATTACACGCCTATCATGTGCCATATGCCTTTCCTGAAGCGGGTAGTGCTATTAGTGGTGATCTATTAAGGAATATTGAATTAAATGTGGATGAGGAGTTTGATGCTCTCAAAATGCGCTTCGCTAAATACGATTCCAAATTTTGCGCTTTTAAAAAAGTAGCTTCATTTGGAATTGATGCCATAAATGAAGAATTGAAAAATGATGTATATGATCTAATTGTTATGGGCACAAAAGGATCATCTGGGCTTTCTGAAATAATTATTGGAAGTGTAGCTGCCAATGTAATAGAGGAAGCAAAAGCACCAGTCATTTGCATTCCGGAAAATTCTGTATTCAAACCAATTAAAAATATTGTATTTGCTTGTGACTATGAGGAAGTGAATGAACCCAAAGAAATAGAAAGTTTGAAATTTATTGCCAATAAATTTCATGCTAAGATTCATCTGGTCAATGTGAAAGAAAAATCTAAAGCAGGGCATTTTGAAGAAGCGATGTATTTCGAATCTCTTTTTGCATCAATTCCACATACTCATAATACCTCTAGATTTAGAGATTTTGAAGCAGGTATTAATGATTTTGTTGAAAGTAATGAGGTGGAAATGTTAGCTGTAATGCCACGAAAGAAAAGTGTATTAAGAAAGATATTTGGATCTAGCCATACTAAGAAATTGGCTTATCATACCCATTTACCACTTTTGGCTTTCCATGAGTAGTACTTTAATTATTGATCATCAAAGCCGCAAATTGTAATTATTTTTTCTTTTGCAGCATCAAAATCTAA
Source organism: uncultured Hyphobacterium sp. (assembly GCA_964351965.1). Taxonomy (GTDB): domain Bacteria; phylum Bacteroidota; class Bacteroidia; order Cytophagales; family CCMP332; genus CCMP332. The sequence continues at coordinate 276,712 of CAYGPM010000004.1, read as the reverse complement.
ATAGGGGCTAAAGTAATTTCCCATATTCAAGCCTCTTACAATTAGAAGCAATGCAATGCCTAAGGTGATCGCTGTTGAAAGTCTTTTGAAAGAAAAAGATATTTTTTGTTTTACCCACTGAAATGAAATCATTGTTGCAAAAAGTGCAGGCAAGGTGCCAATACCAAAGAATAGCATGAACAAGGCTGACTCAAAACCATTGCCTAGAGCTATCGCTGAAACAAGCGCTAACCATACTAATCCGCAAGGTAAGAGGCCGTTTAATAAACCGGTAGTGTAAAAACCTGATATTTTTTCCAGTTTAATATATTTTGCAATATTTCTTTTAACCCAATTGTTAAAGATGCTAAACCTGTTCATCAAGATTGTGTTTGTGAATAGAGCAGGAAAAATAATTGCCAGAATGAGAGCTATACCCATTCCGATACTTAGGTATTGCTGAATACCTGCCAATTCCATGGAAAAGCCTACAAAACCCAAAATCAATCCCAAAATAAAATAGGTGCTGAGCCTTCCCAATTGATAAACGATTCTTGCAATTAAGGTTTTAGTATTGCCAAAACGGCCATATGGCATGGCCAAGGCAATAGGACCACACATTCCTATACAATGTGCACTACCTAAAAAACCCATGGTTATGGCGGCAATTAGCATTTAAGGAATATTTAAAACCTGCTCCAGGTAATAATCATTATTGTCTTTACTCCATTCGACTTTTATCCTCCATAAGCCTGAAATTAAATCTGAAGATGGAATTACCTGAATACCATCTTGATCGGTCAAAATGGGTATTTTTATGTCTTCGGATGCATTTGATGGCCTGAATAGATGTACGATTCCACCATCAATCTTGCTATCGAAATTCAAAGTGATATGAGACTCAATGGCATTCAAATCTATCTTTAGCGCCTTATCCGCATTAGTATTATTCATACCATCTATGCGCTCTTGGTATTCTAATTCTTGCTGATAATAGTTTTTATCAACTAAATCAATGTTTTCACGCATTGCAATAGTGACCATTGTAGCCATAATTCCCGCAAATACAATTAAGGAAATGAGCAGTTTTGTTCCCCAGCTTATTTTCATTTCGACATATTTTTAACTGGTCCCAGGAAGTTTGTTTTATCTGTAGTTAGCACTTCACCGTTTTCCAGTACAAGTATTTTAACCTTATTTTTCATTTCCGTAATATTTTTAGATTCTGTCTCAATAAAAAAAACAGTTTCGACAGATCCTTGTGCAGGCACAATAATTTCATCGCCTCCAATTATCTTTATTTCGCCAACAAATCCTTCATCCAACTTTAGTTTAACAGATTTTTCGTTAAAGGTTTTATTTACAATTTGTACATTAAATAAGTTGCTGATTTTCCCATCATCTGTTTTTTGATACAATTGCCCCGGAATTCTCATAACTGTTGTTTCAACATCAGTCCTGGTAGTGGTAAAGAACCCAAAAGCGCTTATTAGGACTACTAGAACTATGGAATAAGCTGCAACTCTTGTTGTAAATTTAAAAGGTATTTTGTCTTCTATGCCTTGAATAGAGTCAAATCTTATCAAGCCTCTGGGCCTTTTTATTTTGTCCATGACTGAATTGCATTCATCAATACAGGCCGTACAGTTGATACATTCCATTTGAGTACCATTTCTGATATCGATACCGGTAGGGCAAACATGAACACAGAGCTTGCAATCAATGCAATCGCCCTTGTTATCATTGTCTTCTCCTTTTTTGATTTTTCCACGCGGCTCACCTCTATTATAATCATAGGCCACTACCATGGATTCTCTGTTCAATAATACTCCCTGAAGTCGGCCGTATGGACAAATTACTGTACAAACTATTTCTCTTACCTGGCTGAATATCAAATAGAAAATAGCTGTAAAAATTACCAATCCGGAAAACCCGGCAATATTGTCTAGCGGGTTAGAGGATATTAGTTCGAGTACATTTGGCATACCCACCAAATAAGCCATAACTATATGCGCAAAGAATACAGACATTAAAATAAAGAACAGATGCTTGAGACCCTTTTTTCGAATTTTCTCTGCATTCCAAGGCATTTCTTTTAGTTTCATTTGTTGCCGATAATCTCCTTCGAAGAAATACTCTATTTTCCGAAATACCAGCTCCATAAAGAGCGTTTGTGGGCATGCCCAACCACAGAATACTCTACCATAAACTACTGTAAAAAGTATTATAGACACCATAAATGTCAAAACACCGATTACAATGATGAAAATATCCTGGGGCCAGTAAACCTGACCGAAGAGTATAAATTTGCGCTCGAAAATATTTAAAAGAAAAAAAGGCTTTCCGTTATATTGAATAAAGGGAAGTGTAACAAAAAGTAGAAGAATTGAATAGCCCACAAAAAGCCGATATTGATGCCATTTACCCGAAGGCATTTTTGGGAATACCCATTTTCTTTTATTTTCTTCATTAACTGATGAAGGTGTATTTCTGAACTGATCGTTTAGTTCATCTTCGAAATAGGCAGATTGTTGCTCGCCCATAGAATTTATTTTTTTAAACCTTTACAAATCTATAAGTGTAATGAAGAGATAATCATGACCTTTATCAGTAAATGCCATGACTAATAATCAAATTTATGATCAATTCTATTCCACAATCCTTACAATCAATTATAACAAGATCACTTGGTTCAAAACTTGGTAAAATAATACAATTGAAAAATTTCAAATTCAGCTCCGGTGGATGTATCAATGAGACAGGCATACTCGAAACAACTGAAGGTGATTTTTTCCTGAAATGGAATCAGAAATCACTTTATCCCGACATGTTCGAAAAGGAAAAAAGGGGACTGGAGTTATTAAATTCTGCGGATCACAACCTTTCCACTCCGAAACCGATATTAACAAGAAGTGATGAACAGCATATTTTCTTAATACTTGAAAATATAGTTTCAACATGGAAACAGCCCGATTATTGGCAAAAACTTGGAAATGGGCTTGCTCAGCTTCATCGCAATTCGCATAAAAGTTTCGGGCTTGATCATGATAATTATATAGGATCTTTAAAGCAAACTAACACTGAAAATGAGAATTGGCTTGACTTTTTTCGGGAGAATAGAATAGAATTTATGTTTAAAATGGCAAGCGATTCCGGGTTTTTCAATAAGTCTGACAAGTCATCTCTTGATAATATGTTTAGACAATTGGAAGAGCTTTGCCCCGATAATATGCATGCCTCATTACTTCACGGAGATTTATGGAGCGGAAATTTGATGGTGGATAATGAAGGAAAGCCTTGTTTAATTGATCCGGCAGTCTATTTTGGTTTTAGAGAAATGGAAATAGCATATACTGAATTATTTGGCAGATTTGATGAAGATTTTTATGATTCTTATAATGAAGAATGGCCTTTAGAGGTTGGCTATGAAGAAAGAAAAAATATCTGGAATTTGTACCCTTTACTTGTTCATGTAAATTTATTTGGGGGTTCTTATGCAACTTCTGTTAAATCTATTTTGAATAAGTTTAGCTAATCAATTGACGATTCAGAGTAATTGAAATAAGATTTGATATAAAGACTAAAAATCCTGAGATTAAGAAATCTTGAATTGGAGAAAATTAAAGATAAGGAACCATGAAACATAGAATTTACAACTTAGAAGATTATTTAAGAAGTTATAGGGAGAGTGTAGAAAAACCTGAAACGTTTTGGGCTCAGGTAGCTGAATCTTTTGCCTGGAGAAAGAGATGGGATAATGTGCTGAGTTGGGATTTTACAAAACCGGAGGTTAAATGGTTTGAAGGTGCAAAACTCAATATTACGGAGAACTGTATTGACAGGCATTTAGTGGATAAAGGCGATCAAACGGCAATTCTTTGGGAGCCCAATGACCCAAAAGAAAAGGCTGTCAAAATAAGCTATAGAGAACTCTATAAAAAGGTAAATGTATTTGCCAATACTCTGAAAGCCAATGGTGTAGTAAAAGGAGATAGAGTCTGTATTTATATGCCAATGGTACCTGAATTGGCAATTGCAGTTCTTGCTTGTGCAAGAATTGGGGCTGTTCATTCAGTGGTTTTTGCTGGTTTTTCTTCCACTTCACTTGCCGACAGAATCAATGATGCTAATTGCAAAGTGGTATTGACTGCGGATGGTTCTTTCAGAGGTGCTAAGACTTTAAATCTTAAAAATATTGTAGATGAAGCATTGGAAAAATGCGATTCGGTTGAAAAATGTATAGTCTACAAACGAACCGGTGATACTATTGAGATGAAAGCCGGAAGGGATATTTGGTGGAACGATGCTATAAAAGATCAGAGTGCAGAATGCAGAGCCGAGGAAATGGACGCCGAGGATATGTTATTTATTCTATATACATCCGGGTCTACAGGTAGACCAAAAGGCATGGTTCATACGTGTGCGGGTTATATGGTGTATACGACTTACACATTTTTAAATGCATTTCAATATAAAGCAGGAGATATTTACTGGTGTACAGCTGATATAGGATGGATCACCGGACACTCATATATAGTTTATGGTCCATTAGCTGCAGGAGCAACAACGGTTATGTTTGAAGGTGTACCATCTTACCCCGATATGGGCCGTTTTTGGGAAGTAGTAGAAAAACATAAAATCAATATTTTTTACACTGCTCCGACAGCGATCCGAGCTTTAGAGAAAGCGGATATTTCATTTGTTAAAAAACACGATCTATCCTCATTAAAAGTGCTTGGAACAGTTGGAGAACCGATCAACGAAGAAGCCTGGCACTGGTACCATGATCATATTGGTAATAATAAATGCCCGATTGTTGACACCTGGTGGCAAACAGAAACCGGCGGATTCATGATTTCTCCATTGGCCGGAATAACGCCTACAAAACCCTCCTTTGCGACTCTGCCTATGCCTGGTGTACAACCTGCTATTGTGGACGAAAACGGAGAGGAGCAGCATGGTAATGGTGTTCAGGGAAGATTATGTATTAAGTTTCCCTGGCCTTCAATTGCCAGGACGATTTATGGTGATCATGAACGTTTTAAACAAACATACTTTTCAGCTTTTAGCAATAAATATTTTACAGGAGACGGTTCGAGAAGAGATGAAGACGGTTATTATAGAATTACCGGTAGAGTAGATGATGTGATAATCGTTTCGGGCCACAATCTTGGCACAGCAGAAATTGAAAATGCGATTGATGAGCACGACAATGTCGCAGAGACTGCAGTTGTTGGTTTCCCTCATGATATTAAAGGGAACGCCGTGTATGCATATGTTGCTACATACAGTGAACCCAAGGATGAGGATCAGCTTAGAAAGGAAATTCTGGATTTAGTTTCACGAACAATTGGGCCAATTGCAAAACCGGATAAAATTCAAATTGTTCCGGATTTACCAAAAACCAGATCGGGTAAAATAATGAGAAGAATCCTAAGAAAAATCGCTGAAGGTGATACTTCAAGTCTTGGCGATATTTCTACTCTTTTAAACCCTGATGTAGTTGAAGAAATTAAAAAAGGAGCTCTTTAATAAAAAAAGCAGGAAGTAATTCCTGCTTTTTAAAGGGTCAAATTAAACTAATTACAACAGTTTGGCAGTAATTGTCTGCTCGGTTGTATCATTGATTGTTGCGTCTATCTCCGTTGTATCGCTACCCATAACTTCTGAATTATTAGCTTCAGGTTCATAAATTTCTCCTTGAGGGTCTTTAGGATTCATTGGAGTGGTTCCAACAAGTGTTTTGATATAACTCGCAACGCTTTGCATTTCTCCCGGCTTTAATTTAGTCTGCCAAGAAATCATTCCCTTTTCAGGAACACCGTATTTAATAGTTGTGAAAATATCTGTAATTGAACCGCCGTGAATCCAGTATTTATCCGTTAAATTCGGACCTACACCGCCTCCACCATCAGCCTGATGACAAGCTTTACATTCCTTCAGGAATATTTCTTCGCCTTGGGCAAGTACAAGTTCGTCATCAATAAATTGAACTGAATTTTCATCGATTAAATTAGATTGTCTGTCTCTCCATTCTGCTATAGCAATTTCTGCTTTTTTAACATCATTATTGTACTCTGTTATCTGGTCTTCAATGTTTCCAATTCCCCAAATCTGAATGAGATATGCAATTGCAAAAATGATCGTTCCTGCAAAGATTGCTGTAAGCCATGGCGGCATCCCATAATCCATTTCTCGAATACCGTCATAATTATGATCCAGCATCATTGTAGTTCTTTCCTCTTTCTCTTCATAAAGTTTACCGGTTATTAATTTTTCACGGAATCTTTCCCAAAGGGTAGGAGGCTCTACAAATTCTCCTTCCGGAGCATTTTGCCTTTCTATTGCTCTTTGCATATAACTCACAGTGTTTACCATCAGAGTAAGCGTAATCAATAATAGTATCATTACTGAAGCTATGAGTAGTAAAACAGTAAGCAAAAGTGGATCGATCGACATCAAAGTCTCCCAGAACCCGGGATCAACTTGTTCCATAATTTCTTCTGCTTGGGCTTTTGCAGAAAAATTTAAGCTAATTCCAAGGAAAACAACCGCAATAATTCTGCTGCCAATATTTTTTATATTCTTAACCATGATTGTCAGTCTTTAGAGTTTTATTTTCATTTTCGTCATCAAGAGGCAATTCCCTCATATGATTTATATAGGTCTTTCTTGCTGTAATTGTCCATATCAATAGGAGCACAAAAAAGGTAGTGAAAATCACAAGTGATATCAGCCCATAATTTTGAGCTCCATCGATTCCGGATATAATATATTTATACATAATCTTATTCTTCAGAATTTAACATTGCCTGATCTTGCTTCACCTTTATATCAGTACCAAGACGCTGTAAATAGGCTATTAAAGCAACTATCTCGGTTTCAGGACCGGTATTGATATTATCATTTTCCAGACTTTTTACAATTCCATTGGCCTGATTAATCAAATCCTCATTTGCGATTTCATCAAAACCTATTTCATAAGGTACGCCCAGTTTTCTAAGAGTATTTATTTTAGGTCCTGTCTGTCCAAGATTCACTGTTTGCGTGAATAGCCATGGATAAGCAGGCATTATAGATCCCGGAGATATTGAGCTTGGCTCAAGCATATGCTGATAATGCCAGGAGTCAGGGTATTTACCACCAACTCTATGTAAATCCGGCCCGGTTCGTTTTGAGCCCCATAGAAATGGATGATCATAAACGAATTCTCCTGCTTTTGAATATTCACCATATCGCTCAGTTTCGGACCTGAATGGACGTATCATTTGCGAATGGCATCCTACACAACCTTCTCTAATATAAATATCTCTACCGTGTAGTTCGAGAGGAGTATATGGTTTTACAGATGCTATAGTTGGAATATTTGACTTGATCATTAATGTTGGAACGATTTCCACCAAACCACCAATAAGAATCAAGACTGCTGAAAGAACCGTCAATAACATAGGCTTTCTTTCCAATAATCTATGCCAGTATGTGTCATCGCCGGTAAATGTTGGATTTTTCTCAAGTGCCGGTGCTTCGGCCTCCTCATTCGCCATAAATTCACCTGCTACCGCAGTTTTATACAAATTATATGTCATTACAATGGTACCTATGAGATAAAGTGTCCCACCAACGGATCTTAAGAAGTACATTGGAATAATCTGAGTTACCGTCTCAAGGAAATTACTGTATTTGAGGAATCCATCCGGAGTAAACTCTTTCCACATTAAACTCTGAGTGAAACCTGCGAAATACATCGGTAATACCCAGAAAATAATACCTAGTGTTCCTAGCCAAAAATGGGCATTGGCAAGTTTTTCAGAGAACAGTTTTGTTTTCCACATTTTAGGAACCATCCAATAAAGCATACCGAATGTAAAGAACCCATTCCAACCTAATGCACCAACGTGTACGTGTGCCGGAATCCAGTCAGTATAATGGGCGATAGCATTTACATTTTTTAATGATAAAAGTGGTCCTTCAAGGGTTGCCATACCATAGCAGGTTACCGCAACAACCATGAATTTTAGAATTGCACTTTCTCTTACTCTGTCCCAAGCACCTCTAAGAGTAAGAAGTCCATTTACCATTCCACCCCAACTAGGTGCGATAAGCATGATTGAGAATACAGTTCCCAAAGCCTGAGCCCAGCCCGGAAGGGAAGTGTAAAGAAGGTGATGAGGTCCGGCCCAGATATAAAGGAAAATCAAAGTCCAAAAGTGAACAATGGATAATTTATATGAATATACAGGTCTATTTGCTGCTTTTGGCAAATAATAATACATCATCCCTAAGTATGGAGTTGTCAAAAAGAATGCAACCGCATTATGGCCATACCACCATTGAACCAGTGCATCTTGTACACCAGCGTAAGCGGAATAACTTTTAAGGAAATTAACGGGCAGTTCAAACGAATTGAATATATGTAGTACCGCAACGGTTACAAAAGTTGCGATGTAGAACCAAATGGCTACATATAAATGTCTTTCGCGACGCTTGATTATTGTTCCTAGCATGTTTATTCCAAAAACAACCCAGATAAGCGCAATAGCAATATCAATTGGCCATTCCAGTTCTGCATATTCTTTTGAGGTTGTAATTCCTAAGGGAAGCGTGATTGCAGCTGAAAGAATTATTAACTGCCATCCCCAGAAATGTACCCAACTCAAGAAATCGCTGAACATTCTAGCTTTTAGAAGTCTTTGTAATGAATAATATACACCGGCAAAAATGGCGTTACCAACAAAAGCAAAGATTATTGCATTGGTATGCAAAGGACGAATCCGGCCGAATGTTGTATACTGTAAATCAAAATTTAGAGCAGGCAGATAAAACTGCAGCGCCAAAAGCAAGCCCACTGTCATTCCGACAAGTCCAAATACGACCGAAGCAATTATAAAATACTTAACGATCTTATTATCGTAGTTAAAACGTTCAATTCCCATATCTAATCATTATTAAGTTTTTGTTCAGAATCATTATCATCGAAAAGTATCCTGATGGAAGGGGTTACCTCGTCATCATATTGCCCGGACTTTACAGACCAAATAAATGCGATCAAAAAGACACTGGCCATTACAATACTTACCGCTATCATTAAAAAAAGTATTTCCATATTATTTTATACCTAAATTTTTGGCTTTAATATTTGTAAGAACAGTAGAAAAAATCACTACAGTAACTGAGCTTAAAGGCATTAGTATTGCAGCGAAAACAGGAGTCAATAAACCCTGAACGGCAAAGAATAAGCCTGTAACATTGTATGCTGCAGATAGTATAAAACCTGCTTTAACAGTTTTTACACTGAATTTACTGAACTGTAGTATTTTATTGAATTTATCGAAAGATTGACTATCCATTACGACATCGCTGGCCGGTGAGAAATGCCCGGTATCATCTGTCATTGAAATTCCCACATGACTCGCTTTTAATGCACCTGCATCATTAAGTCCATCTCCAATCATTATTACTTTTTTATCCGATTCTCTAAGCGCATTGATAAATTCAAGTTTGTCGATTGGTTTTTGATTAAATCGCAATTCGGAATTACTTGGCATTAATTCCGCTAGCATTTCCTCATCTTTATTATTATCACCTGAACAAAGCGCAATTTCATAATCTTTTGAAAGCTCAGGTATTTGGCTAAGGCTGGATTGTCTGAGTCTATTATGGAAAATATAGCGACCTTTATATTCATCATCAATGCAAATATGAACTCCGGGATTTTCGGGCAGTCCTAAATAATTTGAGGAACCAATTTTTATGCGATGTCCATTGACAATGCCATTTATTCCCTGTCCAATTTCTTCATGAAAATTACTTACCGGAAGGTTTTTAGCCTCTAATATTTCATTTAATTTTCTGCTTGCAGGATGATTTGATAATGCACAAAGTGATTTGGTGTATATTAAGTCTTCCGGACTTAAATTATTTCCGGAAAATTCAATTTCTACTTTCTTTGTATCCGTTAAGGTTCCTGTTTTATCAAAAACCAAATAATCTGAATTGGCAAGTTTTTCTACAACATCACTGCTTTTAAGATAGTATCCTGCAGAACCTAATATTCTTATTGCATTTCCGTAGGTGTATGGAATTGTTAGTGCAAGGGCGCATGGGCACGCAACAATTAATACGGCAGCAAATATTTTTATGGATTGACCAAAGTCAGGAAGCCAGAAAAGACTTGCGATAATGGCTGTGCCGATGATTAGTATTGTAAACCACTTTCCAATAGTGTCGGCAAGGTTTTTTAGTCCATGAGTATTTTGATCCTTGAAATTTTGATTATTCCACAGTTCTGTCAAATATGAATTAGAAACTTCTTTGATGATTTCTATTTCAACTGAAGTACCTACTTGTTTTCCTCCGGCATAAATTAGTTCTCCGAGCTCCTTATATACGGGCGACGATTCACCGGTAACAAAGCTATAATCGATGTAAGCAGAACCTTTGAATAATATTCCATCCGCAGGAATGAGGTCATTATTTCTGACTAAAATCCGATCGCCTTTTTTAAGTTTTTCAAGTGGAATACTTGTATGAGCTCCGTCTTTTATCAGATTGGCATATAATGGAAAGTAAGATTTATAATCGCGTTCAAAAGAGATATTCTGGAAGGTCTTTTTTTGGAAAGCTCTTCCTAAAAGAAGAAAGAAAACTAAACCGGTAAAGGAGTCTAAGTAGCCGGGGCCCTGTCCACTGATAATTTCAAATGAGGAAGTTGCAAACAAGGTGAGCATACCCAAGCTTAGAGGAAAGTCTAGATTAATAATCTTTCGCCTGATCCCACCAATAGCGGAATTGAAATAATCTAAATCCGAATACAGTAAAACCGGTAGTGCAAAAAGTAGATTTATATAGCCAAAATAGTCTCTGAATTTTTTGCTTAAATCTCCGGTAAAATCAAAATATTCAGGCATGCTGAATAGCATGATATTCCCAAAGCAAAACCCCGCAACTCCTATTTGGAAGTATAGTTTTTTATTACTGTTACTCCTGTCTGCTTTTTTTGTATCGGCTAAAGAAAGTGCCGGTTCATATCCCAAAGAAGCCAAGAGAACGACTAGTTCTTTTAGACTTATTTTATCCAAATTAAAAGAAACGCTAAGGCTTTTCTTCGGGAAATTGACATTGGAGTGCTTAATACCTTTATTGAGGCGAAATAACTTTTCAAGAAGCCAAATGCAAGATGCACAGTGTATTTGTGGTAAATAGAATTGTATTCTAGCTTCATTACCATCCTTAAAATCAAGCAACTGAAGGATTATTTCGGTATCATCAAGATAGTCGTACTTTTCGGATGTTTTTAAAGTTGGATTTATACCCGGATTGGCATCAATATTATAATATGTGCAGAGATCATTTTGATTCAGAATTTCATAGACTGTTTTGCAACCATTACAACAGAACGACTTCTCGTCGATGGTAATGGTGTCAGTATTGCATGAATCACCGCAATGGTAACATGCTTTCTTAGTAGATATTTCTGAAACAGACTTCATAAATCAGGCGCTAAATACTTCGATTTGCCAAATTGAATTGGTGACACATAACAAAATGACTTATGATATAAATCATACTATCACATCTAAATCTTATGAAAACAGATTTTTGAAATTGAATCAGAGGTGTTTTCTTTGACTTAAATTTCACTTCATGAATGTAAAAGATGTCTCAGATATTGACAATAAATTTTCAGATATATATAAGCAATTATTTGAGGCAGCAAGTGAAGGTTTGATTATAAGCAATTCAAAAGGTGAGATAGTATTATCTAACCCTAGTGCGGATCGCATATTTGGATATGATTCCGGTGGTTTGACAGGATTGAAAATTGAGGAGTTAATCCCAAATGACAAAAAGGATAGACACATTGAGCATAGAAATCAATATGCTAAAAACCCATCGATAAGAAGAATGGGAGCGGGTCTTACGCTATTTGGTAAAAAAAAGGATGGCGAAAAATTACCGATAGAAATTAGTCTTAATCATTTCAAAAGAGAGGGTGAATTATTTGTGATGGCCATGATCACGGACATTACTAAAAAGTGGGAACTTGACAATCAGCTTCGCAAGGAGAAAGAAACCGCTCAAATGTATCTTGATGTGGCAAGCACCATTTTCCTTGTGATTGATATTGAAGGAAAAATAAAATTACTCAACCGAAGCGCTGAAGAGCTTCTTATGATAAAGGAGTATGAGGTTTTAAACAAAGACTGGTTTAGTGAATTTGTTTTTGAGGATGATATGAAGACGGCTAAAAGCTTTTTTAGTCTTGCTATCAAAGAGGAGTTGGATAAATTAAATGCATTTGAATTTCGGATAAAGACCAAGGATAATAATCTAAGAATCATGTCATGGCTCAGCTCGCCCTTGAAGGATGAAAATGATAATATTACAGGAGTTCTTTGTTCAGGTCAGGATATCACAGAAAGAGTAGAGGCAGAGGAAAAGCTTAAGCTCTACGCAAACAAGCTTGAAAAAATGGTTGAAGAGCGTACTAAAAAATTAACTGAAGCTGTTAAAAATTTAGGAAGTGCCAATCAAAAACTTGAGTTACAAAATAAGAAAATAAAGCAAGCTCAAGAATTATTGCAAGAAAGTCAGGAGCTCTATAAAATTATTGCAAGGAACTTTCCAAAAGGAACGATAAGTGTTTTTGATAAGGGTCTCAATTATGTTTTTGTTGAAGGGAAGGAGTTATATGAACTGGGTGTTACAAGTGAAATGCTAATTGGAACAAACTTAATTGACAGACTTTCCAAAGAAATAAGAGACAAAACCAGAGATGCTCTAATGGAGGTATTTAGGGGTGAGGCCAAAAAAATTGAGCTAAGGCAAAAAGACAATTATTATATATTAAATGCAGTTCCATTGAAAGATTTTAAGGGTGAGGTCAATCAGATAATGGTTGTAGAGCAAAACGTCACCGAATCGAAAATGGCGGAGGACAATATAAAAAATGCATTGAAAAAAGAAAGAGACTTAGGTGAGTTGAAAACCAGGTTTGTTTCAATGGCTTCCCATGAATTCAGAACACCTTTAAGTACGATTCTTTCATCCGTTTCACTAATCAAAAAATACCTTGAAAATGATGATCCTGAAAAAATTGACAAACATATTTTAAGGATTAAATCTTCAGTATCAAATTTGACAAATATATTAAATGACTTCCTTTCTTTAGGTAAATTAGAAGAAGGAAAAATTGCTGTTCACATAGAGACTGTTTCAATTGATGAGTTCTCAAAAGATTTATCCGAAGAGTTACAAAGTCAGGCTAAAGAAGGTCAATTTATTAAATATGAGCACTTAAGTAAGGAGAGAATATTTGAAATTGATAAGGGAATATTGAGGAATATCATTACTAATCTATTATCAAATGCATTGAAATACTCGAGTCCAAAAGATGATATTAGTTTTACTTCCGAAATTTCAAATGGAATTTTAAAGATTGAAGTAATTGATACCGGAATTGGGATTCCTTTTGAAGAACAAAAGTTTCTTTTTGATCGATTCTTTAGAGCAAAAAATGCTTCTAATATTCAAGGAACAGGCTTGGGACTTAACATTGTTGCGAAATACGTTGACCTATTGGGAGGAAAAATAAGCTTTTTAAGTAAAGAGCGAGAAGGTACGAGATTTACAATTATATTTAACCAAAAGAAGATAAAGACATTAATAGAAGAGATATGATCAAAATACTTCTTATTGAAGACAATGCTGATGTAAGAGAAAATACTCAGGAAATTCTGGAATTGGCCAATTATCAGGTAGAGACGGCTGAGAATGGAAAAATTGGTGTTGAAAAGGCTAAAGCATTAATTCCGGATTTAATTATATGCGATATTATGATGCCAGAACTGGATGGTTATGGTGTATTGTATATGCTATCTAAAAACCCGATAACTGCTTCAATTCCATTTATATTTCTCACAGCAAAAACTGAAAAGGCTGATATTAGAAAGGGTATGAATATGGGAGCAGATGACTATTTAACAAAGCCTTTTGAGGAAATGGAACTACTTGATACCATTGAATCAAGATTGAAACGAAGCGAGATACTTAAAAAGGATTTTGATCAAAGTGCTGAAGGAATCACTGAATTCATTGAAGAGGTAAAAGGAATTAAAGAGCTGGAAAAACTCTCAGAAGACAGAAAAAACAGGAATTATAAAAAGAAGTCAATAGTATTTTATGAAGGCGATTACCCCAATTCAATATTTTTTGTAAACTCAGGTAAGGTAAAAACCTTCAAAATGAATGAAGATGGTAAAGAATTTATTACAGGACTCTTTAAGAAGGGAGACTTCATAGGCTATATTCCAATTTTGGAAAACTCCAATCACCCTGATACTTGTATGGTAATGGAGGATTCAGAAATATTGGTTATTCCAAGAATGGACTTTTTAGATCTTGTACACAGCAATCGCGATGTTGCAAACAAATTCATAAAGTTACTTTCATCTAATGTAATGGATAAAGAAGAGCAATTACTAAACCTAGCTTATAACACCGTGCGAAAGCGCGTTGCAACGGCGTTAGTCAGTCTTTTTAATACATATAAGGAGGAAGATAAGGAAGAGTTTTCAATGCCAATTTCAAGAGATGACTTAGCGAGTATGGTTGGAACTACTACAGAATCAGTAATCAGAACTTTATCAGAATTCAAGGATGAATCATTAATTTTTATAAAAGGAAGAAATATTACAATTCTCCAGCCTGAGAAACTGGCAAAAATTAAATACTGATAAAAATCACCTTTTGCTTTGACTGACCTCATCGAAGATGAGTACCTGTACCGTCATTTTTGTACAGTCACAGATATGCACAGAAATTATTTGTAAAGACTTTTTGTGCTATCATAAGCGATTTTAAATGATTTCAGTATTGGTTCCTACAGATTTTTCCAAAAATGCATACCATGCACTTAAGTATGCAGTATCAATGATTAATGGAAAATCCATTCATGTTATTTTGCTTAATACATATCAATTATTACCATCGACAAGCGAAATGTTTATTTCAATAGATGATATTTTATTGAAGAATTCTGAAAAGGGATTATCAAAGGAAATTGAATCTGTAAAGACAGAATTTCCTAATAAAAATTTCAGTTATGATTTAATTTCTCTTAATGGGAGTTTGAAACACGGTATTAATCAGGTAATAAAAGAACATAATGTTGACATTGTCATGATGGGTACAAGTGGAGCAACTGGTCTGGAAAAATTATTTATTGGCAGTAACGCTTCAGATATTATCAAGGCCATTGGTAAACCGGTACTGATTCTTCCGGATGAAGAAAGCATTAAGAAATTAGATAAAATAGTCTTAGCAATTGATTATAAAGAATCTGTTGATTCCAAAATGATGGAATCTTTAAGAATAATGGCTTCAATAAATAATTCACATATCCATATAATTTCAATTGTCCTTGAAGGGAAGTCTGAGGAAATCATGAAAATTTCCAATAGGGCAGCTATTTGTAATGAATTGAAAAATTTCTCTCATAGCTATAATCTAATTGAAGGAAGCAATGTAGTGGAGTCTATCAATAATTTTGTGCTCCAGAATAAAGCCAATATGTTAGCTGTAATACCACATAAAGTGGGGTTTTTTGAAAGTTTTTTCCACAAAAGCGTGAGTAAGGAACTAGTATTACGTGCTCAGATTCCAATGATGGCAATGCACTGATGCTGCCCCGATTGTCTATTTAGTTATTACCAGTTTTGATTTTTTAAGTCCGTATTTCGGATGGGCAATTTGCACGATGTATACCCCTGCCGGATATTCCCATAGGTTTAACAACACATTTTTAGTCCCTGAAATGATTTCCTCTTCCAAAATTGTATGACCCATTTGATCGTAAATTGTCATGAGTTCTACGCCTTCAGCGGGAGAATAAAACTGCAAGATGGAAGATCCATTACTCGGATTAGGATAGAGTTTGAACTCTGCCTGATTCTTTACGATAGCAGAATTATCGATTGAATTTGGCACCCAAATATTTGTAGTATCGTCTGTAGCAACCTGATATATTTCACGTGTTATATTATCCTGTATAAAAGCTACTATATAAATGCTGTCAGGATTATAGACTGTATTATTGTAATTCCAATTAAAATTTACAAGACGTGATTGTCCGGCATTGCTTACGTTGCTGATATTAGTTCCTGAGGCTTGCGGCAAGAATTTTTTAAATACGCTTCTGAATTCTACCCCCGGTGGGATTTGGATAGCACCTCCTTGGAATACACTTACGGGAATAAACTTTTCTACAACAGCTATAAATGCGGTATACTCTCTGCCTGGAATTAAATCCTCTTTTGCTGTAAATGTTACTGTCCCATTAAGATCTGAATTTGTTTTAGTGACATTCAAGTCAATATCAAATTTGGCATCTTCCAATATTCGTTGTGCTACAAATCTATGTTTGTCATCATCAAGAAAATTTGCAGGTGATACCCAAGTACCAGTAACATTGTTAAATTTATTTCCTTCGAATACAGTCCTCGGTATAGTGGATACTCCATAGAAAAGAGATCTTGCACCTTGCTCTAATGAATTATCTAAATTTACCGGGTCCGGATTGGGAAAATCTGTATGATATTGTATATCCAAGATGTCATATTTATTCCTATCCGTATTTAGCAGAAGATTATGTCTTGCATCTCCTTCTCTCGCATTTGCATCAGTGATATTTGTAAAATGCTCTATTAAAGTAAGTTTGTCTCTTTCTCTTATCTCTATATTAGAAAATGCAAAACCTTCGCGCAAACCAATACCCTGGCCATTATTAGAGCTTCCGATGGCAAATCTTAAACGGACAAAAGGATTGTTTGACCCCATGGGTGGACTATTTCTCAGTGTATCCAATTGGTGACGTGCTTCCTTCCAACCACTTTCTGTTATACTCCAACCGACTTGATCCAAAAGCTGATTCCCGGGGTTTCCTGCAACAGAACGTTCATTATACCATTCTAAACCAGTTTCTTCAAGACCAACTGTTCTCCAGTTTTGACCTTTGTTTTTTGAATATTGCAATACAACACCATCGTTGACAGCAAGATCGCTGAAATAATCAAATACAATCATTGGGCGCTGGACTCTTGAGAAATCAAAGCATGGGCCTTCGACAAAGGATTGTTCTTTATTGATATATCTTCCGGTTGCATTTGTAACCCAAACATGCTCATTGGGTCCGTTTGGTCCCTGATTGATCCGTGTACCATTAGGGATAGCCTGTTCCCAACTGAAATCCGTTCTGGTAACATTTGGGTCTGTTAAAGAAGCAGGTCTCCATTCTATTGTGTCAGTATTAAAGTTGGACGTGTATACCGCGCCATTAGATAAATCGATAACAGGACGAATGTCTAACCTTTTAGTAATTGTATCTGCACAACCATAGCTCGTGCTTAAGTCAAATCGAACCGAATATGCACCCGGAGAATTAAACTGAAATGTGAAATTAGTATCAGAAACAATAGTGGCTATTAAGTTAGTCTGGTCAAATGGGAATTCAGAAATTGACCATTTGAAATCTGATTGTGCTACTGCTGTATCATTTGACGATTTATTTTCAAACAAAATATTCTGACCGGCACAAAAATCATCTATATCAAAATTCGCGACTGGTGGTTCACCAAAGAAGAACGTTGAATCTGTATCATCGGAGCAACCTACGGTGTTAGATACTGTCAGCTCTACATTGTAAAACCCCTGTTGACTGAAATTAAAAATTGGATTTTGTACTGTATCGCCATTAAATTGAGTGAATTGCCACGACCATGAATTAATAGAATCAGGAAGGTTAGTAGAATCTGTATTCAACACTGAAATATCAAAAAATTGAATTGGATCGGTAATGCAAAAGTCATTTACATTAAACTGCGAAATTGGATCTTCATATATATAAATTGCCTGTGTTTCTTCATCAACGCAACCAGCAGCAGAGGTGAATGTAACTCGAAGGCTGTCACGTCCTACAAAAAGTGCAATTGGCTGAAAATTTGGCTGCGATTGTGGTGTGGACAATTTGTCAAAGCGATAGACATAGTTTCCAAGTAGGTTTCCAACTAGTTGACTGCTTTCAACTTGTATTGGCAAAGTATTGGATTTGCAAAATTTATCAGTAACAATTCCTTGCTCTTTAACTTCAAAATTTATTTGAGGAGTAGGGTGCACGACATAGCTAGATTGAGTCGAATCTACACAAAGATTCTTGTCTCTAAAAACGTACCAGAAATCTATAGTTGTTCCTTGATCTGTTGTATCCGGATTAATTACAGAAGGGTCTAATGTAAAAGTGAATGAATCAATTTTACTAAAACCGGGGCCAACAAAATAAATGCTATCTAAAAAGGCAACAGAACCTAAATTCATTAAAGTATCGGGTAGTTCATAATTACAATATTCTAGGCTAGGATTCTGAGAAGTAAATTGCTCTTCTGGTAAAGGATTAATTCTGAAAGGAAGTTGAATTTGATTTTTACAATTTTGTGAAGTTGTTGTGTCAGTGTATAAGTAATTAGCAAAATAGACTCTCGATTGATTATAATTTAGCATTAAACTTGGGTAGGCAATCAATGTGGTATCATTTGCCCCATCTCTTAAAGTGTCAGAATCCAACTCAGGCGAAATTGGATTTTGTTTGCTTATCCACATGGTCCCAAAGCCAGGATCATTATTAAAAGCATTAAAAATCAAAGTATCAACGCTCTGGCATAATTGAGGCATAACAGAGTCAAAGGCAACGACATTAGAATCTATTAGTATTTCAATGGCTGGAGTATCCAAAACATTCAATGAAAATGTAAATGTATTTTGACAACCAATACTGGAGGTATAAACAAATTGCAAAACGTGAAGTCCTGTAATATCTGTAGAATCCGGATTAAAAACATAAGATGATCCGGTGGGACCTGCTACAGAATAAGTGGATCTTGAATCTGTTGTATCCAAAAACTCGGATTGGCTGAAAGGTACTGTTTTATCTAAGCCCGGAATAGAATCATTTAAACCCTGAAATGTAATCGGGTTTCCGTTTATACAAATATCTATAGTATCATTATTAGAATTATTTAATAAAGGCAGACCCGGATAATTTAAAAGCTGAACTCCAAGGGAAGGCTCTGATTCAATTCTGACAGTTCTACCAATGCTATCTGTACATCCGGTAGAGGTATCAGTATAGATATACCTCACATCATAATCAACACCCGATTGTAAATCCGGAGTGAAATAAACTGAATCGGGATTTGAGAAAGCCGTTGTATCAATCCCACCAATACCATTCCCTGGTGGATCCATTTTAAAAAATCCGATACCATTTTTTCCAAAGCCACTAAAAAATGCCGATAAAAGAACTGAATTTGAATCAGTGCAAAAGATATTAATAATGTTCGGATTTGGATCAAATTCCCCTGTCGGTGTACTTTGGTAATCAAAATTATTGGGCAATAAATTGACAGCAACATTCATTTCAAAGGTATCGCTACAACTATTTGCATCCTGATAGGTATAACTAATATTTCTGTTTAGTCCAACACTTGTGCTTCTCGGTCTGAAATATGCTTGACCCGCACCTAAAGAATTATCGATAGCCACATTATTAGAACTGAAATAAAGTCCTGAGGAATAATTTGATTTTAAAACTAAACTATCTTCATTTCTGCAAAATTTCATATCACTTAGAGTGTCACCGCTAAATGGTTCAGTGATTACAAAACTTACCTCAGGTAATGGGTTTACTACTAAAGAGGCTGTTGCTGTATCATTACATCCATTATCATCCTCGTAGATGAACGATATTAAATGAGGCGAAGCTAAACTACCTGCATTTCCGGCGTTAAAAATGGCATTCCCGTTTCCATCATCATTAATAATCCCATTTCCCAAAAATGTTTGAGTAACAGGGTTAGGTGTTGTGCCTGCTCCTGACAAACTTCTGCTCACATCATTTTCACAAAATATAGGAGAACCATTTGTAATTAAAGTAGCTACAGGGGCAGGGTCTATTCGGATGTCCGTTGTTACATTTTGAATTGAAGCTCCAATTTCATATTCAAAAACAAGCGTATAGATACCGGCTAATGCATTAGGATTTATGACTGCAGTAACAGAATCGATTGGAGTCAATACACCTGCTATTGGCACAAAATTAATTGCAGTTCCACCTGATGGGGGAGAACCGTATATTATATCTAATGGTTCGTCACTACAATACTGTGATTTCGCGCTATCAATACTACCAAAGGAAGGATTATCAACCGTAACAGTCAATGTATCTGAGTCGCTACAGCCATTTACGTCAGTTTGAGTATAAGTCAAGTTGAATGTTCCAGCGTTTGTGAGTCCCGGGAAAAATTGATTTCCAAAAACACCCGGACCGTCATAAGTTCCACTGGCTGGAGCGCCACCTGTTAATGTAAAAGCAGGGTCTGTAGTTAGGAAATTTGTCTGGTCTACAAAAGAAACTGAGGTATTCTCATTGACGGTAATGTTGGCTGTGTTTGAGCTTATACATCCAAATTCATTTGTATAATTATAGTCTATTGTGAATGTACCAGCCCCAGAAGTCGAAGGATCAAAATTGGCCGTTCCATTTGTGTTATCAGTTAAACCGGAACCTAGCGTCAAACTTAATACTCCCACCGCAGGTGAAATTGGAGCAGGATTAGCTGAAATTGTCTGATTTCCATCTTCTATGCAAATCACAGGTTGAGGTACAGTAATTAATATTGTATTCCCATTATTAATTTTTCTTTGGACAATATTTGAAGTAGCTATATCTCCACCTTGATATGTTTGTCTTCTGTAAAATCTTCCAGTGGCGTGTGGCCCATTTATTATGTATGTTGGAGAGGTCCCTGAAACCATTATTTTAGACCAAGAAACTCCATTTGTAGAAATCTCCCATCGCAAACTGTCACGAACCGGCTCCACAGTATCACTAAAAATAGTTAAAGGAGTGATATTTCCATTACAAATTGTAGTATCAAATCTGTTATTAAAAAACTCAATTTGACCACCAGTGATATTTCCGGGATCATTTAAAGCTACAACTCCATAAACTGAAGTACAGAGATTTGCATCTCTTACGACTAATGTATAATTACCGGCGTTGAGATTGTTAAAATTCGGACTTGTCTGATAGTTGGATCCATTGTCAATTGAATAATTATATGCTCCGGTACCTCCACTGACAGCACCAAAATTTATAAATCCATTAAATCCTCCAACTAAAGTTGGATCCTGCGATGTGGGGACTGAAATTGAAATTACAGAAGGGTTAATGATATTTTGATCAGTACCATCCAATGTACAACCATTAGCATCTCTAAAAAAAACATCTTTGACACCTCCGGTTAATGAACCTGCAGTAGCTCCATTGGAAAACGAATATGGTCCACCTGAACCGCTTACAGAAAATGAAATTGGACTTGTTCCTCCCGTAGCCAGAGCAGTAATTGAACCGTCGTTGGCATTATTACATGTAATATCCGACTTAGTCACACTTAGCTCGGATAAAGCACTTGGCTCAGTGATAGAGAGGGAAGATCCGGCGACTCTACAACCGTTAGCATCCTGAAAGTAGATTGAATAAGCACCAGTATCTAAACCGGTAGTTGTTCCTCCGCTAGGACTAGAATAAGGTCCACCAAATCCACTGACTGAATATGTTATAGCACCTGTTCCTCCTGAAGCAGCTGCAGAGATAGTTCCATCAGTATTGCCATTACAAACCACATTAGTTTTCAAAGCTGAAGTTTGAACAATTAGGGAAGGTTCATTTATGGTAATATCAATACCATCGACTTGACAGCCATTTGCATCCTGGAAATAAATATCATAGGCAGCATTTGCAAGATTATTTACAGGATTACCCACTTCAGTATTATATGGTCCTCCAATACCATTAATTGAATAATTAATCGTCCCACTGCCACCACTTGCATTTGCGGTAAGACTTCCATCCGTTAATCCATTACAAGAAATATCACTTTTTGTAGAAGCAGCCGGTACTATTACTGCCGGTTCATTTATAGTAACATCCGTTCCATCGACCTGACAACCATTCGCATCTTCAAAATAAACATCAATAGGACCGTTGCCTAATCCTGTTAATGTGGATCCGGACAGGTTAGAATATGGACCGGCTATTCCATTGGTTGAATAATTAATAGCACCTGTTCCTCCTGTGGCAGAAGCTGTAATAGTTCCGTCAGAACCTCCATTGCAACTTATATCCGTTTTTATTACAGACACTTCAGTGATGACTAATGGTTCATTAATTATGCCAACATTCGCACTATTGGCAACACAACCATCATTGTCTCTTACAGTTACTATATATCCTCCCGCACTTAATGAAGTAATAGGAGTCGCTGAGTATGGATAAGTAGATCCAAAGTTTATAGAATAATCATAAGGGGGATTTCCTGAGGTAACCGTTACTGCTAATTGTCCATCACCATCTCCATTACAAGTGATATCCGTTGCTGATACAGTAATTCCCGTTAATACTTGACCAGAACTTAAAGAACCATGACTATTTGCCCCTGGAGGATTACTGGCATGCGAAGCTGTACCTCCTCTATCAATATCAGCTGATGCAAGACTCGCTGTTGATGTTCGCACCCTTAAACCTGTAATAATTATGCTGTCAATACCTGTCGCACTTCCTGCGTTTATAGAATATGTGATAAGTGCTGAGTCAGGAAAAACAGTAAAAGAACTGCTTGTGAAAGAATCTGAAAGAAATAGATTTCCTGTAAATGGCTCGAATTGAAACCCGGCTGGTAATAATAATGAATAAGTAACACCTGATTCTCCTGCGGTGAAATCAGTAAATGCACTTTCGATAATTTCGATAGTGTCTAAATCAACATAATTATTGTTAGGGCATAATTGAAGTGGAGTAGCCGGGGTAATATTTTGAGCCAGGATCAAACCCGGGCTTAAAGTCAAAATCACTAAGGCTACAAAAAGTAGAAATTTCCTCATATATAGTATTTAAAGCATTTGATGCTTCTTATTAAGAATTGTACGATAAAATGTGCTCTAAGGATTTAAAATTCCTTTATTATCTACTTTAATAGTATTAATAAGTGAATTACCCTCAAATCCTGTATATCCTGTAATTATATAACCACCGTCTTTAGTGGGCGCTATAGCTAATGCTTCTTCCTCTCCAGTACCGCCAAAAGTATTTTCCCAATTTATTTTATTTTCTGTGTTTACTGAGGCAATGTAATGGTCATATCCACCATTCGATTCAGTATTGCTGGAACCGGAAATTATGAAATTAGAATTTCCATTGTCATAAGTAAATGAGTATCCTTTTAGGGAACCACTTTTACTTATTATAATATCAGGTGTGGTAATTATTTCACCAGGTTTGGTAATTTTTGATTCAAAACTGATTAGAACAAATATATTGCTATTTGCATTTCCACTAGTACCGATAATTGCATACTCATTATTGTTAATTATTTGAATTTCGTTAACACTGGCTGGGCCCGATAATCGCGCATCATCAATACCATTTATTTTTTGAGCGGTGTTTAGACTATCGTCCAAAGCAAGAAATTGAACTTGCTGTTCTCCTTGTAAATTAACAATACCCGCAGCATAAAATTCTTGAGTCAATTCATTGTATGTTACCGAATTAAGCTCATCGTCTAGGTCATAGCCAATTTTATAATCATTCGTATCAGTTCCATTGGCAAAATACCGTATTGCCAGCATGTCACGCCGGAATTTTGGGTTAGGTGTGAAATCACCTTCGGCAGTTTGTCTAAATGCATCTGAACTTCCTACAAGCATAAAACCTCCCAAACCACTTCCATCAAAAGCAATATCATTACCAACTTCATTATCGCCATAATCAAATAAATAACTTTCTATCACTCTACCAGAACCGTCAACCTCATACACGATTATATCCGTTGAATTTTCTTCTGTTGCAAAGTCAGAAACCTTTGATGATGTCCCACAAATTAATATTTTTCCATTCTTATTGATACTCAATCCTCCTGC
This sequence comes from uncultured Hyphobacterium sp., assembly GCA_964351965.1. Taxonomy (GTDB): domain Bacteria; phylum Bacteroidota; class Bacteroidia; order Cytophagales; family CCMP332; genus CCMP332. The sequence goes on along the minus strand of CAYGPM010000004.1, from coordinate 252,706 downwards.
GACATCCTCATTATTTCTTCCGTATGTTTCGGTCCATTGCTCATTCCCAAAACGATCTATTTTGATCAAGGCCAATTCAGTCGATTTATTGGCTGTTTCAATGGTTCCAAAAATGAGGAAAGTACCATCTTCGAGCTCTTTAATCTCCACACCTCTATCATCTCCGGAGTTTCCGTATAGTTTATTGAAAGTCTTGGCCTGAGAGTCGTCTAATTCGATTTTATCCGAACAAGCGCTGATAAGCAATACTAAAAATATGATGCAAAGCGTGTATTTCATGCTATAACTTAATACCTATTCTACCTTGTTGGTAACTTCTTTTTTCTTTTTAATCAACTTGATTTTATGGAATGAGTATGTATATCCTAATGATACAGAGACATTTCCCAACTTGAAATCATCATCTACATAGTGATACTCGTATGTCAAAATATTATTTTCGTAACGTTTTGAAGGACGGTTTTGCTGTAGGAAATACCAATTATGTCGGACATCTAAAACAATAATGCCCCTTGGTATTTTAAACTTTAATCCGGCTCCGGCGGTGGAGAAAAAATTCACATTATTTCTTTGTCCCAGCATGTCAATAGGAGGGCCGGTAACTGTTGGCAAGCTCTCATCAGTATACTCTCGCTCCAATATAGCTTCAGAAGTAAAGAGGTAAGAAATACCACCTCCCAATCTTAGGTATGGGCTGAATTTTCCTAACTCAAAGTCATAAGTAAGTGTAAGCGGTGCCTGAAACATTCGCTGATCTTCCCTGTATATGATATTTTCGAAGCCAAGCTGATTGAGTGTGCGTTCATACTTCATATTGTTATAAATCAGATCTAGATTAAGCTCAAATTTCTTTGAAATATATCTCTTAACAGTAACACCGACTTGAAAACCAATCCCATCACTATTATAATCAGTTAAATCTTCTTCTTCAGATCCTTGTGCATTACTCAGACTAAAGCTCTGTGTTCTTTGTCCAAATGCCATATTGACCCCACCAAGAAAACCTATGGAATATACAGGTGGTGCATGATAGGTATTATAAAGTCTCAAAAATTCGAATGGTGTATTTTTTCCTTTAATTTTATACTCCGGATCATGCTTTAGTAATTCAATAAAAGTTTCTTCTGCTTGTGTAGGTTGATTATCGTATTGATAGGTAAGAACAAGCAATTCATAGGCTTCTGATTTCTGTTCCTTAGAAAATCCATCTTTCATACAGCTCTCCAAAACCCCCGGTACTTTTTCAATTTGGCCTAATTGATAAAATCTTCTCGCTTGAATAAGCGTTTCATCACAATCTTTTCCTTCAGCCTTTTGAGCAAAAGAATCATTGCTGATTATTGTGAAGAGAAAAATCAAACTTGTTAAAAGCCCTCTTCCGATATGTTCCAACTTTTTAGTTTCCATTATCCAGAGGTATATTTTCGCAAGTTTTTCTTCTCTCAATATCGGTGGCTACGAATCTGTTCCATTCAGATTCTGTCATATTCCTATCCAAACGGCCACAAATTTGATCTGCTATATCCTCAGAATTTATCGGATATATTCTCAAAAGATTATCTACACAGCCTACTACTATTTCTTTGTTATCCGGACTAAATTCTAATGTCCATACCCAGTCTGAATGATCGTTGTAAACTGTTGGTTGTTCGTTCAACTTATTAGTGTACCACATCTGCACTGTTCTGTCAAAACTAGCCGAAGCGAGCATTTTGTCATCATTTGAGAACTTTAATTCATGTACTCTTGCAGAGTGACCTTCCAAAGTAGTTTCAAGGCTAAAATCAGTAGTATTCCACAATCTGATATTCCCTTGCTGATCACCGGCTGCCAATATATTGCCTTGATGATTAAAAGTTAATGAATGAATTGTGTTTCCCTTTTCTTCAAATACTTTGCTTACAATGGTTGTATCTGATCTATTCCAGACAAATACCTGCCCTTGTTCTGTACCACCTGCCACGCTTTTACCATCATCCGAAACCGCTAAGCTTATAATTCGTGAATTATTTTGTACAAATTTCTTGCTCGTACCTGCTTTTAAGTCCCATTCCAGAATTAATCCATTGTCATAACTAACCATTAAAGTATTTTCAGGGGTAAAAGTCATAGACCAGGCAACTTCATCTCCCAAAGACAATTCTCGGGGTGGATCTTGTGGTTTCTTTAAGTCAAATAATTGTATTGTTGAAAATTGTGTGATACAGGCTAAATAGTCATCATTCACATTTATAGCAAGAGCCCTGTTGAGGAAAATATTTTCTATCAAAAGGGAATTTGTTCTTTCTTCCACATCCATTTCCCACATTAACACCTTTCCATCGCTACCTGTAGTGAACATTTTAGACCCGGAATGATTGTAAACAATAGAGCGTATTCCGTCTGAATGCCCTTCTAATCTATTATAATCAGGTTCTCGTAAATATTTTAAGGCATTGTATAATCCTGCATAAACATCAGGATTATGCTCTCCTTTATTGTATTCTTTATTGAATAAATATGCTTGATATGCTATTAAGGCTTTTTGATTTGTATCTTTTTGGAGTTGTATAGATTTCACAGCCATTGATCTAGCTATTGATAGCATTCGAAGTGAAAACGCGCGATCGGATGCTTCTTCAGCTATTGTCGTCTGTTTTTGGGCTTCCTCAGCATTTGTTACTGCTTCTTCTCTAGCAGCGATAGCTTCATTAGTTGCACTTACAGCTTCTACTCGTCTTCTTTCTGCCAATGAGAATGCATTTTGTGCTTTTATTTTCTCTTCTTCTGCTATTTGTGCTTGTTCTATAGCCTCTTCTTTTGCCTCTTCGGCAATAATTGCACTTTGCTGAGCCGCATCTCTTGCTTTTCTCGCTTCCTCTGCATTATCTACAGCCTGAACTCTTAATTCTTCAGCTCTTTGCCTTTCTGTTTCAGCAAATGATTTTTGTCTTTCAGCCTCAGCTCTTTGAAGGAAGGCGAATGTCATGATACCGAGAGCAATTACTGCAGCAGCTCCTAAAACAATTGAAAACACTCGCGCACGCCTTAAAGATCTTTTCTGTTGCTTGATTTTATTTTCTTCCTCAAGCTCATAAGTTTCTTTACTAGTTTGAAGAAAAACCTTAGCTCGTTCAAAAGCAGGATCATATCGCTGAGCCCAAGTTAGAGTAGGCTTTTTCTTGTCTTCCCAATTCAGCGCTAATTGAAGATCAGGAGGCCTCCAGAGTGAACCTTGTCCTTTTTGATATATTGCCGCCGCTTCTGATAGTCGAAGGTAAAGCTGTACAGCATCAACTTCTTCATCAACCCAAAGGATTAATCGGTCCCATACTCTCATTAAACTCTCATGAGAGATATCGATAATAGTATTTGTATTGATTTCAACATCAATTGAAGGATTTAGAAAAGACCTTCCGGGAATTCTAAATCTTTCAACAACTCTAATTGCTTCAGAAGGATCGCATTGTGCTATCTCGGCAATAAGCTTTACACTAGATGGATGACGAATTCCTCTTCCATCGCTACCCTTTTCTGTAAGTGTTTTAAATATGCTTTCGCAAATTTCTTTTTCTCTTTCGCTTAGCTCATCAAAGGCTTCATTGGCATGCTCTGATAATGCTTTTTCCATCCGGCCAATGGCATCATAATGCCGGATATCCATTATCTCTCCTTTATCTCTGTTCTTTGACCAATAATCCCATGTCCTCATTAGAGCATGCTGAAGAATTGGTAATTGATCCTGATTGTCGCCTACATCATTTAATAATTGCTGAATCAGTCTTGGTGAAATTTCTCCTCCGCCCACAGCCACCGGCCCCAGAATTGCCTCTCTGAAATCCTCTCTTGTCATTTGAGGAATCAGATAATGACTATCGTTAATTCTTTTGGTAAGCTCCGGGTATTGTGCACAATCACCAATGAAGTCTGACCGCATTGTGAGCACAACATATATTGGTACTTCAGACTGGGAAATTGCTTCTAAAAGTAGTTTGACAAAAGCAGCAGACTCATTTATGGAGCTACTATCATTTTTACTTCTTTTATATCTGAATAATTCCTCGAACTGGTCAACGAGTATTAAAACATTTTCTTCCTGAAATCGGAATAATTGTTTAACAGCCTCTACCAATCCTAATGAACTGGATCGTAGTACAGCCGCTGCAATTGACTTTTTAGTAAAATGTTCCTTTGAACTTAGCTCTGCAGAATCGTCTTGAATCAGTGATTCAGCCAGATTATCGATTGGACCTCTTCCCGGTCTGGTCGAAATGATTTTCCAACTACTTCCGGCATCTGTTATAAAACCTCCGTATAAAATTGGTATGAGCCCACAATACATTAAAGACGATTTACCGGAGCCGGAAGCTCCAATAACTGCGGTAAACTTATTTTCTGCTAGTTTTTTAAGTACTTCATCACTTTGACCTTCTCTACCAAAGAATAAATGACTTTCCTCTATACCAAAAGGACGAAGTCCCGGGAAAGGATTGAAATATACACCTTCACTTAGACTTGTTTTATCACTATATGTGGTGGGTTGGTGCATTTTACTTAACTTTTGATAAAAGGTTTGACATCATAGATGCTGAAAACTTATCAGTATTTTCTAAAATGATAAAATCAGATTCTTCAACCTGAGTTTTTAAGTCCAAATTTTTATCTGATGCCAAATACAAACTTTTAAATTGAAATGGTTTATTTCTCCCAAATCCGGGGGCTTTTATAATGTCTTTAATTTTGGTTTTGCTCCATTGAATATTTCCATGATTGCAATAAACAAGTATGGAATCCGATTTAATAAGCTTTTGCTTATGATCTAGCATTAATTTATAATGTTGCAAGTCAAAATCAGGACTGTGAACCTCAAAATCATTTTTCTTGAACCAATCAATAAGTGGCTTAACTGATTCTTTATCTGCTGAATCATGGATTATATAGACTCCACCTTCCTTTATTGATTCAACTTCTTTTGTTTCCAACTTTACTTTCTTTTCAGACTTTGGGCCACCTTTTTCCAAATGATCCAAAATTATGGATTTCAATAATTCTATAGGTGTTTGAATAAGCTCAGCAGAACTAAGCTCATCTTTATTTTTCCTAAGTTGATCCAAGTATTCATTCTGTTCAAGATCAGTATTTTTATAATCGGGAGATAACCAAATAACCCTACTTAGATTGTTGGTATTTTTATGGCAGAATTCTGCAGCCACCTTATTCTGAAAATCTACTATTGAAATATTCTTTAGAATCTTCTTGTCGCCGTATTTATCTCCAAGTATATGAACGGATAATACAGATTCTTTTAAATCTTTGATAATCTGTTCTTTTAAAAGATCCTTATCTGTGGGAAGGGGAGATTCGGGTAAAACCTTAAAACCGTGTCTTTGCAAATCTCGTTTTACAGCATCTCTAATTGACTTCTGTTCCGGAATTGTTTCTGCTATGAAAACACTTTTAGAATACTGGGTTTTTTCTGTCTTCAGAGCTTTTGCAATATCATAAGACAGGTCTACCACTTTTAACCAATAATCTTTAGAGTGTTCAGTTTCTAAATCAGGATTCCAAGCTTCTCCATTTTGTTGATCATTTTGAGAATAAAACTCATAATAATTTTTGCCTGCGATTTCTTTAGCTATTGGAGATTTTAAAACAGCGAATTGCTCTATTACCTGATCTTTATTAGAAGTGAAATTTTCTGAAATCTTTTGGGCGCTATTGTCCTGATTATATGACTCACTGAAAATATTTACAAATGCTCTTACTTCCTTTAGTAAGTCGGAATTTATTTCATTTTCTTTAAAATCTTGTCTTAATGCGATATTGGTTTTATCGCGTAAGATTTGTGTAGTCATTAACCTGAGAACATAAGAAAATGATTCTACCCATCCAGGTTGATTATTCTTAGACTCATTGTCTGAAGCAGAATAATTAATAAATACCTGCGGGTAGTTTTCTCTCATATGTTGTTGCGGTTAATAATGTGATGTGTTTTTAATCAATTCCAATCTTAAAATTAATAGAATTAGTCAATTTTTTATAAAAATTTCACAATTGAGTAGGAATGCAAGGGTTCATTAAGATATCTTCATTCCGATGATCATTACATCATCCAGTTGTTCTTCTTCTCCTTTCCAGTCGTCGAAAGCCTTTCTAATCACTTTTTCCTGAGTATTTATATTTTCTGCTGAAATTTTGGTGAGAATTTTTTTCAATTGTTTTGGCATGAATTTTTTGCCCTTTGGACCACCAAATTGATCCGTAAACCCATCTGAAAAGATATAGATACAATCACCCTTTTTCAATTCAAACTCGTGATTGGTAAAGGTTTTGGCTTTTTGGAGCTCTCCCCCGCCAATTGGGTTTTTATCACCTTTGATTTCTGTTAATTCACCATCTCGCACAAAATATAGTGGTCGGTAGGCTCCGGCAAACTGTAGTTTTTTTCGACTTTTATCAATTGTGCACAAAGCAATATCCATCCCATCTTTGATTTGAGAATCTTCCTCTTTTTGCCTCAAAACACTAGTAACACCCTTGTTTAGGGACTCTAATATTAAAGATGGTTTTACCTCCGTCACGCTTCTTATAGCAGAGTTTAAATTGTTATTCCCAACAAGTGACATGAATGCTCCCGGAACTCCATGCCCAGTACAATCAACGGCTGCGAAATTCACAAAGTCGTCGTTGTCGGTGACCCAATAAAAATCTCCACTGACAATATCTTTTGGAAGGTAGATGATAAAGGCTTCAGGTAAAACGGCGTTCACATATTCTTTTGGTGGGAGAATTACTCTTTGAATTCTTTGAGCGTATCTGATGCTATCAGTAATTCGTTTTTTCTGTTCCTCTATTTCATTGTATGCCTGCTCCAGATGATGATTATTTTGAACGAGTGTATCTCTCTGTGCCTCAATTTCTTCTTTTTGCTGTGAAATTTCTTTGGTTCTTTCAATCACCTTTCTTTCCAAATCATTATATGATTCCTCTAAGCGCTCAAGCATAAGATTGAATTTTTCAGAAAGCGTAGTAATCTCATTATTACCCACTACCTGCGCTCTCTCATTAAGGTTTCCTTCTGTGATTCTGTTTACATTAATTACTAGTTTTTTGATCGGCTCAGTTATCTTTTTTGATCGGTTTACAATAATGGACAAAAGTGCTGCCATTGTAATTCCAAAAATCAACAAGAGGATTAATAACTCTTTTCTTAACTCAGCCATTTGGGCGTTTCTGTCAGAGACTATTCGAATTGCAGCGTCTTTATAAAGGTCTGTATTTTCTCTTCCCAGATAAATGAATTCAGTGACGATATTACTCTCAGAATCTAAGACCTTTGTTTTCCCTTTTATTTCAATTGCATTTTGATAGGCTTTGAGGTGGCTTTCTTCAATTGTTGCTTCAGAAGTATAAGAAATGGGCTTTTCTTTACCAATAAACAAATCGACGGAAACTATGCTTTCCTGCTCCTTTGAAATCCTAGCAAGTTGCTTCTTAAAATTATTGAGCAAGGTGGTAGCGTCATCAGAATAAACACCAATTTCAATTATGTATTCACCGCCTTTTGTAGGTTGATAAGAGTATTTCCTTTTTCTATTGCTGTTTTTTTCGAAGGTAAGACGTTCAGTATAGAGCTTGTTTTGCTCAAACCTTTTTAGTAGGTATTCCTTAAATGTTGGACCAAAATCAAAGTAATTCAATCCACGGTCAGGATCAAAAGTTGTATTGACAATAATGCCTTCTCGATTGATAACATAAATATCCCAAAGCTTAGGATCAAGACCAAGGCTTTCTCGGATGGAGTCAAGAGATAAAGACTCTATCTTTCCTGTATTTTCAAAAACTTCTTCAACAAGAAATTGGCTTGTATTTGTAATTTCCTGATTGAGGTTATCTTCAATTATATTGGTGGTGAAATCTTGAAATTCAAGAATATTTTTTATCTCTGTTGAAATTAGCTCACTCTTGTTTTCGCTTGCTTTGGTTAGAAGCAGGTTAGTATTGACGTAATTGATAACTGCAATCAAAGACAAGGCTGCTGCAACCGGAAGGATTACATTAATGGTGATTTGTCTTTGGATTGTAGTTTTTTTCATTCTACTATTCAGAGCGTTATGTTCACAGTTTCAGTTAATGATTTCATTTCCTAATCAGGTAAATTGAATTGAGTGCCCTTCTTTGGCCATATTATATATAGCGTGAGCAAGTGAGTTGTGTTGATTCATAAGATCAAATAGGAAATCTTCATTTAAAACGTAATAAATACAATTAGTTTCAGCTTCTAGCCTTACCGAATCACTGGCATTTGCGTTCCATATTACAGGTCCAAATACTTGTCCTTTTTCTACGTAAACCTCTACTTTTTCGTTATGCTTTTCTGAAATACTGCCTTCCCACAAATAATAGAAATTGAAATTTTCTGATTCCTCACTATTCAAAATTGTATCGTGGATAAGGGATTTTGACATTTTCAAGTGATCCACTACTTTACAGATGACAGACTTACTCACTTCTTTTAGCCCTCCCGATTTCGACAAGGAGATAGTTAAATCATAAAGCAAGGGATAATTGTGTTGTATTTTCAAAGCAATGGCTTCATCAAGTATTCTCTTATCCTTTTCAGGAATACGATTTGTGCATTCATGATATACCTCTTCACTGATATTATAAATTACCCATGCGGCACTTTGTCTCAGTAGGTTATCTTGATTGAAAAGAATAGCTATTAAATCATCACTTATTTTTGGTTCTTCCACTTTAAGAGCGGCCATAATTGCACAGGCTTTAGTCCATCTGTTTGTGTAATTATAATTGCGATTTATGATTTGCCTTATTAACCCTTCATTGGAATAGTCGGCAACCGGGAAGTAGGGTTCTAATTGACGGATCTTATCGCTCAATGAGTTATCCTCAAGAATAGGGAAAAGTTTTGGCTTCAATTCTTCAGCGATAAAAATATCCAATAGCTCAATAGCATAGCCAATACCTTCGGTTGTACCTGATTCTATATTTTCTTGAATATATTTTATGGATTGAGGATCATATGCCAATGAAAGCAATAAGAATAAAAATTCGTAATTCTCTTTTACTTCCTGCTGAAGAGCCTCAACTAAGTGTTCGTATTTTTCATCTTCTTTTAAACTCTCCAAGGCTACAAGATTCCACAGAATATTGGATATTGTGGTTTCGGTAGATTGGTGAATACTTCCTCGTTTATCAGAAGCAGCTCTATAGTTACAATTTTTTAATGCGAGAAGGGATTGTTTTACAATTCTTCCATCGGGATAATTAATTTTTTTCAATAAATAGTCCTCAGCATTTTGTCCTCCGATAATCCCGTAAATTTGAATTATATGCAACTTTGTTTCCGCAGTATATCCCGATTTATAAAAAGATTGTTCAAGGGTTGGTAATATTCGGTCTCCAATGGTGATTATTGCTGAAGTAGCTGCCTGCACACAATTTTTATTATTTAAATTCTCAACCAACTTCGGCCATAATTCGGGCAAATTTAATTTAGCAATAGCAGCAATAGCTGCCTTTTTTACTTTTGGATGATGATCTTTTATAAGTTCAGTTAAGAGGTTTAAACTATCGTCTAAAGTAGTTTCTCCCAAAATTTTTGCTGCAAAAACTCTGTCGTCAAACACTCTTGAATTCACAAGACTAGACAATATTTCACCTTCACTTACCCTTTTGTCTGTTTCTTCTAAACTGTTCAGCACTTCTTCAGCTTGCTTGGTCAGGGTGCTATTATTTGAGGCCTTGATCATTCCTTTGATACCAGACCTTAGTGAAAGCATATTGTATTCTGAAGCTTTTTGAAGAGCAAAACTTTTCAATTCTTCCTTTTCACTTTTCAATAAATCAGAAACAAATACTTCGAATAGATTGGGTTCGTAATTGGCTGTTAGTCGAAGCGATCTAATTATTTTATCTGAGGATTCTACATTCAATTCCTCTTTAATCATATTTCTGATTTTCATTTCTCCCTTTAGTGAACCGGCAGCTCTTGAGCCACGGGAAAGAGAGTCTTGCAAGGTGGTTTTATAGTAATTATACAGTTTGACTGTTATATAAATCCAAATCGCAATGATGATTATAAGAGAATAAGAAAAGTGAATGAGCTCTATAAATTCCAAAAGGCTCAGTCCCAAAAGAATCAATCCTGCAAGTACAGCGGAAGTTTCATTTACGATTCCATCAATTCTTGCCTGAACATCGTATCGAATTTTTTTCGGTAAAGGCTGATACAAAATTTTAAAAGCAGGTACCTCAAGTGAGTTTTTTAGAGATAAAGAAAATAATTGGCTCAATGCGATGAGAATGAAGAATAATGTGAAATTGACTGAGGTTGCTTGTGTAAAACCAAATACCGTTCCTACAATTGAAGCGGAGATAGTGATTATGAATAAAAGTATTGGAAGGATAATGAGAACAACTTTAAGACCATACATCTGAATAAGGCGACTATACAAAAATGTCTTAAATAGGAAACTGAAAATCATCACCATCGAAATGAAGAAGCCAAGGAAATTTGTAAGATCTCTGGATTGAGGAAATTGATCTTTTGTAACTGTAAGGAATGAATTATAAATGAAGAATACTGCAATCGTAGAAAGCACAACAAAGAACACCATAAACTGTATATAGGAGCTCTTTAGGAACTTATAGCTATTATCTTTTGAATCGCTTTCATCATCTTCAATTTCTTGTATTTCATCTCCGTAATGTTTGTTAACCAAAAATTGAAGTATCAGGGTTACTAAAATACTTCCTGAGGAAATAACTAATAAGTCTTTTGTACTTGGGAGAAATTGGGTTATCAAAACTGTTGAAAAACCTATTAGTATAGCACCAAAAACCTGTCCTGAGTCAATTAAACCAAAAAGCCTTTTACCTTGTCTTAGGGAAAATACTCGTGAAGCCATCCCCCAGAAACCCAGAAAGGCAATAACTTTCAGTGGCCCCATCAAAATGAATACAATATAGATCAGCATTGGATCATCAGTAAAACTAAAACTGTACCGAAGCAGTATAGTTAAAATACTGATTACAAGAAGGTTAATTAAACTCAGGTTTTTGAATTTAATGGATCTTTGAAGACTGGTGAAAATGGTAGTGAAAACCACACCGGCCAGGCCGGAAATGATGAATGCCTTTGGAAGGTCAGATTGAGAAAAATACTCTAGAAAAAGTGAAGTGGAGCCAATTTCAAAAGTAGAAATGAACACCCCGATAAAAAAGGACTGAAGCGTAAATAGTATTACTTTATTGGTTTCCCGTTCTTCAATTTCAAGAGTAGAACCTAAACTAAAGGCCATAGGCTTGTATTAAAATTTCATTCAAGTTTTGAATATAATAAGTTTTATAGTGAAAAATTGAATTTAGAGTAATTATCAAAGCTATTGAAATTGAATATAAGGCTCAATTTTGGAGATAAAATCATTGTCAATAATCTTAATTTTCTTTAAGTCATCAATGCTATTAAATGCTCCATGTTGATTCCGAAAATTTAATATGACTTTACACGTATTATAATCAACATATGGGTGTTTGAGTAGATCTTTGAATGATATTGAATTTAGGTCCATTTTGGATAAAGCCGAGTCGTTTACAAGAACTGTGTTTGCCATAAGGTTTTCCAATACAAGACTATCTAAGCCAAAGACTTCTGATAACTGATTTTTATTATTAAATCCACCCAGTTTCGACCTGTATTTTATTATCCTTGAAGCTCTTGCCGAACCGATACCTTTGATAAATAGGAGTTCTGTTGAGTCGCAGGAATTTAGATCGGGTTTTTTAATCGGAATTTTCGTTTTTGAAGTTTCGTATTCATCAAATTTCTTGTTTGTATAATTGGTGCCCGAGTATTTTTTCGGTGGTTTTTCCAGTTCCTTTATTCTTAGGTATTGGTCAATTTCTGAATAAATTGAGTCGCTTAAACCATAGACCTTTTTCAGGTCACTTTTCTCTCGGAAGAAGCCCCCATGTAATCTGTAGGAGATTATTCTATTAGCCAACTTTTGATCCAACCCAATATTAGTCCAATCAAAAAACGACATCGTATTTGGGTCGGAAATCTGTATTTTTTCCTTTTGCTTAAAACTAGTTTTAGGAGACTTTAACTTTGCACCCTCAAGGAAACTGTCAATTTTTTCAGAGTTGGATTCCAGACCATAATTATTAATGAAAATAAGTGCCGGAATTTTGCTTGACAGAGCAAAAAACACAATTACAAAACCAAGAAGAATAATAAAGCCTTTACTTTCTCCATGTGAGAATCCGAAAAATTCGACCAGATATTTTCGGAACCTTCTCACATCTTAGAAATATTTTTTGATTTCTCCTGATTTGATTCTTTTTAAGTAATCCACAAGGTCATTTTTGACTTCGGGAGCTAGGATATAAAGGCCAAGCACATTTGGGAATGCCATAGCAAAAATCATGGCATCACTAAAATCAAAGACCTTTTGCATATTCATTGCAGAACCCAGAACTACGAAAGTGCAGAATAATATTTTATAGCTGACATCGGTGTATTTGTTGTCACCAAAAAGATATGTCCAACTTTTCAAACCATAATAAGACCAGGAGATCATTGTAGATAAAGCAAAAAGTATCACTGCAATAGAAAGAATATATGGGAACCAGGAAATCACTGATCCAAAAGCTTTTGATGTTAGTTCTACTCCCTGACTTGCTCCCGGGTCAACATTTCCGGTAATTATTATTACTAAGGCAGTCATTGTACAAACTACCACCGTATCAATAAAAGGCTCCAATAAGGAAACGATTCCTTCACTTACAGGCTCATCGGTCATTGCAGCACTATGGGCAATTGAAGCGGAACCTACACCGGCCTCATTGGAAAATGCAGCTCTTCGGAATCCTTGAATTAATACTCCTAAAAACCCACCAAAGGCGGCATCAGCTGAAAAAGCTCCTTCAAAAATTGAAGCAACTGCCCAAGGGATATCGCTAAATCTAAACAACAGAACTGCAATTGCAGCCGCTAAATAAATTCCCACCATAAATGGTACAATCTTATCGGTAACTTTTGCAATACTCTTAATTCCACCAATGATGATCATTCCAACAACAAGGGCCATGAATAAGCCAAAAAGCCATTCTCTGCCAAAGAGAAAACTTTCAGTACCTCCAGAGATATTTACAAACTGCTTAGTAGCCTGATTAATTTGAGCCATATTACCACCTCCGAACGAACCACCTATGCAAAAGAAAGCAAATAGGGCAGCGGCAATTTTGCCAAACATGGGCCAGCCTTTTTTGGCCAAACCGCGACTCAAATAGTACATTGGTCCTCCTGAAACAGTATTATCATCCTTTACAACTCTGTATTTAACGCCAAGAGTGCATTCAACAAATTTTGATGTCATACCGAGTAAGCCTGCCAATATCATCCAAAAAGTTGCACCCGGTCCGCCTACAGATACAGCTATAGCAACACCGGCTATATTGCCCAAGCCTACAGTTCCAGATAAGGCTGCCGTTAATGCTTGAAAGTGCGTGACCTCTCCCGGGTCGCTTGGATCATCATACCTGCCTCTTGCTACATCAATGGCATGTTTAAAACCCCTGAAATTGATGAATCGCATATAAATGGTAAAAATTAAGGCACCTACGAGCAGCCAGATAATTACAAATGGCATTTCATGCCCTCCTCCGAGAGGTACAGGAAAAAATATTGCATCGGAAATTATCTCAAGATAAGGTCCAACGGATGTCCGAATTACTTTGTTGACTTTTTCCTCAAAACCAGATTCGGCAAAAGCTTGTGAGCTTTGACTTAAAAATAGTATCCCCAACAAAACGTAGCCCTTCAAATTTTTCATTCAACAATTATTATGTAAAACTTCAAAAATATATAATGACTTTTACCTTCCGATATGTGATCAGCTATTCTCAGTTTGTAGGGCGATAATTTTTATGCCCTCGGTAAAAGTGTGTGGTTGATAATCAAGTATGTTTCTTGCTTTATCTAGTATAAAACCGGTTTTCGGCGGACGCTTGGCATCTTGCTTAAAAACAGTTCCATCAACTTCATTTATTAACTTTTTATCCAGATTGAAATATTCCGCAGTTGAAATAGCCATATCATAAGGTGTAAGAAAATCCGGTCCTGAAATATTGAATATTCCTTCGGCATTTTTTTTGCAAATTAAATAGCATCCCATAGCTAAATCTTCAGCCAAAGTAGGAGATCGCCATTGGTCATTTACAACATTGATGGTTTTTCCTTCTTCCAAACTCTTCTTCACCCACAAAATTATATTCGATCTGCTCATTTCATGGACAATTCCATATACAAGAACGGTTCTTACAATAGCCCATTTAGATTTTAATTTTTTCACAATCTCTTCAGACTTGAGTTTTGATTCACCGTAATAGCTAATAGGATTGGCAACATCTTCTTCTTTATACGGGCCATTTTCACCATCAAAAATAAAATCAGTTGAAAGGTGTACTAAATGTACTCCTGTTTTTTCGCAAACATCGGCAATGTATTTAACTGCTTTTACATTTAATGTATCACACATGTCTTTATCCTTCTCACAATCATCTACTTGAGTCATGGCGGCAGTATGAATGACGTATTCAGGCTTTTCAGAAGAAATCACTTTCAATACTTCATCTTGCTTGCTGATATCCATACTTACATAGTTCATTTCAGGATAAACTTCCGCTATTCTATTTTCTCCTTTAGCTGTAGCGACAAGATCAAATTCCTTTTCGCGCAGTATAAGTTCAACTAATTTTTGACCTAATAGTCCGTTGGAACCTGTTATGAGAATTTTTTTCTTCAAGATTATTCGTTTTCGGTTTGCTCCGATTCAATAGGATAGTTGTAATTAAAGAGCTTGGTTATTTTTTTCCTTTTCATTTTGTCCACCGACATTTGAATATAGATATTTTCATTGGGTCGGTCTGCTACTGTTTTAGCTAAGGCAATGGAGTCAATAATATTCATTCCGGAAATAATTTCACCAAAAACAGTGTAATCTCCATCTAAATGCGGTGTTCCTCCAAGTTCGGAGTATATTTTTTTCTGTTCCTCGGTATAATCAATTTTTTTAAACGAAGCCATTCTCACCAACTCACCATTTGCTACAGGTCTGCCCTGCACAATATAAAACTGAGAGCCGCTCGATTCCTTTTTGGGGTTAATAGCATCGCCTTGCCGAGCTGCTGCTAATGCTCCTTTTTTATGAATATGCTTTGTGTTGAATTCAGCAGGAATAGTATAACCGGGGCCGCCTAAGCCATCGTTTTTTGGATTAGAATCTTTACTGTTAGGGTCACCACCCTGAATCATAAATTGCTTTATAACTCTGTGAAATGTAGTGCTGTCGTAAAAGCCTTCCTTTGCCAGCTTTAAAAAATTCTCTTTGTGAAGAGGAGTGGAGCCGTAAAGGACAAATTTCATATCTCCAAATTTTGTACTAATTGTAACGACTTGATCGCTCCTTTTCTTTTTGCTTTTGGTAGGAGCATCTAGAAATATAAAACCTGCGATTAAAATGGTAATTGAAAGGATTGGTAGAATTATTCTGTATTTCAATTTCTTTATTATTTACATTTTTATCTCTTAAATATTGCTGAAATTAGCATTGAAGAGTCCAAAAATACAATTTTAGGGTAAAGATTTCTTTCTAAGTGATAATAAGCCCGGTTGAGCTCTTCTGCAATAGCTGCAATTTTTTCCCAACCGCTATTTGTGGATAATTTCTTAATGAAGGTTTTTTGATTTTCAGGTACATTTAAAAGAGCATCATCTCCGCTCGATGCAGCGATAGATTCTCTTAAAACTGAAAGGGCCAATCGCAAAAATGCTTTTTGAGCTTCACGACCCCATTTCTGAAATTCTTCAGCTTTATTTACCAGAGCTAGGGTATCATTTTTATGACAATCCAAAAGCCATTCACGAATTAATAGGTGTTGAGTATTCTCAACTTCACTACTTAAAGAAACTGCCTCATTTATATTTCCCTGAGCTATTTGAGCTATAGTTTCTGCTTTTTCTTTGGCAATACCATAAGATTCTTCGAGAATTTCACAGAGTTCATCAACATTATAAGGTGGCAACCTTAATATTTGAGTTCTTGAAATTATTGTAGGAAGAAGTTTTTCGGGATTTTCAGTGACAAGAATAAATACCGTTTTGGCAGGTGGTTCCTCCAAAATTTTTAGTAGTGCATTTGCGGAATAGACGTTAAGATATTCCGGCAACCATATAAGGTTGATTTTATATTCGCCTTCAAAGGACTTCATGCTGGAGACTGATAAAATCCTTTTGCTCTCATCTTTTGAAATAATGAGCTGCTTATTTTCTGCTCCGATAAACTTGCCCCAATCTACCCATGTTCCGTATGGATGTTTTAATACAAATTCTCGCCATTCCTTTAGAAATAACTCCCCAAGAGGTTTTTGATGATTTTTGGTTGTAGTAAGTGGGAAAAAGAAGCTTAAATCCGGATGAATAAGTTTCTTCATTTTATGACAAGAAGAACATTCACCACATGAGTCATTTCCCAAGCGATTTTCACAATTCAAATATGTAGCATAAGCAAGTGCCATATTTAAACCTGCACCACCTTCATTTGAAGAAAACATTAATGCATGAGCAACATGTGCATTTTGTACGCTTTTGCACAGATTCTCTTTTATATCATTGTATCCTTTTATTTCAGAAAACTTCATTCCCAGGGTCTGTATTTTTTTGTTGCTCTGAAATTCATTTCCAAAATATCTTCACTGGTTTTGTCTAAAACCTTATTTCGCCTGGCCATAACGATTCTTGCTGTCTCCAACATTTTACTTATTGTGAAGGTAGCTTTGCTTTGTGGTCCTCCCCAAAAAAATGAAGGAATAAAATTGGCGGGGAAGCCGGAGCCAAAAATATTGGCACCTATACCAACACTGGTGCCAGTATTAAACATGGTATTTATTCCACATTTTGAATGATCTCCCATAATCAATCCACAGAATTGCTCACCTGTCTTAATAAATCTTCCGGAAGGGTAATTCCAAAGTTTCACCTCATCGTAGTTGTTCTTGAGATTAGAAGTATTTGTATCGGCACCAATATTACACCATTCTGCAATCACAGAATTACCCAGAAACCCATCATGGCCTTTATTTGAATATCCAAAAATTACAGAATTACTTACTTCTCCACCTACTTTTGAAAACGGGCCAACCGTAGAATCACCTCGTATCTTGGCTCCTGTATTGACATAAGCGCCCTCACATAATGCAAATGAACCTCTGATAATAGCACCTTCTTCAACAACGGCGTTTTTACCAATGTAAATAGGCCCGTTTTCGGCATTAAGTATAGCAGCTTTAATTTTGGCACCCTCCTCTATGAAGATATTTTCTTCATTATATAGGATGCTGTGCTTATCATTGATTGCTTGAGATTTTCTGCCTGAAGTAATCAAGTTGAAGTCAGATTTGATTTCTCTGGCGTTATATTTAAAAATATTCCAGGGCTGACTAATTAGATCAGCATCGCCGTAATATTCCGATTCAGTAAAAAGGTTTTTTGCTGAAAGATTTGATGAATCAAGATTTTCTGAACTTTTATAAGCGAGCAAAATATCATCACTTTGCAGACCACGAGAATCTTCTAATTCAAAGAACTTTTCGATTATAGTCCTGCTAGGGAGAATCGAGGCATTTATATAGAGTTTTGGACCTTTAGGTAAGGGCTTATTTAGAAAGCGATCAAGTGGAGAAGCGCAAATGACATGAACTTCGTTTGAAGTATGTTTTTGCCATTTTTCTCGAATAGTCAAAATGCCACATCGAATGTCGGCAACAGCACGTGTATATGTAAGTGGTAAGAGGTTTTCTCTTATGTCTTCATGGTCGAATAAAACTATTGTCATTTGTCAAAAATAAAAAAGTCTCTGAATGATTTCAGAGACTTTAAAAAACGACCATAAATAAATTGTCGTATTAGCTCTTTTTATATTTCTTGTTGAACTTCTCAACTCTACCTGCAGTATCAACAAATATTTTCTTACCGGTAAAGAAAGGGTGAGAAGCCGATGAAATTTCAACTTTAATCAATGGGTATTCGTTACCGTCTTCCCATTTAATAGATTCCTCAGAACCCATTGTTGATTTTGTCATAAATTTAAAATCGCTTGCCGTATCGTGAAATACTACGTTGTGGTATTCCGGATGAATTTCTTTTTTCATTGTCTTTCAGTTCAAAAGGGTTGCAAAAATAATAAAGCTTCGTTCTAAAAACAACAATCTTAGAAGAAAACATTAAAAAAGCCCTCACAGAATGAGAGCTTTTTTTAATAACAAACAAAAGTGTATGAAAACTGCATGAAAAATAAAGCTATTTCCAGCTTCATTTAGAACAAAGTTAAGAAACCTAAAAGAAATTGCAACTCCAAATAGTACAATTTATAAAATCTTTAAAATAAGAAAGACCGACGTAAGAACGCCGGCCTTTTCTAGGCAACAACAAACAAAAATTCTTATCAGATCTTTTAACTTTCGATCTTTTTGTCTTAGTATCTTCAGAAACCTTGCCGAAAGGATAAATGTGCATTTAAGCTCGTTTGGCGTATATTCTATTTTAAGTAAGTTTTATTTTGGGAATATATTTCCCAAAATGGGAAGTGACTAGGTATTAGATTTATAAAATGGAATATGTTATCCTCGCAATTGTTGGATTTTTAACCTCTCTACTGACATTCTTCAGTGGTTTTGGGCTTGGAACACTATTGACACCCGTTTTTATTTTTTTCTTCCCCTTGGAGCTTGCCATTGCAATGACGGCCATTGTTCATTTCTCAAACAACCTTTTCAAACTTGCTTTATTATACAGATATATCAATTGGGATGTGTTAAAGTATTTTGGTCCTTTTTGTATTATTGGGGCTTTAGGAGGAGCTTTTTTGCTAACTGAAATTAGTGATTTCAAGCCTTTATTTAATTACAGAATCAGCTCAATTGAATTAAATTTTTCCTTGTTAAATCTAATCATTGGTACATTAGTGTTGGTGTTTGTCTACCTGGAATTGGATAGCAGATTTGCATTGAAAAACATCAAACTATCTCTACTCTGGTTCGGTGGCTTATTGAGTGGTTTTTTTGGAGGTTTAAGCGGGCATCAAGGCGCACTTAGGTCGATGTTTTTGATTAAGGCTAATCTTGGTAAAGAACAATTTATTGCAAATGGCGTAGCCATTGCCTGCCTAGTTGATATTACAAGAATTGGTATTTATTCGGGTAGAATGAATTTTGTTCATTCCATGGATAATTTACAAATGATTTTGGCTGCTTTGCTTCCGGCATTCTTAGGTGCCTTGCTAGGAAGAAAACTTTTAAAGAAAATTACCTTAGATATTATTCATAAATATGTAGCATGGATGTTAATAATTATAGCCATAGGTATTATTTCAGGTGTGTTATAGTTGCTCTAGCTCTGGTCAATCTATTTTTCCTGAGTTGTACAGTACCTAATAGGAATTCAAATAGCAGTTCTATTTCCCATGATTTATGGACCGAAGTTCTTCAGGAAATTGTGGAAGATAATGGTAGAGTCAACTATTTGAAGCTAAAAGAGAATCCTGAAAAATTTCATCGCTATCTCAGTTTTCTTGAAAATAATCACCCGGATCCGAATACATGGTCTAAAGAGGAAAGACTTGCTTTTTGGATAAATGCATATAATGCCTTTACGGTAAAATTGATTATTGATAATTATCCATTGGAATCCATAAAGGACCTTAACTCTTCAATTTCAATTCCCTTTGTTAATACCATCTGGGATAAATCCTTTATAAAAATCAATGAATTTAAATATTCACTGAACGATATTGAGCATCGCATACTAAGGAAGAAATTTCAAGAACCAAGAATTCATTTTGCTATAAATTGTGCTTCAGTTTCTTGTCCTGATTTAAAAAACGAGGCTTATATTTCTGAAAAATTAGATGAGCAATTAGAATTCCAGGCAAAAGCATTCATCAATGACAAATCAAAAAATTTAATTAGCAAAGAGCAGATTAAGGTCTCAAAATTATTTTCCTGGTTTGGTGGTGATTTTAAAAATGAAGGCAGT
Source organism: uncultured Hyphobacterium sp. (assembly GCA_964351965.1). Classification (GTDB taxonomy): domain Bacteria; phylum Bacteroidota; class Bacteroidia; order Cytophagales; family CCMP332; genus CCMP332. The sequence continues at coordinate 232,611 of CAYGPM010000004.1, read as the reverse complement.
CTGATAAACTTTTTAAATAAATTTTCTAATACTCAGATCAGCGAAAACACAGATGTTTCTTTTATGGATTACGATTGGTCATTAATCGAATGATATGGATATAAAGGAATTATTCAATTTCAATAATGATCCCGGTTTTGGACAAAAGTTCAGTTCAAAAACCAAAAGAGTAATCAATAAAGATGGAAGTTTTAACGTAAAGCGTATTCCACCAAAAGGAAAGCCGGGCAATTATTATCACCAATTGATAAGTATGTCTTGGGCGAAGTTCCTTCTTTTGAATTTGGCAGTATACATTATCGTAAATGTTCTATTTGCTTTAATCTATATGCTCATTGGTGTAGACAAGATTGCCGGATTAGTGCAGAAAAACTTGATTGATGATTTTGCAAATGCTTTCTTTTTCTCTGTTCAGACGCTCACAACTGTTGGTTATGGAGTTTTAAGCCCGACGGGATTTTTAGCCGGTTTGGTGGCTTCACTTGAAGCATTATCCGGATTGCTTTTGGTGGCACTTGCCACTGGTTTACTTTATGGTCGATTTTCAAAGCCCTCTGCTAAAATTATCTTTTCGGATAATGCTATAATTTCACCCTACAAAGACATTAATGCTCTCGAATTTAGAATTGCCAATTTGAGAAATAATACTTTGATTGATATGCAAGCCAGCCTAATGTTTACCACAAATTACAAGAGCGAAAATGGTGACTGGATAAGAAATTATTATAACCTTGAATTGGAAAGAAGCCATATTCACTTTTTTCCTTTAACATGGACAATTGTACATCCTATTTCTGAGAATAGCCCACTTTATAAATTGACCCGAAAAGATCTACTTGCACAAAATGTTGAATTTTTAATTTTAATTAAAGGCTTTGATGATACTTTTGCCCAGCAGGTGCATTCCAGATATTCTTACCTTGGAAATGAAATCCATTGGGGGCGAAAATTTGAAAAAGCCTTCACCGCGAATATGCAAGGTGATTTAGTTGTTGAATTGGGTAAAATAAATGACACTACAGAAGCAAATTTGAATGAATGATCAACAACAAATAGAATCTTTATTCAGGCATTTCAAAAACTCCAATGGTATAAGCACCGATTCGAGAAAAATAGAGAAGGGAATGATCTATTTTGCGTTGAAAGGTGAGAATTTCGACGGTAATAAATTTGCTAAGGATGCTATTGAAAAAGGAGCTTTACTCACAGTTGTTGATGAACCTGAATTAAAAGGACCCGAATATTTCCATGTAAATAACACTCTGAAGAGTCTTCAAAATCTTGCTGCTTTTGCAAGATCAAAATGGGAATTTCCGGTTTTAGCTATTGCGGGATCTAACGGAAAAACAACCACTAAGGAATTAATAAGCTCAGTTTTATCTTCTAATTTCAATGTATTCAGTACTCCGGGAAATTTCAACAATCATATAGGTTTGCCATTAACTCTTTTGATGGTGCCGGAAGATTGCAACTTTCTTGTTTTAGAAATTGGAGCAAATCATCTAGGAGAACATGCATTTTTGTGTGAAATAGCCAAGCCTAATTTTGGACTAGTTACAAACAATGGTAAGGATCACCTGGAAGGTTATGGCAGCCTGGAAAATGTAATAAAATCCAACTCCGAATTATATGATTATTTAAAAGAACATAAGGCAAAGGTATTTGTCAATGCTGACGACGAGCAATTAATGCATAATGCTAAAGGCATAGAATCTTTTAAATATGGATTTGAAAACGAGGCTGATATTAATGCAATAAGAATTGCGGATGATCTGTATGCTACAATCAAAACTGAGTCAGGAATAATTAAATCTAATCTGGTTGGGGAATTTAATAGTATCAACATATTGGCCGCTGCTGCTATCGGATATTATTTTGAGATAGACTTTGAAGATATTAAGACCGCAATTGAATCCTATCAACCAAAATTGAACCGATCACAATTGATTGAGCATAAAGATTTTGAAATAATGCTCGATGCATACAATGCGAACCCTTCAAGCATGAATCTTGCGATAAAAACAATTGATGATTCGTCTTATCCTCGAAAAATGGTGATTTTGGGCGGAATGCTCGAACTGGGTCATTATGAAAAGGAAGAGCATAAGAAAATTATTAATCAGTTATTATCAAGTAGTATTGATAATATTTGGCTGGTTGGAAAAGAATTCGAAGCCTATAAGAATATTAATTCGGTTCAATGGTTTGAAAATAGCAATTCATGCAAATTGGCCTTTGAAAGCTTAGAATTTAAGGATGGAATAATCTTAATAAAGGGATCCAGAAAGTATCAACTTGAAAAACTAATTGAATAAATCAATTTCGGTAGAAGGAAAATCATATTTTTGCCGGGCTAAGAATAAAACATATGAAAAAACTAATACTATTATTTTGCATTTTATCGGTCTTTGGTTTCGCAAAAGCACAGGAAATAAGTGGAGGTCCCAAAATTGGGTTGGGTGCTTCATCCATACTTGCTTCTTTGGGTAATTCCTCTGATGAGGTAGGGGCAATAGGACCTACATTTCATGCAGGAGGTTATGGCCGTGTTCAGATTGCACATTTTTTTCGTTTTCAACTTGAAGTTTTGTATTCACAACGCGGTGGAAGATTTGATAACCTTTCAGGTGGAAAAATCATAGCCGGAAATACCTATGATGTTACCTATACGGATAAATTAAATTATCTCGATATACCATTAGTGTTTATGCTTCATGGTGGAATGTCTAGTTTTCAAATCGGAGTTCAACCTTCATTTCTTTTGAGTCAGTCAACAGAAATTGATGGAACGATACTGGATGGTGGCGGAAACGAAGTAACTCTAGCAGATCAATTTGGTGGTGATATTGAGACATTCAGAAGCTATAGTGATAACGACTTCTCATTTCTATTTGGTTATATGCTAGACCTACCTGCCGGTATTAATGTTGGCTTCAGAATTCTTTATAGCCTCGGAAATATTTATGATATTGATCGTGCGGTTATTGATCAATATGTCATTGATGGAAGTACAAATGAAGATAATTTTGATCGCTTTTACCGTTTTGATGACCCCAGAAACGTATCAGCGCAAGTCTCAATTGGATATACTTTCAAGAAATAAAAATAATCAGGCAGCATAAAGCTGCCTTTTTTTATTCTATTAATATTTCACCGATAGTATTCGACCTATTAAGTATAAGACTCTTGATGTCATCGTTTTTCTGATAATGAAATACGTTTGATTGTTCCGGAATTTCAGATACTAGTATATCGCTTTCAATTTTTATTTTACTCAAATTGGGATTAATGCCTTCTGCTTCAAGGTAGATTTTCGTTACATCGAATGAAGCTTCAAATCCTATAAATTTTAAATTGCAAATTTTGTCATCCGGACTTAATTGGAAATGCCTTTTAAGATAACTGAAAATAAGCGAATCTGATTTTTCATACTCTTTTTGACCGGTTAAATACAAATTGACACCGGATTCTTTCGCAATGGATTTTTCAAGATCGTCAGTGAAAATCTTAAAAGTTATTTCCAAACTCTTATTTTGCAAATTGTGATCGAGCTGGATTATACTTACATAAAAGGGATGATTGAGGGCCGTGCTTGCCTTTGATACTTGAAATGTAAGAATTAGTGTAAAAACAACTGAAACAATTTTCATAGAAATGTAGTTTCGCATTCGTAATACCAAGTTGAGCATTCTTGAGCATTTTTGAAACATATCTTCAGTTAGGCTTAAATCATATAAGCGATCTAAATGCATATGATCATATGGTTTTTCTATTGGCCGTATGCGCATTTCAGGACTTCAGACATTGGAAGAGATTAATAATTCTGATCACAGCATTTACATTAGGACATTCGATAACGTTAATTCTGGCGGCTTTCAAAGTGATCTCATTTCCGGTTGAGATTGTTGAATTTTTAATTCCGGTTACAATTTTCATTACAGCGTTATCAGGTTTTACAAACCAAAGCAAAAGCTCAAATAGTAAGGCCGTGTATTTCCTCATACTATTTTTTGGATTGATTCACGGAATTGGGTTTTCTAATTATCTTCTAATGCTTCTTGGAAATGAATCTTCTGTACTTTGGCCATTGTTTGCATTTAATGTAGGAATCGAACTCGGGCAAATTTTTATTATTCTTATAATCCTAATAGTCAAAACAATACTAGAATTTATACCATTTCTGGATCGTCAGAAATTCAGATATTGGTTATCCGGTATTGCGGCAGGTATATCCTTGATTTTAATGATAGACACCAAATTTTGGTAATATGCACAAGCAATTTGTTTTATCCATACTGAGCATTTTTATTGTCAGTAACTCAATTTACGCTCAGCAATACAACTCAAATAAGTTTTCCCAATTATATGATCTTTTGCCCACTCCAAATGTTTACAGAAATGCAGCCGGTGCTCCGGGTCATGAGTATTATCAGCAAAAGGCAGATTATGTGATGCATATCACCCTTGATGATAAAAATCAAAGGATCTACGGAGAAGAAACGATAACCTACTTGAATAATTCACCCGATCCACTGGATTATTTATGGCTGCAATTAGATCAGAATAAGAGAGCTAAAACCTCAGATTCCTATAAAATTGATCAGGATAGATTGAGAGATAATATGTCTTTCGGAAGTATTCCAAAAATGGATGATCGCCCTGATCGGGGATTTAATATTGAATGGGTAAAAGATAAAGAGGATAAGGATTTAACTTACGTCATTAATAAGACAATGATGCGAGTTAATCTGGAAGAACCCCTAATGCCTGGAACTTCTTATTCATTTCAAATCAAATGGTGGTATAATATCAATGACAGAATTAAAGAGCGAGGTCGGTCGGGTTATGAGTATTTTGAAGAGGATGATAACTACCTATATGCAATTGCCCAGTTTTTTCCTCGAATGGCAGTTTATAATGATGTTGAAGGCTGGCAGCATAAGCAGTTTTTAGGAAGAGGGGAGTTTACTTTGCCTTTTGGAGACTACGAAGTTCACCTAACAGTTCCGGACAACCAAGTAGTAGGAGCTAGTGGTGAATTACAAAACCCCGATGAAGTATTAACAAAGGAGCAAATAGAGCGATTTGATCGGGCTAAATCATCGGATAAGCCTTTGATGATCATTTCGCCGAAAGAGGCTTTAAAGAATGAAAAGTCTAAAAGCAGTGGAGAGAAAACCTGGATTTACCAAGCGATAAACGTCCGAGACTTTGCTTTTGCTTCGTCCAAGAAATTTATTTGGGATGCAATGGGTGTAAAATTTGGAGATAGAACTGTTATGGCCATGTCTTATTACCCAAAAGAAGGGAATCCGCTATGGGAGAAGTATTCCACGAATGTCGTTGCACATACACTGCGTGTTTACTCAAAACATACATTTGACTATCCTTATCCGGTAGCTATTTCCGTTCATACCGACAGAATTGGAATGGAATACCCCATGATATGCTTTAATGGTGGCCGTCCGGAAGCTGATGGTACATATTCAGAAAGGACAAAATATGGAATGATTGGAGTTATTATCCATGAAGTAGGACATAACTATTTTCCGATGATTGTTAACTCGGATGAGAGGCAATGGGCCTGGATGGATGAGGGCTTAAATTCTTTTGTTCAATCAATTGCCCAATATGAATGGGACATTGACTACCCTGTTAGGAGAGGGCCACCCAGCAAAATTGTAGATTATATGAAGGGAGATAAATCAAGAATAGCTCCCATTATGACCGATCCTGAATCTGTTTATCAACTTGGAAATAATGCTTATGGAAAACCTGCTGCTGGTTTGACCATTCTTCGAGAGACCATAATGGGTAGGGAATTATTTGATTATTCCTTTAAAGTATTTGCCAACAGGTGGAAATTCAAGCATCCTAGTCCTGCTGATTTTTTCAGAACAATGGAAGATGCTTCGGCGGTAGACCTTGATTGGTTTTGGAGAGGATGGTTTTTTACCAATGATCATGTAGATCTAGCCATTGACGAAGTAATATGGTATCAGGCAGATGATAAAAATCCTGAAACACAAATGGAAAGAAAAAAAGAAAAGGATGATTTAGATAGAAAGAACAAAACTTATCTCAATAATAAAGAAGCAGGAATTGAAACGGTTGTTGAGCGTGATCCGGAAATGAAGGATTTCTATAATTCTTATAATGAATACGAAGTCAGTGAATCTGACCAAAAGTCATATCAAAGATATTTGAATGATCTTGACGCAGACGAAAAAGCAATTCTTGACAAAAATGATCAGTATTATCAAATAAACTTTAAAGCAATTGGTGGCTTATATATGCCAATAATTCTGAAATTTAAGTTTGTGGACGGATCAGAGTCCTATGAGAAAATTCCTGCTGAAATCTGGAAATACAATGACACTCTCGTATCGAAGGTTTTTGTTTTCGACAAGGTATTGGAAGAGGTAGAAATAGATCCTTACCTAGAAACAGCTGATGTAAACAGGAATAATAATTATTGGCCTGAAAGAATTGAGCCCACATCATTTCAATTATATAAGCGCAGGGAATACGAAAGAAGTAATCCCATGCAGAAAAAATAAAAAGTGGCAGAATTTTAAAAATCGGCCTTGATCTTTTTTGTATATTCATAAAAAAGAATGGATCATGGTCAGAAATAAAATATTACTTTTTGGAATTGCTGTAATCATTGCATTATCAACCTTGTCTTTTGCAGTTTATTCCTTTGATGAATCTACTCCTGAGCAGCATATTATGCTTGAGATTTATGAAGTGCCGGCGTATAAAGCCACCGGAATTCACATTTATTATGGTAATAACCAATCTGAATTTATTCCATTTAGAGAGCTGAAAGAGGAGAACCAAGGTAAAAATGGTGATCTTATTGTAAGTACAATAAATAAATTATCTAAAGAGGGCTACGAGATTACTCATGTTGGGAGCGGTCTTTCTAATAATGGGATGATTACGAAGATCTTTATGACTCGTAAATAGCATTTCAAAATCCGCCTTTTCTCCTTTTTTGATGAAGGCTGTTTTATTTCTCACTTTTTTGTCCATTCCTTTATCAGTATATTATTTTTCGATGAACAATTGCTTTTTACAGTTCGATCATGAATTTTTTCATGATTTTTAACACAAAGAATTGTCACTTCAAGAATGAATCCAAAGATATTCGTAATTACATGGATGGCGGCCATAACAACGGCCTGCAATTTCAACCCTCATGAGGGGAAGGTCAAAAACGAGTTGCCAAACATCATTTTATGCATGTCGGATGATCACGGTTGGGGAGATGTGTCCTACTATGGCCATCCCATCGTTAAAACACCCCATCTTGATGACATGGCTGCATCGGGCTTACGCATGGATCGTTTTTATGCAGCTGGTCCGGTTTGCTCTCCGACAAGAGCTTCTGTGTTAACAGGGCGGAACCCCAATCGTATGCGCACATTCAGCTTCGGATTTCCTATCAAGCCGGAAGAAATTACCCTTGCAGAGTTAATGAAAGAGAAAGGTTATGTTACCGCACATTTCGGTAAATGGCATATTGGCTCGATTCGCCCTGAAAGTGATGTCAACCCGGGTAAACTCGGCTTTGACTACTGGCTTACCTCTTCTAATCATTTCGACAATGACCCCATCTTCAGCAGGAATGGGAAACTTGAAGAATTCAGTGGAGATGGATCAATGGTTTTGGCTGAAGAAGTAATTGACTTTATTGAGGAGCATGAAGGAAGGGGGAAACCATATTTTATAGTGTTGTGGTTTTCCAATCCGCATAATCCGTATCGCCCCAAGCGTAAATTCAGACTCATGTATCCTGATTTGCCTATGAATTACAGAGACTACTATGCTGAAATATCGTCATTGGATGAGGCTATAGGTGAACTCAGGGACGAGTTGAAAGAAACCTTTACCTATGAAAACACTTTGTTTTGGTATTGTGGTGATAATGGTGGCCCTGACTCTCTTAGTGAAACAGGAGGACGGGGAAATAAAGGTTTGCTATATGAAGGTGGCTTGCGTGTCCCGTCCATTTTGGAATGGCCTGCCAAGATTCAAGCTTCACTGAATACATCTGAACCCATCACCACAATGGACATATTCCCCACTATTCTGGAGGCAACGAATACAGACTGGCAGGAAGCACGGCCCTTGGACGGTAAAAGTATTTTGCCTTTGCTGGAACCAAATGCAAACTGGCAAAACCGTAAAATTGGTTTTTGGTCTTATGCCAACGGAATAGAAACACCGGAATCAGAATACATGCACATTATGCTTAGGGAGCAGGAAAATGGTCTGGAAATTGAACCTTATGATATTTTAAAAGGTCATGAAAGACATCTTTTCATGAATGAACCATTGAAGCCGATGCGGGGTCAAGCCGCTTGGCTCGACTGGCCCTGGAAATTTCATAAGATAAAACATTGGGAAAGACCCATAAGATTTGAACTATATAACCTGGAAACCGACCCAATGGAAGAGCGCAATCTGGCAAATAAAGATACAGCTCGAGTAGAGCGAATGAAAAAAGAGTTGTATGCCTGGCAGCTTTCTGTGTCTCAAAGTGCAATGGGGGGGGATTATTAGGATTCTCTGACTCCCAGTTCCCCTTTTCGAATGATTTTTTTACTCTCGCGACCTTTGATGACACCCCCTTTTTCATCGATCCACACGATGGCCGCGGTCGGACAGCGCTGAATAGGATCCATGGTGTTGTGATTTTTGGAATAATCGACCACCGGTAAATTATTGACCATGGTAATCAGATCGCCCGGCGCATCCATTGCGCATTTGCCGCAAGCCGTGCACCCAACCTCACAGTCTTCCAGCACTGCATCTCCGTGTTCCAGATTTTTACAGGCTACCCAAAGCCGTTCTGTAGAAGAATGAATGGAAAACAAATCCTTCGGACAAATCTCTACACAATCTCCGCAAGCAGTGCATTTTCCTTCATCCACAACGGGTAGGGAGTGCTCATCCATACTAATAGCGTCAAAATCGCAGACTACTTCGCAATCACCATGTCCCAGACAGCCCCAAAAACACCCTTTGCCTCCTCCGGAAACGAGAGAAGCCGCCTGGCAGGAGTTGATACCGTGATATTGCGCTCGATTGATGGCCACATTTGTACCTCCGGCGCAAGCAAGTCGGGCTACACGTTTATCCTCAGTACCAAGTTCTATCCCTAGAAAAGCGGCAATATCTTCTTTTCCTTCTTCTGAACTTACTGTACATTTAGCTGGTAAGGTAGTTCCGTTTACAAGTGCTTCGGCGAAAGGTCTGCAGCCGGGAAAACCACATGCCCCGCAATTGGCATGAGGCAACATCTCCTCTACTTTATCAATTCTTGGATCCTCGTATACGTAGAGCTTTTTATTTGCCAGAATCAGCATTATAGCTAACAATAATGTTAATCCACCCAGTGATAATATGGCTATTAGTATTGTCAATTTTCTAATAGATTATTTCTGCCCACTTTTTACCGGCAACCAGTTCAGCTTTTCGATTCGTCCATTTTTCCTTCGAACCCAAAATATTTGAAAAGGCCTTATCCAGATTCTGTCTTACTTTTTCATATCCGGCCACATACATATAGGTATTTGAAGAATCCAATAATTTTATAAGCTCTGCAGATTTTGATTCTATAGTAGCATCCAATTGAATTGGGTCTGACCAATGTGGTCGTGGACTTACGGCGTGAAATGCTTTAAATGTAGATTCGTCATAATAATTTTTCAGATCTCCATTTTTCTCATTCATGTATAGCAATTCGAGTCCGCTATTCGCACCATAGAACAATCGAATTTTACCTTTCCAGTCTTTCACGTTTTTATAAATGTGCTTAATAAAAGCTCTGAACGGGGCGATGCCTGTTCCCATTCCTATGAGAATTAGATTGGCATTTTTGTCTTCAGGCACTTTGAATGGAAGTTCAAAAGGTCCTGTGATGGTAATATTATCGCCTTCATTTCTGTCGCACAGATAATTGGATCCGATACCATCATATTTTTCTCCACTGAAATCATCGACATAGAAGCATCTTTTGACCAGCATCGTTATTTGTGTTTTACCATTCTTCTTGCCCGGAAGATCAGCCACGCTGTACAAGCGATGATGCAATGAATTGCCAAACTCACCATCAGTTTCAACCAAAACCCCGAAGCTTTGATCTATCTCACATTTGAAGTCTTTTTCATTTACCTCTAAAATGATTTCTCTGACTTCATCTGTTTCTTTAGGTGTTAGTCTTTTAGTTTTTTTTACAGTTGCATTGAACTGCTTGTCGGTATTATAATCTGAAAGATGTGCCATGATTTCTAATCTTCAATTATTAATTATTTTTTCTACATACAGTACCACAACCACAATTGCCACAAGTGCTGCGATCTGCTAATGCATCTTCGTCTACTATATTTTCCTGAAAGGTCTTTTTCCAAATTCCTTGAATCAGCACCCAAATAATCATTAGGATTACGATGCCAAAAAATGCTACGATATATGTTAAAAATCTTTCCATTAATTCCCCAATCCTGAAAAGCCCATGAATGAAAGTGAAAGAATTCCTGCTATCATTAATGTGATTACTGTTCCCTTAACCACTTTTGGAACTTCTGCAAATTCCAATTGCTCTCTCAAGCCTGCGATCAGAACTAAAGCCAAAGTGAATCCCAAACCGGCTCCCAAAGCATAAACTATACTTTGTGTCAAGCCATAACCCTTACTCGTTTGGAATAAAGCCAATCCCAGAATGGCACAATTTGTAGTTATTAATGGAAGGAATATTCCCAAAGCTTTAAATAAAGTTGGGCTCATTTTTTTTATGAACATCTCGACCAGCTGAACGGTAGAAGCAATAACAACGATATAGCTAATCAATTGTAGAAATGGAGCATTGATGGCCACCAGAAAGCTATGTATGCCATAGGCACAGAGAGAGCTTATGAGCATTACAAAAGTAACTGCCGCTCCCATTTTACTCGCTGTTTCCATTTTGCCCGAAACTCCGAGAAATGGACAAATACCAAGGAAGTAAGCCAACACAAAATTATTGACCAGGGAAGCATTTATAAATATATACCACAGTGATTCTGAGTTCATGCTTTTTGTCTTTTTTCTTTAATGATATTGAATAGTAATAACCATAATGCAAGGGTGAAAAAACCACCTGCCGGTAGTATCATTACGATCCATTCCTGAAAATTATCTGCGAATAGAGCCATTCCGAAGAATGAGCCATTTCCTAATATTTCTCTTACAGCGCCAAGACTGAATAGTGCCAGCGTGAAACCCATTCCCATTCCCAATGCATCCATAATAGAATTTCCAATAGTATTTTTTGAAGCAAATGCTTCGGCTCTGCTTAAAATCAAGCAATTCACAACAATCAGAGAAATAAAGGCACCTAAACTTTTGTGTAGATCAACGCTAATAGCTTGAATTCCATAGTCCGTAATGGTAACAAAGGTTGCTATGATCAAAATATAAGAGGCAATTCTAACCTGTTTAGGGATAAAATTCCGGAGAGCCGAAACCAAAATATTTGACATCAGCAATACAAAAGCTGTTGCCAAACCCATTGCCAAGGCATTTTCAGCAGTGTTGGAAACGGCAAGAACAGGACACATCCCCAAAACCTGAACGAAAACAGGATTATCTTTCCAGATTCCTTTTATGAATTCATCGGTTGAGGAAATCTCGTTGTTTTTCACTTTATGGTCTATTTCTTCATTCATTTGATTATAAAATCATCTATCCTGCTTTGAATTATAGGCATCCATTCATTAGTACTGTTATCCAAAATACGCCCAATTGCTCTTGATGAAATCGTTGCTCCCGTAATGCCATCAATTTCCCAAGAATTTTTCTTTTCGCCACTTTTTACTGTTTTAATGTCGTTGATCAATTTGGATTTATCTTCAGTCAGCCGGACATCCATTTCTACGAAATTTGATTTGAAATTCTCGTCCTTTTCAATCTTATCGCCCAAGCCCGGTGTTTCCTTACTTTCAAGCACATACATCCCTATAATCACTTGATTAGCAGGATCATAACCATATAATATTTTAATAATATCTGCATATCCCTGTCCTTCAGCCGGTATTGCTAAGCCAAGAAATTCATTCTCTTCATTGTATCCTGCATATATAGTTTCAGCATTTGGTTTTTCATCTTTTAACTCAACAAACTTTCCATCCTTTAACTTGAAAGCCTTGGTTTGGGATATACCCGGAATAACCTTGAAGATTGCCTCTTGAAGAGCATCTTCTTTCAGGTTTTCTATTCGTGGAAGTGTCAATTCATAGGTCATTACTATGAGAAGTGCACAGATTGCCCCAATGCCTACCATTGCTTTCAGCATTTTGCTATTGGAACTACCCTCTATTTGCACCGGCTCAGTCATGACTTTTCTTTAAATTTTTTGTTCCGTAAACTCTATTTTTAATAAGCTTATCTATTTGGGGAGAAAGTGCATTGCCTAATAAAATGGCATACATTACACCTTCCGGCAAACCACCCCAAACACGAATTATAAATACAAAAACACCGATTATAATACCGTAGATAATCACACCTAAAGACGTGATAGGGGAGCCAACCATATCTGTGGCCATAAACATTGCGCCTAGCATTAGTCCACCCGAAAAGAGCATAAATAAAGGATGGGGATAAATCTGATTATCATATAAATAAAAAATCGAACTGAGTACGAATACGGTTCCGAGGATTGCAAGAGGAATCCTCAAGTTCATCATTTTGCGAATAATCAAATACAATCCTCCCAGAATGATTAATGCAGCACATGTTTCACCGGTTGATCCACTGATAAGCCCGAAGGCTAAATCAGAAGTATTTGTCGTAATACTGTCAAACTTAAATGCTGAGAGGGGAGTGGCACCGGAAGCCATATCGATCTCCGCTTCCATAAATGGCATGGTCAAAATGGAAGATGAAATATGAGTAAACCTATCTTCCAAAAATGATGGATACCAGGTAGTAATTGCTACAGGAAATGCAGCTTGTAATACTGCGCGACCAACCAATGCAGGGTTGAAGACATTATATCCAAGTCCACCGAAAAGAAATTTCCCCAATGCAATTGCAATTACACCTCCAATGAACGTCATCCACAATGGGAAAATAGGAGGAAGGGTAAGCGCAAGAAGAATGCCTGTAATGGCCGCTGAATAGTCCGATACTGTACTTTCTTTGCCTGATAATTTGCACAAGAAATGTTCTGTTAGCACGCAAGCCAAAACAGAAGTAGCAATTACCAAAAGCGCATTAATACCAAAGGAATAAACTGCAAAAATTACCGCTGGAAGCATGGCAAAAATGACATTCAGCATAATCTGATCAGTGCTTAGCCTAAGCTTGATATGTGGAGATGTGCTAATATTTAATGTCTTGCTAAACATTTTCTTTCTTTTGCTTTTCCGAATTTCTTTTTCTTACAATTGACTTAGACAGCCTGAAATATTGCACCAATGGAATATTTGATGGACATACATATGAGCAAGACCCACATTCAAAGCAGTCCATGAGATTATAGTTTTCCGCCATCGTTTCATAGGCTTCAAACTTTGCCAGAATACCTAATCTCGAAGGATTTAAAGAAATAGGACAGGCATCCACACATGCTGCACATTTTATACAGGGATAAACTTTTTTTGGACGACTTACATCCTTTTCTGAGAAGGCCACAATTCCGGAGGTGCCTTTTACTATAGAGATATCGAGATTTGATACTGCCACGCCCATCATCGGGCCGCCCATATATACTTCGCTCAGCGTATCGTTTATACCGACTTCCTCGAGCACAAATCGAAGGGGAGTACCAATAGGAATCAAATAATTTCCTTTCTTTTTAATGCCCGGTCCTGTTATCGTTACTACACGTTCTTGAATACCACGACCATGAGGCAAGAGTCTTCCTATTTCGGCAGTTGTGGCAATGTTTACGACTACTGTATCTACATCAATTGGTAATGCACCGGAAGGAACCTCTTTGCCAAGTAGAGAGGTGATCAGCATTTTTTCTGAACCTTGTGGGTATTTTACCGGCACAACTTTTACTTCTACATCTAAATCCTTAGGTATATTTTTTGATAAATGCTCGGCTGCATCTTTTTTATTGGCTTCAATACCAATCAAGGTGTGTTTCGCACCTGTTGCTTTTAGCAAATAGCGGATACCCACAAAAATATCATCTGCCTGTTCGAGCATTACACGATGATCTGTGGTTAAGTATGGTTCACATTCAATTCCATTCAGTATGAGGTATTCACAATTTTTACCTTCCGGAATTTTAAGTTTTACGTGTGTTGGAAATGCAGCGCCACCCAAACCAACAATTCCGGCATCCTGAATACCCTGAAGTATTTGCTCAGGACTTGCTGTTTCCAGATCTATTGGGTCACCTTCAAGGACTTCCTGTCCCGAAGCTGCAAAAGGTTCTATGTAAATACCCGGAACCATTTTCCCTGAAATGGTAGGCACATTTGCGATTTTTCTAATCTTACCACTTACAGGCGAATGAAGAGGAACCGACATGTAGCCACCTTTTTCAGCTAGCAATTGTCCTCTTTCTACTTCCTGACCTTCTCTGATTATTATTTTTGAAGGTATCCCAATATGCTGAACTGTTGGTAAAATAATAACAGGAGAAAAAGGGAATTGACGAATAGCCAAAGCACTTGTCTCGCTTTTATTTTCCGGAGGATGAATTCCGTGTTTAAATGTGTTATTATTCAGTGTCAGCACTATCTAGTTGAACTTTTCAGCTCTTTTAATCCACTTATCCATATCTTTTTCGCTTTTGTCCTTAGGCAATCCCGGGTGAATTACCTGTGCCGTGCATTTTTCGGCAGCTTTTACTAAATCTGAATAAGGTCCTCCTTGTGCATTTTTAATAATTGTTTTTTTGTCTCCGTTATAGGCGAAAATTTCAGAATTGAGATTTACACATTCATCACAGGAAGTACATTCTTCTGTTTCAATCCAGGGAGCCATATATCCATTTTCACCCGCTGTAGGAGCTTTAGCTTCTCCTTTGGATTCCTCCGGAGCAGTTTTAGTTTCAACTGCTGTTAAATCCATTGGCTCAGTTCCTAGTCCACCGGCGAGTTTCATCAGTCCTTGAGATAGTTTAGAAACTATTTCATTTCTGATTTTTCCTTCCAAATCTTCCGGTTCCGGAGTTTGTTCTGTTTTTACTCCGGCGATTGCTCTGAGCATAATCCAGAAATCACGTCTTTCTTCACATGACTCTACAATTGGTTTTGCAACAAGCACACGACTCAATTTTTGTTGTCTGTCAACAGCCCAGATATATGGAAATTTACCTTCTCGCTCCTCTGTTCCTAATTCGAGAAAATCTGAAATCGGAATCATATTATCATTCCATGTATCTCTAGGGGCTTTTCTAAAGTGTTTTCTAAATCTTGCCTCTGTAATTGCAAAATCGGCAAATGTCATGGCAACCTCCATGGTTTTTTCACGACCATTCTCAAGATATTTGAGATTATAAGTTGGCCAATCCTGATTCATTGCCGGATTTCCGGATAAGTCAAATGCATCTTCCGGTTTTACTCCATTTTCAGGGTTGTATTTAAAGATTGGATAAGCCCTTGACTCAACGGCCAGTTTAGCCTGATGCACACCTAAATCATCCGCAACACCATGTTCTGGTTGACAGGTTGTATAGAGGTTAAATAGCGCCGGTCTTTTAGCATTCAATCCATCGATAAAGCCTTCAATCATTTGGCTAGTATTCGCTAAGGTGCCTTGAAGTACATAGGTATTTCGGTGAGCCATAGCGATTAAACCAATTTCTTTTCTAGGTTCTGCTTTACCTTTTCCGACTTTTCCATATTGCGCCATATCGGATATTTGTCCGATAAATCCTGATGTACAAGCTTGTCCACCGGTATTGGAGTAAACTTGAGTATCAACCACCACTACTTTGATTGGCTTACCTGATGCCATCATTCTGGAGAGATTTTGGAATCCGATATCATACATGGCACCGTCACCACCTAGTGCCACCACTGGTGGACATAAATGCCATTCTTCATCGGTGAAATGATTCCAATTGAAATAGGTGAAGTATTCATCGTGCTGTTCGGCTTTGTATTTGCCTTGAAGTTCCAATTCTGCTTTACGGATAGCTTTAAATCCTTCAGCCATTTTAGACATATGACCTTCAAATACTCCCATTGCCATTGAAGTTGAATCCTGGAACAGGTGATTTGCCCAAGGGAAAGGGTAAGGGTTGAATGGGTAGGTGCTGCCCCAAACGGATGTACAGCCTGTTGCATTACTCATTCCCATTTTGGATCTACCCTGACCGGTAATACCATCGGTATATTTCCATTTGAGTTGTTTGAGTTTTGCAAGCAATTGACTTACATCTTGTAGCCATTCCTGATCTATAGGTTTAGACCCTTTTTCTTTCTCTATTTTCTCGGTTATTCCCGCAATCGTCAAATCAGAATCATGCATTTCAGATATGATTTTGCTTAAAGTATCCGTATCTGTAATGTTGACGTTTGACATCAATTTATTCTGAATATGTTTTTCAAGATCCTGAATAAGTGTAGTCAGATGAGCCACATGTTTTTCAATACGAGGCTGCATTAGTGACTCGACTGTAGCTATGAAAAGGTGGATAACTGATTTTTCAGAGCAACCAAGACAGGCACCATCACCACTCGCAAAATTTAAATAGGCTTCTTTGTTTAAAAGAATCGTTTCAAGTGGCCCAATTTTTTCTTCCAGATCATCGATGCGATTGTATTTTTGTGGGGTGGTTGGTAAATCAGTCCATAAGTCCCATTCTTTTCGCAGTCGAGCGACTGTTCCGTCGGTTTGAATGATAGATCTTAGAGCGTCATCTTCACAAACTTCAATACATTCCATACAACCCTTACAGGTAGTAGGATTGATATTTATACTGAATAATCCTCCACTGTTAGCTTCTTTCTTTTCATTCAGATCATAATATGGTCTTGTCAGGGCAAATTGGAAATCTCCCAGTTCATCTCTGAACCATTCCATTTCCTCGCTAAGCCCATTTTTGTTATTTGATTCTTTTAGTAAATCATCAATGGCATCATTGATTAAATTGTTTACTGTAGATCCTTTATGTTCTTCATTGAAGAGTTTTCTGGCTTTGCTTTCAATTTGTCTTACCGTTTTTGGCAAGTATTCAAGTTTTCCATGATTTTTCTTCACGCGTTTAACGACAGTATCCATTACATCAGAAAGTTCACTGACCAATCCGGGTATGGCTGTATCAGGACAAACAGTATAACATTTACCACAAGCGGTACAATTATCAGCAACCCATTCCGGGTGGTTGAAACGAATACCTGTCATGTCTCTAAATAGGGAAGTGGTAGCAGGCATCACACTCAATCCGATAAATGGATCGGTAAGATTATCATTGCCCATACCTTGTAAATAGAAATTTCCTGTTTGTTCCCAAAATCTGTGAATGTCGCTTAGTTTAGATTTACTCTGTGGTAAATCTTTAAGCATTTTTGGAAGCGGCAGGGCACTTTGTCCGTTTGAATTTTCTTTATTCTTCTCTTTAACAACTTTCTCGGTAATCTCATGTATTTCGTCAAAACCTCTTTTAACGACACGCATATTATCATCTACAACTCTTTGACCTTTAGTACCGAATTTATGCTGCACTTGTTCCTCAATAGCTTTTAAAAGCGTTACATCTGTAAGTCCTGATTTTTTCATTACAGGTGAGGCGGCGAAGAATGCTCCCTGGAAAGCGATCCCCTGCATTCTTAGCTGAAGTTCAGGATCTGTTGCTTCTTCCCGTGCAATTTTAAAACCATCTATATAGAAGATATGAATATCATTATCGACTATAATTTTTTGGTATTGTTTAGGGATATCGTTCCAAACATCCTCTGCTTTCTCATGCTCACTTTGAATAATAAAGCAGCCACCTTTTTTTAGTCCTGCGAGCGCATTTGTGTGCTTGAACACATTTGGATCCGGTGACAATACAACATCGACGAAGAAGTACTCACAATTGATTTTGATTTCTTCGGGTGCTGCTGCTAAATAATAAGTTGTTGGCTGTCCTTTTTTCTCTGAGCCGTATTTTGGATTTGCTTTAATATCATAGCCCAGTAAATCGAAAAGGGTCATGGCCAGATTCTTACCGGTTGTAATGGCTCCCCAGCCACCAATTGAGTGAAAACGTGCCGTTACGGCATCTTTTGGCATTAAGTTGGGGTTTTCAGACCCGTGAACTGCCAATGCCTTAACATTGGGATAAGCATCTTCAATGCTTTCTTGATAAGCTCTTTGCTTTGGTGAATGCGCCGTTTCTCTAATAAAGTCAATGGAGAGGTAAAACTGTTTTTTATGCTTTCCACCCGGAAGCATATTCTCAATAGCTCCTATAATTCCTTCAGGTTGTAAATCTCTACTTCCCATTCCAAATGAACCGGAATACAATGCAGGCGCATCTCCGGGTGAATAACTTTCAAGTTCCGGATATGGCTTATCTTTTTTATTTTGACCATTTTCCAGACATTTTGAAATAGTGGCTCTCGTTTCTCTCATAATTGGAGAATCTACTGCTAAGGGCTGATCAAGACGTTCAAGTATTGCTACACCTTTTTTTCCTTTGAGTATTTTCCCAATTAAGTCTGAGGGGAATGGTCTGAACATGACCAAATCGACTACGCCGACTTTGATTTTTTTCGTTTTTCTCAAATAGTCTACTACCGCTTCTGCACTTGGAACAACACTACCTTGACCAACAATAAGGTAGTCAGCGTCCTCTACTTTATAGGTCATTACCCTCTCATATTTACGACCTGTGAGATCATAAAATTCAGTAAATGCCCTTTCTGTTAATTCTTTAATATGATCAAAGAAGAATGGTCTCTGTGCTGCGACACTTTGCATGTATGAGTCCTGATTCTGAACAATTCCGGCCATCATTGGATTGTCAACATCCCATAATTCGGGAATTCTTCGACGAGTTTCACCGTAAATAATTCTTTGAGCAGGTGTTGGCGTTTTTATAATATCATCTGGTCTTCCAAGGTATTCTTTTATGAGCTCTCTTTCAGGAAGATTCAGCGATTCTATCAAGTGAGTTGTCAGGAATCCATCTTGAGCAATGATTCCCGGAGTTAATGCTAATTCTGCTATTCTATGAGCAATGATATTAAGGTCAGCCACATGCTGCGCCTTTTTGGCAAAAAGTTGAAAGAAGCCTGTATCGTCTACGGCATGATAATCGTCATGACCGGCATGCACATTCAGGGTAGATTTAGTCATGGCTCTTGCGCCAATGTTCAATACATAGGTCAGCCTTTTACCTACAGCAGCATATAAAGACTCATGCATATAGGCAATACCTTGACCGCTGGAAAAATTTGAAGAACGAAGTCCTGTCATGGAAAGACCGGCAGTTACAGCTGCTGCGGCGTGCTCTCCTTCGGGCTCAATAAATATCAGGGGTCTATCTGAGATATTTAAATGTCCTTTTGCTGCTTCTTCTGCCCAGTATTCTCCCATTTGTGTAGATGGCGTAATTGGATAAGCTCCTGCTGCATCTGAGGATTCTTTCTCGCACATGATAGCGGCGGTATTGCCATCCATCGCAACTCTATTTCCGGGATATTTGAATGTTTTTTTACTGTCCATGACCTTAGTTTTTATGGAATTTTTTAGAAAAGAAGCAATAAGAATTTGCTCTTATATTAATTGATAGATCGATCTCAGAAACTAGAATAGAAATATTTAGAATTTGATTGTTGAGGCCGGGAAGGTTCATTTCGAATTATTTAAAACCATCTCTTTTGCCTGCTTGGTGAGTCTTACAAATTCATTGACTTTGTCTAAACTCATCCAAACCTCGTCTGTTACATTTGAATTAAACTGAGGTTCGAGTATTAAATTTTTAAATCTTGCATCAACTTCCCGACATTTTGCAAGCAAAGCTTCCAGATTGGAATTTTCGTCCACTTCAATCCCTATTTGTAAGAGGAAACCTTTTAAATACATCGCAGATGATTTATGAAGCGTATGACAAACGACATATGTTACAACGTCTTCCTCCGGCTTACAAAGGTGCTCATTTGCAGAATCGAATAGCTCATTGGCCTGATCCAGTGTAGTTTTTATTTTTTGATCGATCATGGTTTGGCTCTTTTATTGAAAACTCAGAGGTTTTTCATTCCTCATTTTCTTCCAAACTATTCAAAATGGAATGAGCCTGATATGAGTAGGGTCAAGTACTAAAATGATTTATATCAAAATGCGAAGTTAATCTGATCACTTGCAGGAAAAATTTTCAAAATTGTTACTTTCCAGCTCCTATTGATAAATATCAACAAAGACTGAAGGAGGACTAATAGGGGAGAAGTAAACAATAATAAACAGAACGGAGTACGCTTCTCAGAATTCGTTGTTCTAAGACGACCTTGCGCCACAAGTCGTTGCTACGTAGCGATCCCTTAGGGAAAGGCGAGGACTACTAAAGGTTAATACTTTAACAGTCTGTCAATAAAATCTTGCTTTTCTTTATTTGTGGTATACCCAAGCCAACGTATCACATTTTTTACTATAAATAAAGGGACTGGATCCACATGAGTTTGAATAGGAAATGATCTTGGCAAATCTTTTCTTGCATAAATATAATGCCCACCTTTAATTCTGATACACTTACAACCTTCAGATTTTTCTAGAAATTTTTTGAGTTTTTTTAATGGAATATTTCGAACACCACTCATTTAGTGTTGTTAGGTGAAAGTAGGAATTTCTACAGATTGAGTTTTTTTCCTGAAATCGTGCTCATTCATAATCTCGGAAAGATAATCATTTGATTTAACCATATCAGAAATACTTGGGGGTATTAATCTTTTTTGTCTTTTACGTTTTTGCCAACCTAATCCGGCCATAAACTCGTCAAACGTACCCTTATTACATGCGTAAGTAAATACTTCTTTAATGGCAAAAAGCAGTGATTCTTCTGCTTCAGCGTCATCATAACCGTATCCACTAACATCCAATACGGGACAATAGTAAATAATATCTTTTTCCTCTGTTATAACAAAAACCGGTAGATTTTCAACAGTAACCTTTCCGCTCTTACCAACAGTAAAATCACCAGAGGCTTTGAAATTTGGTTTCATTTATGATGAATTATTGATCGATATAATTGTAAACTATTTCGACAGATACAAAGGTTTCATTTTTTTTAAATTAAAAAAATACTTTTTACTTGATAAATTTCACAATACTAAAACTCTAGTATAAATCTATTAGCTACTTGAGTAATATTTTAACATGACGTTTTTGCCCTAAGCAGGAGACTCTCCTTTCAACAATTAATGTTTCAGGATTATTTGCATATGATTGTTTCCACCTGTCATTTCCCAATGCCCCAAAGAAATGGGAATACAACCGATAGAATTCAGCTTGTCCATAAATTCCTTTAAATGAAAGTCTTCATTTTTAGTCTCTTTCATTTTTGCATAATCTGCCATTGCAGATTCTAATAGATATTTTCCTGTAATATAACTTGTTCCGTAGCCGGGCTGTCGCATATATAAATGCTGCTCGAAAATCAATAGGCTTTCATCTGTTGCAACCCAACCTCGAGGCGTATATTTAGAATGAATACCACCTGCTTCTTCCATGGTCATTTCATTTGCATGAGCATATAGAGATCCCAATCCCCTTGCTGCTCTTTGTGCAATCATGATATAAACGATCTCTTTGCTTCTGGGACTATTTTCATATAAACCGGCTTGCATGAACATTTCCTCAACCGCCGTTGCTGTTCCCTCATTTCTGGAATCGAAAATATTATAAAGAAGTGGCGCTCTTCTTATTATTCGTTTATGCGGTTCATTATCCATTCTAGCTAATTCAAACCAATGATAGAAGTGTGAGTAAAGCGGACGCGGATCTATATGAAGACCTATATCAAAAAAGTGTCGGTCTTCTCTGGCGGTGAATTCACCTAAATGCTCGCGAAGGGCAGGTTCCCAATAGTCTTTTACAGTTACGATGTCCTGATCTTTAAGGAAACGCATTATACTATTAGCTGCAAACTCTGTTAGGGTATCAAATGCTTCAGGAGAATTAGCATCCGTCTGAATTGGCAGATTTCTGTTTTTATGCTCCTCTAATTTTAGTGAAGACCAGGCTCTTGCAAGCTCCCTTTTCAGAATCATCACTTCATCGTCCCAGGTCAATGGAACCAAATGAACATTTTGTTGATACCAGGTATAATTTTCTTTGCCAATTCCGGAAGGTCCTGTTTTAGAATCAGCTTCTGATTTGAGCCATTCAGCTAATTCATCTGATGATTTTGAAGCTTCTTCTATCAATTGAGGAATTTCAGGATCATCTTTAATGCCCGGAAGCTCTAAAATTTCTTCTAATCCTTTTCTCTGCGATTCAATATGCCTTATTCCGGCAATCCACAGTTCTCTTGCATTTCCTGTAAGATTTACTTTGGCTTGTTCATTTAGTGGCTTTATAACTTTCAAATCATCTATGAATTTTTCCCTACTTTCAGCATCAAGTGGAAAGTCATAGGTCCATACTTCAGTAGTATGATGATGTGTTGGGCCTTCATGAGCCGGCACGTCGCTTCTATAATCATATACAGATCTGTAAAATGAAGGGTCGCGCACCCATGGTTTTAATACCCGCTGATTAAAATCGTAGCCGTTCATTTCTGCCCAGATGATATACCAATCTACTTTTTGCTCAATAGTCCAGGCGCTTGTGTCAAATGCAAGTAATTTACTTTGCAATTGTTCAAATATCGGTCTGCGCTTTTGAAACGTTTCTTGAGTATAATCAGGAGCCCCATTTAATTCTGGGGGATTCTCAAATTCTCTCCATTCCTGATAAAATGATTCAAGTTCAGAAAAATTTGAAGTTTTCTGTTCGGTTTTATCATTAGAATTTTCAGCCTTTTCACATGAATAAAAAAGAAGGGCACTGCCAATTATAATTAGAATAGTAAGACTATATTTTATCATAGTATCTCAGAAATTTTAAAATGAAGTCAGACTTAGTTTTAAGAATCTTTAAAAGGTAGAGGAAATAAACTATTTTGTTTTAAATAGATGTATTCACGATTTTCATCAATGATAAAATTAAACCTTTTTATGAGATCGCCTCCAATTACACTCATTTTTTGCATTCCGATAGAACCCTGAAAAAATCCTACAGGTACATTATGAATAACTTCTCCTGCCAAAACGAATGAGGGGATAAGGGCTTTTCGAACTTTAATTATATTGCCGTAAGAATCTTTGAGCTCTTTTTCATCAAACACCTTGAGCTTTTGATCCAATTCATTTAATTCTACAAAATCATCGTCAAATAATATAGATCCTCCGTATCCGGTATGGATTAAAAATTGATTTTCATATTCATTTTCACCTAAATTGGTTGAACCCTGAATGAACATAAGTCCATTGTCAGACCGGAGTTTTGTCTTGACATAATCATCATAATATTCAGGAAGTTCATCATGAATTAATATTAGTTGTCTTTCGAAATCCACTTCAAAAATCT
Source organism: uncultured Hyphobacterium sp. (assembly GCA_964351965.1). Taxonomy (GTDB): domain Bacteria; phylum Bacteroidota; class Bacteroidia; order Cytophagales; family CCMP332; genus CCMP332. Next base: position 209,043 of record CAYGPM010000004.1, on the reverse strand, counting down.
GATCTTCAAATAGATTTGGTCCGAATTTCCCATCTGACCCAGGTCCTGATCTTTCATTTTCCCAAATTTGAATGCTGTCCCATTTCAAAGATCCAATCCGAATTGCATTATTAATGCTTACTCGGCCCTCAGCCTCACCGCCCCATGTTTGAATATTATCAGTACTTACCCAATCCATTCCTTTAATATTTTTAGTAGCCTCCGATATCAGTGTTACTGAATTTGAAGCCATATGTAACATCAAAAGGAGGGAATCACCTTGGTTTAATGTGCAAGAAACTAGAATATTGTTATCAGAAGAGAGAATAAAAGGTATTTCTTGAATTGCTATCTTTTCACCTTTTTGTGCCTCTAATAAATTGATATTGGAATACAAAGTAAATATGAATAGTTGAATTGAAATGTATTTCAAAATAGTGGATAATGTAATTCGATTCATGCTTATAAGTTCTTTTCTGTTTTAATATTTAAACCTTGGACTCCTAACATTCATTCTCCGAATTAGAATTATTTAAGTTCTTATCCATTAAATATGAGTAGGAAATGAATATTTTCATTTAAAAAATATATTTCAGCAGCAAATTTCTTTTAATATTGGAAATCCAAAACTTTAGAACATAGCTCAATTAATTATGATAAAATCCTTTAAACGAACTGTCAAATTAACCATCATTATTTGTTTTTATTCATTAAATTCTTTCGCAACAGAAGATAGTATCGATACAGCTTCTAAACCGGGAGATTACAAATGGGATCGTTTTTCATTAAATGCAGGTGGTTTTATATCTGCATTGAATAGCGATATGCAAATTTTAAGTGAAGGATTGGGATTGGGAGTGATAGTGAATCTTGAAGATGCCTTAGGTCTTGAGAGTTCTGCATCAGTTTTTCGAATTGAATCAGAATACACTTTTGGAAAAAGACAGAATAAGAGCATTCGCGCAAGCTATTTCAACTTTAAAAGGAGTTCAAGTAAGGTAATTGAGTCTGAATTAAATATTGGGGACGTTACTTTTCCTATTGGAACACAAATTCAAAGCACCTTTAATTTAAGAATAATTAAGGCCCTGTATAATTACTCTTTTTATAAAGATGAAAGAGTAAAATTGGGCTTATCTTCAGGTCTCTTTGTTATGCCCATACAATTTAAAGCCAAAATTTCTGACAACAAAGGTGAGGTTGCAAGATTCATTGCGCCATTGCCAGTGGTTGGTTTAGACGCTGTTTTTACAATCAATCCTAAACTGCGTTTGAAACAGAGTTTTGAAGTTCTATACCTTTCAGTTGCAAACTTTAAGGGCAGTATATCGGATATCAACCTGAAATTGGAATACGATCCTTGGGATCATTTTGGATTTGGCATCGGACTCAATGCTTATAAACTAAACATTACAAGTTTCAAAGAAAATAGCGATTTCTTCCAGTTTAAAGGAACTGTCGCTATGAATTATACCGGTGTATCACTCTATGCGAGATACTTTTTTTAGTTAGATAGATAATCCTTAAAATTCATAATAAGGATCGGTATTTTTTAATAGCCCAAAACTCAATGAAAAGTAGAACACATTCACATTAACATCCTCATATGGCTTAAATGTGCCACCCATGCCATCCGATTGTTCGAAATTCTGATTAAAGAAATTGTTGAGATAATATTTGAATTTAAGAGTAGCTCCATATGGAAATTGAATACCCGCCATTACAGAATGATTTAAAATTTCAACTCTATCGCTAAACCAAACACTTGTTTTATCATCCTTTTTCTCATCTATAAAAACTTTCTCTTTATAATGAAACGGCAACTCCAATTCATAACCGGCAAATACAAAAGCCTTGTCTAGATTACCAATTTTAATGCCTACAGGAATACCTAAGTTATAAGTTCTATATTTTACTCTTGTGGTATTGGAAACATCCTGAATAAAGCCAACATTTCGCACTGAAAAGCCTGTGAACATCCCGAAATTATCAGATTTATCGATATTCACCCAGTTCTGTAAATTAAAGACAGGTGAAAATCTTATCACACTCCCGTCTTCAACACCGGGAGCATCAACATTGGCAAACGAGAAAATTAATTCTCCACTTGTCGTTGTATAAACATCATTTTGAGCAAAGGCGGTTAATTGAAAAAAGAATAGACAAGTGAATAGTAAATGTTTTGAATTGAAAAGCTTCATGATTATTTATTTAAGTCTGTAATTTAAACTTCCACCAAGATTAAATTGGTAAATAGTTGAGCCTGTTGAGACTCCGGCTCCAGAACCTCCACTTCCAAAGTAAAATCCACCACCGGCCCACTGAACAGGTGAAAAAAGTTGCATATGCAACCTTAAACTTACTTTATCACTTGGCATTATTCGAATACCCAGTCTTCCACCAAGGGTCAATCGACTAATAGTCCCGGATTTTAAAGTAGAATTTGGTGTGAAAATTCCCGCACCTGCGTTAAAAGTACCAAAGACACTTATTACATCGCTAGCGTTTAAATAATTTGTTCCACCCAACATTATATAACTGATGTTCACATTGCCGTCGTACCTTTGATCAAAACCTTGATAGTAGACATCAGTTTTCAAGTGTTGATAAATTATTTCAAAGGCTTTAGTTTCATTCAAACCTATTTCTAAGCCACCACCAAATTGAAATCCATCTTGCACCTTCCCTTTACCATACTGCGTATCGAATTTATCGGAGAAAGTATAAGATTCAAAGGTCATTAAGGTGACTGTGGGCTGGGCTACTGCGCTTAAAGCCAAGCAAGTAATAAGGGAAAGAATTAGGTTGAATTTTTTCATATGGACAACGAATTTCGGGTAAAAATAAAAGAAAAGAACAAAACGTAATTATATTTGTCTCATAATAAATTGTTTCCCTCAAGAAGGGTTATGAGAGTTCTTATATTGTTTAAGTAAAAATTTAAAAAAAAGGAATTAATGAAAAAGGTTTTGTTTGTTGTAGCGTTATTTATCTCAAGTTTGGCATTTGCTCAAACTAATGTTGAAGATGTGGATTTGGTACAAGCCATTTACGGTAAAGAAAAAAAGACCTTAATGTCGGAATTCGTCACCCTTGACGAAGCACAGAAAGATACTTTTTGGAAGCTCTATGATGAGTATGAGGTGAAAAGAAAAGAATTAGGTAAAAAAAGAGTTGACTTATTAGAGCAGTATTCTCAAAAATACATGGACCTAGATGATGAGTCAACAACAGCTTTGATAAATCAATCTATATCATTGGGAGAATCGACTGATAAATTGATTGCGGAATACTTTAGAAAAATGAGCAAGTCAGTTGGTGTAAAGCCCGCTGCTCAATTTTACCAGTTAGAAGGTTTTCTTTTAAATGAGATTCGTGCCGGAATACTGGAAAATATTCCATTTATCGGAGAGTTAGATTAAGATATTTCAATTAATTAAAAAGCCATCTGAATCATAAAGGATGGCTTTTTTTATTTTAGGGATATTTTTAGAGTTTTTGGTTACTTTTGAAAGAGGAAAATATTAGTGCGTTATGAAAATTATCAGAACTGGGATAATACCTATTTTATTGGCTTCATTTTTATTTGGATGCTATCCTTCAGGGCCGGATTTTGTCGAAGATTACGATGCAATTTTGACTACTTATGACGAGGAGTTTCAATTCGACGCTAGAAAAACATATGCTAGACCGGATAAGATAGTTATTGATGTCGAAATTAGTAGAGGCGGAGACACTACCTTTATTTATATGGATAAAAAATTTGCAGATAAGATTTTTGCTGCAATAGATCGCAATATGGAAAGTTTGGGTTGGGAAAAAACACAAATAAATTTTTTACCAGATGTACTTTTAACACCTGCTGCGATGAAGTCAACAAACTATTATTACAGTTATTGGTACGATTGGTGGTATGGTCCGGGTTATGGCGGATGGGGATGGTATTACCCTCCCTATTATACAGTAAGCAGTACTACCACAGGAACTCTTTTCATTACAATGGCTGACCCTAATGTCAAAGATGACAGCCCTATAAATCAATCACAAACAGCCTGGCTTGTAGTGGCAAATGGTCTTTTGGTTGGAAATTTTGTGGAAAGCAGGGTTATCAATTCAATAGATCAAGCTTTTGATCAATCACCTTATTTAAAAATCAATTAATTCGAATTCGATGAAGAAGAATATTTTAATCATATTGATTAGCTGCTTAAGTATTACAGCATTTTCTCAAAGTAATACAACAGTTTCATACGGAATTGGATTTGGAACGGCAGATTTAAACGACTTTATAAGTAACACCAGTTTCCGCGGAGTCTCAATTGACTATAGAAAACTAGTTCAACCAAATCTTGGTATTGGTTTCACATTAGGCTGGAATGTATTTTATGAAGATTTGGAAAATGATACTTACACAATTGAGAATATTTCGATAACCGGCAAGCAATATCGATATGGCAACTATGTTCCTGTGATGCTGGCTGCAAGCTATTATCATAATCCAGGTGAGACAATTGTGCCATTTGCTGGTATTGGAGTTGGAACTATTTACTCGCACCGGCGGACGGATATGAATAGATATCAGTATCAGCGTACTGCCTGGAATTTTGCTTTTCAACCTGAAATTGGCGTGCTGATTAGTTCAAACCCTGATAATGCGGTTTCTATATCTGCAAAATATAATCATGGTTTTCAAGCCGGTAATGAACTCGATGAGGCACAATCTTATTTATCATTGAATATTGGACTAATTTTTTATTAATAAATGAAGATTGGACGGGAATCTCTTGGCCAATTCTAAAAGGATAGTTATGTTCAATTATTCATTAAAATCTATTTTTCCCTTAACCCTAATGGGTATAGGGTTTTTGATTTTCACCTCCTGTTCACCAGGTATTATCACCCATAGTGTTAAATCAAAAAAAGTAGATTTAAAGCAATATAAAAGTTATGCTTGGGTCATCCCTCAAAACCCTGATGCTGAGGATAAGAAAGATGATAAGCTTTATGGTGAAACCATAATTAAATTTGCCAGTATTGAACTTGAAAAAAAGGGCTTTGTTCTTGACACCACAAACCCGGATGCCGTATTCATTTTTGATACTAGAATGGAAGAACAAGTAGAATATACCCAATCACCTCAAGTGAGCATGAGTATGGGTTTTGGCGGACCTTATTATTATGGTGGCTATACTGCTCCAATTAGTGGTGGTAAAATTACAGCACATACCTTCTATAATGGGATGCTTTTCATTAATATGTATGACGCAATAACACAACAATTACTTTGGAAAGGCTGGGCAGAAGAAAGGTTAACCTATGACAGGGATATTTATCAAGATATTCAGACAGCCATCAAAAACATGTTCATTAGGCTGCCTGTCAAGCATAAATAAATCTTCCAATTATTAGGAAATGACATGATACATAAGTTATTAAGGATAAAATTTGTAATCTCAATTGCGGTGTTCTTTACTTCATTGAGTAGTTTGTTTTTTATTGCTTCAGGAGTTGTTAGATCAGTTGAAGGATATTTGGGCTACTTTCAAACAGCTTTTAACGTACATAATGAAGTTAAACCAGGTCTATCCTTATTAGAAGGTCTGGATTCTTTTATTGTCGCCTTGGTTTTTTTAATATTTTCAATGGGAATGGCGAAATTATTCCTATTTGATCATATTAAGAATGATGATCTTCCCAAATGGCTTCATGTCGATGATTTGAAGGAGTTGAAAATATTATTGTGGGAGACGATACTTGTGGCTCTGGTTGTAATATTTATAACACATACTATCAAAGCTGAACCTCAGGCATGGGAGGCATTAATTTTTCCTATCATCATTTTAATATTGTCAGCTTCCTTGTATCTCGTAAAAAAGAAAGGCTGATAATATACTAGTCCTTCTTTTGACTTGAAGCAAACTTACCCACCAACATAGCTATTATTATTGCTAGATAGAGTTGCCCACTAATTGCTATCAAAGTTGATATTGAACGGGCTATTGGACTTTTGGGAACAATGTCTCCATAACCCAAAGTAGATAAAGTAACTAATCCCATATACTGTGCATCGTGTAATGGACTTGCTTCATTAATTGAACTAGAGAATTTAAATGCTGTTGGGTCAAAATTCAAAATCATTGTAATTATAAGGGCACTTGTCAATGCTAATAATAAGTAACCGTTTATTGACTGAAGTATTACTGAGGCATTGATCTTTGCGGCTTTAGAAGTTTGATAAATATAGATTCCAACGACTATAAAAAGAATTAAGACTTCAATGTAAATTGAAATCGTATTAACAATATCTAATTTAAAAATATTGGATATTAAATCAATTGTACTTATTAAGATTAGTAATGTAAGTAATGGCTTTCCCCATTTATTTAGTGTAAAACCCAGTACAAAAAGAATCAGCCAAATAGCTATTCTATTGGAATAAATATACCAGTCATCAGGTAAAATAGCAGACAAAAACAGTTGATAAATTAACAAGATTAATAAAATAAAACCTGCTGATTCTCTAAGATGAGTTTTTAAATCTAAATGCAATTATGATTATTTTTTAAATAGATAGCGCTTGCTATTATCACCACCACAGGAATTTTCAAGAATCCAACCCTCTGCGTAAAGCGCGTTGAATTTCTTAGTGATAATTGAGCCATTTTTTTCAATGCTCTCTTTGCCAACTAAGCCATTTAGTGGAATGGTTTCTGATTTTCCATTTGGATAGCTCAAATAAATACCGGAAACGTCTTTTCCACCATCAAATGAAAATATTACTTCAACGACGAGAATCTCAGTTTCTTTTTGAATTTTTTGAGCTGTGCTACCAAATGAAGTAGCAAAAATTAAAGCTAGGCATAGTATTAGTGCGGAAGGTCTAAGTGCTGAATTCATATTCTTATTTTTTGAGGAGCTAATTTATATGCATTTTTACATCTCAATATACGAGATATTCGTAATATTAGGAACTGGCAATTATTCTGTCGGGTTATCAAAGGCGAGAATGCAAAACCATTTGCGTTCTTTTTTCTTTAAATGCTAAAAGCTTAACGTAATTTCACTAATGAAGAATAAAGCGCTAATAACTTTATTATTTCTTTCTCTTTTAATTCTTTTTAATTCCAGCCGACCAGAACCAGAATACGATTCAAAAAAGGATCAAATTTTGATGAAATTGGTATACAATAGTTTAAGTGCTAACCACTATCAACCCAGAGATTTAAATGATACATATTCTGCTGATGTATACGATCTCTTCTTAAAGCGTCTCGATTATAGCAAAAGGTTTTTTTTACAAGAGGATATCGAAAAGCTAAAAGTTTATAGAAATGACCTTGACAATGAAATAAAATCTTCTACTTACAATTTTCTTGACCTTTCAATTGAGATACTCGATAAAAGAATTGAGGAGGCTAGATCATATTATGAGAGCATTTTAAAAAAACCATTTGATTTTAGTCAGGACGATAAATTTGAAACCGACTCTGAAAAGCGGGATTATGCAACAACAAAGAAGGAGTTAAAAGAAAGGTGGTTTTACAGTATGAAATACGAAACCTTAGTTCGTTTGAATACAAGTGTTATTCGAAATCAGGATAAAGAGGAAGAAGAACAAAAAACTTTTCAGGAGCTTGAAGAAGAAGCCAGAAAAAAAATATTAGAAAATACAGAAAGATGGTTTGATCGCCTTGCAAAACAAGAGCGCGATGACTGGATTTCATTATACATTAATACGCTGGCAAATGTTTACGACCCACATACAGGGTATTTTCCACCAAAAGACAAGGAAGACTTTGATATAGAAATGTCCGGTAGGTTTGAAGGAATTGGAGCCAGGCTTATGCAAAAGGATGATTATATAGAAGTTTCTGAAATCATTCCGGGAAGTGCTAGTTGGAAGCAAGGCGAATTGGAAGCCGGTGATTTAATTTTAGAAGTAGGCTCGGGAGATGAATTGACAGATGTGGTGGGCATGCGAGTAGATCATGCGGTAAAATACATTAGAGGAGAAAAAGGAACGGAAGTCCGTCTCACAGTTAAAAAGAAGGATGGTGTTATTAAAACCATTCCAATTATCAGAGATGTTGTTGAGCTTGAACAGACCTATGCCCGCTCGAGTATCATTAAAAACCCGAAAGTTGAAAATGGAGTAGGATATGTCTACCTCCCTAAGTTCTATGCTAATTTTAATAGTGAAGATGGTCGTACTTCAGCCGGTGATGTAAAAGCTGAAGTTGAGAAACTAAAAGAGGAAAATGTATCCGGGATTATCATTGACCTCAGAAATAACGGTGGTGGATCATTACAGGATGTGGTGAAAATAGCAGGACTTTTTATCGAAACTGGTCCAATAGTGCAAGTCAAAGCAAGAAACAGACCCCCATATATTTTAAAAGATACTGATCCCGAAGTAGTTTATGATGGCCCTCTTGTAATTATGACCAATTTCTTCAGTGCTTCTGCTTCTGAAATTCTAGCTGCAGCAATGCAGGACTATCACAGAGGAATCGTAGTAGGAAGTGAATCAACTTTTGGAAAAGGTACTGTACAAAGCTTTGTAGATCTTGATAGGTATGTCAATGTTTTGCGAGATAAAAAAGATACTGATGTCTTTCCGTCATTGGGGTCTTTGAAAATGACATTTCAGAAGTTTTATAGAATTGACGGACGATCAACTCAACTCAGAGGCGTAAGACCTGATATAATTCTTCCTGATACATATGAAAAAATTGATTTAGGTGAGAAAGAACAGGACTTTGCACTAGGATGGGATGAAATTCCACAATCAGTTTATACTACTGCTTTTCCCGAGGCACATATGGATAATTTGAGCTTAGCAAAGTTAAAAAGCAATAATAGAATTGATACAAGTACAGTATTTCAATTAATTCACGAAAATGCTATTCGACTTAAAGAGCAAAGAGAGGAAACACTAATCTCATTGAATTTTGATAATTATAATGCTCTCCAAGAAAGAAGAAAGGAAGAGAATAAATCTATGGATAAGACTAAGTCTAAGATCAAAACACTTGAGGTCAATGCCATTTCTGAAGACAAAGTCCTGATGGAACAGGACTCTGTATTCAGTGCAAAAAGAGAAAAATGGTTTAGTAATTTGAAGAAAGACTATTATTTAAATGAAGCTGTCAATGTCATTGGAGACATTAACAACTCAAATTAGTCTCTTACAAGTTCTTTTCCGGAAGCAGACCATGCATTTGCTCCTCCATCAAGATCGTAGATTTTGGTAAAACCAAGTTCGTTCATCATTTTGGAGGCTTTGCCACTTCTTCCACCCACGGCACAGTAAACCAAAACAGGCCTTGTTTTGTCCAGTTTTAATAATTGAGTTTTGAAATCAGAATCCTGAAAATTAATATTTTCAGCACCGCTAATGTGTCCAATATTGTATTCATCCGGAGTTCTTACATCAATAATTTGAGGACTAGAAGACTCATTGATAGTTTTTTCGAATTCATTTGGATCGATAACTTTAACGTTTTGACCATTTACCTGACATGATAAAAAGGTCACCATAAAAATTATGGGAAGGATTGATAGATTTTTCATAAGACGAAATTAAATGTATTCTAGAAAACATAGCTAATAAGTTTTGAGTTCTTATGATGTATTTTTTCATTCCTTTGCCAGCTTAAAAAAGAGGTCATACTGAAAAATTTCTTTACAGAAGAGAAAATTCTCTTACTAATACTCGCTTCAGCACAATTTACTCATATCATGGACTTCATGATTATGATGCCATTGGGACCACAATTAATGCGCATTTTTGATATTACGCCGGGTGAGTTTTCACTTCTAGTTTCGGCATACACTTTTAGCGCGGGAATAATTGGTTTTTTTGCCATATTTTTTCTCGATCGATTTGATAGAAGGTCTGCAATTCTAATTATTTATGCAGGATTCATTGCGGGAACAATCGCTTGTGCCTTTTCGCCAAATTATACGATTTTACTTGTTTGTCGCTCTTTAACAGGCGCCTTTGGCGGTATTTTGGGAGCCTTGGTTCTTTCAATTGTTGGAGATGCAATTCCGCATGAAAGGAGAGGAGCTGCAATTGGAACAGTTATGGCAGCCTTTTCCGCGGCTTCAGTATTTGGAGTTCCATTTGGATTGTATCTGGCTAGTTTATTTAATTGGCATAGCCCATTTATATTTCTTGGCTTCGCAGGAGTGCTTATTTGGATGCTCCTTTATAAAATTATGCCTGTAATGCGTGATCACTTTGAAGATTTAAGCGAACGGAAAGGACCCGTAGCAATAATTGTGGACTTTGCCAGAGATAAAAATGTAGTTAATGCGCTCTTATTCACAATCTGCTTGATAATGGGGCAATTTTCTGTCATTCCATTTATCAGTCCATACATGGTTAAAAATGTTGGCTTTACAGAAATTCAACTGTCTTATATTTATTTAATCGGAGGAGGGCTGACATTCTTTTCCTCACCATTAATAGGAAAACTTGCAGATAGGTATGGTAAAATTAATGTGTTTACAGCTTTTGGGATTTTGGCCGTTGCTCCAATTTTATTGATTACACATATGCCTCCGGTTTCTATTTTTATAGCACTTATTGTAACGTCCTCGTTTTTTGTGATTGTATCAGGTAGAATGATTCCTGCTACAACAATGGTTACATCTGTTGTGCCGCCAAGAAAAAGAGGTAGCTTCATGAGCCTTAGAACTGCCGTTCTTCAAATGACATCAGGAACAGCCAGTTTGGTTGCCGGACTTATTATAGTAGAATCAGAAACAGGTGCGCTTTTAGAATATGATACAGTTGGTTATTTTGCTGTTTTCTTCAGTCTGGTGGCCTTGTACTTTGGAAGAAGGCTGAAAGTGGCAGATTAGTAGATCACATTTATTTTTTTAGGAAGTATTTTTACTTCAAGGTTTTTATTCATTTCAAAGGGTTCACCATCCATATGTACCGGTCCCGGTTTTCTGTTGATTTGAATCTCGGAAAGGATCAATGTCTCCAAATATTTTGATTTATTTATACTTTTCGTGAATAGTCTAAGAGCAATTGGTAATGCCATAATGAGAGGAAATGGTTTCATGATACAAACATTCAACTTTCCATCTTCCACACAAGCATTAGGCGCAATGAAGGCATTATTTCCGAATTGAGAAGCGTTAGCAAAAGTGATCATAAAAGCTGCTTTTTCGACAGTATTGCCATTATAGTTCAAACTGTATTTTTCTGGCGAATAGGTAATTGCATTCTTCAATACCTTTTGGATGTATCCCCATAATCCGGTCGTATCTCTTTTTGCAAATTCCTTTCCAATTAGTGCATCAAAACCAACACCGGCTGTGCATAGAAAATGAATTCCATTCACTGATGCAACATCCATTTGTCGATTTTCCGACTTCAATAAATGCATTAAAGCTTTTTCCGAATTTAAAGGGATTTTTAAATGTCGCGCCAAACCATTTCCTGATCCCGCCGGAATAATACCCAAAACTTTATTTTTACTTAGCACTAAACCGGATAAGAAATTAATAGTGCCATCTCCGCCAACAGCAACAAGAATATCCGCATTAGAAGATTCAATTTCTTGAATTATTTCGTTTTTTCTTTCTGCTTTATCCCAAATGATATAATCAAATCGAAAATTTTGAGGTTTGTGATTCTCAAAAATTTCAGTCCAGTTTGATTTTGCAGTACCTGAAACAGGGTTAATCAAGAATAGATAATGGTTGAATTTATTCATTAACTACCCGATTGATCACTGAGATAATTTTTTGTTCGCTTCCTTTTGCCCAATTTTTAAAAATCTCCATGGGTCGCTTTCCATTTTTCAAATAATCTATAAGCTTATCAATATCAAAGTGATCGGAATAAACGCCGGCACCCGCAGAATGAGCATCCCTGGAGTTTACAAACTGTTCATAATGACCTTCTACAGGAACCATTAACACGGGCTTATTCATATACATTGCTTCACAAACAGATTCAAAACCTGCCGTACTTACCACTGCCATTGAGCCGGCCATTTTTTCTAAAAATTTTGCTCCGTCTAGTTGATGAAATGTTAAGGTTTCATCAATTTTTTGCTCGGTTTCTACCTCAGGATCATCACTAAAACAATGAATAGGAATATCTGGGTTAGCTTTGTGCCATTGGATAATATCTCCTTTATAACCTTTATTGAGCAGATAGATGAGAAGATAATTCCCATCCTTAATTTCCATATTTCTTATTTCAGATCTTAATAGAGGTGGAACAACGTAAATATCCTTTTCCCGGAAATCGGAAAATTCATAAAAGGATAAACCTAATCTGGCATCGCTATTATATGATGTAAGAGCTGAGAAAAACTTTAAAGACCTTCTTTCTAAATTAAAACCCGGAGGTAATTTGAATTCAGGATGTAAAGTCAAATACTGATGTGCAATACAGATTGTTTTATGGTTAATCTTGTAAAATCTGTTGTATAAACCAATTAGCGGTTCATAAAAGTTGATCACTAAATCCGGTCTGCATTTTTTTACAATTGCATCAATTGCCTTAAGATTTTTGAGAAAAATGGGAAGTCGCACAAGATTTTTAGTAATGGAATTTGTGATGTCCAGTCCTTTATTTTTCTTGTCTACTATAAAATTCGGGCTTTCAATTTCAAATATTTCGATTTTGAGACCTTCACTGATGAATTCAGGAATTTTTCTACGAGAGCTTGACCCAATCATGGCCCCTACCACTTCGTAGTTATTCTTTTCCAGGATCTCTTTAAGTGCCAATGATTGCGTCATGTGTCCACGACCCTCTCCCTGAATGGCAAATAGCACCCTTTTTTTCATTTAGGACTGATGATGAAGAGATTTCAAAATATTTTGCATCTCATGTTCTCCTATGTGATAAACTAGGTTAGTTTTTGTCTTTACACCAATGACTTTTCTTTTTTTGTTTGAGTTTTCAAAAGCCTTTAATGCTTCAAGAACAGAGACTTCTTCATCAAATGTTTCTATAAGCTTAAATGGTGTGGGATTAATGCACAGGCCTTGGATAAGGTCTTTTAATTTGAGATTATTTAAATCTTGTTTTGACTTCACAGGGCTAAAATAAAAAAAGCCGCATTAAGCGGCTTTTAAATTATGATTATCATTTTATTATGCCTTCACTTTTTGGGAAGAAAGCGAAGCTCCAAAATACTCTCTATTCATACGAGCAATATTTTTAAGATCGATTCCTTTTGGACATTCAGCAGAACATGCGCCGGTATTGGTGCAGGCTCCAAAACCCTCAGCATCCATTTGAGCGATCATATTCTGAACACGTTCTTTCTTCTCAACTTTTCCCTGTGGAAGCATTGCCATTTGTGATACTTTGGCCGAAACAAACAACATGGCCGAAGCATTTTTACAAGCAGCAACACAAGCACCGCATCCTATACAAGTAGCCGCATCAAAGGCTTCATCTGCCAAATCCTTTGGAATAGGTATTTCGTTGGCATCAGGTGCACTTCCTGTATTTGCAGAAATAAAGCCGCCTGCTTGAATAATTCTATCAAATGAGCTTCTATCGACAGTTAAATCTTTTATTACTGGGAATGCTTTTGCTCTCCATGGTTCAATGTAAATTGTATCTCCATCTTTAAAGCTTCTCATATGAAGCTGGCAAGTTGTCACTAGATCTCCGGGGCCATGAGGTTTTCCATTTATGTACATACTGCACATTCCACAAATTCCTTCTCTGCAATCATGATCAAAGGTAACAGGATCGTCACCTTTCCTAAGAAGGTCTTCATTTAATTCATCTATCATTTCAAGAAAAGACATATCAGGTGAAACATCATTCACCTCATAATCTACCATCTTCCCTTTAGAATCAGCATTTTTTTGTCTCCAGATTTTAAGTTTTAATTTCATCTTTGATTCTTTTCTATTTATAACTTCTCTGAGTCAACTTCACATTTTCAAATTTTAAATCTTCTTTTTCAAGAATTGGATCCTTATCTTCTCCTGCAAATTTCCAGGCAGATACATAAGAGTAATTTTCATCATCTCTCAAAGCTTCTCCTTCGGGAGTTTGATATTCCTCTCTAAAATGACCACCACAAGATTCATTTCTGTCATGAGCATCACGAATCATCAGCTCTCCTAATTCTAAGAAGTCTGCAACACGATTAGCTTTTTCAAGTGTGATGTTTAATTCTTCGTTTGTTCCAACAACTTTTACATTTTGCCAAAATTCTTTTCTCAGCTCTTGAACCATATTAAGTGCCTTTTCAAGACCTTCCTTGTTTCTTGACATGCCACAATAATCCCACATGATCTTACCGAGTTCTCTGTGAATTTCATCGACAGTTTTCGTACCGTTAATAGATAAAAGTTTATTGATCTTACCTTTTACTTCATCCTCTGTCTTTTTAAATTCAGGATGATCTACATCTAATTTTTCATAAGGAAGGGTCGCTAAGTAATCTCCAATGGTATAGGGAGCAACAAAATATCCATCAGCAAGTCCTTGCATTAGAGCAGAAGCTCCTAATCTGTTAGCGCCATGGTCCGAAAAATTAGCTTCACCAAGAGCATATAATCCCGGTATAGTTGTACTCAAATTATAATCAACCCAAAGCCCACCCATTGTATAATGAACTGCAGGATAAATTTTCATTGGCACTTTATAGGGGTTCTCGTCTGTGATTTTTTCATACATCTGGAAAAGGTTACCATATTTTGCACGAATTGTATCTTCTCCGTCTCTCTTTATCGCATCCCGAAAATCAAGATAAACTGCTAATCCGCTCTTATTTACTCCTCTGCCTTCATCACAAACCATCTTAGCATTCCTTGAAGCTACATCTCTGGGAACAAGATTTCCGAATGACGGATATTTTCTTTCTAGAAAATAATCTCTCTCTTCTTCAGGTATTTCACCCGGTGCTCGTTTGTCACCGACTTTTTTAGGCACCCAAACTCTACCATCATTTCTCAATGATTCTGACATTAATGTCAACTTCGACTGATGTGTTCCTGAAACAGGGATACATGTTGGGTGAATTTGAGTGAAACTAGGATTCGCAAAATTTGCACCTTTTTTATATGCTCTCCATGCAGCACTGGCATTAGATCCCATTGCATTTGTAGATAAATAAAATACATTTCCATATCCACCGGTACAAAGTAAAACAGCATGTGCCGAATGAGATTCTATTTTACCGGTGATAAGATTTCTAACAACAATTCCTCTAGCTTTTCCATCAACCACAACAACATCAAGCATTTCTGTTCTTGGGAACATTTCAATTTTCCCTGTCGCAATTTGTCTTGACATTTGGGAGTAAGCTCCGAGCAATAATTGCTGCCCTGTTTGGCCTCGAGCGTAAAAAGTTCGTGATACTTGAGCCCCTCCAAATGATCTATTGGTTAAATAACCACCATATTCCCTTGCGAATGGCACGCCTTGAGCCACACATTGGTCAATGATATCAACACTAACTTCAGCAAGTCTGTATACATTAGCCTCACGAGAGCGATAGTCACCACCTTTAATTGTATCGTAAAATAATCGGTAAACGCTGTCACCGTCGTTTTGATAATTTTTTGCTGCGTTTATACCTCCCTGAGCCGCAATACTATGTGCTCTTCTGGGGCTATCCTGAAAACAAAATGCTTTTACATTATAGCCTAATTCTGCTAAAGTGGCAGCTGCAGAGGCACCTGCAAGACCTGTTCCAACCACAATCACATCGTACTTCCTCTTATTGGCGGGGTTTACAAGTTTAATATTGAACTTGTGTCTGTTCCACTTCTCGGCCAATGGCCCTTCAGGTATTTTAGAATCTAATGACATCTTCTGCTACATTTGAATTAAATACAAATAAATGGGTTGAGTCGCGAATCCGAGAGGTACCAAAATGGCAAATAATGCTCCGAAACCGTGAATCAATGGGTTATATCTAGGGTGGTTTAAACCCAAAGTTTGAAAACTACTCTGAAATCCATGCCATAAATGAAAGCTCAAACCCACTAGAGCAACCAAATAAATAGCAACATACCATAATTGCGAAAAAGCGGCATAAACCACTGCGTAATAATCCGGTATTTCAGAATCGTAAGAAGTCATGGGTACAGTTCCATAATGGAATTCATACCAAAATGTTTTTAAATGAATAATCAGGAATATTAAAATAATAGACCCTAAAACCATCATATTTCTCGAAGACCATGTGCTCGTTGCACCCGGTTTGGAGTAAGCGTATTTCTCAGGCCTTGCATTTCTATTGAATACGGTGAGTAAAATAGTTTGGCCCACATGCAAGAGGATGAAAATTTTAGTTAGCCAAGCTACCAATTGAATTAATGGGTTGGATGACATAAAAGCGGAATAAGCATTAAATGCCTCTCCACCATCTCCTTTCAAGAGTGTAAAATTTCCCGAAACATGTACGGCAAGAAATAGTATTAAAAACAGCCCTGTTAACGCTACGATTAGTTTTCTACCAAGGGTGCTGAGAAATAAATTAAGAATCCAGCTCATTTGTTGCGATATTTAAATCAATTTATTGATCAAATCTAATTCAGCATCAAATATGCGCAAAACTTTGCCTTAATTTTGAAACGTTCTAAATAATTAATTAATAAGTTACGTTCAAAAGTTAGAAAGCATATAAGAAACATCGCTTATATTTTTTAAACACATTAGTTTTGGCTTTGTTTTTGATATATCTGAGGCGTATTAAATGAAATTATTGTTACGTAATATAACTCTATCTTTCTTAATGATGCTCATTTCCTTTACAGGGATGATGGCATCGCACATTCGCGCAGGAGAAATTATTGCGGAAAACATCAATAGCAGTCCTTTAAGCTGGCAGTTTACATTAATATTATTTACAGATTTATCTTCCGATGTTCAATCAACAGAGGTTGAATTTGATTTTGGAGATGGAACTCCTAAAGTAATTGTTCCTCGTGATTTCTTTTTTGACTTCGGGAATGGCACCGCAGAGAACCAATATATAGTCAACCACACCTTCAACAGCGCTATAGGTGCTAGATTTCAAATTTCAGCAACGGAAGAAAACAGAAATGGCTGTATTATCAATTTTGATAATTCTGTGAATACACCTTTTCATGTTTCGACAGAAATTGTTTTAGACGCTGCTGTCGGAATAAATTCTACGCCCCGATTTACTCAAATACCTGTCGTAAATGCAAATTTTGGACAAAAGTGGATTTTTGACAGTGGTGGTTTTGATCCTGACCAGGGAGATAGTGTTTCTTACGAATGGACTGTTCCGAGGCTTTCAACTGATACAGATGTACTCAATTATCGCGATCCCGATGTAGTTGCAGGAGGATTGACCGAAGATGGTAATGCTCAGGCTTTTCTGAATCTTGATCCTGTAACAGGAGTTATAGTTTGGGATGCGCCAAATTTACTGGGTTGTTTCAATATAGCTTTCAATATTGTCGAATGGAAACAAAATCCATTTACCGGAGAGTATATTAAAAGAAGTACTGTAACACGCGATATGCAGATAGTTGTTAGGGACTTTAATAATTTAAGGCCTTTGATAACTGCCCCGCTTGATACTTGTGTGGTGGCAGGCACTACCTTAAGGCTAACAGCAATTGCAGAGGACCAGGATGACCCACCGGATTTTATTTATCTATCAGCAAGTGGTGAGCCTTTTGAAGTTGATTTTTCACCGGCAACGTTTTCTCCTAACTCAGATGACTCGGTAAGTAGTCCGGGTGCTTTAAATTTTCAATGGGATACAAGATGTATTCATGTAAGGCAAAAGCCTTATCGTGTTGTATTCAGAGTTGACGATGCAAGACCTCCAAGGGAGCAATTGACAGACTTTGCAGAAACAAACATCACCGTAATTGGTCCTTCTCCAAATCTTGATACTGCTATTATTGAAAATGAAAATATCCGATTGCAATGGTCTCCATATTTCTGCTCTAATGCAGAAAACATGAAGATTTACAGAAGGAAAGGTGATTTCCCGTATGACCTGGATTCCTGTTTTACCGGTCCTCCGGCGGGATTTACGGAAGTAGGTGAAGTTGATATTAATACTATAAGTTTTCTGGATAATAATAATGGAATGGGTCTGGAAAAAGGACCGAAATACTGTTATGTTATTGTTGCCCAATTTCCTGATGGCGCTTTAAGTCGGCCTTCGAATGAAAAATGCAATGCACTTCCGCTGGATGTTCCTTTAATTACAAATGTGGATGTTTTACAAACAGCGAATAATGGATCGATAAATGTAAGTTGGACAAGACCTTTAGAGCTAGATTCCAATTCTAATCCTCCGCCTTATCGTTATGATCTTTTTGGTAATAATGTAGGGGATTTATTGGTTTCTAGGAATGATCTCTTAGATACAACTTTTGTATGGTCAGGTCCGAATACTGAAGAAAATGCTAATAGGGCAATATTGCATTTTACAACCAATGGCAATGTTTTTCAAGATTCCATAAGCGCATCTTCTGTATTTCTTACCAGCTCTCCCGGAGGTCAAAGGGTTCAATTGAATTGGACTGCATCTGTTCCATGGTCAAATAATGGACAGTATCATTTGATTTACAGGAGGAATAATAACACGGGGAATTTTGAAGTTCTCGACAGTATTTTCGCTGAAGGTGATAATTATGCATACTTGGATCAAGGCCAGTCTAATGGAATCCCTCTTATTGATGGTGAGGAGTATTGCTATTTTGTAGAGACCAGAGGAAGTTATTATAACGATGTGTTTTCTCAAGTACTAAAGAATAAATCTCAAATATCTTGTGATATACCCCAGGATTCTATTCCTCCTTGTCCACCGGTATTGACTTTGGATGTACCGGATTGCGATTCAATACTTGCTGATAAGGAATGCTCAGGTATATTGGCAGATTTACCAAATAGTAATATTCTCAATTGGGTGCCTGATTTGTCGGAAAGATGCGATACAGCAATTGCAGAATATCGTATTTACTATAAATCCAGTTCAGGTTCTGATTTTAGTTTTCTAACAAGTGTCTCAGCTGATACTACATTTTTTGAGCATCGCATTGAAGGAAATCTTGCCGGTTGTTATGTTGTGACTGCAGTAGACTCATTTGATAATGAGAGCATTTTTAGTAATGAAGCCTGCCGAGATAATTGTATTTATTTTGAATTGCCCAATGTTTTCACTCCAAATAATGATAATTGGAATAATACTTTTGTTCCTTGCCCTGAACCTCAGTATGTTAAAAGCATCAAATTTGACGTATATAACCGATGGGGAGGTTTAATTCGAACAATAGTGGATGACCCTAAAATTAACTGGGAAGGGCTTGATAAGGATGGGAATGAAGTTCCTGCGGGATATTACTTTTATAAGGCTGATGTGGAATTTTTCCGATTAAACCCGGAAGAATCAAGGCAAACTTTCAAAGGATGGATTTGGTTAGGGAGATAATGAATAATAAGTTTATTATACTCTTTGATGGTGTCTGCAATCTCTGTAATAGCAGTGTGAATTTTGTTATCGACAGAGATAAAAATGATAAATTCAGGTTTGCTGCATTACAATCTGAAGAGGGAAGGGCTGAGCTTAGCAAGGTTGAAATGAATGAAGAATACTTGGATAGTATTGTTCTTATTAAAAATGGTAAGCTTTATCAAAAATCTACAGCGGCTCTGCTGATCGCTAAAGAGTTATCGGGACTTTGGCCAATAATGTCAGCCTTCCTTATAATCCCAAATTTTTTAAGAAATATAATCTACGATTTTATAGCGAGGAATCGCTATTCCTGGTTCGGAAAACAAGATGAATGCCGAATTCCTAGTCCCGAATTGAAATCAAAATTTTTAGACACTGAGGCTGCTTAAAGTGAAAATTATATTTTTGCTCAAAAAGCCAATATGAAAGCATATGTATTTCCCGGTCAGGGTTCCCAATTCCCGGGTATGGGAAAAGATTTCTACGATTCAAGCGATAAAGCCAAAGAAATGTTTAAAACTGCAGATGATATTCTCGGTTTCAGTATTTCGGATATCATGTTTAACGGTTCACCTGAAGATTTAAAACAAACTAAGGTTACTCAACCTGCTATATTTTTACATTCAATAATCAGTGTCAACCTAGCTACAGAATTCAATCCGGATATGGTTGCCGGACATTCACTTGGAGAGTTTTCGGCCCTCGTAGCCAATAAGACGCTTTCTTTTGAAAATGCCTTAACTCTAGTATCAAAAAGAGCTATAGCGATGCAAAAAGCTTGTGAAGCGGAGCCATCAACTATGGCTGCAATCATAGGTCTCGCTGATGATATAGTTGAAAACATCTGTTCTGAAATAGATGAGATAGTTGTTCCAGCCAATTATAATTGTCCTGGGCAATTGGTTATCAGTGGTTCAGTAAAAGGTGTGGAAATTGCATGTGAGAAACTTAAAGAGGCAGGTGCAAGAAGAGCATTGGTTCTTCCGGTGGGAGGAGCATTTCATTCTCCTTTGATGGAGCCGGCGAGAAAAGAATTAGCAGAAGCTATTGAATCAACTGATTTCTCAAACCCAATTTGTCCGGTTTACCAAAATGCTACGGCCAAACCTTCAAGTGATATCACTGAAATTAGAAAGAACTTAATAGATCAGCTGACAGCTCCTGTAAGGTGGACTCAAAGTGTTCAAGCAATGGTTTCTGATGGAGCTTTAGAATTTATTGAATGTGGACCTGGTAAAGTGTTGCAAGGGCTTGTTATGAAAATTCACAGGGAGGCACAAGTATCTTCTGTTTCCTAAGTAATTTTTTTCACCCAAAGCTCATCCTCGCATTTATCTAAAAGTTCTTTTTGCGTCAATTTGAGTTTTGGGTGTATTTTTTTCTCTGCAATTTCAACGAGTGGCACAAGCGTAAACCTGCGGTCAGGAATTCCCGGGTGAGGAATAACTAGATCAAATGCATGAGCTACGAGTTCATCATAATACAAAATATCAATATCAATAATCCGCTCAGCCCATTTTTGAGTTCTAACTCTTCCCATTTCTTCTTCGATCTTCAAGAGAGTTTCTAATAATTCCCAGGGACCTAAATGTGTTTCAATTTTTATCACTTGGTTCAAGAAATTATTTTGATCTTCAATTCCCCAAGCGGCTGACTCGTAAAGTGAAGATTTGTCCTTGATGTCACAGTCATTTTTTACTATTAAGTCTTGAGCAATTGAAAGATTTTCTTCCCTTTGTCCAATATTAGTACCGATAAGCAGAAAAGCTTCAAAAGGCTCGTATTCTTCTGGTGATTTTGTAATCAATTAGTATAAATTTGCGTGAAAAATCGCATTAAATATAATTTCTTATGTCATTCTTAAAATATACCCTTGCCACTATTTTCGGTTTATTTCTATTCTTTCTGATAACTATTTTCATTTTCATCGGAATAGGCGCTTCTGCCTCTCAAAGTGGAGAAGTCAAAATCAAAGATAAGGCAGTATTGGAATTAAATCTTGGAAGTCCTATTCGTGAAAAGGAGCAGGAAAACCCTTTCGAAGATTTCGGCTTCGAATTTCCCGGTGCTGAATTTACATTAGGGCTGAAAGAAATTAAGGAGTGTATAAGAAACGCTTCCGAAGATGACAGAATAAAGGCCATTTATCTAAATGCTGGAAATTTTGGAGGAGGCTTTGCTATGGCAACAGAAATTCGAAATGAATTGGAAAAATTCAAAGAGTCGGGAAAGCCAATCATTGCTTATAGTGAGTATTATAGTGAAGCCGCTTATACCTTATCTACAGTAGCTGATACAATTCTATTGCACCCAATGGGCTTGGTGGAATTTAACGGGTTTAATCTCGAAATGATGTTTTTAGGTGGGACCTTAGAAAAACTGAATATAAAAGCTGAAATCATAAAGGTAGGAGATTATAAGAGTGCTGCTGAATCATTGGTACGAAAGGATTTTTCCGAAGAGAATGAAGAGCAATTGCGATATATGATAGATGAAGTATATGCCGGATTCATTAATGATGTATCCAAAAGTAGAGGAATTGCAGATAGTACTTTATTGAATATCGTTAATACTCATCAGTTGAGAAAAGCAGATGATGCGCTTTCGAGCAAAATGGTAGATATGTTGGTAAGCCATGATGAAGCAATTAATGTTTTAAAAAAATCAATTGGTGTTTCTATTGATGATAAAATAGAAATGGTTGCATATGGTAAATACAAAAAGATAAGTCTGCCATCAGAAAACACCAGCTTAAATAGAATTGCGATATTGGTTGCTGAAGGAGAAATCAACGGTGGCGAAAGCGATGATGATGTTTTGGGCTCTGAGACATTTGCCAAGGAAATGAGAAAACTCAGAGAAAATGACAAGGTTAAGGCGGTTGTTGTTAGAGTAAATTCTCCGGGAGGAAGTGCAGTGGCTTCAGAAATTATGGCAAGAGAAATTGCATTGACGAGAGAGAAGAAACCCGTTGTAGCTTCCATGTCTGATGTTGCGGCCAGTGGTGGCTATTGGATTTCAATGGGTTGTGATAGGATAATCGCTCAGCCAAATACCATTACCGGTTCCATTGGAGTTATTGGAGTAATTCTGAATATTGAAAAATTTATGGAAAACAAGCTGGGCATCACCTTTGATCGAATTAAAACAGGGGAATTTGCTGATATAGGAAGTGGTACTCATGAAATGACAGAAATGGAAAGAGCCATTATTCAGGAGTCTGTCGATGATATTTATGAGGATTTTACCAGCAAAGTCGCTTTTTACAGAAAAATGGATATTGAAGATGTAAAAGCGATTGCGGGAGGAAGAGTTTGGACAGGGAAACAAGCATTGGACAGAAAACTCGTTGATGAACTTGGTGGTTTGGAAAGAGCTGTAGAAGTTGCTGCTGAGTTAGCAAGTCTTGAAGAGTATAAAATCAGGTATTACCCAGCAAAGGAGAATTTCCTTGATCAATTTATGAAGAATGCTGATACGGAAGAGTTAATGACCTATTTCACAGGGGAACCGGATCGCTATACTAAAGCCATACAAACCATTAGAGATTTGGAGAAAAAAGATGGAATTATCGCGAGGTTACCATATGGATTTGAGATTAGTTATTAAATCATTTTGTTTTTCGGCAGTCCTACTGATTTTATTCAGTTTTGGATTAAGAGCTCAGGTTTACACGGAAAAATTAGATCCTTCATTAGTTCCTGTAGATTTTGAAATGGTAGCGTCGGTAGGTGGTGAAGTTATTATTTCTTTACCCATTTCAAGAGGAGACTGGCTGATCCAAAGAAAGGGTATAGATAATATTCTTAAATGGTCTGCCAATATTGCATTAGAGGAAAACGAGAATATTTTTACTACCAAAATTGGCTCTGATAAAATCAATTTCTATTCTACGAGATTTAATCTGAATGAAAGAACTAGCGATCTATTCATCATTAGTCTTGACCTGAATTCAGGAAAGCTTTTGGAGAAGAAAAAACTCTGGACCAAAACCGTTGATAATGCTATTCGGGATAGGAATAAAGCCAAGAGAATTGCTGATCCAAATTTAGAAATAGCTTCTTTAAAGCCATTAAATGCCGAAGTTCCTCTTGAGTTTCGATTTGAGGTAGTGTCATCTGAAAATGGGCATTTTACTTTATTATCATTCTTCGACTTTTCTAAAAATAATTTGGTACACAGTTACAAAATATTTGGGGATGATTTTAATGAAATTGAATCTAAAGATCTGAATCTGGATGATTTGGTCTACCTATATGATTATGGTATTGATAATTCAGGCTCACTATATCATTTAAATCAATCCTTCGAAGGAGATATTCAATTGACTCAATTTCCTGTCAAATCAAATGACTATAACTTATTGACACTTACTGCAGAAAACAGTCAAAGAGATGATCTTAAATTATTGATATTAGGTGAGGGAAGAGTAGTGGTGGCCGGTAAAGCTGAAATTGAAAATTCATTTTATGGTTGCTTATATGCGGTTTTTGATTTTAATGAACTTGCAGTGGATAGGATTCATTTTGAGAGCCTTCCAATAGACTTTAAAGATGCGGCGGATAGTTTGTACCAATTAGGAAAAATGGAAGTTAGGGATTGGACAAATTATACCTTAACCAAACTTGAATCTTACAATGACGAAGAGCTTTTGCTTGTTTTTGAAGCATTTGATCTCAGAAGATCAGGATACGTTTTTAAAGACAGAAGATTTACTTCTGAATTGGATTGGGAGAATCACAAAACGAAATTAATAAGTGGACCTGCCATGGTATTTTCATTTGATAAAAACGATGAATTGCGCTGGTCAAAATACATTTATAAAAGACTTGAATATGATAAGGACTTGGCATCCGCTTCAAACTTCTATTCTGATTCACCAAAAAATGAAAAAATAACTTTTTTTGCCAATAGTGATTCAGGACCTTTCGAATATCAAATGGATTATATCTATAACTCTTGGTATAAGGTTCAAAAAAATTCCGGAGGTAGGCTAATTTCAATTTTTGAAACAGTTGATGGAAATACCTATGCAGTATATTTTTCCGAAAAAGATTCTAATCTGATAATTCAACAGAAATGACTTTAAAAGAAATTAATGAGTCCTTAGATTATATCAAGGACAACATCGACTTTGAGCCCGAATTTGGAATAATACTGGGAACGGGCTTAGGTGGGCTAGCCAAAGAAATAATCAAAGAACATGAAATAGCTTATGCAGATATTCCACATTTTCCTGTCTCTACGGTTGAGAGCCATTCGGGAAAATTAATATTTGGGTATTTATCAGGCAAAAAGGTCATTGTAATGCAAGGGAGGTTCCATTATTATGAGGGATACTCCATGCAGCAAATAGTATTACCGGTAAGAGTAATGAAACTTATGGGTATAAAGAGGCTTTTTATTAGCAACGCCTCCGGTGGACTAAATCCGAAATATAAGGTGAGTGATTTAATGATATTAAACGATCACATAAACCTATTACCTGAAAACCCATTGAGAGGCCCTAATATTGATGAGCTAGGTGTCAGGTTTCCTGACATGAGCAATGTTTATGATAAGAAACTCATTCAAAGAGCATTAGATCTTTCTAAAGATTTTGAGATAAATGTACATGAGGGTGTCTATGCGGCAGTCCAGGGGCCGGCTTTAGAGACACCGGCTGAGTATAGTTATATCAGAATTATTGGTGCAGATACTGTGGGCATGTCAACCGTACCTGAAGTACTTGTGGCGCATCAAATGGGATTACCGGTTTTTGCTATTTCAGTAATTACTGATATGGGCGTACCCGGAATGATTGAAAAAGTGACGATTGAGAAGGTATTGGCTGCAGCAGCTAAGGCAGAGCCTTTTATGACGATGATATTTAAAGAGATCATCAGAGAGATATAAAAAAAGACCGAATGGATATTCGGTCTTAAAATTTTGAATGAAAAATTCACATTAATTGCTCTTCATTTCAGCATTATTGGAAGAATCAGGATTGTTTTTCAAAGCTTCATTGATTTTTTCCTTTAGTTTTTCCACATCTTCTTCCAGTTCCTGAATGTTTTCTTCAGTAGAATTTCCCAGTCCGTCAGCAGTGGCATCTAACTCAATTTTAAGCTCATTCAGTTCTGCCTCAAGATTTTCAGACTCTTCAATTGTAGATTCAAGTCCTTCTTCCGTTTCTTCTTCTAATTCCTCAGACATATTCTCTAATTTATTGGAAATCTGGCTTTTAAGAATGAGAAGTTCAGACTGTACTTTATCTTTTCGAATCTGAAATTCTGTACTAACTTCTTCAATGATATTTTCATCATTTGACTCAGTTTTATCTTTATCCGATTCGCAAGCGAATACTAATAATGACATTATTGAAATCGTAAATATTGTTTTAGTAAAATTCATATTGTTGTTATTGTGATTTTTGTTAAATGAAAAAGACCGATGAGATCATCGGCCTTCAATGCTATAAGCAGTTAAATTAACGTATGTTATATTAATTTAATTTGACTGCATCTTTTGCCTCTGAAACCCATTCTTTGCCTTGTTTGGATAAATCTTGAATTTTCTTGTTGTATTCAGATTTCATCTCTTTTGTTGTTTTGGCAAGGGTTTTTTCCCAGTCGTGCATAGTATTATCAACTTCCTTAGAAATTAATTTTCTTGTTTTCTCTCCTGAATTTGGGGCTAACAAAACACCTATTGCAGCTCCAGTAATAGCACCAGTTAAGAATATTCCTATATTTTTCATAATCTTATTTTTTGTGTTTTGTTAAATAAATAATTTGTTAATCTATTCATCTGAATTTTCATTTTCTTCTGAAAACGCTGTCATTAAATTTAGATTTTAATCAATGTATTTACTAAGCTTTTTGCACTGTTTTATAGCTTGATAAACAGCTTAGTTGATACTATTTGATAACAAATCTTCGTAATAGAAAATTTCCAATATGATAAAAATTGCTGTGAGATTTTCACTTGCCTTCTATTGTTAATTTTGACCTTCTTCTTCGTTGAATACGATTGATTTTATTCGAATAGATAGTTAAGAATATAAGCCTTTGAAATGAGAATATCAAGAAAAATTTAAATTCCTTCTGAATTGGTTTCATGTTTCTAGCCGAGAATTGCCTAAGACTGCAAATATCGATATTTGTAAATATCAATATTTGGACTTACTTTCATCGATTCCAAAAATTGAAATTCTATGTCTGAGCAACCTAAGTACATTAAAACAGGTATATCCAGAGCTCCTTCCTTATCTGGCTTTTTAAAAATTTTTAATATTTATACAGGCACCTGGGTTTTACTATCCTTGCTTGTGACAGCTGCCTATGGCTACTATTTCCAGCAGGCCACAATAGAATCTTCCGGGATATTTGTTTGGGCCGCTACCCTCACCGGCGAATTTGTACTATTTACATTGATCGTTGGTTTTATAATATTATTCATACATGATAAACGACAATCACATACACCTATACAAAGGCTTTTTCCGGTAATTATTTGGGGAAGAAAGCTCTTAATATCAATGGGACCACTTTTAAGACAATATTTATTTTTAAATGATCAGGAGGAAACGCCTTATAATCGCATTACCAGAAACTGGATTAGTCAATCTTCTAAAGGCACTAGAAATACAATTGGTTTTGGTACACAAATAGATATGGATAAAGTAGGTACAACCCTCATTATGCCGGCAACATTTACCAATGTTACTTCTAAGACAGGCAATGAAACAGGTCATAGCTATAAAAAAGTAATTGGTTTGCACACTGGTGTTGAAACTGTTGAATTAAAGCATTTCGCACATGTTAGTGCAATGTCATACGGAGCCTTATCGTACCGCGCGCATGCTTCTTTAAATCTTGGAGCTAAGATGGGAGGTTTTATGCACAATACGGGTGAAGGTGGTTTGGCACCTTGCCATGAATATGGAGGTGCAGATTTGATTTTCCAGATTGGAACTGCTAAATACGGTGTTAGAGATGATGATGGAAACCTAGACGACGAAAAATTGCGAGAAGTTTCTCAGCATCCTCAGGTAAAAATGATGGAAATTAAATTGGCTCAGGGAGCTAAGCCCGGGAAAGGGGGGATGCTTTTAAAGGAAAAAATTACTCAGGAAATCGCTGATATCAGAAAAGTACCAATGGGCAAAGATGCCTATGCGCCCGCAAGGCATAAAGAATTTAGTGATGTGAATGGACTTTTTGATTTTATTGATAGAGTTCGAAAGATCTCGAACAAACCTGTTGGAATAAAAATGGTAATTGGCCATACAGCGGAAATAGAAGATATCGCTGAGAAATTGGCTAAGGAGCCGGGTCGTGGTCCTGATTACATCGTTATCGACGGTGGAGATGGTGGTACAGGGGCTTCCCCTCACGTATTGAGTTCCTATTCGGGCTTGCCAATGAAACAGGCACTAGCCGTAGCTGACTGGGCTTTAAGATCAAATGGTGTCAGAGATAAAGTTGTGCTTTTCGCCAGTGGAAAAATAGCGACTCCAATTGATATTGCTGTTGCCATGGCTCTTGGTGCAGATGCGGTTTATATTGCCAGGGGATTTATGTTTGCTATTGGTTGTATTCAAGCTTTGGAATGCCATACAAATAATTGTCCGACAGGAATTGCAACTCAAAAGAAAAGTTTGGAAAGAGCAATTGACATTAAAGGTGCTGCTGAGCGGGTTAAGACTTATGCAGACGTTTTGTATCATGAAACACAGATGCTAGCCGAATCATGTGGATATAAAACACCGACAGACATAACCGCAGATGATATTATGGTGGTAACCTCCCCGGGTCACCTGGATTACCTTTCAGAATTACACGGTATTTCTGCTTACGAAGCCAGTTTGGAGCGTAGAATGGCAAGAAGCAAAGGAATGACTGTAGGGGAAATGAAGATTAAGGAAAGCGCTGCCGGTCCAATGGGTTAGAATTATGGAATCCATTTAATATCCTTGAAGTTGGGTTTTCTTTTTTCCAGAAAAGCATTTCTTCCCTCTTTGGCTTCATCGGTCATATAAGCGAGCCTTGTAGCTTCGCCGGCAAATACTTGCTGTCCAACCATACCGTCATCGGTGAGGTTGAATGCAAATTTTAACATTTTTATAGAGGTCGGTGATTTTTCCAGAATTTCCTGAGCCCATTGAAATGCAGAGGCTTCTAATTCTTTATGAGGGATAACCGCATTTACCATACCCATTTCATAAGCTTCCTTTGCAGAATAATTTCTTCCTAAAAAGAATATTTCTCTTGCTCGTTTCTGTCCAACCATTTTTGCAAGATAGGCTGATCCATAGCCACCATCAAAACTCGTTACATCGGCATCCGTTTGCTTAAAAATCGCATGTTCTTCGCTTGCCAATGTGAGATCACAAACTACATGCAAACTATGCCCACCGCCAACGGCCCATCCGGGAACAACTGCGATAACCACTTTAGGCATAAAACGAATCAGTCTTTGCACTTCAAGAATATTTAGGCGGGGCATTCCATCGTCATCCACATAGCCCTGATGGCCTCTTGTTTTTTGATCTCCTCCACTGCAAAATGAATAAACCCCATCTTTGGGTGAAGGCCCTTCTGCAGAAAATAAAACCACACCAATTGAAGTATCCTCCCGGGCATCCAAAAATGCCTGATATAATTCACCCACTGTTTTCGGCCTGAAAGCATTTCTAACTTCCGGTCTGTTGAAAGCGATCCTCGCAACGCCATCTACCTTTTTGTAAGTGATGTCTTCAAATTCTCTGACGGTTTTCCACTTTGGTTGAGCCATGATATGATTTTATTTTTTAAAGAAACAGAGAAACAAATATCCCGGTTTTCCCCGATACCTGATAATAGAGTAGGTTATCAATCCAATTTTAAATAACGGATTAAGCGTTTGATTGTCATCCCCTGAATCAATATCGAGAATACCACTATAATATATGTCATGGTGACAATCAGATCTTTATGCGCAAAATGTGGAAGCGCCAATGCTAATGCTACCGCAATGCCTCCTCTCAGACCACCCCATGCTAAAATGGGAGCCGTACCCGGGACCCAGGTCTTTGATTTTTGTAAACCAAATGCAAAGGTTGGAATAAGAATACTGATATACCTTGAAAATAGCGCGACAAATATGGCTATTACCCCGGCAACGATATTTTTTACCTGCAATGTAACTACGAGAACTTCAAATCCAATTAAAATGAAAAGTATTGCATTAAGAGCTTCATCTATCAAATGCCAAAATTTATAAACGAAGTCTCCGGTAATTTTTCTTAAGAACTCAGGCTTTCCTTCTCGACCAATAATAATTCCTAAAACAACCATAATAAGTGGTGCTGATACATGCACTAATTCTGCAATTCGAGTACCTCCCATTACAAGGGCCAAGGTGATTAAAACTTCTAATTCTGTATGACGATTATCGATATATTTTAAGGATAGAAGACCTAAATAGCCTAAAATACCGCCAAGCAAAATTCCTCCAAACACTTCCTGTGCAAAGAGTAGTGAAACACCTAGTGGTGTTACATTTTCAACCCCCGATTGAGCGACATTAAGAATTGTAAGAAATATTACCACACCCACACCATCATTAAAGAGAGACTCACCTTCAATTTTTATTTGAAGATTTTTACTCAAATTCATTTTCTTAACGATGGCCAATACGGCTATTGGGTCGGTGGGAGAGATAAGCGCACCGAATAACAAACAATATATCAGTTCAACATTGATGCCTAAGAGGGGAAGAAAGAAAAAGGTAGTAAATCCAATTATAAAAGTTGATAATAAGGTTCCGACGGTAGCTAAAATCAGAATAGCACCTTTTTCCTCTACAAGTTTTTTAAAGTTGACATTAATGGCTCCGGCAAAAAGCAAGAAGCTCAACATCACCTGCATAAGCACCTCAGAGAAATCGAATGAGGCCATTATTTCTGCTGCCGAATTTCTTATCTCAGGTACTAAAACACCTATAAGAACAATAACTAATGAAATCACAAGGGATTGTGTCATCAATCCAATTGTGGCCGGCAACTTTAACCAATGCGTATTAACAAATGAAAACACCGCGGCAAGAAATATTAAAATTGCCAGTATATCTAAAACACCTATCGTTGCTTCGTGCATATTAATTCACGTTTTTTAATACTAAACCCTTTTCTTTTGCCTGTTTTAGCCAATGAGGGAATTCCGACATCATTAGTTTATAAAACTCGGCATCGCTAAGTGATTTGGGGTCATTCACATTGAAAAAATCAGCATTATCAATGAAACGATCTTTCATATCATCAATGAGTTCGAGAAAAGAATAGTCATCAACAAATGGTCTTAAAAGAAAGCCCCATAATCCTTTTTGAAGATCCTCCCTTGTTGTTCCCATCGTCATGAATTGCCAAAAAATGGGTTCATATGAAGCATCTCCTATCTCTCTTGCCAGCTCTTCCGGTTCATCTGTTTCACCGTTGCTTATAAAATAGACATATACAGGAGTTTCACGGCATGCCATTTTACCATCTCTTTTGGCATTTTTTAAATAAGTTGTTCTTATCAGATTTACCGCATTCACATAATCAGCATGTCCATTTAAATTGTATTTGCGCATTGCGTCCTCAATGTAACCTTCAAAGTTTTGCATATTCATGGAGCCTATAAAAAAAGCTCTTTCAGCAAATAAAAACAGGTCTATATGGCTATCGATATCCATATGAGTGGCAAATGCTAAAATTCGATTTGCTATAAATTGTGCTTTTCCTGAATCAAGGTAGTCTTCCATTTGTTCAGAAACGTCCATGCACAATACCACTTCAGCCGAATTCTCCACCAATTTAAGTTCAGTAATTGCTTCCTTTGCTGCGCTTAAACTGCGTTGGATATTCTCAAGATTTTTCTCTGTATCAGACACGAAATTTAAATTGGTTTGATTTCAAGGCAATTTATAAATCTATTTTTATAAATGTTCATTATTTGAATCAATTTGCACCAAATCGAAAAGAAACTCCAGTGGACACAAAATATTCAAAATAATTTTCTTCATAATTTATACCGGCGTATAAGTCCAGTTGTATATCGGGACCGAGCAAATAGCCAAAGCCAGTATCATAATAATCAATGACTCTTCCATCTGAAATTAAGCCATAACCTTCCACATATCCGGATAATTTGGGCGTTATACTGTAGCCAAGGTTTAAAGTATATAAAAAGCCATTTGCCAATTCTTCTTGATTAAAAATATCTCCAATATTAAAACCGAGATTAGTTGTAACTGAAAAAACATTTGAGAGCTGTTTTTGTGCCAAAACCAAGACAAAACCATCGGGGTTTGCATCGCGATAGTCATTTAGCAAACCATTGAAATTTGCATTAACTAATATTCCTAAGGCAGGTGCATTTCCTTTTTCTTGTAAAATATTTTGTCTGAAACCAAGACTTAACTTACTTAAACCAGACAAATAGTTACCTGATTGTCTATTATCTGAGGAGATTCTATAATTTTCGCTATATCTATAATCAAAGGCAGCATTTATTTCGCTTCGATTCCCAAGTCCAAATCTATAATAATTGGTGAAAGCAGAAGTTTGTAAAATATTATCCACATTTATGTAATTGTCGTTTCTAAGAGTGATTGTATTAGTAGCAATACTCGTTCTCAATTTTGCATGCCCAAACTCAATCCCATCCTGACCTTGAAAAACGCCCTTACCCACAGTTGTGCTTGTATAAGCATTTCCGGGGCGATCGCTTGCAATATTTTCAGGAATTTGTGCAAAAGAAATAGAAATGCATAAACACAATGAGATAATTAAGATATAATACTTCATACCGAAAAATGCACAAAAAAGCCGGGAAAACCCGGCTTAATTTTATCCAATTCTATCTTCAAGCTCGTCAATTTTGGCTTGAGCATCTTCACGCCCCAGCTCCTTTGACTTTTTATAATATTTTAATGCCTCTTCGTATGTGCTTCTTTTTTTACGAGGTGCTAATTTTGTTCTATTAGCTGCTTCTTCCACTGCGGCGCCTCTTGCATAATAAGCATCAGCTTCTGTCATTTTTGATTGAATCATTAATTCCTGAATTCTAGACTCCAGTAAATTCAATTCTTGCTTTTTCTGCATAATATCTATTTCTGCATCTGCTAATTGAGATTCCTTCATGGCAACCAGTGAAAGCAGCTCGACATTTTCAGTCTTATAGGCCTCCACCAATTCCTGCAATTCTAAAATCTTTTTAGATTTTTCTTGTACCTCAAGTTTTAATCTAGAAACGGCACTTGCATAGGCTTTTTTGGAACCTTCTGATTGGTTAAGATCAGCTTCAAGATTTTTAATTCTCTCTTCACTTCTCTTAACATAATCGTTAAGACTTTTCATTCGACTTACATATTCATCGTATTTCAGACCTTCTTTCATATCAAGACGGATTGCATTTCTGTTATTGTCAATGGTATCCATCATTGCACCAACTTCTTCCAAAGCATCCACAGCTCTTAATGTCACCATTAATTCTGCTTCAAGACTGTCTGATTTAGCTCGTAACTTCTCTCTTTCATTATTGATATCACAACTACTTAAGGTTGCGAATGCGATAGTAATTAATAGTATATTTTTCATAGTTTGTTGTTTAGTGCTGTATTGAACGAATTATTTGAGTTTTGGTTAGATTAATTTATACCTGTTTTTCAATTAGAGCAATGATTTTAGTCGTGAAATATTGCATTCAAATTAAATTAATTTTAAAACCAATCTTCCTTCTTATCATTTTCTAATTCTTCTTCATTTTCATCATTTTGACCGATATCAAAGTCAGAATCATTTTCAGATTCCAAATCAAATAAAGGAGAATCTCCCGCTTCTATTCCCTGCTCTCCCAATTCACCAATTTGATTACCGGATTCGGAAAAAATAAGAGTGTTATTTACGTAAGTATCATGCTCACTGCATAATTCAGGCCATATATAGACATACCAGATTCTTTCCGCACTCTGATAATACCCATGAAATGCAGGGCTCTT
The DNA here is from genome assembly GCA_964351965.1 of uncultured Hyphobacterium sp. Taxonomy (GTDB): domain Bacteria; phylum Bacteroidota; class Bacteroidia; order Cytophagales; family CCMP332; genus CCMP332. Next base: position 175,603 of record CAYGPM010000004.1, on the reverse strand, counting down.
ACTATAATCTTTAAAATCAATTTCTTTGGGGTTTTTTATGCCGCGGGTTGGTAATATAATAGCGGGACTGAAGTCTAAAATTAAATCATCAATAGGTATATGGTTTTTAATTTCATCACCCACCATTTTCATAAAATGGCTAAACTCATTGAGTTTGGAAGTGATGTAAAAGTCATAAGCATCTTGTGATCTGAACACATGCTCCATTTTATGTTTGAGACGATTTTTGTCTAACAAGTGTTCAAAAAACTCATTTATAACCGCATCCATTTTTATTTCAATAGGATAGGCTCCTAGTCGATGACTCCTGTTTATTTTAATTTCTATATAGTAGTGGAAAGTGTCTTCGCTGTGTTCAAGTACAAGCGACAATGTATTAAATGATTCTGCCTTCTCGTCTTTTATACTTTTTTGATAAGACTCAAGAGCCTTATCCAGATCGTCTTCATCCCCCTGTTTATCCAAATAGTAATCATGCCCGTTATGAGAAAGACGGATAATGTTAGTTATTCCCATTTCTTGCAATACCATATTGAATTGCTGTAAAATGCTAACTGCCGTAAAGTTCTCTTCCTCTACAAGATCCTTAATTTTCCCATTGCTTATTGTATGTAAAAAGCGCCGGAAAAAAGATCGCGGTTCAACTTTGCGAATCTTGGTTATTTCTGAAGGATCAACCGAAATTTGTCCTGTAAATAGCATTCTTTAATTTTTTTCCAATTTTAATATGATCAATTTTCAGCTGAAATAAGCCTCTGAATTGTATTAAATTGAATTCTTCATGTAAATTTGCAATAAATCGGGGCAATATCAATGCCTATAATGTGCGATAAGGGTCTTAAATTAAGTTATAGCAAAAGTCTTTTTTGTGAAAAGACCACAGAAATACGCACTCTACAAAATGATCTTATTGGCACAATTAAACAGGAAAATCTAGGAATTTTCCGTGCTCAAAACATTCAAAATAAGTTTATAGACCTATGCACATACGATGATGCCAAATTGTATATTTTAAATTCTTATATAAGTCTGGGTAAACCTGAAGAGAGCCTGGATAACTGGCAACTAGCCTTATTTTAATTAAAGAAATTCATCGTTCTTTCCATTCCTATATCCACCATAGAAAAAACAGTTTCTGAAGCCTTTTGAATTATAAATGGCAATTCTTTTTCTTCTTCCTTGCTGAATGAATCAAGAACATAAGATACTTGCTGACCTTTGGCAAAATTATCTCCTACTCCAATTCGCAGCCTTGAGAATTCTCTGGTTTCAAGAAGTTCTTCAATGTTTCTTAAACCATTATGCCCACCATGACTTCCCCGTGGTTTGAGTCTGTTTTTACCAAATGGAAGGGCAATGTCATCAGTGATAACTAACAGATTTTCAATAGGAATATTTTTTTCGTTAAGCCAATACCTAATGGCTTTGCCACTTAAATTCATATAAGTTGTAGGCTTAATAAAATGAATGCTATGGGAACGGTATTTTAGCTCTGCATGAAAAGCATGTCGTGAGCTTTCAAAATCAAAGCTTTTATCTTTAGCAATATGGTCTAAGATCATAAAGCCAATATTATGTCTTGTTTCGGCGTATTCTGCGCCAATATTTCCTAATCCTGCAATCAAATATTTCATAAACAAAAAAATCCCGCCGAAGCGGGATTTAAATATATAAAATTCACAAAAAGGTTTAAGCTTCTGCTTTTTCTTCTGATGAACCTTCAGCTTCTGCAGCGGCAGCTCCTTCAGCTCCCTCTTCACCTTCAGCTCCTTCTTCACCTTCGAGTTCCTCTTCATCCTCAGATTTTCCTCTAAGAGCTCTTGGAACCTCAACAGATGTTACGGTAATTCTTTCAGAATTGATAATTTCAACATCTCCAACTTCAAGGTCTTTAACTTTTAGCGATTGACCAAGGCTAAGGCCACTGATATCTAATTCAATCACTTCAGGCATATTTAAAGGCAGGGCTTTGATAGTTGCCTGTCTTAGTTTTTTCACTAAAACTCCACCTTCCATAACTCCCGGTGCTGTACCTACAAGTTTGATAGGAATTTCCATTTTCACCTTCCTTCCGGCAGTCAATTCACGGAAATCAGCATGTAATATCATATCACTTACCGGGTGATATTGAATATCCTGTAAAATGCATCGGTATTCTTTTCCTTCAATATCGACATTTACGAAAGCGACGTCAGGAGTATTTACCAAACCGTTAAAAAGATATACGGGTGCATTGAAATGTACATGATCTACAGCACCATAAAGTACGCATGGGACCATGCCTTCTTCTCTAAGCTTTTTGGTAGAGCTTTTGCTGAAATCTGTTCTATTATAACCAATGATGTCAATGGTTTTCATCTTGCTATTATTTATATGAATAATGTACTAATTGATTCTTGATCGTGTATTTTATGAATAGCCATAGCAAATAAATCAGCTACAGAAAGCACCTTTACTTTTTTACTTTTCTGCTTTGACGGAATTGTGTCCGACACGATTAATTCAACTAAGGTGGAATTCTCTATATTTTCATAAGCCTTTCCCGACAATACCGGGTGTGTGCAAAGACCTCTAACGCTTTTTGCACCCTTGTCCATGATAATTTCCGCTGCGCGACACATTGTGCCACCGGTATCAATCATATCATCAACAAGAATTACATCGGCATCTTTCACATCTCCAATGATTTGCATTGCAGCAACTTCGTTGGCTTTTTTTCTTTGCTTATCACAAACAACAATTTCGGAATTCTCAAAATAACGAGAAAAGCCTCTAGCTCTTCCCAGTGCTCCTACATCGGGTGCGGCAAATACTATGTTTTTAAGTCCAAGAGTTTTAAGGTAAGGCACAAAAATGGCAGAGCCATATAAATGATCAACCGGGAAATCGAAAAATCCTTGGATCTGACCTGCATGAAGATCACATGTAATTAATCTTCCTGCTCCTGCAGCCGACAATAAATTTGCTACAAGTTTTGCCGTAATCGCTACTCTTGGTTTATCTTTTCTATCCTGACGGGCATAACCGAAATATGGCATCACAACCGTAATATGTTCAGCAGAGGCACGCTTTGCTGCATCAATCATGATCAATAATTCCATTAAGTTGTCCGCAGGTGGGAAGGTAGATTGGACTAGAAAAACATCACAACCTCGTACAGATTCGTCAAAACTCACAGACAACTCACCATCGCTGAATTTCTGCGTGGTTATAAGTCCCATGGGTTTACCATAAGCCTTACATATCTTCTCGGTCAAATAAACCGATGTGCTGCCTGAAAAGATTTTAACTGCTGACATAAAACACCTTCCTTAAAAAGGCTTGCAAAAATAGATAATTAAATGTAAAAATGGTAACATGAATTGAAGGATTGTGATAATTCTACTTACAGTATTATTTTGGTGAAAGAATTTCAGTGAAAAATGAGTGCAAAAAAATACAATAGTCTTAAGGAATTCTATCCTTATTACCTCTCAGAGCATAAAAATAGAACATCTCGGAACCTTCACTTCATCGGGACTTTTTTATTAATTCTAATATTAATTTATTCTATAGCAGTTCAGAAGTGGATGCTACTTTTTTTAATTCCTGTAGTTGGCTATGGATTTGCTTGGGTAGGGCATGCCTTTTTCGAGAAGAACAAACCGGCCACATTTACTTACCCATTTTACAGCTTGGCATCGGATTTTCTTATGTTTTGGGATATCCTCACCGGAAGAATCAAAGATAAAATGAATTAAAATACGAAGCCGATTTTAAAACCTGCCCTTAATAAGGCCCCGGTGAAATTATAATTTATAAAACCATTTGTAAATTCATCTTCAGCAAAATTTCCCGTACTTGAATCATCAGCTGTGGATTGCTTAGCCCCAATTCCGAAATATACATCGGTATAAAAATTCTTGTCTATGTTTGCTACCGCTCCCATAAAGGCGGATATTCCAAATTGGTTGATGGTTAGTCTCTGATCCATTGGGCCCAAAGTTAAAAGTGTAGGATCTCCTTCAAAAGGTACCCAATCTAAGCTGGAATAGTCCATGTTCAGATGATTATAGGTTAAGGAATAGGATTGGTACCAGTTGATATTTTTACTCCAGGATTTATCAGAATAAATTTTATGACCTATTTCAAAGCCAAAGCCGCTGAGCTCGTATTCTGCATTTGTTTCACTATAATAACTACTATTCAATAAGTGATCATAGTCAATGGTACCTAAATAGTAAGTAGGTGAAAAAACAATACCATGAACACTTTCCTTAAATCGTTTTTCAAAATCGACTCTGAAGCCATTTATAACAATATATTGTGGTGAGATTGAAAAAAAATACTGAGGTGATTTTGCGTCAATATCCTGACTAAACCCATTTTGGATAATAAAAAAAGGGAATAGGAGAAACAGGATTTTTTTCATCATAAAAAAAATTACGAACCAAGAGGAATTATACTTAACAACTCTAAAGTGGCATTTCTATATTGATATTGGTACAATCCTTCTTCTCCAATTACGAATAAAATTTCATAATTACCTATTGCCGGAATGACATCAAAAGCGGATATATTATGATTTGATATTGACTGAAGATCTTGAGGTGAATTAAAATCAAATACTTTAAGTCCATCATCGCAAACAAATAGCAGTGAATCGTCTAATCCCAATCCTTTGGGTTGCGTCATTGGATATACTTCTTCGCTAAATGGGTTTCTGAGATTTTCAATGTTAACAATCTCCAATTGATTGACACCTCTAAAACAACCGAAGTTTTCATCGCTATTCAAGGTCACAAATGCATACTTTTCATTTGCTACTACAGGGTCGCATGCCCATACATGTTCATATACTGACAGGAACAAAGGGTTTCTTAAATCTTTGGCACTGTAAATATGCATTCCATTTTGGCTGCCTATAAACATAGTGCTATCTGAAGGGCGGATAAAAATGGTTTCTATACCTGTTCCTATTTGCACATTGCTTATATAGGCCGGGTCATTCGCATTTCTGATATCGAAAGTGTTTAAGGTATTCCAATTAACAGCGTAAAGATGATCAGATAATATTGCGAATCTGGCTAGAGAGCCACCCTGACCTTGAGGGAGCTCGGATCCACCGACGGTTGGACTGATAGAATCTGAACTACTTGAATCACAAGCGTAAAAAATTACCATCAAGGCAGTGATTAAAAGAATATTTACTTTTTTCATCTTAATACCCATTTAACAATTACTGTATTTTCAGGTCTATTATCAATTGTGTGCTCATAAGGCACATAGCCAAGATCGGGTGCAGCGAGTTCAGGAAATATTCCTTTTATTCTTTTTTCCAAACTTATTTCCGGAAGTTTATTAATGTTGATGGCAACAAGGTCGATGGCATTATCTGCATAAAGCACACCTTCTTTAACGGCCATATCAATGCATCCCGGTATTTTTATAAATCCTGTTTTAACCGGATTTCTCGGGTCGGCATTATCGAATATATGCACACCTTCATATTTTTCATTGATCAAAATATACTTGCCATAAGAGTATATTTTACCGGCAGATGCCAATGGTCGGTTTTCAATAAATGTTATGCTGTTTTCCAAATTATTTCTTTCCATAATCAGCGGCTGATATGCTGAGCCCGAAAATGGTATGGGCTCATCAATGTCTGAATTGAAACAGGAGGAAATAAAAAACTGCAGAAGAGCAATCAAAACAATCGTCAGATTGCTTTTTAAATTCAGTAAGACACCCTTGTAATTCATAGTATTGAACTTATGATTGAAATACTTCTAATCAGCGATTTACCCTAATCGTATTGAATTAATAATTAGTCAAAAGATGTTTTAAGGCATTTTTGCAGACATTTTCTGAACGAGGTTATTGAGCAACCCGGTTTCCATATCGTAAACCCAGCCGTGAAGCATGGGTTTTTCATCATTGGTCCATTTATTCTGAATAATTTGAGTATTCATGAGGTTTTCAACCTGGGCTTCTACATTTAATTCAACAAGCCTTTTAGAACGATCTTTATCGTTTGAAATAGTATCTAATTCAGCTCTGTTTATTTTATATATTTCTTTGACATCAGACAGCCATTTGTCTAAAATACCATAATCAGAGCTGTTTAACGCTACGTCAATTCCACCGCATCCGTAATGACCACAAACAATTATATGCTTGACATTTAGAATTTCGACAGAATACTGTAATGCACTGAGCATATTCATATCATCAGGCATTGCCAAATTGCCAACATTTCTGTGTACATATATTTCACCAACCTGAGTACCTATTATGTCTTCGGCGGGAACACGACTATCTGAACAGCCAATCCACAAAAATGATGGGTTTTCGCTTTTTGCAAGTCTTCGAAAATAATCATCTGCTAAGCTCAATTTTTCCTGAACCCAGGCTTTATTATTCATTAATAGTCTTCTATAACTTTCCATTAAATGGTTTTTCTTAAGTCTATATGGATATATTCAATTTCAATATTCTTTGATTTTGCATGCAATGAAAAATCCTCAAGAATATCGATTATATCATTATCAATGAATTGAGCCTTATGCGCATCTAAAATTAGATATGAGTTTTCCGGTATCTTCGATAATTCTGTTTTTAACTTGGCTTTATTCATAAAAGATACATCCTTGTTGAATCTAAAAAGGTAGCGATCATCATCATTTACTACTGTTAATGCAGAGTGATAATTTCTGAACACAACGAAAATAAAACCTATAACTAAACCTATGCATATACCAATTAGCAAATCAGTAAATACGATGGCTAGTATGGTGATTAGGAAGGGATAAAACTGATCTTTTCCTTTTCGGTAGATAGATTTAAATAAATCAATGCTCGCCAATTTATATCCGACAATAAATAATATTGCAGCAAGTGATGCCAGAGGTATTTTATTAAGCCATTGTGGTAAAAATGCGATTGTACTGATGAGCCAAAAACCATGTAGAATAGTGGATAGTCTTGATTTTGCTCCCGAATATATATTTGCAGAGGATCTGACGATTACGGAGGTGATTGGCAAACCACCAACTAAACCGGAAATAGTGTTCCCAATTCCCTGAGCCAATAATTCCTGATTGGTGTTTGAAGATTTTTTTTCAGGATCGATTTTATCTGTTGCTTCTACATTTAAGAGTGTTTCCAAACTAGCAATAATGGCTATGGTTATAGCGATGACGTATACATCAAGTCGGAGTAATGCTGAAAAATCCGGAAAGACCAAGCCATTCTTTAATTCGTTAAAGTTTGCAAAGTTTGGCAATTTAACCAGATGATCATCTTTAGCTAAAAGTTCTAATGATGGATAATATATGTGGTAAAACTCGTTCAATAAAATACCCACAATTACCACTATCAATGCTCCTGGTATACTTGAAAGGAAATTTTTTTGTTTAGAAATTATTTTATCCCAGAAAATCAAAATACCCAGACTCAATAAAGTGATAATCAGAGCACCGGGACTCATGGTTTCAATTGCTCTTAATATTTCAGAAAAGGTGTTTTCACCATCTGCAATTTGAAAGAATTCATATTCTCCTTCGAAATCCGTGTCTCTACCTAGTGCATGGGGAATTTGTTTCAAGGTAATAACAATACCTATGGCTGCAAGCATTCCTTTAATAACACTGTTTGGAAAGAGTTCAGCTACGAATCCGGCTTTAAATACATAAAGTACGATTTGCAAAAGTCCGGCAATTATTACCGAAACAAGGAAGACATCATAAGCCCCCAAAGATTCAATAGCATTCAATACAATTATAGCAAGACCGGCAGCAGGACCACTGACACTTTTATTAGATCCGGATAATGCTCCGACTACAATACCTCCTAGAATACCTGATATAACTCCTGAAAATAAAGGAGCTCCGGAAGCAAGAGCAATACCCAAACAAAGGGGTAGAGCCACCAAAAAAACTACAATTGAAGCAGAGAAATCAGATTTTATGGTAGTTCCACTTAGCTGCATAGAGTCTAAATGTAAGGCTTTTGAATGAAATTAAATTCTCAATTTTACTGAATTCTGAATTCAACTCCTATGATTACCTTTAAGAAAATATGTTATTCTTGAGTGACAAATTATCTAATCACAACCGTGCGTGTAGTTGTTTTTTGTGAGCGAATCTGGGCAGCATCACCCGGTCCATTATTTCTATTTTGGCCACCGGCTTCCTCCGCATAAATGTAGTAATTGCCAATATTTAAAAACCCAAAATCAGAAACACCTTGACTATTATTAAACAATTCGTAAATCCAAATACCTGTATTTAAGTCTTCAAAAGTAGCATGCAAAGAAACTCTTACACCACTCACAGCATTTCCATTGCCATCAATTACGCTTACAATTAACTTACCTGTAGTATTGGAAGTATCATTTAGAAGAATATCTTGACCCCCAACTACATCATCGTCATTATTATTGCAGCTAGCAATAAAAACCAGCATTGATAGAACAAGAAATCTTTGAAATTTTTTAATCACAGTATTCGATTTTCATTGTGAAAGTATTAAAAAATTAACCGTTCTTCCAAAACTTAAATAGATATTTCAATATGAAAACAATTCTTAAGAGAAAATTTGAAGTTTTCTAATGCCTATCCTTTGACTAGTTCAATCAGCGTTAGTTCCGGTAGAATACCTATTCTTCCGGGGTATCCTATAAATCCAAAACCTCTGTTTACGTAAATTTTCTGATCTCCTTTTTCGTATAAACCTGCCCATTGAGGGTATAAATATTGAGCCGGACTCCATCGGAATAGGGCGGTTTCAATTCCAAATTGAAAACCATGTGTATGTCCTGAAAACATCATATCTATATCCGGATGTTCCGGCAGAACCTGCGCATCCCAATGACTCGGATCATGAGATAAAAGCAGTTTAGTCGGGATATCTTCAACACCTAATTTGGCCTTATCCAGATCACCATGTTTTTGGAATCTCATTTTTGCACCCCAGTTTTCAACGCCTAAAATGGCCAATTGATCTGAACCAATTTTTAATACCCGATTTTCATTTCTTAACAGATCCCAACCGAGATTTTTATGAGCATCTAATATTCCTTGGAAGTTTTTCATCTTGGCACTTTGACTTCGCCAGTTTGAATAATCACCATAATCATGATTTCCTAATATGGAATAAACACCCATTGGCGCTTTCACATGCTTATAAATATCAAATACTGCTTTGATCTCCCAAGCCTGATCGTTAACAATATCGCCTGTAAAAAAAACCACATCCGGTTTTTCTTGCATGAACATATCAATACCACCTTTAACAGCGGTCATATTGCTAAAACTCCCCGAGTGTAAATCGGAAATCTGCCCAATTCTCAAACCGTGAAATTCCTTAGGAAGATTCTTAATTGGCACTTTTATTTTATGCCATTTATAATTGTGAGCACCGGAAACGATTCCAAAAGAAAAACCGGCAATTGGCATTACAGAAAGTGCAATACCCGTCTTTTTTATAAATTGTTTTCTTGATTCATCAACAACTTCTTTTCCTCTTTTCTCTTTTATTTTGTTAGAACTGAAATGGATTATGTCGTCCAAAACAAAAAATAGAAGAAGAATTATTTTTCCAATAATATCAAAAATGGAATATGTGAGAATGATACTTCTCGATACCCCTTTGAAGTATTCAGAAGGCAATACAGCAACTCCGAGAATTAAAAATGGAAGAGGCAATGTCCATACCCAAAATAGGATTTGAAAAAGCTTTTTACTTTTCTTTTTCTCTATCAATTCATTGATTCCCCTGAATAAATAAATATTCAGGAGAATTATTAGAATTATTGTAATGGTTACAGCGAGAAATTTCATTTATGCAGCTCTTCCGACGGCTGTTCTTATTCTACTTGTTATCAAGTACATTACAGGAACAATCACCAATGTTAGGAAAGTTGAGAAGGTCAAGCCAAATATAATTGTCCATGACATTGGCCCCCAGAATATTACATTGTCACCACCCAAGAAGAAATCCCATTCATAATGCGCGAAGAAGGATTCGAAATTGATGTTCAAACCAACAGCTAAAGGAATTAAACCCAATACTGTAGTAATTGCTGTTAGCAATACAGGTCGTAATCTGGTTTTACCTGCTTCTATAATAGAAGCTTGAATTAATCTTTTGGTCACTTCTTGTCCCTCTTTCAATTGAGCGATTTTCCGCGCCTTCATCAATTCAATAAAGTCGATGAGTACAATCGCATTATTTACTACAATACCGGCAAGAGAAATAATACCGATCATTGTCATTATGACAATAAAATCCATATTGAATGCAACCAAACCAAGAAATACTCCGATGGTACTAAACAATACAGAAGTCATTATGATAAATGGTGCTGAGATCTTATTAAACTGTGAGACAATGATTAGAAATATCATGAACATTGCAATCATCAATGCATTGGACAGAAATGCCATTTCCTTTGCCTGATTTTCCTGCTCACCGGTAAAACTGATATTATATCCACTCGGGATTTGCATATTTTTTACAATGCCTCTAATCTGATTATTAATCTCAGTTGCATTATAACCATCCAGCACATTGGAACTAAGGGTGACCACTCGATTGAGATCTTTCCGCTTGATAGAACCAAATGTAGAGCTGTATTGAACCTTGGCTACTGATGCAATTGGAATCTGAACAATTTTACCATTCACCTGATTTCGGTAGGTGATTTCCTTATTCATCAATGCATCGATATCATAGCGATATTGATCATCCAATCTCAATTCAATGTCATAATCATCTTCACCCTCTTTGTATTTAGAAATTTCTTTACCAAACAAGGCCGTTCTGATTTCACTGGCTACTGTTACGGTTGAAAGACCAAAGCGTCTTGCTTTTTCTCTGTCAATATCTACAATCAGCTCCGGTTTATCATCTTCCAGATCAGATTTTAGTTTCTCAATACCGTCAATATCAGCAAGGGCGATCTCATTTTTCAGATTAGCTGTAATCTTGGATAATTGAGTATAGTCTTCTCCCGAGATCTCAATATTGATTGGTTTACCAACCGGTGGTCCGGCCGCATCTTTATCAACTGTAATTGTGATGCCCGGGTACTTCCCAATTTTATCGCGAATCTCATTCATGATATCGCTGGTCATTAGTTCACCTCTTTCTTTGAATTCCACAAAGTTGACAGTCAACCTGGCTTTGTTTGGAGTATCGCTTGCGCCCATTGCAGAAGGATCATTAGGATCAGAGGTTCCTTGCCCTACATTTGAAATTACCGATTCTACAATGTGCTCATAAGGCTTTATAATTTCGAATAACTTATCCTCAATTCTCTCCGCGAAATCATTTGTAGTTGATATATCAGTTCCAACCGGAAATTCCACAAAGACGTTGACATATTTCGGTTGATTAATTGGGAAAAAGATAACATTCGGCTGACTCCCAAAATATATCATAATTGAAGCTATCAATGCTACGACTGTACCACCAAAAAATAGGTAAGGATGCTTTTTGGTAACAGCATATCTTAAAGTCGAAACGTAAATCTTTTCTAGGAATGGTAGTGATACATTTTGAAATCTGTTAGATAGGGGAGTTAAAATAAATACATTCAATGGTATTAGAATCCCCAGAAGTATTAGAAGGTTTCCCAACCAAACTAATGGTATATCGACATAATAAGAAGGTATAGCAATTAATAAACCTACGATTAATAAGATAATAGAATCTCTTCTTGCTTTTTGTTTATTAATTCTAATATTTTCCTGGATTACCATGTATTTAGAAATAAATACCGGATTGATAACCAAAGCCACAAATAAGGAAGAGCCAAGTGTGATGATCAATGTTATTGGAAGATACTTCATAAATTCTCCCATAATACCCGGCCAAAATGCCAATGGTAAAAATGCAGCCAGCGTAGTGGCAGTTGAAGAAATAATTGGTAATGCTACTTCGCCGACACCTTTTTTGGAAGCTTCGATAGGAGAAAATCCTTCTTCCATTAAACGGTAAACGTTTTCTACAACCACAATCCCATTATCAACGAGCATACCTAAAGCCATAATTAATCCAAATAGGATCATCATATTTATGGTATAACCCAGCATTCCAATAATCATAAATGCCATGAACATGGAAAGCGGAATGGCCATCCCTACGAATAGGGCATTTCTTGTTCCAAGAAAGAAAAGAAGTACAACTACAACCAGAATCACACCTGATATAATTGAATTTTCAAGTTCATTAACCTGATCTCTTGTTTGAATAGATTGATCATTGGTCAATGTTATTACAAGATCTTTGGGGAGTACATTTTCCTTGGCATTGTCAATGATTGCATAAATCTTATCAGTGGCATCAAGGAGGTTTTCACCCGAACGCTTGATAACATCAACCATTACTACCGATTCACCACCAAGTCTGGCAAAGTTTTGTTTATCTACATAACCGAATTCCACTGTCGCAATATCTTTTAGATATACGATTTTATTATTTTCGTATTTGATGACAATGTCTTCCATTTGCTTGGGGTCATCATATTCTCCCAGCACACGGATTGATCTTCTGATTCCATCGGTAAGAATATTTCCACCCGACATGGAAAGGTTTTCCTGTACTACGGCATTTTCAATATCGCTGAAAGAGATTTTTCGCGATTCCATTTCGTAAGGGTTTACCTTGATTTTGACTTCTTTATCATCAACTCCACGTATTTCAGCTTTTGATACTTCAGAAACCTTTTCTATTTCATCTTCAAGATATTCCGCAAAGGATTTTAATTCGTCCAAATTATAGTTACCCGCCAAATTGATATTCATTATTGGAAACTCTGAAACTTCTAATTTGAATATATTGGGATCCTCCTGAAGATCGGCCGGTAATTCTGATTTAGATTTATCCACAGCATCTTTAACCTTTTGCAAAGCATCTTCGGCGTCCATTTCTGCCTGAAATTTCACAATGATGGTTGAAAAATCCTGAACAGATGTTGATCTAATCTCCTCGACTTCTGAAATGGTATTAATTTCCTTTTCAATTGGCCTGGTTATCAGATTTTCCATATCCTCCGGGGAGTTACCCGGATGCACTGTTCCAATATAGATTGTAGGCTCTTCTACTTCGGGGAAATTTTCCTTAGCAAGCGTTAAATAGGAAATAACTCCCATTACAGCAATGATAAAGGTCATCACAAATACGGTTGTTCTGTTGTTCAGAGCAAAAGTTGTGAGTCCAAATTCTTTATAGATATTTTTATCTTTTTCGTCCATAGTTGAAAAGAATTTGTTTTTAGCTTTTTGATTTAATGAGTGAGCCATCGGCCACATCTCTGTAACCTTCTGTTAAGATGACATCTTTTGAGCTCAGACCTTCTTTGATTTCCGTTTTGTTATTGTAAGACATACCAATTTCAATGTGTTTTTTTCTTGCTATAGTACCCATTTCAGTATCCTCTTTCACATAAACATAATTGCCACCGGCATCTTTCTGGACGATTTTTGAGGGAACAGTTAAGGCTTTAGGATTGATATAATCTGTAATGGTTAAAACAACAACCTGATTTGGTCTTGCATTTTTAGCAAGCATTTTTGGTAAGGATACTTCGATTCTAAATGTTCTGTTTTGAACGTTTATTACCTTACCTACAGAAGTAATTACAGAAGGACTGTTTGTATTCATTCCGGGTAGGTTAAGAATCACAGAATCACCGACTTCGAATTTCCCAATATACCTTTCTGAAACCTCTGATTGCACATGCATATCCTCTAGGCTTACTACACGGCAAATTGGCATTCCGGGCGACATCATTTCTCCTTTCTTTACATCTAACTCATTTACCTGACCGTCAAATGGAGCTCTAACTATATAATTGTCCATTTGAGATTGAGCGGTTTTTAACTTTCGTTCCAAGCTTTCTTTTTGATTTTTAGCTTGCAGATATTGAACTTCAGTACCAATATTCTGATCCCAAAGATTCTTTTGCTTATTGTACATAGTTTGAGCCAATTCCAGAGATGTTTCTAACTCTTTGATATTATTTCTAAGAATATCAGCATCCAACTGAACCAAAACCTGACCTGTTTTGACATTTTGTCCTTCTACAACATTTATATTGATAATTTTAGCCATGGCTTCTGCGCTAATCTGAACATTCTGATTAGAAGCTACTGCACCGCGCACTTCTATTTTATGAGAGAATTTAACCTCTTGGATTTTGTTCATAGCCACTAGAACAGATTTATCTTTTTCCTTGGCATAGCTGGAATCTTCCTCAATCAACTCATTCTCAATTTTGGAAATTTCCGCTTTGAGATCAGTCATTTCAGTTTTAAGTTCTTTTAATTTTTCCTTTTTCTTTTCAACCTCTGAGGCACCATTTCCGCAAGCATAAAGAACAAATCCTGTTAGGATAATGGATGCAAAATTTAATTTGATCGTCATTGTATTTGGTTTTTGTATTTTAATATTCGTTATAATATCCAACGGCCTTGGCCAATTCTGTTTTAGCAACAACTGCATTGTAAAGAGCATCGAAGTAAAGTGCTTCAGCATCGATCAATGAATTATTTGCTTCTACAAGCTCTAAGTTGGATCCCACACCTTCCTGGAATTTAATATTCGTAGTATTATAAATTTCTTCAGCTAAGTCGTAATTCTGCTTTTGCACTTCCATGATTTCAAGACTGTTTTCCAGCACTTCTTCCTTCTGTTTGATTTCAGTAGTGATTGAATTTTCCAGCATATGTCGCTGATTTTCTATTTTCTTGAGTTCGACTTTAGATTTTTGAATGCTATAGCTTTTGCTTAAGCCATCAAAAATTGGGACGCTTAATGAAACACCGACCAATCCATTGCGCAACCATCTGTCGCTAAGTTCAAAGTATTGATTAAACTCACTGGCATTGGTATTATAACCGTAAATACCTCTTAAGTATAAATTTGGATAATACTGTACTTTATAATTTTTAATATCCAGCTTTTGCAATTGCTCACCCGAATTGAGTAATTGATAATCAATTCTATTGGAATAGTTAAAGTCAGATACTCCAATTTCTGCATTTAATTTTTCAGGTAATTCTTGGATTTTACCACTCAATTCAATTGGTTTTTCAACATCGATCCCCATTTGCATTTTGAGCATGTACTCACTTAGCTCAATCAATCTTTTCATTTGCCTTGTTTGAGCTTGAATATTATTGAAGCTTACTCTAATTCTGCTAACATCTATTTTTTCTGCGAATCCACTTTGGTATAGAGCATCTGTTTCATCGAGTAAAACCTTAAGACGTTCTTCATTTGCCTGCAGCCTGTCATATCTAACTTTATTGATCAGAACCATATAATAGGATTTTGTAACAGCATCTATCACATCTATTTTGGTTTGAATCATCTCTTGTTCGGAGTATAACTTATACATTTTAGCGGCCTGTAAACCCACAAAATAAGAACCATCAAATAACAGTTGTGAGAGGGCCAGATTCGCGTCTCCATCATATTTAGTACCAAAAGCAAGTTCCACCTCAAGATCATCAGGTGCCATAGGGTCGAAAGTCGTGGCCGGTAAAAGTGATTTTCGGATTGAATAATTATAGTTCAGTCCCAAAGACCCATTTAGCTGGGGCAAACCAACAGATCTGATTTTCCCAATTTCATATTTTGCCGCTTCAATGTCGAGGCGTGCGTTTTTTAAATAGTCTGAATTTTCCAGAGAATACTCTATAGCCTGTTGAAGACTGTAAGTGTTGTCTTGCGCGATACCCGCAAGGGAAACCGAAGTAGTAAGTATTGCAATTAAAAAAAACGTTCTCATTTTGAGATTTTTATTTTAGTTCTTGTTTATATTTTTCAAAAATTACCCGACCGTTCTCAGTTACAATTCCATAAACAAAATGTTCGAAGACCTCCATTTGAAGTTGGCGAATATTGAATTCGGAATGGGAGAAAGCTTCAGAATTAAATAGCATTTGGGTGCTTTCAACTCTGAATCGTGAAATAATTTTTTCGTTTAAATCGGATCGATATAGGCCGAGTTTTTTTCCGGCTTCAAGATTTTCAATAATTGAGCAGAAAATACACTTTTCCTTATGCTCATGAAATACTGTCCATGAACTGTGATGGTATTTCTGCATATCATGAAGAAGCGAAGAATCCATATTTGCAAGCATTTCTCTAAACCATTTAGAGATGGATACCAATTCTTCTATTGGATCTTTAGCTGTATCATGTATTTTTTGAAGATCGGTTTCTTCCTGATGCAAATATTGCTTGGTGACTTCTAAAACCACCGTGTCTTTGTCTCTGAAATGCTGGTAGATTGTTTTTTTGGAAACGCCACACTTCCCCGCGATGTCATCCATCGTTACCCTTCTAAGACCCATTTTGAAAAACAGGTCGCGAGCGCAGCCCACTATTCTGTCCTTTAAATCCAATTTGACCTCCATTGTTGGGCAAAACTAAAGAAACTTTAGAATTCACCAAAGTTTCCTATATTAATTTTTTGTTTCCTAATGTTTTGTTTTTGAATATGTTAGAGGGGAGGTGATTTAGTCTTAAATAATTAAATAAGATTATTTCAAGAGAGGTTCTAAGTCATCACACATGATTTTCGCATCGTATTTATCTCTTGCAACACTTCTGGCCTTAGTTATAATTGAGTTGAAATTGTATTTTTCCAACAGTACATTTTCAATTTTATCTTTTAATTCTTCTTCATTTCCAAAGGAAAATAATTGCCCCAAATTTCCTTGTTCAAGAAGTTCGGGTGTACCTCCCGAGTCAGTACCAATTACGGGAATACCCGATAACATGGCTTCGACTGTCACCATTCCAAAAGTTTCTTTTTTCGAAGGCATGATAAAAATATCTATTGCAGAATAGAAAAACTCCACATCAGATCTAAAGGGGCGAAAATGAACGCGGCTTTCCAGATTGTTTGTTTTTACAAATGCCTTGCATTCCAGATCGTAATCAACACAAACTGCTTCATTAATTGTTGGTTCGCCCATAATAAGCAAATCGGCCTCAGGGTGTTTATCTGCCAATAGCGCAAAAGATTTTATAACTCCCAATTGTCCTTTTGTAGGTGCGATTCTGCCGAGAATGCCGATTATTTGTTTATTGGGATCCAAGTTTAATTCCGCACGTGCTTCTGTCGGGCGGATGGAATTATTCAAAAATCTTTCCGTTTCAAGGCAAAGCGGAATTACTTTTATTTTACTTTCCGGAATTTTAGTTGTACTCAAAACTTGTTTTTTCAGCGAGTCCAATGGACTTATCCAATAATCTAATCCTGAAAACCTAAAAGTATGCGCCGGCGATTTCTTTTTCACCTTAAACTGCATCTGTTGCAGATAAATCATTTTAAGTCTCGACTTAAAAAATTTCTTACAATAATTAGCTGTGCTCAGATCGTGATTATCAAAAATTATCATTTTGTCCACCCCATCTTTTTTTAAAAGATTGGCCAATAGAAATGCATTTTTAACATCGATATATTTATTGGGCTTTTGTACAAAGCGGCAATTTAGACCTGCTGTTTCGGCATTATGATGAATTC
Organism: uncultured Hyphobacterium sp.; assembly: GCA_964351965.1. Classification (GTDB taxonomy): domain Bacteria; phylum Bacteroidota; class Bacteroidia; order Cytophagales; family CCMP332; genus CCMP332. The sequence continues at coordinate 158,076 of CAYGPM010000004.1, read as the reverse complement.
TGGAGCCTTGGGTTGTATAAAAATAAACCGTCCAGCCTCTTTCCTGCATCCATTTGCCAAGATTCACAGCATTTAATTCCAGTCCTCCAAAACCGGTTGAGGTCAAATAAAAAGCAAGATTCATAGATGATTTCACCATGCAAATAAACCACAATTGAAAATCCTTTTGAAATGTATTCTCAATACTGATTGTTTTTCATCTCAATGTTTAAATTTGCGGCGAATAAAGAAAATATCTTGGAAGACATTAAAGTCAATCTACAAACAGCAGCGGATTTAGGAATAATTGAAGAAGAATTCAATCGAATCATTGAAATTCTGGGCCGCCAGCCAAATTTTACTGAACTATGTATTTTTTCCGCCATGTGGTCAGAGCATTGCTCTTATAAAAATTCCATAATGTGGTTAAAGAAATTACCTAAAAAATCGGATCGAATGCTCGCTGAAGCCGGAGAGGAGAATGCCGGTTTGGTAGATATCGGTGATGGACTCGCTTGCAGTTTTAAAATAGAATCACATAATCACCCTTCGGCACTTGAGCCTTATCAGGGTGCTGCAACAGGGGTAGGAGGTATCAATAGAGATATTTTTACAATGGGAGCCAGGCCCATTTGTCAAATGAATTCACTTCGATTTGGCAATCTGAAATCTGATCGTACAAAATGGTTGATTTCAGGTGTAGTAAAAGGAATAGGCGATTACGGCAATGCATTTGGCGTACCTACAGTTGGCGGAGAAGTGTTTTTTGATGAAACATATAGCATCAACCCATTGGTAAATGCTTTTTCAGCCGGTATTGTAAAGCACGACGGTGTTGTTTCCGCAGTTTCAAAAGGAGTTGGAAATCCTGTTTTTATCGTTGGTTCTGCAACAGGTAAAGATGGAATACACGGTGCATCATTTGCTTCCAAAGATATTACTGAAGATTCTGCAGATGATCTCCCGGCCGTTCAGGTGGGTGATCCATTTCAGGAAAAATTATTACTAGAGGCGACTCTTGAAGTCATTAAGACCGGTCATATCGTTGGTATGCAGGATATGGGTGCTGCCGGTATTACTTGCTCTACTTCCGAAATGAGCGACAAGGGCGAACACGGGATGGACATTTGGCTGGATAAGGTTCCCACCAGACAGGACAATATGAAACCTTTTGAAATCTTACTTTCTGAATCTCAAGAGAGAATGCTTGTGGTGGTAGAAAAGGGTAATGAGCAGGAAGTGATGGATATTTTTGAAAAATGGGATCTTCATGCGGTTCAAATAGGTGTAGTGACAAAAGGCAAAATGCTAAGATACTTTAGCGGTGAAGAATTAGTTGCCGAAGTACCTGCTTATGATTTGGTATTAGGTGGTGGAGCGCCGGTATACGAAAGAGAATATAAGGAGCCTGCATATTTTAAAGAGTTCAAGAAATTTCGAATCGAAGATATTCCTAAGCCTGATTTTCATCAGGTTGCTGAGTTTCTTTTGAGCCATCCTAATATTGCCAGTAAACGCTGGATTTATGAGCAGTACGATTCTATGGTTGGAACTGATAACATCGGAACTTTTGATAAATCAGATGCCGGAGTAGTTCGAATTAAAGACACAAATAAAGCCTTAGCCGTCAGCGTAGATTGCAATTCAAGGTTTGTCAATGCTGATCCTGAAGAAGGTTGCGCCATGGCTGTAGCTGAGGCTGCAAGAAATGTTGTTTGTTCAGGAGGAGAACCATTAGCCATTACCAATTGCCTGAATTTTGGGAATCCGTATAATCCGGAAGTGTATTGGCAATTCGTTCATGCGATTAAAGGAATGAAAAAAGCCTGTGAAAAATTCGGCACGCCGGTAACCGGAGGTAATGTGAGTTTTTATAATCAGTCTTCAGATGAAGGACCTGTATTCCCAACACCGACTATCGGAATGCTTGGTTTGATTGAAAACAGAGATGATAGAATTTCACTTTCATTTAAAGAAGAAGGCGATCATATCTATTTGTTAGGTGAGCCCAAAAATGATATTTCAAGTTCAGAATATCTTTATAGCTACTGCGGAATTAAAAAATCCCCGGCTCCGGAATTCAATATAGACGATGAGGCACATTTGCAAAAAGCTGTTATGAAAATGGCAAAAGAGAGAATTTTGCATTCTGCCCATGATGTTTCTGATGGTGGATTATATATCACATTAGTAGAATCCGGTATGGCCGGCAATCTTGGTTTTGAAGTTGAAACAGAGCAGGAATTTAGAAAGGATGCATATCTATTTGGAGAAAGTCCAAGTAGAATTGTGGTTTCAATTCATCCGGGAAAGGTGGCCAAGATGAAAGAAATCTGCGATAAGAATAAGGTTCGAATCCATAAACTAGGAGAAGTTATCAATGAACAATGCATGATTGATGGCGAGACATATTTGTCGATAAATGAGGTTAGAAACATTTATGACAATGCTATTGAAGAAATAATGGCATATTAAAGCAATTTGGGTTTGTAAATTAACTTCGCCCTGCTATTTTTGCAGTCCTTTTTACTGACGATCACAATGTGATATCAGCTTAATGACCCATGGTGTAACTGGCAACACGTCTGGTTTTGGTCCAGAAGAGTCCAGGTTCGAGCCCTGGTGGGTCAACATAGAGTCCCTTGATTTTTCAAGGGACTTTTTTAGTATTCCTGAATTTTAGTTTCATCTTCAATCACAATAAGGACATTATCTTTAGTATCAAGTCTAAAGACTTCTTCTGTCACTAGATAAACAATTCTACCATTTTTCTGGATAACAAAAGAGATGGGATGCTCTGCCGGTAGTTTTAAATCCCTATTTGTCACACTTACTTCAATAGATGTTTGTCCTGGTAAAAGAGCATTAGTAATAAGAATATCACCCCAAGAAATATTTGATATTTCTGTATTTGAAACTTGGTTTTGTACTTTGATTTTTCCTGGATTCTTACATGAAAAGGTAGTTATAGCGATAATAGCAACGACAATTAAATTTTTCATTTCAAAGTAATATTTATTTCTCCTAGATATAAACTTGATAATTGAGGTTCGAGGTTAAAATATTTGTATTCATAGGGATAGACTTTATTTGTTTCACCGTTGGCCATTTTAACTCTAAAAGACTCAATTAGGCAGATGTATTCACCAGGTTTTAATAATGATATCTGATTCAAATAATCGGCATAATCGCCGACAGTACTAAAAGATCCTTTTTGGATATTTTGATTTGCGATCATTAAGTAGTCAATTTTACTATCCCCTATCAAGTAATTATTTGATGTGTCTAATGAAAAATTCGAAATATTTATGTCATTGCTTTTTGCAATAGACCAGAGTTCATTGTTAACAAAAATTCGAATTGAATCTATGTTACTTGAATAAACGTAGGAACTATCTTCTAACTGTAAGTTAAAAAGCAGTATTATTTGTTCGAAATTAATTACGGAACCATTGTCGACAATGTTTCGTGGTTCCGGATTGTCATCTGAACAAGATAATATGAAAGGGATAGCCAATAAATGAAGGATGAAAAGACGAAATGAATAAATCATAGATAAATCGACATTTCAACTAATTACAATAGTTGTTCATTTCACCCTAAATGAATTTATATATATTAATCTGACAAAGATTTATGCAATTAGCATGGGAACAATAAAAAAGCCCCATGAGGGGCTTTTAATCTTGGTTTAGTAAATAATAGTTACACGATATATAAAAAAAGGAGATGAATATCATCTCCTTTTTTTCATCCTTTATAATGTATTAACCTTAAATATGACATGAATACCTTACAAAGGTGTGAAAGTAAAGATTCAAAAACATGACTGTATTCCGCTAAAAAATAAAATGGCGGAAAACCACTAAAAATTGTATTGAACACAAAAAAAGCAGGTCGAATATCAACCTGCTTTTCCTTTGTCCTTTTTGTAAACCTTAATTGTGTACATCAAAAGTAGTTTAGAAAATACTCCCATACATGACTGTAAACCGCTAAAAGAAAAAATGGTAGAATTCAGCTAAAAAAAGCCTCTATTAGCTCGCAATGGGGAAATCGATCATGATATTGGTACCCTTACCTTCTTCTGAATCGAAATGTATTTGGCCATTTAGGTAGTTTACTCGGGAGATTATGTTTTTCAGCCCCATGCCTTTTTCCTTCGCTGCATTTGGATCAAAGCCATGGCCATCATCTTCCACCATAATATTGAGCTGATCATTTTTCATGGTCAACTGAACCAAGACTTCTTTTGCTCCGGAATGCTTGATCACATTATTCAGTAGTTCCTGAATGATACGGTAGGCATTTAAGGAAACAGAATCATCGAGTTTTTCGGGAATACCGTAATTGATAATATCAACAGCCAATTTTTTATCAGATCTTAATTTGCTGGTATAATCCTGTAAGGCAGGTATTAGTCCAAAACGAATCAGAGATCCCGGCATCATATCATGGGAAATATTTCTTACTTCAAAACATGCTTCATCAATAAGCTGATTTGTTTTATCATAAACCTGATTTCCTTTGGTATTGCTTATGTGTCCTTTAATCGTTTCAAAATGCAGTTTGATACTTGAAAGAAGTGCACCAACACTATCGTGTAAATCTTTAGCGATTCGGTTTCTTTCGATTTCCTGACCTTTTAGCATGGCATTTGCCGACTCCAGACGCAGAGATTTTTCTAATTCTTTAATCTTAACCCTGTTGATTTCTTCAGTTTTAAGATTAATAGTCTTATTGGCCTCAATTTGTCTTTGATAGTTAAATAATAAAACGGCACCCATTAGTATTATGACAAACATTAAAGTTCCAAAAGCAAAGAGCATATTTTTCTCTTTTCGATCATCAGCGATTTTTTGTTGGAAGGCCAATTCGGAAAGACGTTTTTGATTATTAAGCTCTTCAAGCTCACGTTCTTTCTTTTCCATTTCATATTTTACTCTAAACTCATTAATCTCTTCGCTTTGCTTCTTATCTATTTTCTGATTGAGTATTTCGCTGTATTGTTTATAATAATTCAATGACTTTTCCGTGTTGCCTTGCTGCTGAGAGATTTCACTCAGGCCAAGAAATATTTTTTCCTTTAAATCAAGGTTCTTACTTTCTTCTCCGTATTCCAAAGCTAAGTTTCCATATTCCAATGCTTTTTCACGGTGATTCGATTTTCTTTTAAGATCCATTAGAGCCGCATATGTTGAGGCCATTGATTCAAAGTTTTCAACTTTTTTATCCTCTTCTAATGATAGCAAAAAGAAATTTTCAGCTTTTTTTGTTCTTCCAAAACTGTAGAAAACCTGAGCTATACTGTGATAGTTCTGGCCCAATTCCATTTCGTTTCCCAATTTTTCGTTTAACGATAAAGATTTGGAGAAATATTCCAAGGCATTCAAATAGTCAGCGTTTGCAAATTTTGTTGCACCCAAAAATTGAAGTATTTCCGCTTTCAAATCAACATCAGGACTTCGTTTTAGAGCTTCGTTGAAAGATTTTTCTGCATCCTGATAATTTTTCTGTTCGAAGTGCACTCTTGCAATACCAAAATAGGCGAGGGGCTCATATTCTATTGGCAGTTCACCATCCCAATTATTTAGTGCTTGGTAATAACAATTGAGCGATTTAAGTTTTTCATCCAAACGATAATACATATCTCCAGTTTGAACTCTTAACCCTTGTGCCTGAGGATATAATCTTAATTTTTCAGCATTTTGTATGGCGCGTTCACCATATAGAATTGATTCATCCAAATGGTTTGTATTTTCAAAAGCTGTCATCAGACTCCGATTGATCTCATATTTCCACTTGAGTTCTTTACTTGGGGAAAAGGGATACTTTGAAATCTTTTCGTATAAAGATTGTAAAAGAGGAATACTGGATTCAGGATCTTGTTCAGCTTGAACTGATAAACTTTCTAAAGTTTGCTCAATTTGCACTGTATCGTTTAGCGAAAGCTTACCTAGTTCATCAATTGTCTGAGCCTTAGCAAAAACGATTATAAAAAGCAGTGATAGTAATCCTAATGTGTACCTTTTAATCATTCGTCTATAAGTCTGTTATTTATAGCCACGCGTACCAAACCTGCCAAATTTCTTACATTCAATTTGGTAAGTAGATTAGATCTATGGGATTCTACCGTATTTAAACTTATGCAAAGCTTATCCGCAATTTCAGGTGTTGTGAATTCCTCGCATATCAATTTTAATACCTCTTTTTCGCGTCTGGAAATTTTGATTTCATCAGCCCTTGCAGAACCGGTTTTTTTCTCGCCGGGCATCATGCTATGTAAGAGATTCTCGGTCACTTCTTTACTGAAGTAATTTTTATTCTGCATTACGGCATCGATGGCTTCCATCAATTCCTTCTTTCCGGTATTTTTTAAAATATAACCCGAAGCGCCATTTTTGATCATATTAGTCAAAAAGCTTTCCTCGTTGTGCATTGTTACGGCTAGTATTTTGGTATCCGGACTTTTGAGTTTTACCTGTCTGCTAATTTCAATACCATCAAGATCTGGCATATTGACATCCAACAGAATTAGATCAACCTTCTGATTTACAACAGCTTGAAGAACCTCATTTCCATGAATTGCATGTCCAACTATATTGATATTATCTTCATCGGAGAGAAGAGATGCCATGCCTTCCATGAACATCTTGTGATCGTCCGCGAGTAGAACGTTTATCATTTTTTCTGTTTAGTGGTTGCTTGCCTTAATACTAAGTTATGTAAAAAAAGGTTTCATTTATAATTGAAGCACGGATTCATTATTTTTGCAGACCAAAATTTTAAAGCATGTTCGAAAATCTTAGTACGCGTTTAGAAGGAGCATTTAAGACCCTCAAAGGGCAAGGTTCTATATCTGAAATAAACGTTGCAGAAACCACAAAAGAAATCAGAAGAGCATTGGTGGATGCCGATGTGAATTATAAAATTGCCAAGGAAGTAACCGATAGGATAAAGGAAAAGGCAATTGGAGAAAAAGTAATAAATGCGGTTTCTCCGGGACAGATGTTAGTGAAAATTACCTCCGATGAACTTGCTGAACTAATGGGTGGCAAGGCTCAGGAAGTAAATATTCAGGGGAACCCGGGCATTATCCTGATGTCGGGATTACAGGGTTCCGGTAAAACAACTTTCTCAGCAAAGCTTGCCAGCAAATACAAGAAGGAAGGAAAGCAGGTATTACTTGCAGCTTGTGATGTTTATCGTCCTGCCGCGATTGACCAATTAAAAGTATTGGGTGAGCAAATAGGTGTAGAAGTTTATACCGAACCTGAAAACAAAAATCCTGTAGAGATAGCTAAAAACGCCGTCAGCTTCGCAAAAAGTAATGGTAAAAATGTTCTTATTGTCGATACCGCCGGTCGATTGGCCATCGATGAGGCGATGATGAATGAGATTTCAGACATTAAGAATACTCTGAATCCATCCGAGACCCTCTTTGTTGTTGATGCCATGACGGGTCAGGATGCTGTAAATACGGCCCAAGCCTTTAATCAAAAGATAAATTTTGATGGCGTTGTAATGACTAAATTGGATGGAGATACACGTGGTGGTGCGGCTATTTCAATTCGATCAGTTGTAGACAAACCTTTGAAATTTATTGGTACCGGAGAGAAAATGGACGGTATTGATGTATTTCACCCGGATAGGATGGCTCAAAGAATCCTTGGGATGGGCGATGTTGTTTCATTGGTAGAAAGAGCTCAGGATGCCTTCGATCAGGAACAGGCAGAAAAACTCAATCGAAAAATCCGAAAGAATCAATTTGATTTCAATGATTTTAAATCACAAATTCAACAGATCAAGAAAATGGGTAATATCAAAGATCTGATGGGTATGATTCCGGGAATGGGCAAGATGGTCAAAAATCTTGATGTTGATGATGAGTCCTTTACTCCAATTGAAGCCATTATTAATTCAATGACGACTCTTGAAAGAGAGCAGCCCGATGTTATCGATGGAAGCAGAAGAAAACGTATTGCCAATGGTAGCGGCACCACAGTTCAGGAAGTCAATAACTTGCTTAAGCAGTTTGGGGAAATGCGCAAAATGATGAAGAAAATGAATAAAATGACCGGGGGTAAAAAGGCTAGGGGACTAAATCCTTTTGCATAGGGTTTCAATTCACTAAAAAAAGAAAAGGCAGAATATTCAATATTCTGCCTTTTTTATGTGTTTTAAGTAAAGCCTCTAATCGAGGTATAATACTCTTCTACAAGCTTTTATAGTTCTTTCCACATTTGGTAATGTCTCCTCGATAAGAGTGGGAGCATAATGTAATGGAATATCTCTGTTAGTAACACGCTCAATGGGCGCATCTAAATAATCAAATGCATATCGCTGCATATGATAAGCTATTTCACTCGAAATTGAGGCCAAAGGCCATGTTTCTTCAACCATTACCAATCGGTTTGTTTTCTTAACCGACTCAATTACAGTTTTGTAATCTATTGGTCTTACGGTTCTCAAATCAATTATTTCTACACTTATATTATCCTTGGCAAGTTCTTCTGCTGCTTCATTTACAACTTTGAGTATTTTGCCATAGGTAACGATAGTTACATCGCTTCCTTCCTTTTTTACTTCAGCTTCACCCAGAGGAATCAAATATTCCTCCTCAGGAACTTCTCCTTTGTCGCCATACATAAGTTCTGATTCCATAAAGATGATTGGGTTATCATCTCTGATGGCTGACTTTAATAAGCCCTTTGCATCTTTTGGATTAGCCGGAACTACAACTTTTAATCCCGGTGTATTGGCATACCAGTTTTCGAAGTTCTGCGAGTGCTGGGCTCCAAGCTGTCCTGCATTACCTGTGGGTCCACGAAATACCATTGGGGCACCATATTGTCCTGCAGACATCGACATCATCTTGGCGGCGCTGTTAATGACCTGATCGATGGCCACCAATGAGAAATTAAAAGTCATGAATTCGATGATCGGGCGCAATCCATTCATAGCAGCGCCAACGCCGATACCGGCGAAGCCCAGCTCGGCAATGGGCGTATCTATTACTCTCTCCGGACCAAACTCATCTAGCATACCTTGCGAAACTTTATAGGCTCCATTGTATTCTGCTACTTCTTCTCCCATAAGAAATACGCTTTCATCTCTGCGCATTTCCTCTACCATTGCTTCTCTTAAAGCTTCCCTGAATTGGATTTCTCTCATCGTAAATTTATTTGAGCTCGCTAAATTACTGTATTGAAGGAATTATAAAAAGATAGAAATAAAAAAGCCCTCACCAAATGGTAAGGGCTTCCTTTGAATATAAGATTATTGCTTATTTGATAGCATTTTTGAAACCATCTGTTTCGAAATATTTTTCGAATTCAAGATCGTTAATCGCTCTTTCTCTTAAAGAAGAATCAACCTCGATAGATTTTATTAAGTGCTTATTCATGTTATCTGCATCACCCATTCTGGCAGCAGTAACGGCAGCACCATAATAAGCATGTGCATTATTAGCGTCAGCAGCAATAGCATCTTCAAATCCGGTTTTGGCAGTTCCAAAATCTTTTTTCAATAATTGAGCTAAAGCACCATTATACACAGTAGTTGGGTCATTATTTGCATTTGCAAATGAATTAACCGCATCATTGTATTTAGCAACTTTGATCTCAGAAACGCCTTTCATTGCATTGATACCTTCGCTCAATACGGAAGAAGGACTTGCCTTCAAACCACTTGTGAACATGCTAAGTGCTTTGTAATTGTTTTCGCTTTTCATCAATTCAGCTAAACCTTTGTTAGAATATGCTTCAGGGTTTTGCTTTTTGTTTAGTGAAATATCGAATTGAGTGATAGCTTCATCAATCATTTTCATTTTAGCATCGTCATCAGATGACATTTTAGCTTGCTCCAATAAAGACGCACCTAAATTATTATGTGATTGCCAGCTATCGCTTTCTTTTGTAGCTGCTCTGTATAATTTTTCTTTTTCAGAAAGATCAGCAGTAAGAGTAGCTGCGTAAGCTAATTCCTCTTCGTTCAATGTATCAGCAGGAGCTTTATCTTCTCTAATCAATACTGCAAGAGCTGCAATCTCCTCATCTGTTTTCTTAGGTATCAACTGAATAATTTCAGTTTTAGCAACCCTTAAATCAGGATATATCTTGTCGAAAAGTCTTTTGTAAACTTTTGGCATTTTACTTTTCAACATTTTTTCTGTTTCTACGAAATCAGCTCCTCCACCATTATCAATCACATCGTTGATGGCAATTTTCTCATCATTTGAGAAATCTTCACTTGCTGCCAATTTCTTTTTGAGCATTGACCAGTCTTGAACAATTGGCTTCAATACGAAATTGATCGAATCAGCCATGTCTTTGTAGTCATATCTCTTCATTCTTCTGATATACTCTTTCTTAACAACTTCGGCTCTTTTGTTCGAGAGTCCTGAGTTTATTGTTTCGGTACCTTCAGGAGAGTGATTACCAATAATGGTAACAGTTTTAGTAAGATTTTTCTCTGCAATGTAAACATCGAATTTACTACCTCTATCACTTCTTAATTCAGAAGATCTAAGATCTGATCTTCCTTGCTGGAAGAAGAAATCAACATTGATCTTTTGAATTTCGGGCTCTTTGCTAAAGCCATGAGCGGCATAAGCCACATAGTGATAATCCTGAACCATTTCAGAAGTTGTAATAACACCAACTGCTAATGGCATCTCAGGAGTAGACTTGCTTTTGCCATTTGGGCTACCGGCTTCGCCTTGAATCACAAGATCTCCTCTTCTCATTTCCTCTGAATAAGGGAAAGAGAATTTCTTAGAAACTTGAGGTTGCTGAGTTTTCTGATTAGGGTAGTCCTCGTATTTGAACTCAATATCCGGCAGAGCAATAGATTTGTCTGAGTATTTGTAAGTAGTCTTAAGGGTATATACTTTCCCTTTTTTTAACATGTTTACCGGTAATAGTGCGGACATGGTGAAGTCAACAGTGTCTGCATGCATTTCTAGTGGTGAGGGTGTAACGGTTAAGTTTTGTTCCGAAGCCTTTTTGATCATCTGGCTTAGAGAACACCCGGATAAAATAAAAGCACTTGCAACTATAAATACACCAAGAATTTTTTTCATATGGTACATAATGGTTTCCTTTAGTTTTCTGCGAAATTATCTGTATTTTAATATTATTGCAATGAAATATAACTTTTTTTGGATGTTTAATTTTAATAATTGGATAAAATAGCAGGAAACCACTATAAATAATGAAAAGTATTATCTCCTTTTTTGAAAATAGAGCATTTGGAGTTTGCGCAAGTATCTCCGAAAAGTTGGGAATGTCGAGTAATTCTGTTCGATTATTTTTTATTTATGCCTCTTTTTTGACTTTCGGATCCCCGGTAATCCTCTATTTGGTTTTAGCTTTTCTAAAAGATTTCAAAGCATACATCCGAAAGAGCAGTTCTACTATCTGGGATTTTTAAAAAATGTCTAAATCCGAAAACACTTTTTTTCTTTTTATAAAGTAATCCACTAAAATAGATTTGGTGTAAAAGCCTTTTAATTCTCTTGGGTTCTTTCGAACTGAAGATGATTTAAGACTTGATTTTAATTTATAATAATCTCGATGGGCTCTTAATACAGCCTTGACATCTCCAAGTCGAAACTGAAATAAATAGACAATAGCATTTAGGCCATCAAGTAATAACCTGCTGAAGATTCTTCTTTTGCGTAAACCTTCCGGTAAATTTTTGTAAAGTAGAAATAAACTATTCCTGTGATTTAAATATGTTTTTTGTGGATTTGATTTAGGAAGTGTACCACCGCCGATGTGATAAACTTCACTTTCAGCAATGTATTTTATTTTAAAATCGGCATTTAAAACCCTCCAGCAAAGATCAATTTCCTCCATATGAGCAAAAAACATTTCATCTAAGCCACCCATTTGATGATATATTTCTGATCGAATCATAAAACAAGCACCGGTGGCCCAAAATATTTCACCGGATTGATCATACTGCCCTTTGTCTTTTTCCAGATTTTCTAAAATTCTTCCTCGGCAAAAGGGATAGCCATACTTATCGATAAATCCACCCGCAGCACCGGCATACTCAAAAAATACCTTATTCTTTTGCCACTTGATCTTGGGTTGAACAATTGCAGTTTCCTTTTGAGAATCTAAAGCTTCTTTTAAAGGCGCCAGCCAATTTTTGCTTACTTCAACGTCAGAATTAAGAAGGACATAGTAATCGGAGTCTATTTGCTTCAGAGCTTCGTTATAACCCTTGCAAAAACCATGATTAACATCAAATTGTATGATGCGAAGCTCCGGATAATTTGAATTAATCCAATTAATTGATCCGTCGTTAGAAGCATTGTCGGCAATAACAATTTCAGCTTCGCCGCTGTTTCTGATAATTCCCGGTATAAACTTTTGTAAAAAATGAAGGCCATTCCAATTGAGGATGACCACTGATACTTTTGATTCGGACATTTGGGATAATTACATTCCGGGAAAATTGAATCCGGGGATATTTGGAAGGTTTCCGGTTACTTTTTTCATTTCCTCTTGGATTTTCACATCTATATTTTCCAAGGCTTTATTTACAGCTGCGGTACAAAGGTCTTCAATCATTTCTTTATCATCTTTAGAAATGATATCCTGATCTATTTCTATTTTAAGAACTTGTTTTTTACCATTCACCGTTGCTTTTACTATTCCTCCACCTGATTCTCCTTCAGCTCTCAAATCGGCAATTTTGTCCTGAGCTTCCTTCATATTTGCTTGAAGCTCTTTTACTTTTCCAAAAATTGATGACATGTCCATAATAATATTCCTTTATCGGGTTAAAGTTACTGTACTTTTTTCAGAGAAGCTTCTGCCTAACTCGTCTTTAGCACTTACCTTGTACACATAAACACCCTCAGGTGCATCTCGTTCATTTATTGTGCCATCCCATGCGCGGTCGAAATCTCTTGAAGCAAATATCAATTCACCCCAACGATTAAAAATGATTAATTCATATTCTTCTGCGAAAAGACCTATTGGTTCAAAAACATCATTCAGACCATCTCCATTTGGTGAAAATGCAGTTGGGAAGAATAATTTGAATGTTTGCTCAATTTCATAAATAAGAGAATAACTTATCAATGAATCAGGTCCCGCAGATAGAGCTTTGATCCTATACTTTAATTTTTGAACTGTTGTATCCACACCAGTATCAGTGTACTCATTTACTGTATTGTCAAACTCTTCGGTGAAATAAACCACATTGTTTTCATTGAGCTTTTCTAGAAAATACTTCTCAACTCCAAAAGGCCAGCCCTGATAAGATAACCAGGTAACCAGACGGTTTTCATTTTGCGTATTTTCAACTTTAATTTCAACCGGGCAGTGAATGCCTGTATTCTCCGATAAATTTCTACACTGATCGTAAAAATCGATGGAATAGCAAATTCTCGGTAGATCTTGTATAGGCGGATCAAGATTATAGTTGGATTGGTCTGTTGAATCAAAAACTCGAGTTCTTAAGAATCCTCTTCTGACTAAATAAAGATCTGCTAAAGTATCGGGAAGCCAGTCCAGTTGAGTTTGATTGTTTTCAATACTAACATTGAAAGATTCAACTGCTGAGGGAGTATCCAAAGATAAGCCACGAACACAGATTTCATTTGAAATAGATTTTACACCACCGAATAATTCAGCCTCCAATTGATAACAATACTGCTGATTGCAAACTACTTGAGTGTCTTTGACCTCAATTTCCTGAATTAAAGGATTGAATTGAGAATAGCTTTGCTGATTTTTGAAAAGCTCCCATGCAATGATACTTCCTGGAAGAGGATAGGGCTGCCACGATATTGTATTGCTATTATTCTCGGCAAAAGCGTCAAGTTTGACGGTGCAAATGGTTTCAGAAAACTTCTCATTGAAACAGGCATCTCTGGTTTTTAATCTGTAGCAATAACCATTTTCACTTGTATCCAGATATGTAAAAGGTGTTCCAATTGCAGTAAATGAGTTGATTGTATTGAAGCTTGTTAGGGTATCCGGACTAATATCCAAAATATAATCTATTCCTTCAGTTGTATTGAAATCAAAAGAAATGCTGTCTTCATTACCGGTAATACTGTACTGAAAATTATTTAAAATTGGCTCCGGTACTATATCTAAGGTGCTGATGTTAAAAGAAATACTATCTCCACAATTGCCGGGAATATAGTTTCCTCTTATACTTATCGTTTTTGTTCCCTGCGTTAAGTATTTATGAGAAATATCGCTTGAGCCTGAAATAGTATTTGTGCTTCCATCGCCCCAATAAATTCTATATTCTTCATATTGATTATCCAGAATTTTCACTACTACACGATTTGAATCGCAGCGAAAAGCAGAATATAGAGGATCGGGAGAGGGGAGTACTTCGATATAATCAATACGAATAGAAGTATCACCTTGACCATTTACATTACCTATTTGAAGGACTGTATACAGACCTGGATTTGAATACGTGTAAAAAGTATCTGAAGAGCCACCTATTGGATCTCCAAGATTATATTCAAAATTGTAAAGAATTGATTCTGGTGGAACACCAATAGAACAATCACTTATATTAACACTTAAAGGCGCACAACCTCTTGTCACATCTGCTTCAAAACACAATGTTTGAGCATTTGCGCTAAAAAAGACTAGAAGGGTAAATATTGAAAGAAATAATCTCAAGCTCTATACGATTTCATCAATTGGATATGTCTTTACAAATTCAATAGCTTTTTCTATATCCTCGTGCAGATAACGATCCTCTTTTAAAATTGGTATTTCCTTTCTGAAATCACTTAAAAGCTTTTGAACGAGCTCTGAACTTTTATAGTCCTTTCTAAAATAGAATGCCTGTGATGCATTGATCAATTCAATGGCCAAAATTCTTTGCGAATTTTCTAAAACTCTTAAGGCCTTTGTGGCGGCATTAGCGCCCATGCTCACATGGTCTTCTTGGCCATTGGATGAAGAAATTGAATCTACCGAGGCAGGTGTGCATAATTGTTTATTCTGACTCACCATGCCTGCAGCTACATATTGAGGAATCATTAAGCCTGAATGCAAGCCCGGTTCATCGATTAAAAAATCGGGTAATTCTCTTTGGCCACTTAACAACTGAAATGTTCTTCTTTCAGAAATACTTCCTAATTCAGCAATTGCAATAGCAATAAAATCCAGTGCTAATGCCAATGGTTGTCCATGAAAATTACCACCGGAAAGAATAATATTCTCATCGGGTATTAAATTGGGATTATCATTAACACCATTCATTTCCCTGCTGAAAATCTGCTCGGCATAAAGAAATACATCATAACTCGCTCCATGTACTTGGGGCATGCATCGAAATGAATAAGGGTCCTGCGTATATTTTTTAACGCGCGATTCATTGTCACTTCCTGAAAGTATATCCAGAATTTGTTTTGCAGACTCGATCTGACCATTTTGATTTCGCAATTTATGCACACTCGGATGCATAGGCTCTAGTTTCCCATCAAATGCCTCAAGAGAAATAGCGCCGATTAAATTGGCCCATTTAAATAACTCAAAGGACTTATTCGTTACCATTGAGCCATAAGAGCTCATGAATTGAGTTCCATTCAGTATAGCAAGGCCCTCTTTTGCAACGAGGCTATGGGCTTCCCAACCTAATTTTTTATAAACTACTTCAGTCTTTTGTATCTGCCCTTCATAATGAACTTCACCTTCGCCTATTACTGCCAAAGCTAAATGTGCCAGAGGAGCAAGGTCTCCGGATGCACCCAGCGAACCAAGTTCATAAACCACCGGCAATACATCTCGATTATACATTCCCACTAAGAACTCTACCAAATCAAGAGTCACACCGGAGTTGCCATAGGAAAGGGAGATGATCTTATGAAGCAGCATCCTTTTCGAAATATCAGGGGAAACAATATTTCCGGTTCCACAAGCATGTGATCGTACCAGATTTACTTGCAACTCTTCCAGATGATCTTCACTGATTATTTTATTGCAAAGCGATCCAAAACCGGTATTGATACCGTAAACAGTGGTTTTTGATGCGAGTATTTCTTTCTCCAGAAAATCACGACAGGTTAAAATTTTTCTTTTTGACTCATCAGATAGAATAATATTTTGACCTGTTTCAACGATCTTTTCCAAGTCTCTGAGAGATTTGTCTTTGACCGGTCGGATGATAAAATGATCACTCATTTCAGTTTCTCAATTATTTCTTTAGTATCCAATAATTCCTGTTCGCCGCTTTCCATATTTCTTAATTGCCACTTCCCGGCTTCTATTTCATCATCGCCAATGATAATAGCATAAGGGATGTTTTTGCGATTGGTATATTGCAATTGCTTTTTCAATTTTCCGGTATCAGGGAAAAGTTCAACTGAAATATCCGATTTACGGAGCTCTTTAACTATCTCGAGACCCTTTTGAAATCCTTTTTCATCAAAATGAGCAATAATGACTTCGGTACCTTTACTTACACTTTCAGGAAATGCTTTGAGTTCTTCCAGCACATCATAAAGTCTGTCAACCCCAAATGAAAAACCAACACCACTTACGTTAGGCAGGCCAAATACGCCAGTCAGATCATCATAACGACCGCCTCCGGAAACGCTGCCGATCTGTACTCCATTGACTTTAACCTCGAGAATAGTTCCGGTATAATAACCCAGCCCTCTGGCAAGGGTAGGTAGTACTTTAAGCTTTGCCGGATTACCCCCGAGAGCAGAATGAATGTTTAATACTTCTCTAATCTCACCTAGTCCTTTGGATTCAATGGTGTCTAAATAATCTGATAAAGATTGGATAATGTTTTCGTTTGTACCATTTATATCAATCAATTCAGAAATCTTACCTAATTGATCTTCGGAAAATGACATTTCAGAGAATTCCTTCAAAACGGCTTCCTTCCCAATTTTGTCTAATTTGTCCAGAACCGTAAAGAAAGCGGTGCTGTTGGAAGAGCCCACGTTTTGTGCAATTTGATCGAGGAGTTTTCTGTTGTTGATAAGTATCTGATAGTCTTGAATACCTATTTTTTCAAAGACTTCCTGAATCATAAGAAAAATTTCAGCCTCGCATAAGAGAGAATCTGTTCCTACCACGTCGGCATCACACTGATAAAACTCTCTATAACGTCCTTTTTGAGGTCTGTCTGCGCGCCAAACAGGCTGTATCTGATAGCGCTTAAATGGAATAGGAAGTTCATTATAATTGGAGGCAACATATCGTGCGAATGGAACAGTAAGATCATAGCGAAGACCTTTTTCAGATATTTTTGGTGCTACAAATTTTTCTCCGGATTCAAGATCAGATGAGTCGAGAATAATCTTTCCTTTTTTATGAAGAAAATCTCCGGAATTGAGGATTTTATATAAAAGCTGGTCTCCTTCATCTCCGTATTTACCCATTAGAGTAGAAAGGTTTTCCATTGCAGGAGTCTCAAGAGCTTGAAATCCATACTTTTCAAAAGTCTCTCTGATAGCTTTAAAAATAAAGCCACGTTTCTGCATTATTTCGGGACCAAAGTCCCGCATTCCCTTTGGTGTTCCTGGTGCTTTCAGCTTAATTCCAATTTAGCAGGCGAAAATATAAAATAAATAGCCCTTTGCCAGAGAAATTCCCGATTTATCCTGAAGATATTTGTTTGAATTCAAAAGAAAATTTTACCTTTGCGCCTCAATTTTATAAAAGGATCAGACATGGGTGGATTCAGCACTAAGAAAAACAGGTTAAGAGTAAGGGCGAAAACAAGAGCTGTAAAGATTAAGCAATTACAATTTCAGCCTGTTATTAAAAAGGTAGATGTAGAAGAGATTAAAAAAGAATTTGCTTCCAGACCTGCCAAAAAAGAGACTAAAAAGGAAGAGGTGAAAGCAGAAGTGATAGATACTACTGCAAAAGCAAGTCCTGCCAAGGAAGAGAAAAAAGAAGCTCCGAAAGCAAAGAAAGAAACGGCTGCAAAAGCTGAAAGCAAGGAGAAAGCTGCACCTAAGAAAGAATCAAAACCTAAAGCAGAAGCTAAGAAAAAAGCGGAGCCAAAGGCTGAAAAAGAAGCTGATTCAGAAAAATAAGTTTTTAATAAGCTCAATATAATATTAGCCCTGTTGTCACTGACTTCAGGGTTTTATTTTGCCTCTTAATCCCAATTCTACTGCTTCCATAGAATGAATCTTACCCGCATCAATGGAAAATCGCAAGATGGTTCTAACCTTATGGAAGCCATGATGCCCGGCAGCTCCGGGGTTCATATGTAAAAGATTCAGTTTTTTATCGGGAATGACTTTTAGAATATGTGAATGTCCGCAAATGAAAATATCGGGTCGTATTATTTCAAGCTGTTTGCGAATACTTGGATTATACCTTGGAGGATAGCCCCCAATATGTGTAATCCATATTTTTTTGGATTCAACTTCAAATATTTGATGTTCAGGAAATTCTTGCCGGATGTCTTGGCCATCGATATTGCCATAAACTGCTCTTACTTTGGCAATTTCTGATAATTGCTCAATTACAGAATATAAACCCACATCTCCCGCATGCCATATTTCATCACATTCTTTTAAATGTGATAAGAGCTGTTCATCCATGAATGAATGCGTATCAGAAATAAGACCTATTCTCATTTATTCCAGTTGGCTGGGTCTTTTCTCCATTCCTGAAGTGTTGCGAGTTGATGGCTTTCAATAAAATTATTTTCCATAGCTACATCTATCAAAGCCTCATAATTACTGAGACAATGATATTTGAGATTATGTGTTTTGAAATTTTCATCGGCAATCGGAAAGCCATAAGTGAAAATTGAAATGAGTCCAATTACATTTACACCCTCTTGTCTCAAAACCTCAACAGCTTTAAGGGAACTTCCACCTGTAGAAATTAGATCCTCAACAACCACACATTTACTTCCTTCTTCTATTCGCCCCTCAATCTGATTTTTCATGCCATGAGATTTTGGGTTTGGCCTTACATAGGAAAGCGGAAGATTCATTTTATTCGCTATTATTGATGCTTGAGGAATTCCAGCCGTAGCAACTCCGGAAATACAATTGACTTCACTAAAGTTATTCTTTATTAAATCAATCAAGCCCTCACTGATATCATTTCTTATTTCAGGAAATGAAAGAGTAATTCTGTTATCGCAGTAAATCGGGGAGGCCCATCCTGATGCCCAAGTGAAGGGTTTTTCCGGCGATAAACGCACCGCTGAACTCTTGAGTAAATGCTTTGCAATAATTCTTGATTGATCCTTCATAAAAAAATTATATTTGGGAGAACAAATTAAAGTATTTTAGTCGTCTCGGCGCCAATCAAATCCGGGATCATTTATTTGATATATGAAAATACTTGTCAATAAGGTCCAAATTGAAATTACCAAAGACCACCAGGATCTGGACCGCTTTGAGTATGAGACTATTTATGATGCCAAGAAAGATAAAGATCTTTTTGAGTTTCTAGATTACGAATCGGCATTGATTATTAGACCTACTGATAAATTAGTTTCAAAAATATTTGAAACACTTCTCGATACAAACCAGATTTTTCGGATTAGGAAATTGACTTTTGTTGTTTTTAAACCGAAACTTTTCAAAAGTAGTTTTGAAAAGAAATACGATTTACAGGAATTGGCGGGAGGGCTCGTTCAGAGAGGAAATAAATTTCTTTTGGTATACGAAAATAATAAATGGGCTTTACCAAAGGGTAGGATTGACAGTGGGGAATTATTGAAAGAAGCAGCCAAAAGAGAAGTTGAAGAAGAGACATCAATTTCTGTGAATGTTCTTTTTAAGCTGGGAAGCACTTATAGAATTAGTGCAAAAAATAAATCGACGCTTCGGCGTTATCATTGGTTCTTGATGGAAACTCAGGACAGAACGAAGTTAAAACCATCCATGCTCGAAGGAATTAAAGATGCAAAATGGCATACTAGATCTGAAATTGGACGTTTACATGATGATTTGGAATGGTATGTTGAAGAAGTTTTAAAAAAATACGATCGCTTTCTTCTTAAAAGAATGCGATTAGATACGAACGAATAGTGATGAAAATATACATTGATAATGTATTGGTAAGATTTGAAGGGAAGGATTCAAACATTGAAGCCGAGGAATATTCTTTTGACAAATTTTTTGATTTATATCCTAATCTGGAGTCGGGAGTTTATAAGATTAGAACTTTTAAAAAGGATAAATTTCTTGAAATGCTGCCGAACATTCTGACTAATCGTCCTGAAAGCTCAATTGAGATTATTTTTCCAAAAACAAAGAGCGATACTATTTATCAGGATATAGCTGATGCTCATGCCGCTGAGCCTGCTGCAGGAGGCTTTGTTAAGAAGGGTGATAAATTCTTAATGATCAGAAGATTGGGTAAATGGGATCTACCCAAAGGCAAAATTGAGTCGGGTGAAGATTCAGAGAGCGCGGCAATTCGCGAAGTAAAAGAAGAATGTGGTGTTAAAGTAAAATCTCAAGGCTGGCTCTGCGATACGCATCACATGTATATTCGTAAAAATCAGTTATACATAAAAAAGACACGCTGGTATCTTATGGTAAATGAAGATGATCATGAGATGGCCGGGCAAGAAGAGGAGGGTATTACTGAAGTAAATTGGTTCGACAGAAAAATGCTCGAGACGAATTTAATTCATTCCTATGGCAATATTGAAGACGTATTCCTGAATTATCTTACAATGGAAAACTCTAGAGCTGATAAGGGATAAACTCGTTGACATCACCACCATTTTTATAAACCTCTCGAATAACCGTAGAACTGATAGCGGCAAGGTTGGGAGATGTAATTAGAAAAACAGTTTCCAAACCTTCTACAAGGTGCTTATTAATAATGGAAATACTGTTTTCATACTCAAAATCAGTGGTATTGCGCAGGCCTCTGAGTAAAAATTTTGCACCTTCCTTTTTTGCAAATTCAGCGGTAAGCCCTTCGAATGACTTGACTTCTACACGAGATTCATCTGGAAAAGCTTCGCGTATTTTCTCCTCCATGAATTCAATTTCGAAAAATCTTTTTTTACTTGAGTTTTTACCTAATGCAATGATAATCTTATCAAAAATCAATAAGCCTCTTTGAACGATATCCTGATGTCCACTGGTGAATGGATCAAAAGATCCCGGGAATAATGCAATTCTTTGTGGCATGACTATTTACAAAGATAAGCGCAAAAGGTTTCAAAATGCCATTGAGAAGGAATTTCATCAAATTCGTAATTGAAATAGAACAGTTTTGGTCTTTCCCCAAGACTAACTTCAGAAATGTATTTTTCCGCGTTTTTGTAAACCGCAGAATCTTTTACAACATCTCCATAAAAGCTAATTGCCGCCGCAGATGCTTTTACATCAAATTCTTGCATTACAGATAAGGCATAATAGATAACATCTTCAGGGTTATCGTATTTGAATGTATTAAAGAACTTGATTTTGCCCTTATCAGTGCAAATAATGGTGACATTTTGATTATGCATATAAGCAGAAAATTCCATTTTAGGTCTTGCTGCTCCCCACGAAATAATGCCTTCCAATGTAGATGTCAATTCATGCAAGTATTGAATCTTGATTTTCGGATAAAACTTATTGAGAAAAGAATTTACCTTTTTAGGAATAGAAAATACACTTATAGCAGGGCCACTATTTGGCTTGAAAAAACCGGTATCTTTCGATCGTGCATCAAAATCGTTAAAATTGAAAGAAAGAACTTTTGAAGCTTTTTTCTCTTCAAAATAATCTTTTGGCACAAGCGTAAAAAACTCTTCGGACAGTACACATCTCACGGAATTCCAAAACCCTGCCTGAAGGATATGATGTTCATCGAAAATAAATTTCAATTGCTCAAGGATAGCATCTTGGTCTAATTCTTTGGTAAAATCAAAACTTTCAAAAAAGACGCATCTGCCTAAAGCCTCACTTGCGGCAGAGCACTTAAAATTTTTGGAACTTAGGTATAGTACTAGATCATAAGAGCCGATATCTTCAACATTGAATTTCTCGTCTTTTATGCGCTGTGTAGATTTATGATTTTTTTGAATTTTGTCTTTCAATTTTACTCCCAGTTTCCGCTGGTGGTCACTTCACTTCTAGATCCTACTCTTAATGGTTCGCCTTTACTTCTCAGTTCACTTAACATACTGATTGGATCAACGTCTGTAATTTCAAATACATCCACCATTACATTATTCTTTTGAATTTTATCAGAAAATATTTTGAACTTCTGGTTACTTCCAGGGATCATTGGAAGTGTTTGAGCGTTGAAATTTGGGAAGTCAGCTTCCGGAAATAGAAGATCTTTAACAGCAATTGCATCAATTGTATCTATGTTTACAATTACTGAGTCACCACCATACTGACGCACAAAGATTTCTTCAGATTTCTCAATAGTATAATAGGTATCTTCTTCTACGAAAGTGATCAAGGAGTCCCAGTTACCCGCATATTTTCCGTGAACATCCAGATAGGATTTTTGAACTTCGCGCAACATTTTTAGCTTGTCAATCTTGCGGGTTTCTTCTCTTTTTACCTGCTTTCTCTCGGTTATCGGACCTTCGATGTTTTTATACAACATAAAGCCAAGCGCAAGGGCGATAATGAAAAATACTGCTGAAATGATCTGAATTAACTTCATTTGACTGTTAGTTTGGATTGCAATAATAAAGAATTAGCATTGAAATTAAAACGAAGTAAAATTCAAATTAGCCTATTTTAATAATCCTTTCAAATCTTCAATTTCTGATATTGATTGAATATGAGAAAATAGTGAATGCATATTTTCAACACCGATTTTTTCAATTTCTTCCATTTCTAGAAATGCAATGTCGGAAATAATACTTTCCCCAGTGATTTCAGGCTCATCACCTTTAATTATTTTACCGGCCTTCCTCTCTACTTTGAAGAATAATTCAATGGCATGAAGTGGTGAAGCTATGTACTCATTGATAAACAAAAAATCTTTTACGCTTACAATAAGACCGGTTTCTTCATAAAATTCCCTTTTTAACGCAGTTTCAATTTTTTCCGAAAATTGAGCCTCACCGCCCGGAGGTGACCACAAAAAACCATTTTTTCCCAAGCCCTTATGCTTCAATAGAAGAATTTTATTTTCCTCTATTAGAATGCCACAAATACGGATTCTTAGTTTTTTTCCGAAGGTCTTTGATATTTTTGCCGCAAATTTATCTTCCAATTTCAATCGTATGTCTATAACAGAGGTTAAATATAAAACCAGAAATCCCGCATTCAGAGAATTAATTGAGGAAAAGTTAAAGGGGCAGCATTTTATGCGCCTTATGGGCTTTGAGCTAACTGAAATTAATGAAGGTATTATCAAAGGTGAATTGAATGTTCAAGAAAAGCATCATCAGCAAAATGGCTTCTTACATGGCGGTGCTGTAAGTACAATGGCAGATATTGTCATGGGCTTTGCGGCATTTAGTTTAGTACCGGCTGATTTTCATGTTGTTACTGCAGAACTTAAAGTTTCGTATTTCAACCCCGGAATAGGCTCTAAAGCCTTCGCGGTTGGAAGAGTCTTAAAAAGCGGAAGGAAAATAAATTTTTGTGAAGCTGAGATTTATATTGAAAATGATGGTGAAAGGAAACTTATTGCTCACGCAACTTCCACAATGGCATCAATATTGCCGGATGAAATGAAAAGGAACAGATAAAAATTTAATAATATTGAGGTCTGTTTCGTGAAACTTTAAATCAAAATCTACAGTTTAACATTTGTCAAAAGGTTTAATTATGAAAAAAATATTCGTCTTAGCACTATTATTATCAGTTTTCCAATTTGTAAAAGCACAGGGTTTGCAAATGGAAGCCGAACCAAAACAAGAAAAAGGAGTACCGGTTTTAGCTTTCACTGAAAGTGAATTCGACTTTGGTGATATCACTCAGGGTGATAAGGTTACTCATGTGTTTTCATTTAAAAATGAAGGTTCAGTTCCTTTATTGATCTCAAATGTTCAAACAACTTGTGGCTGCACAGTACCTGAATGGCCAAAAACGCCAATTGCTCCCGGAGCAGAAAGCGAAATCAAAGCTACTTTCAACAGCGCAGGAAAAATGGGACAGCAAAACAAAGTGATTACAATTCATTCAAATGCGAGTGAGCCTGTAACAAGAGTGATGTTGAAATCCAATGTGCTTCAAAAAGCAGCTCCACAAAACTAATTTTTATTCATTTTGAATAGTAAAGGCTTGAGTTTTCTCAAGCCTTTTGTTTTTTTCGCGTTCTCTACTCTTTTCTTAGAATTATGAAGGAGATCATTAAAAAATTAAGGCAGTACGACATCCGTATTAAAAAGGCGATTAATTCGCATATGCAGGGTGACTTCCATTCTGTCTTTAAAGGCTCCGGTTTGGAATTTGATGATATTCGAGAATATCAATACGGAGATGATGTGAGAAGTATCGACTGGAATGTTTCAGCAAAAGGTCAGGGCACCTTTATTAAAACTTATAAGGAAGAGAAAGAGCAAACGGTATTTTTCCTTTTGGATGTTTCGGCTTCACAGGAAATCGGAACGAAAGGACATCAGAAAATTGATGTGACTAAAGAAATATGCGGGGTGCTAAGTCTTTCCGCAGTTAGAGAATCAAGTCAGGTAGGTGTATTAGCGTATAGCGATCAGAAAGAGATATACATTCCTCCGGGGAAAGGTATGCCTCATGCTTATCATATTATTAATCGTATTTTCAAGAATAAGGCTGAGTCGCGGCAAACGAATATTTCCGGAATGCTCTCATTTGCAATGAATATGATAAAAAAGAGATCAGTGATAATTTTGATCTCCGATTTCATTGATGAGGATTATGAGAAAAATCTAAAGGCACTGGCTAAGTTGCACGATTTGGTAGTAATACATCTTTCAGATAAAAGAGAAAGTGAGATTCCAAGTCTGGGTATTGTTCCTTTGTATGATAAAGAAACCGGCAAAACACTTTGGGTGAATAGCTCTTCTTCCGGTTTTGGACAAAATACAAGTCATTATTTCCATGAGAATAAGGAAAAAATAATGCACCTCTGCCGACGTTATCAGGCCAATTATTTGCAATTAGATACTAGTCAGGAATACGTAAGTCAACTTATTAAATTATTCAAGGTCAGAAACAGAATGAAGAAAAAGGCATGATACTCAAACGTGTTTTACTCTTATTCATTTTTCTATTAAATTTTTCTAGCGAAGCAGTTTTTGCTCAGAAATATCAAACTAAAGGTCAATTTTTAGATGACACCCTGAAAATTGGTTATCCAATGCGGTATGCCTTAAGTATTGAGTATCCCTCAGAATGGCAAATCTTTTTTCCTGACTCGACTTCTGATTTTGGTATTTTCGAATACTACTCAAAAAAAGCTTTTAAAACTTCTACAAAGGACTCATTGAGTACCGATAGTGTGATTTATGAATTGATGAGCTTTGAACTGGATTCTGTGCAAGGCTTGGCATTACCTGTTTTCAGACTTTACAGAGGCGATACCATAGAGCTTTTGTCCAATGCTGATTCCATTATGCTCAAAGAATATATTGAGGCTCTTCCGCCTGAGTTGGATTTAAAGGAAAATGCTCTCCTGCGTTTCATTCCTGATATTTTCAACAAAAAGCTCTTTTTAATAGTGGCCGGCGTTATTCTGGTAATTCTCGCTTTAGTGGCAATTCTTTTTGGAAAGAAAATTCTGGGTCAATGGAAGATTTATCGGATGACAAAAAAGCACAAAAAGTTTTTAGAAGGATTTGATTCTGTCATTTCAGAAAGTAAAAATAAAGCCGATAAAGGAAAGATTGAATTAGCGAATGCGACTTGGAAAAATTATTTGAGCGAGCTCGAAAAGAAACCGTACAATACATATTCAACTCGTGATTTTATTAAACATCTTCAAAATGAAGAACTGGTAGAAAGTTTGAAAAAATTGGATGCCTTTGTTTATGGCGGCTATGAAGAGGATAAGCTAGTCGATCGTTTGATCTTTTTGAAGCATTTTGCAGAAGATCGATTTGAAATAGTAAAAAAGGAGGTGCAAAATGCCTGATTTACTCAACGATTATTGGGCCTGGTTCTCTGCGTTTTGGTTTAGACCGGAAGTGCTGAGATCATTCAGCTGGGCCAATCCTGAATATTTTTATGGATTACTAATAATCCCTATCCTATTTCTTCTGAGGTGGTTATTCTTTGTCAGATTAAAACAACAATTAGAGATCGCCTTACCGAAAAAAGATATCAAGTGGCAACCGATAAGTCTCTTAAGATTCATCCCGGACATCATTTTCAGCATCTTTATCGCCTTGGTTATTGTTGCATTGGCCAGACCGCAGAAAACGAATGAAAGTGTAGAGCAATGGACGGAGGGTATAGATATCATGATGGTTCTGGATATTTCAGAATCTATGGATTTGCAAGACTTTAGACCCAATCGTTTGGAGGCAGCAAAAAATGTAGCCAGAGAGTTTATAGAAGGTAGATTTCAAGACAGGATAGGTCTTGTTGTATTTTCAGGAGAGGCCTATTCTTTGGCGCCTCTTACTACGGATTATGAACTGCTATATAGTAATATCGATGAAATCCATTTAAAAATGATTCAAAAAAGCGGAACAGCCATTGGATCTGCTTTGGGTGTTGCTGTCAATAGAATGCGCGAATCGGAGACCAAATCGAAGGTGATGATCCTGCTAAGCGACGGTGAGAGCAATGTGGGAAATATTGACCCGATTACCGCGGCAGAATTGGCTGCTGCTTATGGTATAAAGATCTATACGATCGGCGTGGGTAAAGAAGGCAAGGTGCCTTATGGAAAAGACTTCTTTGGAAGAACACAGTATGTAGAGAGTTCATTGGATGAATCAGCTTTAAGACAAATTGCATTTATCGGCTCAGGTAAATTTTTTCGTGCTTCCAACAATGATGCCTTAGAAGAGATTTTTTTGACGATTGATAAATACGAGAAAGCAGAAATAAAGGAAACACGATATAAGGATACGATGGATTATTATATGGCCTATTTAAACTGGGCAGTTTGCTTCTTTCTTTTTTGGCTACTACTGAAAAACACATTCCTATTCAATGCACTAGAGGATTAGTTTTGAGATTTAAAAATAATCTATATTTAAATTATGGATTGTTTAAGATTAAAGTACACTCTAAGTGTATTATTTATTTTTCTATATTGTATAAGTTTTGCTCAGAATAATGACTCTGTTAAAGTAGCAAAGAAGTTCAATTACAGTTTTGCAAATTTAAAAGTAGATCTTGGGGCTTATCAAATTAACGACCCTTACTTAAAATCTTTTTATCAGGTTAGAAATGCATTGCAATGGAATGTAGGCTTTGAAACCGGAAATACTTCCAATGATTTCATATTTGATGTACAATATGGACAATTTAGGTTAAATACAAGCATTGAAACTCCTGTTCTTGATTCAACCGGTGTTGCGAATGGAGATACTGTCAACAATGAATTTAGGACAAGAAGGTCAAAGCTTTCGATGGGATTCATAAGAAAAGAAAAGATAAAAAATAGGTCTTATTTTACCGTAAAATCCTCTATACTGTTAAACAATTATTCAGAAAGCTCCAGAAAAATTGACTTGACGGATTTCGGCTTTTTAGTTGGAATGGGATATTTGTTTGAAGGCAAAGACATAGATTATTTTGTCGATCTGAATTACGAATACGCAAAATTTACACCAGAAGAGTCACCAATTGATTGGAGTGGAATCAATCTAGTAATGGGAATTTCTTTCAGAATTTACACTTCTGAAATAAGTGTAATAGCTGTTGAATAGCTAACCAACATTATCTTTGAAACCCAATTCTTTGCTTTTAAACCCCAATAGTGACAATTTTTTTAGTTTATGATAGCGAAGGGCCATTTCTATGCAGGATTCTAATTCAGACTCGGGAATCTCATCATCTAGTTTAAAATATATCGCCCTATTCTTCTCGTACTTAAACTGGTCACCAAAAATCATTTTAAAGGTAGGAACAAGTTTTGAAGTGCACTTAAAATAAACAGCAACCTGATCCGGGTTTTTCTCTTTCCAATCCATGCGTATAGTACTTCCGATTTTGCTTAAATAACTGGGCTCGCCCCATTTCAAGGTTTCTTCAAGTTCTTTAATATCCTCCTTTTGAGATGCTACTCTTAAGATTATGTCTCGAATCTGATTTAACTTTTCTTGAGCATTTTTTGGGTAGCGCTTGATTAATTTTTTTACCTCTGGATTGCTATTTAGCTTCATTTCTGAATTTTTCCGGCAATTTGAGCTCCTAACCATGCCATGGGGATATAGGCAAAAATATAATCTATAGCATTATACCACATCGGAGAATTTAGCATATTGCCTGCAATAACCCCACCTATCAGAAATAATACACCAATAGAATATGCGAATTTCATTTTGTTATTTGCAGCAATCAGAAATGCGATAGCTGCTCCTACTAAAGTTCCCAATGCATGAGCCAAGAATGGAAAAACAAAATATTCCGCCCCGAGATTTGGCATGGCTGTTGCCAAAGATTCCATATCGTTGATATCTACTCCTTCAATAGGCATTACGGAATGACCTAATTGGATGAGTCCCATATTGACTACACCTCCTACAATCCATCCAATAAAAACAGCTAATATATTTCTGATAATTGCTTTCATAATTTCATTTTAAAGTCAATTAAAATAGTGAATTAATTCGGAGAGATTCAAATTGGTATTTCAATTGTATTTCCCACCAGATTCAAGCGCATTTTTAATATGGGCAAAATGATGATTACAATGCCAGGCATAATTTCCAATAGTTTCAGCAAGGTTATAATTTACACCGTATTCCGGATGTATAAATTCTCGTTTTAGCTGATCATCGTTCAATCCTCTTAGAAACTTAGCCCATTTCGCATGCAATGCTTTTAAAAAATTCATAGAAAGACCAATGTCATCCTCTTGTGAATCAAAAAGTTCAGCCCAACGATCTTCGAAATAGGGACGAATGGTAGGTAAATCCTCGGTAAGGGCCAGTTTAAATCGCGATATGCTATTTAAATGGCTATCTGCACAATGATGGATCAATTGCTTTATCGTCCAACCATCCGGTCTGTATTTCCAATTTAATTTATCTTTCGAAATGCCTGCAAGTAGACTTTCAACTTTCGCCGGGAATTCTTCAATGTCTTTTATCCATTCTTCTTTCGTTTCTTTTTTTGGAGATTTATTATTTAGATATTTTCCAATGGGGTATTTAAGTTCATCCAATTCCATTCGTTTATTGTCAAATTACTTAATGACTGTTTCATCTTCTAAATCTAAAAATTTAAAGACAATTGCCTGCTTTCTTATGAATACTTCAATTTTAACCGGAGGTTTTGTTATGATTAGCTAAGTAAGAATAGTACAGTCAAATTAATGGAAATATTGAATTCAATTCGCCTTTCTTAATGCATCGTCTTACCTTCGCACGCTGTTTTGATAACCGACATATACCGGTTTTAATATTTATTGATGAAGAAGATTTTAAATCTGTTTGACTTTAAGCAGAAAGTAGATTATAAAACTGAAGTATTGTCAGGTATAACAGTGGCTTTGGCACTTGTGCCCGAAGCTGTGGCCTTTGCAATGATTGCCGGATTATCGCCCTTAACGGGTCTGTATGCGGCTTTCGTAATGGGATTGGTAACCTCCATTTTCGGTGGTCGGCCGGGAATGATTTCAGGAGCAACTGGAGCTGTAGCTGTTGTGATTGTTGTTTTAGCCAAAGATTATGGCGTAGAATATGTATTTGCTACGGTTGTATTGGCAGGACTAATTCAATTGGCCGCTGGCTTTTTACGACTAGGTAAATTAATCCGATTGGTTCCTCATCCAGTTATTTTCGGATTTGTGAATGGTTTGGCAATTGTCATCTTTATGTCTCAACTAGATCAATTTAAAGATGCCTCGGGAAATATCCTTACGGGCTCCGCAATGTATATTTTATTGGGCCTTGTGCTGTTGACAATGACTATTATTTATGGCTTACCTAAATTAACTAAAGCTGTTCCGGCGTCATTAGTTGCGATTCTTACAATTTTCGGTATTGTGACTTTCTTTGATATCGATACTAAAACTGTTGGTGATATTGCATCTATTCAGGGTGGTTTTCCACCTTTCCATATTCCTTCTATTCCTTTGAAATGGGAAACTCTAGTCATCATTTTTCCTTATGCGGCCATTGTTGCCGGGGTTGGCTTGATTGAAAGCTTATTGACATTAAATATTGTAGATGAAATCACTGAGACAAGAGGAAGTGGAAATAAGGAAGCTGTTGCTCAGGGAGCAGCAAATATTTTATCGGGTTTGTTTTCCGGAATGGGCGGCTGCGCGATGATTGGCCAGAGTTTGATCAATGTATCCAATGGTGCAAGAGCTAGGCTATCCGGAATTATTGCCTCCATAATGCTATTGGTATTTGTGATGTTTGGTTCAAGTCTGATAGAGAAAGTTCCTATGGCCGCGCTTACAGGTTTGATGATCATGGTCGCAATTGGCACCTTCGAATGGGCGAGTTTGAGAACATTTAACAAAATGCCAAAGTCCGACATTTTTGTAATGGTGATGGTAACATTGGTTACTGTTTTTCTACATAATCTAGCTCTTGCTGTAATAATTGGAGTTATTATAGCAGCTTTGGTTTTCGCATGGGATAATGCGAAAAGAATTAGAGCTAGAAAATCCATTGATGAGAATGGAGTAAAGAAATATGAAATTTACGGGCCTCTTTTTTTTGGCTCTATTACTGCCTTTAATGAAAAATTTGATGTGCTTAACGATCCAAATGAAGTGATAATAGATTTTCAAGAAAGTAGAGTAGTAGATATGTCTGCCATAGAAGCTCTAAATAAAATAACAGAGCGTTATGAAAAAGTTGGTAAAACCCTCCATCTAAAGCATTTGAGTTCTGATTGTAGAAAGTTGTTAAAGAACGCAGATAAAATTATTGATGTTAATGTAATAGAAGACCCTACATATAAAGTTGTAGTCGATAAAATTTAATGAGAATCAATAGAACTCATAGGCGGGTATTGGGTTTTTAATTAAAATAGTTTAAAAGAAAGACATTGGGATATATGCTTAACTTTGCAGCTGTATGAATATGTTGACAACATACCAGGACATTTCGGTTTATCAAAACACACTTAAGTCGATTGCGTTTAAGATGCTCGGATCTATGGCTGATGCTGAGGATGCGGTGCATGATGCTTTCGTAAAGTGGTTTACGATAGATACAACCAAGATCGAAAATGCCAAAGCTTATTTGGTTAGAATAGTTACTAATATTTGTTTGAATATCCTTAAATCAAGGAATGAAAAAATCAATCTTCAAATCGATGCAGTAGAAGATACTCTTGAGGATAAAGATACCGAAGAATTATTAAATCAATTTGATTTTGAAAACCAATTGAACGAGGCATGGAAATTCATACATAGGAAACTTGAACCCATTGAGCAGGCTATTTATGTGTTGAGAGAAGGTTTTAATGTCGAATATGATGATTTGCAATTAATTTTTAATCGTAATGCGGCAAACTGCAGAAAGATTGTGTCCAGAGCAAAGGAGAAATTAAATAAAACAGACTTTAGAAGCATTCCAAAGACGTTTTCGAATATTGATGTTTTAGAAAGTATTAAAAATGCCAGTCGCAAAGGGCATATCACTCAATTGATTTCAGACTTTACCTCTGAGGCCTTTAATAAAAAAAAGTAATATTTTTGTCACAAATGTGAGTTCACATTGTCTTATTAACAAAGACTAAAACGAAATTTTCATGGAAGTAATAATCCCATTCTTTTTACTACACTGGTACGGATCTCTTTTTTTCCAAACCTTCTTTCTTCACAGATATGCATCTCATCAGATGTTCACCATGTCGAAGGCTTGGGAAAAGGTATTTTTTGTACTCACCTGGATATTCCAAGGCTCTAATTATCTGAGTGCCTATGGTTATGGTGTAATGCATAGAATGCATCACGCTTTTGCAGATACTGAAAAAGATCCTCATTCACCAAAATATGATGAGTCTATTTTCAAAATGATGTGGAAGACCAAAACAATTTACTCTGCAATTGGCAATGGGGAAATGGAAGTAGAAGAGCGCTTCACTCAAAATACTCCTCAATGGCCTTTATTTGATAAGTTCGCAAGATCTTGGGTGTCGAGACTCTTTTGGGGTACTTTATATGTCTATGTATATTATCTATATGCTGATGTTTGGTGGTTATGGTTATTGCTACCAATCCAATTTTTATTGTCACCAATTCATGGGGCGATAATCAACTGGTTTGCTCATAAATACGGATATACTAATTTTAAAGTAAGCGATACATCAAAGAATTTTCTTCCTGTTGACTTCTTGATGATGGGCGAAAGCTATCACAATAATCACCACAGATTTGGAAGTCGTGCAAACTTTGGGGGCATAAGATGGCATGAACTTGACCCAACTTATATCTTCATTAAATTATTCGACATTTTAGGAATAATTAAATTGAAAGAAACAGAAAAGGTAGTTCCATCAATGATTGATGGACGCATGAAGAAAGCAGCCTAATTTTTCAGACCTAACATTAAGCCGGGGTTTTGATGAAATATCAGAATCCCGGTTTTTTTATTGACTCATCAGAATAAGCGCAATTAAGAATGCCATTTGAATCGTAACAAATGGGATGGCTCCTTTATAAATATCCTTGCTTTTGATGCTTTCAGGAGCAACGCCCTTAAGGTAAAATAAAGCGAACCCAAAAGGAGGTGTGAGAAATGAGGTTTGTAAGTTAATTGCCAACAAAATACCAATCCATACGAGGTCAAAGCCCATCAACTTGAAAATTGGCAGTACCACAGGAACGATGATGAAAATGATTTCGATAAAATCGATAAAGAAACCGGCAATAAAGACAATCAGCATTACCAAAATCAAAAAGAATATTGGATTGAGATTGCTATTACTCACTATATCGGTAAGTAAATGATCGCCACCGAGGCCACGGAAAACCAATGAAAATGCAGTTGCCCCCATAAATATCATAAAGACCATAGCAGTGATCTTCATGGTTTCCATATTTACTTCTTTTATTATATTCCAATTGAGTCTGCCCTTGAAAGCTGTCAATAATATTGCACCCATTCCACCTACAGCTGCAGCTTCGGTAGGGAATGCAATGCCTGCAAAGATGGTTCCCAATACAGCCGCGACTAATGAAAAGGGAAGAACAAAAGCCATCAGAATTGATTTGAAAGTAAGTTCTTTTCTGAACTCTTTAATTTCTTCATGAGGTATTTTTGGTGCCCAGTCCGGCTTAATCCTGGTTGCAATGATTATGTACAATATATATAAGCTTACAAGCACCAAACCCGGTACTAAAGCTTCTCTGAAAAGATCTCCAACAGATACATTCAATACGCTACCAAGCAGAACCAATACCACGGAAGGAGGGATTATTTGTCCTAAAGTTCCTGATGCAGCAACAGTTCCGGTGGCTAAGGCTGGATGATAGCCGCGTTTAAGCATCGTGGGCAGAGATATTAATCCCATTGTGACAACAGTGGCTCCAACAATACCCGTAGAGGCAGCTAACATGGCACCAACGACAACAACGGATATAGCTAAACCTCCACGGAGTCTTCCAAAAAGCAATGCCATGGTTTCTAATAATGTAGCAGCTAAGCCGGATTTTTCCAGCATTATGCCCATATAGATGAATAGAGGTGCTGCGACCAGTACATAATTATTCATGGTCCCAAAAATTCTAAGAGGCAAAGCGTAAAAGAAGTCAGGGCCAAGCGTGAAAATCCCAAAAAAGAAAGCGGTTCCGGCAAGAGTGAAGGCAACAGGAAAGCCATAGAGTAATAGGCCAAATGCCACTAAAAACATGATCAGCGCCAGATACTCCATTAGTCTTTTTCGATTTTAGTGAAAAGAAAAAGTATAGCCTGGAATAGCAGCATTGTGTAACCTATTGGGATAAGCGATTTAATAAGAAATCTGAATGGTAAACCTTCGGCTTCAGGAGAGCCTTCTAAAATTACCCAGGAATTATAACTGTATTTACCTGAGTAATAAATTACAAGCAGACAAAAGGGGATAAGAAATAAAATGATTCCTATTCTGTTGACCCAAGCTTTCTTCTTTTGGCTGAAGCCATTGTAAAAAACATCTACACGAACGTGGCGGTCATTTTTGAAAGTGTAGGAAAGTCCCAACAAAAAAATTATTGAGAAAAAATACCATTCAAGTTCTGTAAGAGCAATGTATGAGATATTGAATAAATAGCGCATCAGCACATCAGCACAAATCAGTATGACAAGCCAAGTGGTAAATGAGGCCACAATGCTTGCAAGTTTTTTATGCACTCTGTCAATACTTTTGATAATGCTTTCCTTCATGAGCATATTTGCAAATCAATTCAAATTTAGAATTCCCAATTTAAAATGGATAGACTTAAAATTAATGAGCCTGAAAAATACATTTTTGCTACTCAAATGAAAATTAGGGTTTCCGATTTAAATTATGGAAATCATTTGAGCAATGATGCATTTCTACGTTTTGCTCAGGAGGCTAGAATGCGTTTTTTCAGTCATTTCGGTTATTCAGAATTAAATATCGAAGGTTTGGGTACAATAATGGCTGATGCTGCAATCCAGTTTAGGGGGCAAGGCTATTATGGTGAGGATATAAATATCAGTATTGGAATTTCTTCTTATTCAAAAATGGGGTTCGATCTGATTTATAAAATGACTAAGGAAAGCAGTACAATTGCCTTAATCAAAACAGCCATTTTGGGATTTGATTATCAAATTAATAAGGTAAAGGCTTTTCCTGAACCTGTTTGGAAGAAATTTGGTTTACCAAAACCTGAATAAGAACTTATCTTTGCAAAATGGCCACTTCCGAGAAGAAAATAGATATAAGAAAAATGAGTTTACCTGAATTAAAGGATAAACTCGTAGAGGATGGACAAAAGCCTTTTAGAGCCAAACAAATTTACGAGTGGTTATGGCAAAAGTCTGCGACCTCATTTGAGGAAATGACGAACCTGTCCAAAGATTTCAGAGATAAATTAAAAGACCTTTACTTCATTTCTGCAGCGAAGATTGATCAGGAACAAATCAGCAATGATGGTACTATCAAGTCCGGGATAAAGCTTGGTGATGATAATTTGGTGGAAAGTGTTTTAATACCTACAGAAACGCGAATGACGGCTTGTATTTCCTCCCAGATCGGTTGCTCGCTGAGTTGTAAGTTTTGCGCTACCGGTTATATGGAGAGAAAGCGAAATCTCGATGCCGGTGAAATTTACGATCAGGTTGTTTTGGTTAATGAGCAGGCCATGCGGCATTTCAAAATGCCTTTGAGCAATATCGTTTTTATGGGAATGGGTGAGCCATTACTGAATTACAAAAATGTACTGGAGGGAATAGATCGTCTTTGTAATGAGGACGGGTTAAATATGTCTCCGAAGAGAATCACTGTTTCTACTGCAGGTATTGCCAAGATGATTGAAAAATTGGCGGATGATGGCGTTAAATTCAATCTGGCACTTTCATTACACGCAGCCAATGATGTGAAAAGAGCTCAGATCATGCCAATCAATGACAGCAATAATTTAGAGGTTTTAAAGAAAGCACTGCTGTATTTCTACGCGAAAACCAGGAATAAGATCACATTCGAATATATCGTTTTCAATAATTTCAACGACAGTATTGAAGATGCCAAGGAGCTTTACAATTTTGCTAAAAGCATTCCGAGTAAGATTAATATAATCGAATACAATCCAATTTCAGAAGCGGATTTTACAAATACCACAGAAGATAAGCTCGATAAATTCGCAAAATTTTTAAGAGAAAGAGATCTGATTGTGAATGTCCGTAGGAGCAGAGGTAAGGATATTGACGCTGCTTGTGGACAGCTCGCTATAAAAAATTAAGCTTACCCGCATGTGTCGGGAATCAGGAATTACGAATTCTAAATCCTATCTCCTTTCTAGGTTCAGTTCCTTCTTCCAGTAATCTTCCCAAATGATCAAAAACCCAAGCTATTTTATCATTATGTTCTGAAAGTTGAGATTTTATTTTTTCCAATTCCAATAATATATCTTTATTATCTAAGGCGATCTTTCGAATTTTTGAGAATATCCTGACAACACGAATATTTACTTCTATAGCCAAAGGACTTCTTAAAATACAGGATAGCATTGTTACCCCTTGTTCTGTAAAGCAAAATGGCGCATATCTTAAACCCATTAAATCAGAATTGGAGGTCACATTTTGTGACCTCCAATTCTCAAACTCTTCTTTCGTCATTTCGAACATAAAATCTTTGGGAAACCGTTCTATGTTCCTTTTAACAGCTTGTTTTAGAGCTTTAGTTTTAACACCATACATATCTGCCAAATCCCGATCGAGCATTACATTTTGGTTCCTGACAGTAAAAATTCTGGAGATAATCGTTTGTTCCGAGTAAAGTGAATCCTGAGTCATCCAGTAAAACTAGGAATGGTTCTACCGGGAAAATCTGAAATTGTGTGAAAGTCGATTTTAAATTATTGAATAATCAATTCCAGGTCAGATATTTTTTAAGAGTAAATTTTTTATTTAAAAAAAAATTGCTCAATCAATTTCATTTTTAATAATTCTCAAATCTTTTAGTGGAACCACAGCTTTGCGAGTTTGACCATCTGAAGATGCATATTTGATCTCGACAAAATTTCCTGAACCATCTTCATTTGCTACGGCAAATACATCACCGCTTCGACCTTTATAGAGTACATTATTACCAACTTTAAGATCGTTTGGGTATTTAATTGAAATTGTATCCAACTCTTCAATTTGCTCAAGAGCTTTGATTCTGTATGTCAGAGAGCTTTTTTTAAGTCGATCAATGGTCGCTTCTTCCCCTATGTCATAATCTTGCAGAATACTACCCAAATCATATGCATTGCGAATATTCTCAATTCTATTTTTTAGATCCGCTCTATCATTTGTCATAACAAGCAAATCTTTATAAGAAGTCCCATAGTCGGGATGATCATCCTTAACAAAGTAATCTTTAATTCCATCTGAACCTGAAGTAGCCCCGGCCATAATTGCAGCACCAAGCAAGCCACCGGCCACTGCTCCTGCTGCAACGGCTCCTCCATTACTATTTGGTTTATAGTCCCTATACCATGAAACCTTCCCACTATGCATTTCCTCTACTAAATTATCTTTTGGTTTATTGAAGCCTAGTGCTTTTTCAGAATAAAAGGTTCTTGTTTTACCATTTGCATCCTGAAACTCTATCATATAAAAATCCGATTCACTCATTTTAAAGGTTTCGTGATTCTTGATCATTTTTATTTTGTTATGCAAACTGAGTGGGTCTATTTCTCCGGAAGGGCTTTGTCTTAAAAATAATTGAGCGCTAGCCATCTCATCAGAATTATTCATTATGACATTGGCTTTGATTATTGTTTTCTGGGCATTGGTAAATTGAGCTAATAAAATCAGAAGAATTAACGATAGGTATTTCATTTGTCAAAGATATAATCATCAAATAAAACAGAGAACATGTCATTAAAAAATAACATTTCACTTTTAATTACTTCTTGTTTAAAAAATGCTTTAATGTGCCTTTTCTATTAAAACAAAAAACCCTCACATCTCTGCAAGGGTTTTTTTTAAATTACTATCTAAATCTACTATTTAGTATCTACTATCTAGTAGTTTTATTTCTTATCGTCATCTTTCTTTCTCGGCGTTTTTGATTTCCCGGAATTTGCAATCGAATCTCTCATATCCGTATCGGATTCGATATTTCTGAGTTTGTAATAATCCATAACTCCCAGATTCCCTTGACGGAAAGCTTCTGATATGGCTTTAGGTATTTCCGATTCTGCATCGATAACCTTAGCGCGCATTTCCTGGCTTCTTGCTTTCATCTCCTGCTCTTCAGCAACGGCCATTGCTCTTCTTTCTTCGGCTCTGGCTTCTGCAACTTTTAAATCTGCGCTTGCCTGATCGATCTGAAGTTTTGCACCAATATTCTCTCCAACATCAACATCTGCGATATCAATAGATAGAATTTCAAATGCAGTACCCGCATCCAAACCTCTTTGTAAAACTAGTTTTGAGATTTTATCGGGATTCTCTAATACTTCTTTATGAGATTGGGCTGAACCAATTGAGGTAACAATACCTTCACCAACTCTAGCGAGAATAGTGTCTTCACCTGCACCACCCACCAATTGAGCGATATTCGCTCTTACAGTTACTCTTGCAATGGCAATCAACTGAATACCATCTGCTGCCACTGCAGCTACTTTTGGTGTAGTAATAACTTTTGGATTTACTGAAATTTGAACAGCTTCGAATACATCTCTACCAGCAAGATCGATCGCCGTACACTGCTTAAAGGTCAGCATAATATTAGCTTTGTCAGCTGAAATTAATGCTCTAATCACATTTGGGACATTTCCTCCCGCCAGATAATGCGTTTCCAAATCGGAGGCCTTTAATGATCGTTTAGGTGAACCCTCCGTATCCATCACCGTAATCCCGGCTTTTGTGGAGGTAATCAGTGAATTCACAATAATTGATGGTGGCACTTTTCTGATTCTCATGAAGACAAGCTCCAAAAGGCCAATACGCACACCTGAAAAGATCGCTGTTATCCAAAGATTAATTGGAACAAAGTACAGAAATACGAAAAGGAGGATTATTGCTCCTATCAAAATGAAAATAGTAAAAAGACCAGTGCCCATTTATTTTATGATTTAGGTTTTACAAATATTTTACGATTATCGATTTTTTCGATAATTATTGTGGTTCCGCTTGTGATAAATTCGTCATGAGCAAAGACCTCCCATTCCTTTTCGTCAAACTCAGCTTTACCCGAAGGTCTAAGGTATGAAATTGCTTTGCCTTCTTGCCCAGGTTCTAAATTAATTTTTTGCTCATCATTAAATCTGGATTCAGAACTTGTTTTTAAGGAAAATCTATCCCATGATTTTGATCGCAAACTGTAAGTGATCAAGGCTATACTCGATATAAGTGTAGAAATCAAAATGATTGTTCCGGTACTCGTGCCAAAGTTTTCGTAGCCCATATAAATACCAAAGAGTAGGCAAGCGAATCCAAAGATTCCAAAAATGGTAGTGCCGGGTATAAAAATCAATTCAACAATCAGAAGAGATATTCCGATTAATATTAAACCGATTACTGCTACCCAATCCATATTAATACGCTTTAGCGAAAATTACTTTTTGTTTTGAAGGTTTTCCTGTAAGCACACATTTCCCTTCAGCACCCGTTTTTTCCAAGGGAATACACCTAAGTGTTGCTTTGGTGTCTTGCTTTATTTTCTCCTCTGTTTCCGCAGTGCCATCCCAATGCGCCAGTACAAATCCTCCTTTTGTTTTAATAACCTCCTTTAACTCATCATAAGTTTCAACTTCGTGAGTATTTTCATTTCGGAAAGCAAGTGCTTTATTGTAAATATTGGATTGTATCTCTTCAAGCAATTTCTCGATATCATCACTTAAATTATCCAAAGAGATAAATTTTTTCTCTTTTGTATCCCTTCTAGCAACTTCAGCTTGATTGTTTTCAAGATCTCTCGGGCCTAATGCAATTCTAACGGGAACACCCTTCAATTCGTATTCAGCGAATTTCCAGCCCGGTCTTTCGGTATCTCTATCGTCAAATTTGAAACTGATTCCTTTTGAAAGAAACTGATCACTTAGTTTACTCACTACTTCTCTGATCTTATCCAATTCTTCTTCACTTCTATAAATTGGAACACAGACAACTTGAATAGGAGCCAATTTTGGTGGTAAGACTAATCCATCATCATCAGAATGCGCCATAATTAGTGCACCTATTAGTCTTGTGGATACACCCCAGGATGTTCCCCAAACATATTCTTCTTTACCTTCCTTACTAGCGTATTTCACATCAAAAGCCTTGGCAAAGTTTTGACCCAAGAAATGTGATGTTCCACCTTGAAGAGCCTTTCCATCTTGCATTAAAGCTTCAATACAATAGGTGTCAACAGCTCCGGCAAATTTTTCAGATTCGGATTTTACACCCTGTATAACCGGCATGGCCATGAAGTCTTCAGCAAATTTTGTGTAAACGCCCAGCATTTTTGTTGTTTCATCGACAGCTTCTTTTTCGCTTGCATGAGCTGTATGTCCTTCTTGCCAGAGAAATTCTGCAGTTCTTAAAAACAATCGTGTTCTCATTTCCCAACGAACTACATTCGCCCATTGATTTACAAGCAGTGGTAGATCTCTGTAAGACTGAATCCATTTTTTATAGGTACTCCATATTACTGTTTCAGAAGTTGGTCTAACGATTAATTCTTCCTCCAACTTCGCTTCGGGATCCGGAATAACACCTGAGCCATCTTCAGCATTTTTTAATCTATAATGGGTTACAACAGCACACTCTTTGGCAAAACCTTCAACGTGCGCAGCTTCACGACTTAAATAAGATTTTGGAATAAACAGAGGGAAGTATGCATTAACATGGCCAGTTGCTTTAAACATATCATCTAGGCCTCTTTGCATTTTTTCCCAAATGCTAAATCCGTAAGGTTTTATCACCATACATCCTCTCACATCAGAATTTTCTGCGAGGTCTGCTTTTTTTACTAACTCATTGTACCACAGGGAGTAATTGTCTTTTCTGGTAGGTAATGCTTTGGCCATTTAGGGAAAAAATTTCGTTTGGTATGCTATTTGCTACCTTTAGTGTATAAAAGTTTTGTGGCAAAGATAAGAGATAGGACGGATAAACTTTTACTAAATTATAAATGTCTAATAAGTGTAAAATGATGTCAATTATGAAAAATTTAAAGAACATGCTAATCCTAATTATTTCGATGGTGTTTTTCTCAAATCAGACATCATTTGCTCAAGAGTATGATGATATGTATTTCTCTGCAAATGATAGAATGAAGGTGAAATACGCCGATGCAGAGAGTAAGCCACTTAATCAATACCAAGATTACAGTGGTAATTCAAGTAAATATTCGGATAACTACAATGGATCAACACGTGATGTTGATTCTGATCTTGTAAAATATTATAAAGATAAAGCCGAAGAAACTTCGAATTCTTATGCTATGAACAATAGCACTCAAAGTATTGCAGGTAATGATGGTTACTATACAAATGATACTTACGATTATGTGAGTTCAGATAATACTAACCCCGGCGGTACAGTCAATAATTATTATGGTCCAACATATTTGTCTGATCCATGGTACACGAATCCGGGTTTTGCAGTCAATACCGGATTTAACTGGGGTTACTATCCTTGGAGACCTGCCAACTGGGGAATAGGATTCGGTTGGAACTCATGGTCTGGTTGGAATGTAGGATTTGGTTTTGGTTGGAATTCATGGGGTATTTATGATCCATTCTGGGGTCCTGGCTGGGGCTGGGGTGGAGGTTACGGATTTGGCTGGGGATATCCTGGTTACGGCTGGGGCGGTGGATGTTGGAATTGTTATCCCGGTTGTGGTTATTATAATAATGGCTTCGATCATGGATACAATAATAATGTTGGTGTAAGATCCGCTTATTACGGTCCAAGATATGCAGATAGAAGTTCGAATGTAGTTGGAGCGGGTTCTGTAACCAGAACAACTCGACTTGGAAATAGTGGCAAAACCGGAAATGTAGTTGGTGTAGAGCAAAGCAATGAAAGAATTGTAAGATCTACCAGAACTTCTGCGGGTAATGCTACTTTGGCAGACCGATCAACCGGGAATACCGGAAGGTCTACTGTGAACAGAGGTGAAGTTTCACGAACTGAAAGCACTCCGGAAAGATACAGAAATGTAACTAGGGGAGGTTCTGATAGAAATTATGGTACTGCATCCAGAAATGAAAGTACTGTGGATCCGAGATCAACAAGGGCTCAGGAAAGATATAGAAGTACAAGCCCTGCGGTGCGCTCAGGAAGTAGTCCTTCAAGGTCAGTTTCCGAGGTTGGCGGAAGATCTAATGCAACAAGAACAGGTTCTGAGGTGAGCAGAGATGCGCGTCAGCAGAGATACAGCACTTCGGGTAGAAGTAATACTTATAGTAGATCAGGTGCTGAGACAAGAACAGCTCCAAGCAGATCTTCTAATACCAGAAGTAACACATACGGGACTCCTTCTAGGAACTCAGCACCTTCAAGGTCATACGAAGCACCTTCAAGAACAAGGACTACTCCTTCAAACGAAAGAGCGACTCCTTCAAGGTCAAGTACACCTTCAAGGTCTTATAGCAATCCTTCGAGAAGCAGTACACCTTCAAGGTCGTATAGCACACCTTCAAGATCGAGTACACCTTCAAGAAGCTATAGTTCGCCATCGAGAAGCAGTACTCCGTCGAGAAGCTATAGCTCTCCTTCAAGGTCGAGTTCACCTTCTAGAAGTTTCAGTAGTCCTTCAAGAAGTAGCTCACCTTCAAGATCAAGTAGAGGTGGTAGTAGATCTAGCGGTGGAAGCAGATCAAGTGGTGGTGGAAGAAGATAATTGAGAGGTTAAATTAAAATTAAAGGTCATGAAAAAGCTAAATGTAATACTCATAGTGCTAGTGGTATGTCTGATTCAGACTGCTCAAGCACAAGTTGATCCTAATTCCTTCGGATACTATAAGGATGCTTTAAGATTCAGCTCCCTGGATAGAGGAGGAACTGCAAGAATGCAGGGAATCGCGGGAGCAGGGGTTGCTTTAGGAGGAGATTTATCTACTGTACTTATTAATCCAGCAGGACTTGGCTTTTATAACCGCTCAGAATTGAGTATTACTCCACAGATATCTTTTAGAGATAATACTACGAGCTATTTGGGACAGGATAACATTACATTTAATGAAAAATTTTCTGTTGGACAAATAGGCGTATCCATTGATCTTACAAAATCCGATATCCAAAAAGGAGATTTCAGAGGTGGTTCTTTGGCTTTCACTTTCAGTAAGCGAAATGATTTCAACAATGAGGTTCAGTTGATTGGCGATAATTTTGAAAGCTCCATTGTAGACTTTTACGTGGAAGGTGCTCAGGGGATCTTCACATCGGATTTATATAGAGACAATAATGGGGATCAGGTGCCTAATAGCCCGGTCGGAATGGCATATGATGCTTTTCTATTTGACATAGATATTAATAATTGCGATGACCCGGCGAATTGCAACCTCTATGAACGATTTTATGCCTTTGAGCCAATGCGACAAAGGGAAATAATCACGACTAATGGCAATCAAAATGAATGGACTGTTTCGTACGGTGGGAACTTTAAAGACCAGTTTTATTTTGGAACAAAACTTGGTCTGGCCACAGTAAATTATACCGTTGATAGAGCCTATAGTGAAACTGCTTTAAATCAGGGAACTGATGGTCTTCAAAGAATGACCCTGACAGATAGACTAGAAATAAATGGTGCAGGATTTAATTTTGGTGCCGGGTTTATTTTTAGGCCAATTGATCTTATACGTTTTGGTGTCAACATAGAGTCTCCGACTTATTATACTCTAGAAGAGAATTTTGATGCGGATTTAACGGCACAGTTCAACAACTTCTTATTTTTTGAAGACCCGAATAATCCGGATAATAATTTTTACTTGAATAATGAAAGCTCAAGCTTATTGCCTGGTTATTTTGATTACCGTCTTAGAACTCCAATGAGAGTAAACTTCGGAACTGCAATTTTTGCTAATAAAAATGGATTTATATCTGCCGATGTGGAATATGTAGATTATCGCAGGTCTAGAATTAGTTTTCAGAGTCTAGGCGGTGATGAAAGCGCTGATAATCGCACCAT
The DNA here is from genome assembly GCA_964351965.1 of uncultured Hyphobacterium sp. Classification (GTDB taxonomy): domain Bacteria; phylum Bacteroidota; class Bacteroidia; order Cytophagales; family CCMP332; genus CCMP332. The sequence continues at coordinate 114,293 of CAYGPM010000004.1, read as the reverse complement.
TCAAAATATTTATGATCGTACATTTAATATTCGAGTTGGAGGAGAGTATCGCATGGACGATTTTAGATTCCGCGCAGGTTATGCTAATCTAGGTGACCCATTTAGAGAAAGTGTTAATGAAATTGATCAATCCAGGCAAAGAGTAAGTGGAGGAATGGGAATGCGTCTTCAGGATTATTTCTGGGATGTGGCAATAATTCACGAATGGTGGAATGAAGGATATACAGTTTATAATCTTCAAGAAGGTTTTGCTCCTGCGGCAGTTTTTCAAAAAAACTTAACAACAATAGCCCTTACCGGCGGACTGTTCTTTTAAACGAATTCGGTAATAATTTTAAAAGTGTCTGAATACTGTAGGGCTGCTCGATAATAAGATCAGCCCTTTTATAATATACCTTCCTTTTTTCAAGTAGAGATTCCATTTGCTCTCTCAAATCAATTTTAGAGTCGATAAGAGGTCTGGATTGCACCACTTTTTCAAGATTAGAAAGGATACTTTCAACTCCTGTATTAAGCCAAAGACTAAGAGTATTAGCCTTTAGAATTTTCAGATTGTCTTCGCTGCATGGAGTACCGCCACCAAGTGAAAGAATTTTGGGTTTGATACTATTTAATTGGGTTTCCAGAGCCTCATTTTCTTTCATTCTGAAAAATGCTTCTCCTTTTTCTGTAACCATATCGAAGATTGAAATACCATTTTGTTTCTCTACGACATCGTCGAGATCTACAAAATCAATTGAGAGCTCCTCAGCGAGTTTTTTTCCCCAATACGTTTTACCCGCACCGGGCATACCCCAAATGCTAAGGATTTTAATCTCAGTCATTTTAGCCTATAACTTTTGCCAGGCTTTTTTTGGATGGAGTATCTCTGAAATGCCATTTTTCAATAATTGTCCCATCTTCAATTAAAATCAGCCCCGGATTAGAACGAATCATTGTTTTTAGAACCGTGGCATCACCATAATAAATTGGAATTTCAGACAGTTTCAATTCAGAAAGCATCTTTTGAACTTCTGAGCCATCTGAAGAAGTAATAATGATAGGTTCAATCTCATATTTATCCAATTCTCCGGCAATAGACTCAAATTTTTTGAAATTCTTGCTTTTTGATTTATTGATATCACTGATGATTATCATCAGCTTTCTTCCTTGAAAAGTTTCCTGAGTAAAATCACCTTCATCATTCCATATACTATAGTCGGTGATTTTCGGTTGAGCTTCAGGATTAACCAAAACCATATCGACATATTTGTAAGATGGATCTGTTGGATATTCCATCAACTCCTGTTTTTCACCATCTTTCTCCATAATGTATTTGTACTTCAATGGAGCAGAAGGTTGCATAGCCTTTTCAATGTTTGTTCCCACCTTATATGCTCTGAAATCTAAGAATGGAAGATGTCTGATAGCAATTACCGCTAAAAAAAAGCCAACGACCAAAGAGATTGCAAAAAATGCATTTCTTGTTCTTTCTGTTAATCTAGGTTCAATATGATTCTTCATGAAAAACAACCAAAGAATCATTACAAGAAGAACCAAATCCTTAGTGAAACTCTGCCACGGATTTAAAGGAATTGCATCTCCAAAACAACCGCAATCTGTTACTTTGTTAAAATACGCTGAGTAGAATGTCAGAAATGTGAAAAACACCGTCAACAGAAGGAGCATATTGATCGTTATCTTAGTACCGTGTTTTGTTAATAAATTAATTCCTAATACAATTTCAAGTAAACATAAAATAACAGCAAGGGTCAGTGAATAGGGTATGAAATAATGAAAAAACCCCGCGAAGTCATTTGAAAAGACTTCAAAGTACTCCGATAACTTAATGGAAAATCCAACCGGGTCATTGATCTTGATAAGACCCGAGAAAATGAATAAAGCTCCAACGAAGATTCTGAATATGCTTGTGATCCATTTCATTTTTGTAGATAGTTTAGTTTAATCAATGCAAAAACAGAATAATTGATAATATCTCGATAACTGGCATCCACTCCTTCTGAAACGAGTGTTTTACCCTTTTGATCTTCAATTTGTTTTACACGAAGTAGTTTCATTAAAATAATATCAGTAAATGAGCTTACTCTCATTTCTCTCCAGGCCTCATCATAATCGTGATTTTTATTTTCCAAAAGAGATTTGGTATGCTCTGATTCAGCGTCAAAAAGTTCTAAAACTTCATTAACAGTTAAATCCAGCTTTTCGTTTTCGGTCATGGAAAGTTGAATTAAAGCTATGATGCAATAATTAATTATTCCGATAAACTCTTCTGAAACATTATCAGCTACTTTTTGCTCGCCTTTGGTTTCGATAGAACGAATTCTTTGCGCTTTAATGAAAATCTGGTCGGTGAGTGAGGGTAATCGGAGTATTCTCCAAGAAGTGCCATAATCTCTCGTCTTTTTTTCAAACAAGGTTTTGCACGCTTTAATTACCTCAGTATATTCACCAGCGGTATCTTTTTTCAAAATATCCTCTGTTTAAATTGAGGCACAAAGTAATGCAAAAGCAATGAATTACAGTATTAATATAGGAGGAAAGATCATGCTTTTCGATAAGCCACGGATAATGGGCATCCTCAATATCACTGATGATTCCTTTTATGAAGGGAGTAGGGTTAAAACTGATGCTTCTGTTTTGAAGAAAGCCGAAGCTATGATTTTGGAAGGAGTGGATATTCTGGATATTGGTGCTTATTCAACGAGGCCGAGCGCTGTGGATATTCCTACAAATGTGGAAATTGAAAATGCTGTTTCGGCAATAGCTAAAATTAGAAAAGAATTTCCTGAAGCCATTCTCTCAATTGATACCTTTAGATCTGAAGTATTAAGAGAAGCGCATGCAGCCGGAGCAGATATTTGCAATGATGTTTCCGGCGGATCGCTAGACGAAAATATGTTTCAGACGATTGCAGAATTAAAAATCCCCTATGTTTTAATGCATATGAAAGGCAATCCTCAAACGATGAAAGATTTAAATATATATGAGGATATGATATTGGAAATGATTGAGTATTTTAAAGGGAAAATTCAACGATTAACTTCTCTTGGGGTTCATGATATTATCATTGACCCTGGTTTTGGTTTCGTAAAAAATATTGATCAGAATTTTTATCTTTTAAGAGAACTGAGGGCTTTTGAACTTTTTGATTGTCCTTTGCTGGTAGGGATTTCTAGAAAATCCATGATTTATAAAAGTCTGAATATTGACGTGGAAGAAGCTCTAAATGGAACAACAGCATTAAATATGCTGGCTTTAACACAAGGGGCGAATCTATTAAGAGTTCATGACGTTAAAGAAGCAAAAGAAACTGTAGAATTATATCTTAGGTACAATAGTGATAGCATTTATTAAAATAGGATTTCTAAAATTTACTTTCGTTGATTTTATCGACATCTTTTTGGTGAGTCTGCTTCTATACCAATTGTATAAACTCCTGCGTGGAAGTGTAGCCGTTAAAATCTTTATTGGACTTTTGTCAATTGTCCTGCTTTACTTAATTGTAAAAGCGGCTAAAATGGAACTTTTGAGTTCTATTTTAGGACAATTTACCGGTGTGGGTGTTCTGGCCGCTATCATTTTGTTCCAGCAAGAAATCCGGAAATTTCTTCTCCTAGTAGGAAAAACGACCATTTTCAATAATGATAATTTTCTATTCGTTTGGCCCTGGAATAAACGCGCTCAAATGCGGTATTTCAATATCACCCCTATAATTGAAGCCGTCAAAACTATGGGTGGCTCAAATACAGGTGCCTTGATAGTTTTTAGCAAAAACTCTGAATTGAAATTTTATGCTGAATCCGGCGACATTCTGGATTCCGTGCTATCAAAACGATTATTGACTTCAATTTTTAACAAATACAGTCCCTTGCATGATGGTGCTGTAATTATTTATAAAAACAGAATTAAAGCAGCCCGGTGCGTATTACCTGTTTCTGAAAATGACTCTTTACCTGCTTCTATGGGATTAAGACACAGAGCAGCACTTGGAATGTCAGAAAATACGGATACACTAATTTTAGTTGTTTCCGAGGAAACAGGACAATTTTCTATTGCTAGAAATGGAAAAATATTTGCCAACCTTTCTCCAACGGATATCCGGTATCGCTTGAACAAATACCTTTTCGAAGAAGAAGAAGAGGAGGGAAAAGAGAATGAAGAGGGTGGAAAAGAGGTGCCATTATTCACCGAAGACAGTAGCACCTCAAATTCTAATGACAGTTCTTCAAAAAGTAAAGAACTTTGATTATTTGAAGAACTTTTCCAGTTCTTCTTCATCCATTAAAATAAAACTTACCAGGTTTTCAGCGTCATCTCTAAATTCATGATCCGGATATTTGGCAATAAATAGCTTCAACTGATTGATTGCATTTGTAGTATCTCCCATATCATGCAAGGTATTTCCCTGATAAAATAGCATCATAGGACGATTGGGGTAGTCCTGGTACTCATCGTAAATCCTTTGATACAATCTGGCTGCTTTAGCTTTATCTCCCAGCATGCCATCAAATATCTGAGCTGACTTGAAAAGATAAATAGGTGCAAGAGAATCATCGGGGAATTTATAAGTAAAAACTTCATATTCTTTAATGACTCCCAGTGCCAATTGAATACTCGGATTTTTTGCAGAATCTATACTTGCTCGAATTGTTGATTCAAAACTATCGATTTTAAGAACCTGCTTATCCCGAATACTTAAATTTGCATCATTTTCTTTTTCCTGAGCACAGGAAACTAAATAAAAAAAGGTCAGTGAAAAAAGTATTGTTCTCATTTTCAGTTTATAACATTTAATTCTTTACCAATTTCAATAAAGGCTTTGATGGCAGTATCGAGGTGCCCTCTTTCATGTCCTGCCGAAATCTGAACACGAATTCGCGCTTGTCCTTTTGGAACTACCGGATAGAAAAAGCCTATTACATAAATGCCTTTGTCCAAAAGCTTTTCAGCAAACTTCTGTGACAGAGGAGCATCGTAAAGCATTATTGGGACGATTGGATGCTCTCCGGGTTTAAGGTCAAAGCCTGCTTCCTCCATTTTAGATCTGAAATACTTTGTGTTCTCTTCTAACTTATCTCTTAATTCGGTACTTGAAGAAAGTATATCAAAAACTCTTATTGAAGCACCAACAATAGAAGGGGCTAAGGTATTTGAGAATAAATAGGGTCTTGATCTTTGTCTCAGAATTTCAATAATTTCTTTTTTACCGGAAGTAAAACCACCGGAAGCACCACCAAGAGCTTTCCCTAAAGTACCTGTGATAATATCAACGCGGTCCATGCAATTTCTAAATTCATGAACTCCTCTTCCTGTTTTGCCCATAAAGCCTGTGGAATGACACTCGTCTGTCATGACCATAGCCTCATATTTTTCGGCTAAATCACAGATCTGGTCTAGTCGAGCAATTGTACCATCCATTGAAAAAACTCCGTCAGTTACAATGATTTTATTCTTACAATTAGCAGCATCTTTTAATTGCTTTTCAAGATCCTCCATATCATTATGAGCATATCTGAACCTTTGCGCTTTACAAAGTCTGACGCCATCAATAATTGAAGCGTGATTAAGAGCATCTGAGATGATTGCATCTTCAAGGCCCAAGAGTGGTTCGAAAACCCCACCATTGGCATCAAAAGCTGCTGCATAGAGGATAGTGTCTTCTGTCCCTAGAAATTCGGAGATCTTTTTCTCCAATTCCGTATGGATATCCTGTGTGCCGCAAATGAAGCGCACCGATGACATTCCAAATCCATGCGTATCGATAGTTTCTTTAGCAGCTTTGATCACTTCAGGATGGGATGAAAGTCCCAAATAATTATTGGCGCAAAAGTTCAATACTTTTTTACCATTTGCTTCGATTTCAGCAGACTGTGGTGTGGTGATGATTCTCTCTTTTTTAAAAAGACCTTCATCTTTAATTTTTTGAATCTCTTCTACTAAAATTGGTTTGAATTGACTGTACATTATCTCTTGATTTTAGGTTTAATAATTGGCTTCGGACTTATTACACTTTTGGAAGTATTCTCCTCAGTGCTTTGCAGTTTATGATTTCTCCTGATTTTATTAATCAGAAAAAGTTTTCTTGCCTCGAAGCTTTTTGGGTGCATTTCAGAAAATTCTTTTTTCCATTTAGCAAACATTTCCGGTTCACTTTTAGCAAATGAATCGCGGTCAATTTTCTTATTTATGAGAAATGCTTCGTATTCCATGAAATTATAATTTCAAATTTATACAATTTAACAATCGCGCTTAGAAAGGGATTGTTTTTTTTAAATAGATTTGCCCCATTCTAACTTCCAATACATATGAAAAAAATTCTGGTAATAGGAGCCAGTGGTCAGATAGGTTCAGAATTAGTCACAAAATTGCGTGAAATGCATGGTGGCGAAAATGTTGTAGCTGCCGATCTGAAGAAACTTAAGAAATACGAAATAGACGGGCCTTTTGAGAAATTGGACATTCTCAAAGAAAAGAGAGTTCTAGATATTATAAAGAAATACGACATCGATGATGTATATCATCTGGTTGCAGTACTATCAGCCAAAGGTGAAGAAAATCCTATGTTTGCCTGGGGTCTTAATATGAATAGTTTGCTCGAGCTCCTGGAGTTTGCCAGAAATGGAATCATTAAAAGGATATTTTGGCCAAGTTCCATTGCAGTTTTTGGTTCGGATACACCCTCGGAAAATACTCCTCAAAATACGATCATGAATCCCGATACGGTTTATGGTATTACTAAGCTTGCCGGTGAGCGCTGGTGTGAATACTATTTCAAAAAATTTAATGTTGATGTGCGCAGTCTTCGTTTTCCTGGATTGATAGGTTATAAAAGTTTACCCGGTGGGGGAACCACAGACTATGCAGTAGATATTTTTCATAAAGCTCTAAGTGGAGAAACGTTTGACTGTTTTCTTCAAAAGGATACCAAACTACCAATGATGTTTATGCCGGATGCAATAAATTCGATATTGAAGTTAATGGCGGCGGATGGTGAAAAGGTGAAGATAAGATCGAGTTATAATTTGGCGGCAATGAGCTTCACGCCGGAGGAATTGTTTTATCAAATAAAGAAGCATATTCCTGATTTTAAGATTAACTACAATCCTGATTTTCGTCAGAAAATAGCTGATTCATGGCCAAACTCCATTGATGATCTATCGGCAAGGGTAGATTGGGATTGGTCTCCGGAATACGACCTTGAAACTATGTGTTCAGAAATACTCGAGAAGTTACCACAACACTTTAAATTTTAGTGAAGGGCCTCCTCTTTACTTCCACTCAGATGTAAAATATCATGTCTGAGTTTTTTAAAGCTTTCATCAAGATGTTTAAAATGGGCTTTATTTCTATTATGCCCTTCAATATCCAGCATTTCCATAGTACTGATATCTTCAACAGCCATTTCGGCAAGAAAGGCTTTATGCGATTGAACAGAGGTCATTAATTTGTCCAGTAACCTGCGAAGGTGATCGAGATCGTTTTGGAATTTTCCTTCTTTGAGTTGGGGCTTTTTCTGGACCAGTTTGGTGAGGAAAGAGATTTCTGTTTTTAAAAGTTCTATTTCAGCTATCCATTCTTTATGGTCCTTGTGTATTTGGTTTAATTTTCCGGTTATCATGGCTTGCATTGATTAGGTTCAACATTTGATTTTCTATTTGTAAGAGGTTTAAGTTAGTTTTTTTCCTCTTAAACGGAAAGTAAATTGGAGGGTATTTTTATTATTCACCCAACAAATTATCACATGATAATTTCGAAGCTTGATCGCTGGTAATTAAGGATTTATAAAGTTCAAGCCCATCGTAATCAAGGATTTTCAATAGGTATAAATCGATCTCCTCATAGTATTTGAATGTATAGAAAATAAATGGCTCTCCATGTTTATCCGTAATCGGGTAAATCATAAAGTATTCCGGATAAATATTTTCTTCCTTTTGCACATTGTAAAAGCCATAGCCGGTAGCAGTTTCATAAATAAGGTGATTATTTCCCATGCCATCTTGCCAGATCCTGTATCTCAATGCTGATATACCAAGGTTGTCAAATTCATCATTTTCATTCAATTTCATCAGTTTCCATGAAAAATCCTGATTGAATAAAACCAGACTGTCATTTACCGTTACAATGTCTTTTGCCTCCGCAATTTCTTTATTTGACAAATCATACAATTTCAATCCATTTTCATCTTTGATTGTAAAAAATGGTTTTTTTAGATCAAGCAACTTCAATGATGAATTGTATCTGGGTTTAATAAGAATATCTTTTCGGGTGTGAATCAGACCGAATTTATTTTCTTTAAAAAGTGTAAGTGCTCCATTATCATAATTGGAAATGGCTGTATACTCAGATTTTAAAATTTGCTTTCCTTTAAAATGATATAAGCCATATTTACCTTTTTTACTTACACGTATTGAGTTTTCATCAATGACTTTTATATCATCCCATTCAAGATTCAGAACTGTCTCACCATTGGCGTCGATCAATCCAAATTTGTTTTCAATACCAACTTTGAAGCAAAAGGTATCCGACTCATTTTGTTTATAAATTTGAGCATTAAGAACCTCATAATTCTCAATGGAGAAGCGCCCATTTTTATGGTAGATGTATATAGTATCTGAAATAAACAGCTTTTTGTAATAACTATTATAGTTTTCGAATTGATTGACCTCGAAGGTATCATTGAAAAACAAGCATCGCCATGTGGAGTCTAATTTATATGCATATCCGGTTTCGTCACTATAAATTTCTGAATTACTCTGAGCTAATAACTGAGCTTCTTTACTGTAAAGCGAGTATGTGTTTTCATTTAATATTTGAAAGTAATTTCTTGCCTCATTGACTAATCTAAAATCATAATTAATAAGGGTATCCAAATCATTATTGAGTAAAAAGAGCTTTTCTTCATTACCAATAAATAGTTTGCCATAATTACTTCGAAAAACAGTATCATAATTGAATTCAAGTTTGGGAATATCAGGCCAGGTGAAATAAGCTGAAGGATGTTCAATAGCCCATTTCCGGTCTTTCTTAAGCGCAATGAGTTCATTTCCAATGTTTTTAATCTCCTGAAAGTCAAAAGAGGTCAATAGCTTGCCATTATTCGAAGCAAGAGCGTATTTCTCATTCAAGCTTACAGAAAGGAAAGTGTCGTTTAGGATTTGAAAATCATCATAAAGAGCATTTGTGATCCTGAATCCGGAGACATGCACTAAGCCTTTTTTCGATCCAATTGAGTATACATAAATATCATTTCTCAACTTTTCCAGATTGTGAAAGTTTGCTGGGATCAGCCCCTGTCCTTTAGCATTTGCAAGACCCCACTTTCCGGATTTTGAATAAATGAAATAAGGATTTCTATATGGTTCACAAGCGTAATGATTTTTTATGGAGTCCAATTCCATATTGAAAATTGTATCATTGGGTTTTATTAGTTTATATGATTCTTTGTCTTTCTGTGGCAAAACAAAAACCGGATTAATACTATCATATTGTTCGCTGATATGACGGACCCACAGTTTGGCTTCATCGGCCTTTAAGCTGTTTGGAAAAGCATTTATAAAGTTTTCAAAAGAGGAAACATTATAATCGAGTGTATATAATTCAAAAAGTTTTTCCTGGGCTTCTTTTATATAAGGGGAATGAGGAAATTTTTTAATAAAATTCTCATAAGAGATCCGGTGTTTATCTCTAGTGTGGGTTTCGAAAAGTAAAAGTTCATAAATTTCTCTTGCTTCTTCTGCCTGAGTGGAATTAGGGTATTTTTCTATAAATTTTTTATAGGATAAATAGGTGTTTTCTCTCTTTGCATCCTGAAAAGCAAAAGAGTCTCGTAGAGCAATGGCTTTTTCTTCAAAAGGCGTTTCAGAGAAATTTTCAAGATATCTTATAAAAGCCTTTTCATTCGCTTTGCTTTTAGCTTCTATAAAACCCAGACTGTCTATTTCTCTTATTAATATTTCAAAAGGCTTTTTATTATTAGATCTTCGTTCGATATAGCTTATCTCCCAATTTTTGGAATTTTCCCATGCAGTATCTCCTATATGAGCCCATTTAATGGCCGAATCAAGTTTTTGAAAAGGACTACCTTCATTTTTATAGTGTAGAGTCCAGGCATAAGCCTCCAAAGCCGAGCAACATGTATCCTTTTTTATATTACTCAATTGAAAGGAGGCCTGATCAAATTGACCTTTTTCTATTTTTTTTAAAGCTTTGATATAGGGGTTGATAAGCGCACAGCCTGTTGTGGTAACCAGAACAGCAATTAATAAAATTAAATAAGAGCTATAGCGCATAAGCTAATTGGAGTATATTTATATTCTTCTTTATAGAATTTACGAAAATTTCCTAATTTCATTGCAAAAGGAAATTATTCAATTAAGAAACAAATATGAATGACTTTTATGACCTTTTCCTGATCGGGTTTAAATATTTCTATACACTTCAGGCTCTTCCTCATATAGCTTTAATACTTGCTTTTTTTGCAATTCTGAAAGTTACAGATTTAAAAAAGGGCTTTATTATCATGTTCAGTTTTGCGGGAGGGATATTGGTTAACATCCTCCTTTTATCTTTTAAAATTTTCACGTTTGAAAATACCTGGTGGTTAAGCATAATTACATTCAGCACATTGCTATTTACCTTATGGAATTTTAGCGTTAAACCTGATAAACTTAGAAGCAGAAAGTCTAGTATGAGTTCACGATATCTGATTGCTTTTATTCTAGGGCTTTTGCATGGTATTTATATCTATTTTCTCCAATACGATCTTTTTACAACGGATCAATTAATAAATGTCTTTGGGTTTTGGATGGGATCTTATTTGTCGCTAATCCTGATTCTCTTTATTGATTTCTTTATTCTTTGGTTATTGATTAATCTTTTGAGAATAAAGGAGCAGAGTTGGTTATATGTCATTACAGGGATATCTATAGGGATGGCATTCGCAATTTACTTAACTTTCTAGAGCGGCTTTACTTTAGAATAATAGTAGAACAGATTTATATCTTGTCAAATTGACTGAAGACAAGTTTCCACTTACGATAAGGAAGACTAAAAAGCCTAATCCTAGATTTATACTTCTATAAATATTGTACTAACAAAATTTGTACTATTCCAATAAGGAAGCCTAAAACGGCTCCAACGAGTTCTATGAATTTGAATTCACTTTTAAGAATGGAGAACAGTAATTCTTCAAGCTTTTCAGATGAAAATGCCGCAACCTTATCGCTCACCATTTTCTCAATATTTATATCCTTTTCAATTTTGTCGACATAATTGCTTACAATTTGAGGCAAAATGGATTCTATCTCTTTGGTGAGTACATTTTTTATCTTTTGTGTTGTATTGTCATTTAAAAACATGCTGAGCATTGGGAAATTTTCTTTCAGTTTTGTTTGAAGAAAAGTATCTAAATGTCCGTCAATGGTTTTATGAATAGTTGACATTGCAGAAGGGTCATCCAGACTTTTTTTGATATCGTCAAAATGAACCAAATTATTTGCCACAACACTTCCGAGCCTTTCTGCTAAAACTTTTTGTCTCTTAGGAAATATTCCTTGAAGCTTATAAAAACCCAGGTTAACAGGTTTTTTGGGGTGGAAGAGCATTTTTATGGCCAAATAATTGGTGAACCAACCAATTAATGCCGCTATAATGGGAAGAAGGTAAATACTCATTATCAGGAAATCTGAGAGCCCGGTCTGACCTCACCTTGTGGCACCACAAAATACAAATCGCCTTTTTCATCTTCGGCCATTAATATCATTCCTTGAGATTCTATGCCCTTAATATTTCTTGGAGCAAGGTTTACAAGAATTAATACATCCTTTCCTATAATATTTTCTGGCTCAAAGTATTCAGCGATACCTGAAACGACAGTTCGTTTATCAAAACCCGTATCCACCTTAAGTTGAAGAAGTTTTTTTGTTTTAGGGACTTTTTGTGCTTCAATAATTTTAGCAACCCGAATATCCATACTTGTAAAATCATCAAATGTAACCTCGGGTTTAGAATTCACTAATGATGAGCTCGACTGATTGTCCATTTTAGATTTTTCTAATTTTTGAATCTGAAATTCGATAGCATCGTCCTCTATTTTTTCAAATAGAAGCGATACTTCATTTAATTTACTTCCTTCTTGAATTAATGGAAAGTCTTTTGCTTTATCCCAGTTATTTTCTTCAAAATCAAGCATCTCTCCCAATTTATAAGCGCTAAATGGAAGGAAAGGTTCTGATAATATTCGGAGTGAGGCAGCAATTTGAATGGAAATATTAATAATGGTTTTAACTCTCGCTTCGTCCGTTTTTATAAGCTTCCAGGGTTCTGTGTCTGCAAGGTATTTATTTCCAAGCCTGGCAACATCCATCAATTTTGTTAAGGCATCTCTAAACTTGAAATCTTCAAGAGATTTTTCAATAAGTGAAGGAGCATTTTGAAGAGTATTAATCACCTCTTTGTCAAAGTCAGTTAAATCGCCTATTTCCGGGACAATACCCTCAAAGTATTTGTGAGATAAGACCAAAGTTCTGTTTATAAAATTACCGTAAATGGCCACCAGCTCACTGTTATTTCTTAGCTGAAATTCTTTCCAGGTAAAATCATTATCCTTTGTTTCAGGTGCATTTGCAGTTAAGGAGTAGCGCATGACATCCTGTTTGTCGGGAAATTCTTCAAGGTATTCATGCAGCCATACTGCCCAATTCCTTGAAGTGGAAATCTTCTGACCTTCAAGGTTTAGAAATTCATTTGCAGGAACATTATCGGGAAGTATATAAGAGCCCTCCGCATGTAAAATACTTGGGAAAATGATACAGTGAAAGACAATATTATCTTTTCCAATAAAATGTATCAAACGGGTATCATCATTTTTCCAATAATCTTCCCAGTTTTTATTATTGGCATCGGCCCATTCTTTTGTGGCCGATATGTATCCAATTGGAGCATCAAACCAAACATATAATACCTTGCCTTCGGCACCTTCTACCGGCACTTTTACACCCCAATCCAAATCTCTTGTCATTGCCCTAGGCTGGAGACCTCCATCGAGCCACGATTTGCACTGTCCATAAACATTTGACTTCCATTCCTTATGACCTTCCAAAATCCAATCTTTGAGCCAAGGTTCATATTTATCCATTGGAAGAAACCAGTGTTTGGTTTTCTTTAGCTCGGGTTTTTTGCCACTCAACATTGAAACAGGATTTTTCAATTCCCGAGGGCTTAGAGTACTTCCACAATTTTCGCATTGATCGCCATAAGCCTCAGGATAAGCACAAACCGGGCATTCACCCTTAATATATCTATCCGCTAAAAATTGCTCGGCACTGGAGTCGTAATACTGCTCCGACTCTGTTTCTTCAAAAACACCTTTATCATACAAATTCTTAAAGAAGTCAGAAGCTGTTTCGTGATGAATGGGAGAAGAGGTTCGGGAATAAATGTCAAAACTGATTCCGAGTTCATCAAGACCTTTTTTGATGATGTTATGATACTTGTCGATTATATCTTTGGGGCTGACGCCTTCTTTTCTGGCTCGGATTGTGATGGCCATTCCATGTTCATCAGAACCACAGATAAAAGCCACATCTCTATTTTTTGCTCTCAGATAGCGAACATAAATATCTGATGGTATGTAAACACCCGCGAGGTGACCAATATGAATAGGGCCATTTGCATATGGTAAAGCGGCTGTAACTGTATGGCGTTTGTAATTTTTATTTGACATTTTTGTCATTTTGAGGCTGCAAATTTATAAAGTTTAAGAAGCTTTAACGGTATCTTTTAAATTTGCTTGATGAAGAATTTTTATAAGTCGATTTATAAAAAATTGTAATTTACATTAATGATTGACAATCGAAATACACTTGCCGTATTACTAAAGCAAATTCGAAAGGCAAGGAATTTTGATGAATTCTCGGATTTCGCATATCGTCTCTTTGATTGGCTTGGATCTGAGGCCATTTTCTTAAAAGCGGAAGAACTAAATCGCAAATATTCCCTCACCTATTTTATCAATGAAAGTACAAAAGTTACCAAAAAACGTGTACTTATTAGTAAGGAGCAGGAATATAAAAATAAGGTTTATCCTGATTATGAATTGGGGAAAGTAAAAGAGTATACCTTAAGTGCCGGCAGTGAGAACATACAAAATATAGAGCTTATAGTATTCTGGAATAAGTCAGTAGATTTTGACGACTTGCAAATGGAGTTAGATTTATTGCATCCGGTTTTGACATTAAAAATGGAGCAATTACAACTGAGTTCTAAGATCAGCAAATACGAACAAATGCTCGAAAGCTCCATGGATGTATTGATGCTGATTGAAAATAAAGAATTAGAGTATATCAGTCCACAGGTCTTCAAATATTTAGGTTATAGTCGCGATGAGTTACAAGAGGCTGTTGCTTCAAGAAATATTTTCCACCCGAGAGATCAAAAGGAAATTGAGAATAAGATTATCCAGGATGATAAACAAAAGCGTCCATTTTCGAAGAGGGAATACAGAGTTAAACTAAAGGACGGTAAATTCAGGTGGATTGAATGGCTGGTAAGAAGGATTTTCGATGAAAATGGAGATGTTCTTAGGATGATTCTCAATTTTCGCGATGTAACTGAAAAGAAAGAAGCAGAAGAAGAAATAGAACATCAGAAAATATTTCTTCAGGAGATTTTGGATCGCTTGCCCGTCGAAATATACTTAAAGGACTTAAAAGGGAAATACATATTTATTAATCAATCAGCAGCTAATACCTTAGGTCTAAGTCCTGAAAAAATTCTTGGTTATGCTGATATAGAATTTTTATCTAGAGAAAGAGCAGAAAGATATATTGCCGAAGATAAAAAGGTTTTTAAGGGTGAACCTCTTCAACAAATACTAGAGACTGAAAAGCAAGGTAAAAAGATTGTCTTTCTGGAAAACAAGCAATTAATAAAGCTTGGAAAAGAAGAAGTACTTCTTGGTTATTCCATTGACATAACAGAACAAAAAGAAAATGAAGCAAAACTTATAGAAAGCACAGAATTTATAAATAAAAGCATTCAGATTATTCCTGATAGCATTTTTATATTCGATTTAGAAAACTTCTCCTATGTTTTTACAAATGACAAAATTTTTAAAAAGCTGGGCTACAAAAAAAGTGATGTTGGTAAAGATCTGCGGGCATTTATCCGAAAAATCATTCATAAGGATGATGTAGAGGCTTATTTTGACCAATTAGATGATATTCGCAAAGGAGAAAAGGAGCTGTATGAGTTAGAGTATCGGGTATTGGATATTGAAAATAAAATGCATTGGTATTATTCCAAAAAGACACCAATGAAAAGAAATGCAAAAGGGCAAGTAGATCAATTTGTAGGACTTACTTTTGATATATCAGATCAAAAATTACGCGAACAAAATCTAGTTCAAACACAAGAAAAGCTTGAAAATGCTATAAGCGCAAGAGAGGAATTTTTGTCAATGATCAGTCATGAAATTAGAACTCCTCTTAATGCGATTGTGGGAATCGCCGGCTTATTGGATCAAGATATGCCCGAAAGTGAAAGAGAAGAAATGCTTGCGGTTTTGAAAAACAGTGGAGAGAATTTGCTGCTAATGATCAATGATATTTTAGATTTTTCTAAAATAAAAGCCAATCAAATGCAATTTGATATTTCTACTTTCAATCTCGATGAGATGATAAATAATATTTGTCGTATTTATCAACCTCAGATTAAGGAAAAGGGTCTTGTTTTTGATCACGAATATGATTCAAGGATTTTTGAGTTATTGAAAGGTGACCCATTAAGATTAAGTCAAATACTGAATAACTTAATGTCGAATGCAATCAAATTCACAGACAAAGGAAAAATATCTTGTGCTGTCCGTCTAATACAAGAAGACAAAACAAAACAAGTAATTGAATTCAGAATATGCGATACGGGTATTGGTATTCCTAAAAGCAAACAAAAAATAATATTCGATCCATTCCGTCAAGTAAGTTCTAGAACTACAAGAAAATACGGTGGCACCGGGCTTGGTTTATCTATCACAAAGGAACTTGTTGAGAAGCAGGGTGGAGTATTGAAAATGGCAAGTAAGAGCAAAGAAGGCTCTGAATTTTCCGCTATAATGACATTTGAAAAAACTGCTCATAAACTTCAAAGCGTTCCAAGAGAAGGCACAAGTTTGATTCCATTTAAACAAGGCAAATACAAGATATTATATGTAGAAGATGTGTCTTCCAATCGATATTTAATGAGAGCATATTGCAATGGATGGAAATTGAAACTAGATGAGGCAAAAAGCGGACAAGAAGCTCTAAAATATTTTAAAAAGAATGCTTATGATCTTATCCTTATGGATCTTCAGATGCCGGGAATGGATGGCTTTGAGACTTTTAAGGCATTAAAGAAAACGAATAAAAAACTTCCTCCTACTATTGCCTTATCAGCAGATGTTTCCAATAAAAATGCAAGAAAGATTGAAGACTCAGGAATGATTGGCTATATCACAAAACCTATTCAGGTTGAAGTTTTATATCAAAGGATAAAAAATGTATTAACCCCTGATTTTAATTATCAAAATGGTTTGAACAGAAGTAATCAAGTTTCTTCGAAGTCTATTCACAATAAGCTTTTAGGTATTTATGGAAATAAAAAAGATTATTCAGTTTATATAAATCAGGTTGTAAAGGAAATTGAGGAGTTTGAAAAGGAAATTATTCTATCAATTGAGAAAAGCAACATTAAAACTTTGCACGAAGTTTGCCATAAACTAATAGCGCCAATTGGAATGTTTGAATTATTTTACTTGCAAGACTTTTTAGATGCTTTAAAATTTCAACTTGAGCATAATAGTGATAATCTGAATAGGGAGGAATCAATTAATCGAATATCGAGCATTTTTGAGCAAAGCAAAAATGAAATACGAAAAGGACTGATAGAATTGGCTTAAGGATATTAATCCAATTTCGCCTTGAAAACAAAATAGTCTTTTTTAAACCAAGATTTAGTTTCACCCGGGTCTTCATTAAAAAGTCCAAAATAGGAAGAACCACTGCCACTCATTGCAGCATAAAAAGCATTCTTTTTGTACATTATTTCTGAAAGTTCTTTAAGCTGAGGATACTTCTGTTCCAATACACTCTGGAAATCATTAAGCAATAGTTCTTTCCAGCTTTCTTTGTCTTTTTTAAGTATGGATTCCAGACCGTCTTTTGGTGTTTTTGCATTGATTAATGAATATGCGGTAGAAGATGAAATAAACAATTTGGGGAATACCAATACTAGATAATTACCCTTCAGGCTAAGATCTATTGTTTGTAATTTTTCACCTCTTCCTTTAGCAATTGCGGGAGTATTTTTAACAAAGAAAGGACAGTCACTTCCCAGATAGGAAGATAAATTCAATAATTCTTCATCATTTATTTTCAGATCCAAAATATTGTTGATGCTCAGTAAAGTACTTACAGCATCTGAAGATCCACCTCCCAAGCCGGCTCCATGAGGAATGATTTTATGCAAATGAACATATAAGTTAGGTAGCTGATATTTTTGAGAAAGGAGCTTTATCGCCTTAAAGCAAAGATTTTCTTCCGGTTTTCCATCTATGGCATTTCCGGTTACCATTAATTTATTGTCTTTCTCAGGAATTACTTCAAGTATATCACTAAGGGGAATGGGGTAGAGACAAGTTTCAATTTCATGATAACCATCATCTCTTTTAGATTTAATTTGCAGACCCAGATTTATCTTAGCGTTTGGAAATGAAAGCATATTATGAATTTGGGCAAAATTATAAGGATTTTTAACAATTGAGACAGATATACACCGGTATAGTAAAACCATTCCTTGATAAGCTTATTGCTTTGATCGTATTAATCATAATTACTCCAATAATGTTGATCATCGCTATAGCACTGTATCTAAAGCATGGGGAGGTATTATATCGACAGGAAAGGCCGGGTTATAAGGGTCTTAGCTTTACAATTTTGAAGTTTTCGTCCCTTAATGCAAATGAGAAAATAGATTCCTCTTTAAGAAGATTTTTGAGGAAATCACATTTGAATGAGACGCCACAGTTATTTAATATTCTCGAAGGAAATATGTCATGGGTTGGCCCCAGACCATTACTTATGGAGTATATGTCTTATTATTCTCAGAAGCAAAATGAAAGGCACGATGTAAAACCCGGTATTTTTGGATTGGCACAATTAAAGGAATCACAAATTCAATCCTGGGACGAGAAATTTAATCTTGATTTGGAATATGTTAGGAAGCAAAGCTTTGCTTTAGATCTGAAAATTATTTTGGCATCAATAAAACAAGCCCTGACGGGGACACTCTTCGACAGGGCTGGTTCTTTAGATCGATTTAACTTAGAATAGCTATTGCCATTTTTCAATAATTGCATCCGAAATACCCATGCTGCTAAAGCCTCCGTCGTGTAGAAGATTTTGCATGGTAACCATTCTTGTATAGTCAGAAAACATCATTATACAATAATTTGCACAGTCTTCAGCTGTGGCATTCCCGAGAGGAGACATTCTCTTGGCATAGTCTATGAATATATCAAATCCTCCAACACCTGTTCCTGCTGTAGTAGGAGTAGGTGACTGAGAGATAGTATTCACTCGTACTTTTTTGCTAACGCCTAAACGGTGACCATAACTCCTCGCAATTGACTCCAAAAGAGCCTTTGCTTGAGCCATATCAGAATAATCAGGAAATACCTTTTGTGCAGCTATATAACTTAATGCAAGCACCGATCCCCACTCATTTAGAGCATCTTGTTTTTCAGCTACTTGCATCACTTTGTGAAATGAAAGTGCCGACACATCCAGTGTTTTTTGAAACCAATCGTAGTTCAAATCTCCGTAAGACTTATTTTTTCTCACATTTGGACTCATTCCTATAGAATGAAGAATGAAGTCGAGTTTGCCGCCTAAAATTTTTACTGACTCGGATACAAGATTTTCCAAATCTTCCACAGATGTGGCGTCAGCAGGAATTATTTGTGCCTTACATTGCTCGGCGAGTTTATTTATTTCGCCCATCCTCATTGCAATCGGTGCATTGGTCAATACAAATTCTGCGCCTTCTTCATGCGCTTTTAAAGCTACTTTCCAGGCGATAGATTTTTCATCTAAGGCTCCGAAAATTATTCCCTTTTTTCCTTTTAGTAATTGATGTGACATTATTATTTTTTAAGTTCCAGTAATTCTTTAGCACTTTCAATAGCAGAGCTCGAATCCGATTTTCCGCTTATCATTTGTGCAATTTCGATAATTCTTTCTTCTCCTGAAAGTTCGCGTATTTCAGTGGATGTTTTATGTTCTCCTGTTTTCTTATAAACAACAAAATGCATTTTGCCTTTAGCAGCAATTTGAGGTAAATGTGTAATCGCCAAAACCTGATGCTCTGTGGCTATCGTTTTAAACATTTCTCCCATTTGGATGGCTATTTTCCCTGATATACCGGTGTCAATTTCATCGAAAATAATGCTTGGAAGAGAGGTTTTATCTGCAATTAAATATTTGATAACGAGCATCAAACGAGACATTTCACCACCTGAAGCGGCATCTTTGAGAGGTACCGGGTTTTGACCTTTATTTGCTGAGAAAAGAATATTTACCTGATCCTTTCCATATTCATTCAGGCCTCTTTCAGCTATTTCTATATCTATTTGGGCCTCATCAATTCCTAAGTCGATAAGTAGGGAAATCATTTTTTCTCCCAGTTGATCTTTGATTTTTTTTCTCGAATCTGAAAGCATTTGTGCTGTGGAATCGATGTCTATTTTGAGCTTTTCAAGATCCTTTTCAAGATTTTGGATTTCTGTTTCCAGATTTAGACTCTTACTCAATTCATCTTCTAAAGATTCCTGAATTGCTAAAAGCTCATTGGACTCCATCACATGATGCTTATCTTCAAGTCTCTGAATCAAATTTATCCTTTCACGAAGCTCATTTAGTTTCTGAGCGTCAATATCTACTTCATCCAATAAAGACTGGCTTTCATCCAGAATGTCTTTTAGTTCTATCTCTGTGCTCTCCAAGCGTTTGTATAAATCTTCGTAATTTTTGGAAAGAGAAAGGATCTTTTGAATTGACTGAATTGCCTCTTTCAGGATCTGCATGGCATTAGGCTCCGACTGATCCATCAGTTGCTGAAAGGTATTTAGCTGTAAATGAATTTGCTCAGCATTCTCTGCTATTTGTAATTCATTCTCAATTTTTTCTTTTTCATCTATTTCCAGAGAAGCTTCTACTAATTCTTTTAATAGAAAGGACTTATAGTCTTTTTCTTTTTCATCTTCCTCACGAATCGCAATTAGCTTTTCAAGTTCTTTTTTTACTTTGGAATAGTCCTTATAAACCGATTGGAATGCTTCCAATTCATTCTGATTTCCTGCAAATGCGTCTATAATATTAAGCTGGTAAGTGGAACTATTAACCAGTATAGATTCATGCTGTGAGTGAATATCGAGGAGTTTTTCCCCTAAGATTTTCACTTCATTAAGATTAGCGGGACTATCGTTTACAAAAGCGCGTGAACGGCCTGCTGGATTTATTTCCCGACGGATAATGCATTCATCGTAATAGTCCCATTCATTTTTCTTAAAGAGTGTTTGGAGTTTATAATTTCCTATATCAAATACTCCCTCTATTACGCATTTTTTATCAGCATCGAATAAGGTCTTTGAATCTGCCCTTGAACCCAGTAATAGGTCTATGGCCCCAAGAATTATTGATTTACCCGCTCCGGTTTCACCGGTAATCACAACCAAACTGGAATCAGGATTGATTTCAAGTTCATTGATTAATATATAATTCTTTACCCTGAGGCTTTTGAGCATAAATGTGAATTATGGAGGGTAAAATTAAGAAAGCCTAATCTAACCTTTCAGGATTTTATCGTATTCTTCAACCTGAGTTGGATCAATCTCGGTCATTATTTTGTGGACCTCTTGTTTTTGAAGAGGATCACCTTCTTTGAATATGTTGACTATTTCAGAATTTTTACCATTGAAATAATTATTGTAGAGTACTGAAATTGGAGCTCTTTTTCTGGTTTCTACATATAATTTTAAGCTTTCAACGAGTGCTTTTCGCGCTTCCTCAGGTTCTTTTGCCAGTTTATCTAAGCCCTGCCGATGATAGACATAAACGCCCTCTCGAAATTTGGTAAAAGCCTGATTCATTAAGTTCTCCACCAACCAATACCTTGTAAGGTTTCCTTCAAAAGGTTGCCAGCCCGGAGCATTTGATGACTGCTGAGCGTTTTGCATTACTGTTTGTGCTTTTTGGTAGTAATTTGTACCTCCTAATTTTGAATAGGAATCATAATCCAAGCCTACTATGCAGTAAGCATAAAAACCAAGTAATGAGGTAAGATTCGAGCTAAACGTTTGTTCTGCAAACTGCAAAGGTTGCGACTGCGCATATTCAAATACCCAATCTTTATCCACGAAATTGAACAAGAGTGATTCATAGCTTGTGCCGTAAATAGGTCTTGAAGAAGTGATTTGAACTGTAGCCTTAAAGCTGTTTAAAACCGGCATCTCTGTAATGGTAATGAAGAGATTGCATTTAATTCTCTCTTCGGTACTGTAAATGTCGCTTGTCCATACATTGTTGTTCATGAATTCCCATACTGCCTGCTGCATATCATCAAAAATCGTTTTATCGGAAAGCTGAATCCGATTGGCATCAATGACTACACGACAGTTTAGTTCCTGTGCTTTTAGATTAATCGCTAAAGACAGTAATAACAGAAATATGGGAGTTAAAATAAATCTCATGCTTTGAATGTTCTAATTGCCTCCAAAATATCATAGGCTAGGCTTTCTTTAGTTTTCAACTCCAAATCAGCGAGATTATTATGTCTGTCAAGAATTGAAACTCTATTAGTATCATGTCCAAAACCACTATCAGTGTCATTGGCTTTGTTCATTACTATCAAATCGAAGTTTTTCTTTAATAATTTCTCGCGAGCATTTTTTTTCAGATTTTCAGTTTCCAGTGCAAAGCCAAGCACGATTTGCTTCTTTGTTTTAAGTTTAGCTAGTTCTTTGGCAATGTCCGGATTTTCTATAAGTTCAATATTCAGATTGGCGCCATTTTTCTTTTTGATCTTATTTTTTGCCCGGGCTTGTGGACGGTAGTCTGAAACTGCAGCAGCAAGAACAGCAATATCGCTTTTTGGAAATATATTTTTTGCTTTTTTCTCCATTTCAAGAGCTGAAGTTACCCGATGGATATTGAGATTGGGATGTTGGAGTGTGATATTTACAGGGCCGCTGATAAGTTCTACATGTGCTCCTGAAAGACAAAACGCTTTTGCTATAGCATAGCCCATTTTTCCAGATGAATGATTTCCAATGAACCTAACCGGATCGATGGCTTCTTGCGTAGGTCCGGCAGTGATCAGGATTTTTTTACCCTTGAATTCACTTTTTTTTTTAATTGCTGATTGAAGTTCCTTGAAAATATTCTCAGGTTCCGACATTCTGCCTTTACCTTCAAGTCCACTTGCTAAAGATCCGGTTTCGGGCTCAATAATGAAATTACCGCAGTCTTTGAGTTTTTGAAGATTCGTCTGCGTGCTCTTGTGTGCATACATGTCTAAGTCCATGGCCGGTGCAAAGTAAACAGGGCATCTTGCAGAAAGATAGACCGCTAAGAGTAAACTATCGCAAATTCCATTTGCTGCTTTAGCAATAGTGTTAGCACTTGCGGGTGCAATTATCATCAAATCTGCCCAAAGTCCCAGGTCAACATGATTATGCCATTCACCTGTTTCGGTATTGGAGTATTTACTTAATACAGGATTTTCTGAGAGTGTAGAAAGGGTGAGAGGGGTGATGAAGTCTTTGGCACTTTCTGTCATAATTACTTTGACATATGCACCTTCCTTCTTCAATAAACGAATAAGTATTGCCACTTTATAAGCAGCAATACTTCCGGTTACTCCTAAAACTATTTTTTTGCCTTTAAGAGACATTCTTTAGATCAAAAGATCATCTTCCAATGTATCACGACTTGGTTGCTTGAAAACGATTTTATCTTCGTGAAACTCCTCGATTGCTTTGGCAGAAGGTTTAGGCATTTTTTCATAATGCTTAGATATTTCAATTTGCTCCTTGTTTTCAAAGATCTCTTCCAGATTATCAACTGTAGTCGCAAATTCTGCAAGTTTTGCGCTTAATTCTTCTTTTTCCTTTACAGCAATCTGTCTTGCTCTTTTTGTCAAGACAACAATTGATTCGTAAACATTTTTTGTTTCGCCACAAAGATCCACAACGTCTCTTGTAACTATTGATGCATTATTGGCCATAATTATGATTGATTATTATCTTCTATTTCTTTTAAGCAATTTTCGTAGATTTTTTCTGCCTCCTCTAAGTATTCACTATTCGGATACTTGTCTACAAATTCCTGATAAAGGTTTATTGCTTCATAAAACCTTTCTTTCTTTTTAGCCTCAATACTCTTTTTTGCATAATGGTATTGAGAATCAACTCTTAAAAATTGCGCTTCTTCATTGTATTGAGAATCAGGATATTTCTTTCTATAATTTTCCAAAGATACTACAGCTGATTTATATTTTCTGATTTTATGGTACAACTTGGCGCTGTTGTAATACTTTTTGTTCAACTTTTTATCGAGCCCGGTGTAAATAGTCTGAACTTCTTCAGCAAATTCCGATTTGGGATATTTTTTTAGAAAAGATTGGATCGCTAGCATTGCATCTTTGGTAGTGCTTTGATCGAGTTCATCTTTCGGCGAAGACTCAAAAAGTGATCTACAATGCATATAGTGAGCCTCTTCTGAAAACTCGCTTCTCGGATAGGTTTGGTAAAATTTCTTAAAATAATATGAACTCAGATATAATTGCCTCTGATAATATTGGCAGTAGGCATAATAAAATTCCGTGTTTTCAGCTTCTTTTCTACCACGCATTAAAGGGATGAGCTCTTCAAAGAGCAATCCTGATCGGTAATAATCTCCTGCCTTATAGTATTTCACTGCTGCATCATACTTTTCGACAATACTTGTCGATTTCTGAATTTTTTGGAATTTACTGCAAGACGCGAAGACTAAGACCAATAATATAAATGAAAAGAGCCTTAATTTCATCGGGGCGCAAAAATAGCTTTTTTGTAAGTAATTGACAATTAAATCAACTAGCTAACGTCTTCGAAATCAAACTATTTTGAAACAGCGAATTTTTTAGTCTGAAATTTCTGACCGTCAAGCTGGATAGTGTAGAAATAGACTCCTCTTTCAAGGTTTGTAACATCTATGCTGGTAATATTACTTTTAAGATCGAATGATTTACTAATCAATTCTGAACCTAGGGCATTTCTGATGATAATTCTACCATTCTTAAAGTCCTTGATATCACCAAAAGCGACATTTAAAGTATTTTTTGTTGGATTAGGATAAGCATAAAAGTCATTTTCATTAAGAACCTTTGTAGATACAATTCCAATTACAGCAGTTGCTATATATACAAATACCGCACTTATTGTATCGTCCACTTGATTCTGATTAAAGAATGTGTATTTAACAACTGATGTACCAGCTATTCCTCCATTTGAGTTATAAGGTGTTAAGTACCCATAAAATGTTGAATCTTTTTGCCCCGGATCCAGACTTGTGAAACTTGTGGATAATGAGACTGCCGGATCGTAGCAATCGATATTCCAACAAAAATATGAAGTATGACCTGCTGTCATAGATAATTCCTCTCTTTCAACTCCATACACGTTTGTGGTAGCTGAGATGTTTTCAATTGTAACTTTAGCATCTAACTCCGTGAAATAATCACCTTGAATGCTGTCGGCACTTTTACTAATTATACTTAAGCTTTGAGATTGGGCGTTGATAAAAATGAAAAGAATGAAAAGTGAGGTAAGAATTTGTTTCATATCGAACGGATTGTAATTCAGTATATAGATAAGTTTTTTATAATTTCGGCTGTTGAATAAATATTAACAACACAAAACTAGGTATATTCACAGCAATTTAACAATAAAAAGCATACAATGTTCATCAGACTTCTAGCACTACTTTTTCTAATAGTCATTTCAAACGTTTCAATTGCCCAAGAACAATCCTGGAAAATACCCAATGTAGAAATCAAGGATTTAAAAAATACTTCAGTTTCCGCCTCGGAAATACACAATACAGAGGGTCCTACAATCATCTCTTTTTGGGCTACCTGGTGCAAACCATGTATTCTTGAGCTAAATACAATTAAAGATTCTTATATCGATTGGCAGGAAGAGACCAATGTTAAACTTGTAGCTATCTCCATTGATGATACAAGGAATATTGGCAAAGTTGGTCCTCTTGCAAGAGGTAAAGGCTGGGAATACGATATCTATATTGATGCCAATTCAGATCTTAGAAGGGCATTAAACGTCAATAATGTTCCTCATACCTTTTTACTCGATAGGGCAGGTAATATTGTATGGCAGCACAATGGTTATGCTCCCGGTGATGAAGATGAATTATATGACAAGGTGGTGGAAGTGGCCGCAATGACTGCGAACTAACTCAAAAGCTTAAATTTTGATTAAAAGATTACTGATCTCAGCCCTTCTTGGGGTTTTTATTATTGATTTATCGGCTCAAAATTTCGGGAATGATGGGTCTAATTCAGGCTCACTTCTCGGTGGGCAATTACATGGAGACTTTCTTATAGACGCCCAATACTATGTTGCGGATTCGGCAATTAATGCTCAGGAATTACCGCAGACAGTTGGGATGAATGCCTATGGAAATTTCAATTATACGGCAGGAAATTTTAAGGCAGGCGTAAGGTTTGAGTCTTTTGAACCTGCGCTTTTGGGTTTTGACCGACGCTATGATCAGTCTGGAATTACATTTAGGTACGCTCAATATTCAAATGATCAACTCGATATTACAGTTGGTAATTTTTACGAACAATTTGGAAATGGATTGACTCTTAGAGCTTATTGGGAATGGTATCTTGGTCTTGATAACAATATTGATGGCGTGAGAGTCCATTATAAACCAATACCCGGTATAATTTTAAAAGGGGTTCTCGGAAAACAGCGTTTGTATTTTGATAAAGGCCCGGGGATTGTTCGAGGTTTTGATGGTGAGTTCTCTTTAAACGATATCGTTTCTTCACTAAATACTACAAGAACACGTCTAATTTTTGGCTTGAGCGCTGTAAGCAGATATCAGGAAGATAGAAATTCAACTCTAGTGCTTCCGGAAAATGTTGGGAATTTTTCAGGAAGAATAAACCTCAGCAGGGGTGGATTTAATCTAAATGCTGAATATGCTTACAAAATTAATGACCCATCAACGATAAATCAGAATTCATACAATGCGGGAGAAGCGCTTTTGGTCAATGCGACATTTACAGGAAATAATTTTGGCGCTAGTGTCGGAATAAAACGCTGGGATAATATGGATTATAGAAGTGATAGAGCAGCCACAGGTTTTGACCTTTTTATTAATTACCAACCGGCGCTTACACGTCAGCATACTTATCGCTTGAGCTCACTTTACTCATATCCAACCGTTCCTCAGGGAGAAATGGCATTTCAGGCAGATCTTTTTTACAATATCAAAAGGGGTACATTGCTAGGTGGTAAGTACGGAACCAATGTTGCAATTAATACTTCATTCGTAAATGATATAGCTAGAACCCCGGGCGACAGTATTAGAAATGAATACACTTCAAATTTCTTTGAGATTGGAGATGCCGTTTTCTACAGGGATTTTAATGTAGAAATAACCAAGAAAGTGAGCAAAAAATTAAAGGTCACTGCTTCGGTAATACGGCAGATTGTAAATTACATTTACCAACCTGCTACGCTTTCGGGAAATGCGATTAAGGTAAAATCATGGATTGGGATAGCAGAAGGAACATATAGCTATAAGGTGAATAATAAGCGTTATACTTCGAGACTAGAGTTGCAACTCCTATCTACGGAGCAGGATTTCGGAGATTGGTTTACAACATTGTTTGAACAAACTCTTACTTCCCACTGGTTTATTAACACTTTGGCAGAGTATAATTATGGCAACCCTGATCCGGCACGAAGGAATCTTTATTTATCCGGCGCTGTTGGATACAGGAAAGATACTTATTCAATTAAAATAGGAGGGGGTCGACAAAGAGGAGGCTTTCTTTGTGTAGGAGGAATTTGTAGACCGGTTCCTGAGAATACCGGCATTACGATGACTCTGTCTAGCTCATTTTAGATAATTGTTATGAAAAATATTTTAAGATTTATTCCCATTTTTATATTTGCAATCTCATGCGATGTTATCGACGGAAATGTACTTGAGAATACAGGAGAGGTTGGACCGATTGATACCACAGGAAATGATACTGTTGAGCTGAGTTTCGCAAAAACAATACTTATTGAAGAATATACAGGTCATAAATGCGGAAATTGTCCAAGCGGCTCAAGAACAGTTGCAGAATTGAAAATGCTTGATCAGTACAAAGGTAAATTAGCTGCAATCTCAATTCATGCAGGTGGTTTAGCAGCATGGGCTCCTCCCGGAGCACCGAAGTTTACAACCAACTTTACTACTCCTATCGGCAATTCCCTTGATCAGGAATACGGGGTGAGTCTTACCGGCGTTCCAAGAGGAATGGTGAATAGAAAAGTATTTAGTGGAAGCCCATTAGTGTTACCTGGAAACTTTGAGCAGAGCATTCAAGAAATTTTAACAGAGCCAAATACCTATGTCGCCTTGACTGGAAACATCTCATTTAACGAAAGCACAAAAGTAATTTCAGCGAGTATTAGTACACATTTCAATGCTGAGCTGTCAGAAGATTTAAATATTAGCATTTATGTCACTGAGGATAGTGTAATTGATTGGCAGAAAAACTATGCGAATACAGGAGATCCAAACTATCCTGTCGGTGATATTGAAGATTATGTTCATATGCATGTGTTGAGAGGCTCAATGAACGGAACCTGGGGCGACCTTCTAAATGAAAATCCGGGAATGAGTATAGCGGAGGATGCAGTAATTAGCCGCGCTTTTTCTTATCAGTTAAACGATTCAAATAACCCTTATTTCTGTAATGTTGTCGCTTTTGTTTATAGAGTAGATAATGATGAGATCGTTCAGGTGCGCGAATGGCATATGAAGGATATCCTAAACTAGATCTTCGGAATTCTAATTCTGCCTTTTTTCTGCATAAATCGGATAATTGGATTAGCAATTATAGTTATAATAATTAGTGAGGCTCCCGTATAGAATCCCCCCGACATTTTCTCGGATTTCCCAAAAATTAACAGTGCAAGCAATATTCCATATATCGGTTCCATATTAATGGCTAGGTTTACTGTAAAGGGAGTAAGTCTTTTCATGATTTCCACAGAAACAGAAAATGCATAAACCGTGCAAATTCCTGAGAGAAGCAAAAGATAGAACCAATCTATTGCTGAAGGGGATAATTGCAATTCTCCATTTTCGGCCATTCCAAAAAATGTATATGGGATAAAAAAGATTGCAATACTTATTGCCGCCCCTGACATTTCGTAAAAGGTAATGGCGTAAGGATCATGCTTCTTTGTAAAAAAGGCATTCAATATTGAAAATATTGCTGCTAAGAGAGCAGAAAGCAATGCAATTGCCAATCCTAATGCATGATCAAATTCAAATCTGAAGATTATATACAGACCTAAGATGACCGTCAGTCCTGAAAAAATTTCCAGAAAGGAGATTCTTCTTTTAAAAAAGATAGGTTCTAAAAATGCTGTAAAGAGTGTAACCGTTGCCATACCTGCCAAACAAACAGATACATTGCTCACTCTGGCCGAAAGGAAAAAGAGTATCCAATGAGCTGCAACTATTGTCCCGGTAAAAAAGAGAGGAATTAACTCATTTAGCTTTATGGCGAGTAAATGCCTCCTAAAGAAAAGCCATGTGGCGAGCATTATGGCTGCCATTCCGGTGCGGTAAAACACTAATTCTATTGAGGGTATGTCAATAAGCTTTCCAAGAATAGCGGTAAAGCCCCAAATGAAAACGATAAAATGAAGTTTGAAATAATCTTTATTCATGATTATTTCGGCACATTTCTGTACATAAGCAAAGTCACAACTGCGAAAACAATACTAGGAAAGATGGCACCCATCAATGGTGAGAATCCGCCGACTTGTGCAATACTTCTACTCATCATCACAAAGAGGATATAGACAAAGGCCAGCACGAAACCAAATGCAATTTGGACGCCCGTCCCCCTGCGATTTTTTCTGGAAGCAGAAATCAGTCCCATAAGAGCCAGAATAATAATAGCAGCCGGGTATGTGAATCGTTCGTACCTCTCAATAATATAGGGTTCAATATTTTCTGCACCACGCATTCTTAATTCTTGAATATACTCAGTGAGCTCTGTAACGGTGAATGTTTCATAAAGCCGTTCTTGCCTTTCAAAATCATCGGGCAAAAAGTTGAGAGCCGTATCCAATGAGCGGCCCTCATAAAATGACTCGCCTTCGGGCCCGAAATCATGAATGGAATAATTATTCATGTGCCATTTTTCGAGCTCTTCATTCCAATTGATTTTTGGACTGCTCAACTTCGAAATAAGTTGGTTATCAACAATTTTTTCAATCGTGAATTTATAGCCTACTTCTAATCGGTTATTATAGCTTTCCATGTACACATAAGTATCAGGCGATGTTTTTATGTGGACATTTCTTCCATCGTAATAGTATTGATTTTTGAGATAAGTAAATTCAAAAGCAAGTCGTGTGGTATTCGCTTTGGGAATAAACCAAGCGATCCCAATAAAATTGACCAATCCAATCAATATTGCTGCAAGAAAATAGGGTCTTGTGATTCTTCTAAAACTTATTCCGGCACTCAGCATAGCAATAATCTCGGTATGCGAGGCTAACTTAGCTGTAACAAAAATCGAAGAAATAAAGACCATCAAAGGACTGAGAACACTTGCCCAATAGGGTATTAGATTCAGAAAATAGTCGAATAAGATTTGATTTAAAGTGGCATCAGATTGAACGAAATCATCATTCTTTTCACTCCAGTCGATAACGCATATCACAAGACATAGAATGATCACTACAAATACGTAGGCCACTACTAATTTTCGAAATATGTACCAATCGAGTTTTTTCACCTTACAATCTTCGGCTTAATTTTTCAATCATTTCCTTTTTCCATGCAGAAAACGTGTCATTAGCGATATGTTGCCTTGCCTCTTGCATCAACCAAAGATAAAGCCCAAGGTTTTGGATACTCGCAATTTGCGCTCCAAGAATTTCATTGCTGATGATCAAATGTCTCAGATAGGCCTTTGAATAGGTTTTGTTTATAAAAAGATCCACATTTTCATCCAGTGGACTGAAATCATTTTTCCATTTTACATTTCTGATATTTAGAATCCCCTCGGAAGTAAAAATCATACCGTGTCGCGCGTTTCTTGTAGGCATTACGCAATCAAACATATCAATGCCGCGATCTATGCATTCCAATAAATTCTCAGGTGTACCGACACCCATCAGATATCTTGGTTTTGACTTCGGCAAAATATCCGTCACCCAATCGCAAACTTCGTACATCATATCATGAGGTTCACCAACAGATAATCCACCTATGGCACATCCCGGTTGATCGGCATCTCTGATGTATATTGCCGACTCAGTTCTTAAATCTTTGTAAATACTGCCCTGAAGTATGGGAAATAAGTTTTGATTATGTCCATATAAGCCCTTGGAATCGTTCATGGCTTTTATGCATCTGTCGAGCCAGCGATGCGTAAGCTCCATTGAATTTTTGGCGTAATCATATTCGCAGGGGTATGGAGGACATTCGTCAAATGCCATTACAATATCAGCGCCTATACCTCTTTGAATCTCCATGACACTTTCCGGAGTAAAAAGGTGTTTTGATCCATCTATATGCGACTGAAATTCTACGCCTTCCTCTGAAATTTTCCTCGACTGTGCTAAAGAGTAAACCTGATAGCCACCACTATCGGTTAATAAAGGACGATTCCAATTCATGAATTTGTGCAACCCACCTGCTTCCTTCAAAACATCCATTCCCGGTCGTAAGTATAAATGGTAGGTATTGCCCAAAATTATTTTAGCATCGAGATCTTCAGAAAGCTCACGCTGATGAACTGCTTTTACAGTAGCCGCTGTACCCACCGGCATGAATATCGGGGTGGGTATTTCACCGTGATCAGTTTTAATAGTACCCGTTCTTGCCCGGCCCTCGGAGCTATTGGCATGTATGTTAAATTCCAGCATTTCGGCGCAAAATTAAATTTTCTGACCATCTGATGATAAATTTTGCTTATTTCAAATCAGAATGTTTGAACTTTTAATTGCATTAACTCTAATAACAGGCCTAATTCAGCTCTCATGGCTGTTTTTGCAACTAAAATCATTTAAAATTAAAATTGAAAAAAATGAAGTTCAAGCAGTTTCGGTTGTAATTGCGGCTAAAAATGAACTCGAAAACCTAAAAAAATTAATTTCCACTCTAGCCAAACAAAATTTTTCTAAAGATTGGGAGGTAATTATTGTATTTGATAGATGTGATGATGGCTCTTCTGAATATTTAAAAAACTGCCAAAAGGATTTTCAAAATCTCATTTATATCGAACAAGGGGATGAAGATATCCAATCGGGAGAATCCCCCAAGAAAAGTGCTTTGCTGAAAGCCATTTCAAAATCAAAATTTCCATTGATTTTACAGACAGATGCCGATTGCTATCCGAGATCAGAATTTTGGATAGAGGAGATGGCTGCTTCCCTGAAGAAGGGAAGTGTTTTTGTGATAGGCCTATCTCCTTATGCAAAGCGCCCCGGATTTCTCAATCAATTAATACAATACGACACCACTTGGACTGCAGCGAGCATGATTTATTTTGCTGCAAAAGGAAAGCCTTACATGGCTTTGGGCAGAAATCAATTATTCGAAAAGGACTATTTTTTCTCAAAAGGAGGCTATGGAGAATCTTTGAAGATTCCATTTGGCGACGATGATCTTTTGATCCAAAACCTTAATCCACAAAAAAAATCTGATATATGTGTTACTAATAATGGTCAAAGCGTATCTATACCTGAAAGCAATTGGTCGGATTGGCTAAATCAAAAACAGAGACATTTGATGGCAGGAAAGTACTATTCAAATAAAATTCTTAAAGGATTGATACTGAATTACCTGACGCTTCCTTTTTATGTTTTATTAGTTGCAGTACTGTTAATGTTTCCCGAAGCAAGAGCATTATGTCTGGGAATATTTGTTTTCAGAATAGCAATATTTTCCTATTTATTTCGTCGATTGGCTTTAAAAAGCGGCTCTGAAATTAATATAGTTTTGCTACCATTACTGGATTTGCTTCACTTATGTATTAATTTGGTGCTTGGTCTAAGCACGAGACTGAGAAAGAACATTGAATGGGGGTAGAAAACAGAAAATTTTCTGATAAAGCACTTGAAGACTTTAAACTGGTAGATGCGGCCAAGGCCGGAGATCAGAAGGCTTATGCTGATTTATTGCACCGCTACAGAAAGTCTGTTTATCACATGATTCTGAAAATGATCAGAAATGTGGATGATGCGGAAGACCTCACAATAGAAGCTTTTGGCAAGGCATTTAAGAACCTTCATAAATTCAATCCGGATTATACCTTCAGTACCTGGTTATTTAGAATTGCTACTAATAATTGTATAGATTTTATACGAAAAAAGAAACTTCAAACCACTAGTATTAGCGGTTCTATGAAGGATAGTGAAGGAGACTTTATCCCCGTTAATATCAAGGATTCCAACAGAAACCCGCAAGAAGAAGCAATTCGAAGTGAGAAAATAGAGATAATGCAGCAAATCGTAAACGATCTGCCTCCCAAGTACAGGCATTTAGTTCGTCTTCGTTATTTTCAGGAATTATCGTACGATGAAATAGCCACTGAGCTTGAGGCTCCATTAGGTACAGTGAAGGCTCAACTCCATAGAGCAAGAGAACTTTTATACGATTTTGTGAAACATCGCAAGGACTCCATATAATTGGATTTGATCAAAAAATATTTCCCTGAAATTTCAGATGATAAGCTCAAAACTTATCGGGAATTCACAAAGGTTTTTTCAAAATGGAATGAAATGATCAATTGTGTATCCAGAAAGGACATGGATAATTTTCAAGAGCGACATATTCTTCATTCCCTTGCAATAGCCAAAGTCATTTCCTTTCCAAATGAAGCTAATGTACTTGATGTTGGTACCGGTGGAGGATTTCCCGGCTTACCGCTTGCGATTATGTTTCCGGATGTCCAATTTCATTTGATTGATAGCATCGGTAAGAAAATAAAAGTAGTTCAGGGAGTGGTAGATGAGTTGAAATTACAAAATGTAAATGCAAGCAAATCTCGTTCTGAGGAAATTAAAGGTAAATACGATTTCATAACCGCCAGAGCCGTGGCCAGAGCTAGTACATTTCATCATTGGGTAGGACATTTAAAAGACAATAAAAGCCGCTTTGAAAAACATGGTATATATTATCTCAAAGGAGGTGATGTTCAGGAAGAAATGGTCGAATTGAAGCGTCCATATAAAATCTGGAAAATCAGCGATTTTTACGAAGAAGAGTTTTTTGAAACTAAAAAAGTTGTGTTTTTCTAATCATTAAGCTGACTTTTCTTAATAATCCTGGTGTAAACTCCCGTTTGAAAGGAATGAACTTCAGTCCAAATAGGCGCAATTATACCTTCATGAGCC
The DNA here is from genome assembly GCA_964351965.1 of uncultured Hyphobacterium sp. GTDB lineage: Bacteria > Bacteroidota > Bacteroidia > Cytophagales > CCMP332 > CCMP332. The sequence goes on along the minus strand of CAYGPM010000004.1, from coordinate 80,551 downwards.
GAAATATTATTGTAGTCGCCAAAAAATAGCTTTGGGTTTGGTGTAAACGGCACTTGGTTAATTTTCCTGTTTTTAAATGTGTTGGCGCCATCTTCTGACCAGGCAAGAAAAATGTCTGTTTCTAATGTTATATAATTTCTTCTATCGTAAAATACAGCATATAAATTGCCGTCACTTTGGTCAATTGCCATCCAGGGAAGGAATTGATGCTGTTTACTTTCATCATTATTTACTTTTAATGGTTCTGACCAGGTTTTACCTCCATCTTCTGATTTTACCAACCAAATATCGGTATCGGTAATACCATTTTTTTGATCGGCATAATTGATATAAATAGTGCCTGTATTCGCGCCTCCTGATAAATCACAAAGTGTTATTGGCATTCCATTGCAGCGATTTATTCCAGGTATTTCCATATTCCAACCTCCAACTTGCTCTACCACGGCAATATCTTTTTCCAACCACGTTTTTCCTCCATCCTCAGATTTGTCGAACCAAATTGTATCATTGTATGCCCAAGCCACATATATTTCTCCATTCGGACCAACGGCCGGAACGGCTCCTTCCGTAGTTAAATCATCGTCAAGGCAATTCCCGGATTTTTGATTGATTTGAATGGCGTCAGACCATGTTTTCCCTCCATCAGTAGATTTGCTAAACAAAATATTGCTTTTGTCTTCAGGGGCTATGCTATTGTATTCATCAAACTGAGTCCATGTAACGTATATATAATTTGATTTGGGGTCAACTACAGCCCAGTGCTTATCTTGATCTTTTGATCCATTCAGACCTATGAAAGTACCATCGTCAAATGTAGACCCACCATCTACAGATTTCTGACAAACTATTCTATCTAAAAACTCTTTACTTCCCCAGTCTTTACCTGATGGGTCAGAAAGGTGCAAATAATAAAAATGCCCCATTGTGTCTGCAATTATTACAGGGTCGCCATATACCCCATATGAGGATTTGAGCTTTCCGTTCTTCCATTTTTTACCACCGTCATTACTGTAATAATAGCGATCGATGATAGCTCCTGCTACAATGTTTTTGGTATTGGTAGGATTTATAAAAATGCTGGGTTCACAAGGACTGTGCCCTTTAAGAGCGCTTTGCTTTTCTAGCATTATAATATCCGAGCTCTTGCATGCCAGAAAAAAGATAAGTAAAGCAAAAGGGAAGTATTTCATTCTTATGCCTGCGAAACTATTTTTTCAAGAAAATCTCCAACATAATAAGCCAAAACAGCGGCAATAGCTCCAAGAAGTAAAGTTTCCATTGAACTTCTGAATTTTCCTGCGCCGGTAACTATGGATTTTAGGAATCCGACAAGTATAAAAGCTACACTCGTAAGAAGGCAGGTTACAAAGAAAAGATCAATATCGAGAGGGGTGATGAAATCCCAGAGATAAACGATAAGGGGTATCAGACCAACAATTAGGAATGATACAAATGTAAAAAGGCCTACGCTAAAGGGGGATTTATCGTCTTTAGCCATTTCAAGTTCTTCTTTCATCATTGTATCCACCCAAACATCATCATCTTCTATGATTTTGGCAACAACCTGTTCTAGAAGTTCACCTTCAAAACCTTTGGCTTCATAAATTTCTCTGACCTCTTCAATTTCTTTTTCTCGAAGATTTTCTATTTCCCAATACTCTATGGCTTTGTGTTTCTCATAATTTTCATGTTCGGATTTGGCTGATAGGAAAGCACCTACAGACATTGAGAATCCATCTGCAATAAGATTGGCGAACCCAAGAATTATTATTACTGCGCTATCCAGACCTGCTCCAACAGAACCTGCTACAACAGCAAAAGTAGTTACGCTACCATCGATACCGCCGTAGACAAATTCACCTAGGTAATCTTGAATACGTTTTAAAAATGAATCCTGCTGATGGAGTTTTCGTTCGATTTTGTGCTTCATGTAATTTTTATAGATAGTAGATCTTTTGCAAATATCCGATTAAGGAAAATTTATACCAAAAATCGGAAACCAGCGGGGAAGACAATTGTTAGTTTTGCATTATGACAAAGAAAGGAATATTACTTGTAAATCTAGGCTCACCCGATTCCCCCAACGTTCCGGATGTAAAGCGCTACCTCGGTGAATTTTTAATGGATGAAAGAGTAATAGATGTACCCTACTGGTTGAGAGCTCTTATTGTAAAAGGTATTATTCTAAATTTCAGACCAAAAAAATCTGCTCATGCCTATCAAAAAGTATGGACAGATGAAGGATCGCCATTAATTGTTATTTCGGAGAAGCTAAAAGAAAAAGTTCAGAAGGAAGTGAGTATTCCGGTTGCTTTGGGTATGCGATATGGCAATCCATCAATTGAATCCGCCATTGATGAACTAATGGAAAATGAAGGAATGGAGGAAATTTTGCTTGTTCCGCTTTATCCGCATTATGCCATGTCGAGTTATGAAACGGTAGTGGTAAAAGCTGAAGAAGTTATAGCACATAAATATCCAAAGCTTAAAATGCAGGTTAAAGGACCATTCTACGATCAGGAAGATTATATTTTGGCATTGGCGCAAAGTATGTTTCCGCACCTTGCCGGTCAGGATTTCGATCACATTCTATTTAGTTATCACGGTTTGCCGGTGAGGCACTTAAGAAAAAGCGATCCAACAGGCTGTCATTGCGCAAAAGTGGAAAACTGTTGTCATGTAGATTCCGAGGCACATAAAACCTGCTATAAGCATCAGGTAATAAAAACTACAGAGTTAATTGCTGACTACTTTAATATTCCTTTGGCTAAATATTCATTCGCTTTTCAATCTAGATTAGGAAGTGATAAGTGGATAGAACCCTATACAGAGCCTACTGTAGAACATTTAGCGAAAACAGGGGTCAAAAAACTGGCTATTGTTTGTCCTGCTTTTGTATCTGACTGCTTGGAAACCATAGAAGAAATTGGAATTGGAGTGAAAGAGACTTATATCGAAAATGGAGGAGAAGAATTTACTTTAATACCCTGTATGAATGAAAATGAAACATGGGTGAAAGTTCTTGCCGGATGGGTCAAGGATTTTGAGAAGGAAAATGCACTTTCTATTAGCGAATAATTTTTAAGCTCTGCGGAAATTAGTTTCCTTGAAATTTTCTATTTTTCATGATCATTAAACATTTACGAATATGAAAATAAAGAAATTTCTTACCTCGGCATTATTAATTGTTACTGTGTTATTCACATCAACGCTAAGTAGTTGCCTTGGGAGTTTTAATGCATTTAATAATTTAAAAGAATGGAACTCCAGCGTTAGTGATAATAAATATCTCAACAACTTATTGTTTTGGGTTTTATGGATTATTCCGGTATATGAGCTTTTCATTTTCGGAGATGTAATAATCCTAAACCTTATAGAATTCTGGACAGGAGACAACCCTTTAAGCATGAAAAGCGGTGAATCACAAAGTCAGTTGATGACTTATAATGGTAAAGAATACATTATGACTGCTACCAAGAATAAAATGGTGTTGAGTGATAAAGATAATAATGTAATATCTGAGCTGAACTTTGATTCAAAAACCAAGAGCTGGTCATTGGTAAAAGATGGTACCGTTCAAGAAGTTGTAAGCATCAATGATATTAAAGACGGTAATGTGTATTGCAGTATTTTAGGAAATACAGAGAATGCAAAAAGCATGAAATTAGATGTTGCTGATATTCAAAGACCTCAAGATTACTGGGTTTTTAAATAATTTGAGTATTTCAGAAAAATTAAAGCGCCGCAAGGCGCTTTTTTTATGTCTTGTTTAAAAAATAGGACTCAGTTCGTAACCCTTATCTTTCAATAATTGAATCAATCCTTTTTCTCCACCCAAATGCCCTGCTCCAACAGCAATAAATGCTGACTTATTTTGAATCATCTCAGGAATTTTTTGTGACCAAATTTTATTTCGACGATAGAGAATTTCCTCAATTTCATTTTCAGAATTGTAATATTCCAAAAACATATTTTGCAATGCATAAATATCTTCTTCTTTGTAATGGGCTATCATTTCATCAAGCAATTGTTCAGCTTCCACTGGCTTATTGATCATTTCAACCAGATCATCTGTTTGAGATTGATAACTAATTCTATCAAATATAGAAAGCTGTTCTTCAGGTGTTTCTAAAGCTAGAATATCTATATTTTTCTCCAAAGCCATTTCGATTAGAGAAGCTTCATAGCTAGCTTGTTCCTCTTTAATGTAAATAGGTAATATCATTGATGTGAGCATAAACGGTTTCAGGTTTTGCATTGGCTCTAGTCCCTGTCCATAGTTTGCTAATAGAATAGAATCAATCAAAGCGAAATCCTTTTTATTGAGAAAAGATTTAAGAGATGCGTTATCAGACATTTTTGCATTTTGCTGAATCTTAGTTCCAAGTTCAGGATCAGTTAAATCCATTTCCATGATCATCGACTCGCATTGATCGAAACTATTAATGACTTTTTCTTTTATTCCAAAATCACTTTTTGGTATTATGTGAAATGTTCCGAAGATATAAGATGTTTGGATTCCATTGCCTTCAACTTTCCAAAGAAGTGAAGAGTTTTGTGCTCCTAAAGCTTTATTGAAAGCTCCTTCAATTATGAAGCCTGTAAAGGCTACAATTATTAAAACCAGTTTTGATCGTTTCATTTGTTTAAAGTTTAATTTGACATCCAATCAAAACATTAGTCATCAATCATTGAGAATTATTACAAAATCTTAAATATTTTTAATTTTTTAGGAGAATAAAGACAATGAACCTATGTTTTTAAATTGTAATTAAAAACTTTCTTTGCTTTTAATAATACCTATGGCGCTTTAAAATTTAAATATTCCTTCTGTGATGTTGCTAAAAATTCTAAAATGATTCTATGCGTAAAATATCTCTCTTTTTACTTTTGGTTATAATTAGACTTTCTGTTTATTCTCAAGAAAGTCCTTTGCAAAAAGCCTTAAAACCGCAATTTCAAAATAGTTTTAAAGCTGTTCCTGTTGTAAAGGAAATTCAAGATGTAAATCAAAAATTTACTCAGGATTATGAGGGTCACATGTCCAAAGGTCAAATATTAATCGATGAAGGTAGATTCAAACAAGCCATTTTACACTTCAAAAAAGCAAAGCGAATTTATGATCATTATGAAGGAAGGAATGACGATGATTTAGATTCAAAATATAAAAATCCGTATCCGGATTATTATTTAGGAATTTGTTTTAATGGTCTTGGCGAGTATGATAGTAGCCTTTATTATATAGATCAATCTTTGGCTAAAGTTCCTTTTTTTATGGAAGCCTTTGCTTATAAAGGACTAATATTAATGAACAAGGGTCAAATAAAAGAAGCCGAGGATCATTTCAGAAAAGGTTTGAAAAATCAAAATGATTCAGAAGTCCTAAGACACAATATTGCTCTTTGTCAATTCTTTAAAGGGAAGAAAAAAAAGGCGCTTGAAAGTTTAAAAGAAAACAATGCATTAAATCCCGAATATATTCCTTCCTATTTTTTAAGGGGATACATACTTGAAATCACAAATCAACTTGAAGAGGCTGAAAGAGTTTTTGGTATTCCTATTGAAAACCAAGAGGATAACATTGATGCCTATAATGGCAGAGCGTATTTCTATGCGAGAACTGAGCAAATAGATAAAGCCAAAAAAGATCTTGAAATGATCTGCGAAAAGTTTCCTGAAAATGTTGATGCTCATTTTGATTTAGTAAAGCTTAATTTCATTTCAGAAAATTATCAGGAGGGAATACAAACCTTAATCAATTTCGCCAAGCAGTCAGAATTCTTTGAAGGTAACCTAATGGACCCTCTTAGAGATTATCCTAAATACGAATTAAAGCTTTTAATTCATAAATGTGTAAAGGATACTCTGAAGGAGGAAGAGGTTGATCTAATTGCATATTTACTTAATGATGAGTATCAAATCGGGGAGAAAAAAAGCAGAATAGAAGCAGAAAAATATTTGGTCTCAAGCTCAAATTCTGAAATTGCAAAACGAGTACTTCTTTATTCTAAAATATCATTTTACGATGAACTTGATTCGGTATTGTTAAATGATCTGTATTCCAATTATGATATTTCATCAATTCAATATTTATATGCCCTAAATCTATTCTTCAATAATCAATATTTTGATGCCATTATGGAATTTGAAAAGTTGATCAAAAAGGAAAGAAACTTTGTCAATGCCTATTATTATAAAGGCAAGGCTCATTATGAACAAAACGACTTATTAGGTGGGCTATCAGAATTCGAAAAGGGATTAGAATTTATTCCTGATTCTCCTGATTTATTATTTGAAAAGGCATTATGTTACCACGGCCTGAAGGACTATCGGAATGCCATTGATTTCTATCGCGATGTACTTGAAGTTTCGGAATACAATGGCTGGCCTGATATTAATATCGGCAATTGTTATTCCAAATTAGAACAGTTCGATAGTGCACTTATTTTCTTTACAAGGGCAATTGAAATTAACGATAAGATACCATTAGCTTATAAAAACAGATCCGAAATTTATTGGGAAATGGAAGAATATGAAAAGGCAATTCAAGACTTAAATATTGCCATTGAATTGAACCCAAATTATACAGAAGCTATCAATCAAAGAGGGGATATTTATTATGAAAGTCAGAATTTTATAAAAGCATTAGATGATTACAATAAATGTATAGAAATGAAAACAAATTGGCCTTATTTTTATAGAGATAGGGGCAATACATTTTTGCGACTAGAGAAAAATTTGAAGGCTATAAGCGACTTCAAAAAAGCAGTGGAGTTAAAACCGGATTATGATTATGCGGTATCCAGAATTGGAGACGCTTTTATGAGATTGGAAATGTATGATTCTGCTCGTTATTATCATTTGAAAGCCTCAGAAATGGACCAAAATTGGTATTGGCCCCAATATCAGTTAGCCTATTCATATTATTATGTAGAAAACTATGATTCTGCAATTGTTCATTTTAAAAAGGCAGCAGAAATTGATTCCACGAGCGCCTCTTCTTTAGGGAACTTAGGCTGGAGCTATTTTCTTGTTGGAGAGTATGATAGTTGTATTTATTATTCCGATAAATGCATTTCAATTGATGAAAATGTTTTTTTCGCCAAAGCCAATAAAGCGCTTGCTACATTATGCAAAGGAGAAACGGAAAAGGCTAGGGAACTTTACAAATCCTGTATATATGAGGCCAAACAACGAGGGGATAATGTAGATGGTGCAAAGGAAGATTTGATCAATTTGATTGAAAAAGGACAATTTGTGGATGAATCCAATCAAATCATTAAGGATTATTTTTAAGAGCATATCCGCATTTCCTCATTATTTATCCGGAGTTATTTTCTCAAAATGTGAAGTGAATTTATCCTTCAAACATTTAATCATGTTTGAAAATACTAATCCGATAATTTTTTTGTAATAAATTCTTTCATTCGGCTACCAATGTTTAAATGCAGGATTTCAAATCCATAATAGAAGCAAATCATCCCATCTTGTTTAAGATAGCCAGGGTGTATTCTGAGGATATCGATTTCGATGATCTATATCAGGAAATGCTTATAAATGTATGGAAGAGTTTGAGAAGTTTTAAAGGAGACTCCAAGGTTTCTACATGGCTATATCGAGTTGCCTTAAATACTGCCTTGTCTTTTAAAAGAAATAAAAACCGAAAATCTATACCTTCTGTGGATATAATTCATGCTCAGGCAAAGGCACATGAGCACTCGACTGAAAAGGAAGAGCTGGAAATTGAAATAGAGAGATTATATGCTGCAATTAGAAAACTGAAAAAGGAAGAGCGTTCACTTATCCTTTTGTACCTAGAGGAAAAAACCTATGATGAAATAGCAGATATCATCGGTATTACCAAAACAAATGTTGGGGTGAAAGTCAACAGGATTAAAAAGAAATTATATGAACTTTTGAAGCCATAACAATGCTGGAAAATGATTTAAAGAACATATGGAATAAATCAGGAAAGGAGGCAGATAGCTACTTTCGAAAAATTGAGCCTGAATTAGAGAAAAAGGCGCATTCAAGTTCAAAGGATGTTATGGCCAAGGTAAAAAGGAATTTAAATGCAGAAATAATATTGACAATTATATTCTTAATAGCCTTGCCATTCATATGGAAGGAGATTCTAGAGCCTATTAAACTTAGCATTTTATTGATTCTAGTTGCTTTTAGTTTTGCTTTCTACTTTCGGTTTATTGGAAAGCTTAGAAAAGTGAGAGATGAGAATGTTATGGATTCCTTAAAGGACAAAATTGATCTTCTCTCTTCATTTATTCGAAGGTTGAAAATATTTGTATATATTCTAACCCCGGCCGGTTTCTATTATGGTTATATTCTGAAGTTTTTGGAAGATGGCGATCTTTCAGACATTAGAATCATTGATATTGCGATCACCTTGCCAATTATTGCTCTTCTCATTTGGCTCATCAATGCAAAGTACATTTACTTTTTATATGGTAAAAACTTAAAGGAACTAAAGAATATTTTCGAAGGACTTTTGAAAGATTAATTAGCAATTTTTGATTATGAACTTTGTATTAATTTAGTCAGCCACAGGCTCATCATGCCTAAATAACTTAAATTATTAATTACATAACTTCGAAATTTTAACTCTCAACTCAATTGGTTGATATAAAAATGTAGAAGACCCCGCAATCCGGCTTCGCCTTAAGCGGGGATAACAGAGAATGTGGGTGGATTACTCTTAGATTGGTGAATTGCAATTGAATCATACGATTTCTGAAACTTCGAATCATTCTGAATTTTGAAATCTTAATTATTTAGATAAACATATGCATTTAAAGACGTGGCAATCAGAAGCCAAATGAGATAGGGGAGGAGGAGTAAAGAGTAATATTTTACATCATTCCAATAATAGAATAGATAAAAGGCAATGACTAGGGTGAGAACTGAAATGACGATCAAACCGAGCAATACTTCATGGTAATGAAAGAAGATGGGGTTCCATGCTACATTTAAAGTCAAAGCAAGGAGGAAGAACACTATGAATAGCAGATTATTACTTGTTGCTTTCCATAAAACGCCCAAATAGATAGAGAAGCAAATCATGATAGTAGTCCATGCAGCACCAAATACCCAACCCGGAGGAGTCCAAGGAGCTTTGTTCAAACTTTGATACCATTCAGATGGTACACCGTCGCCGGTAAATTTTCCACCAATTGCCAAACCCAAGAAGTTCAGAATTAGAAAAAGAAGAATCTTATACAACATATATTGAATTACGAGTTTTCAATTGGAAATTACAATGAACTATGAGCAATAAACAATTTTACATTTTTTATTAAATCGAATAGTCTCTTTCTCAAAGCAATCGTATTCGGGACACGGTCGCTGCGCTCGGAGAAAGGACATGCTTTTAGCAGTCAATTAAACAGAAGCTATTTGCTAAGCAAAGCGTGAGTCGCGAATTGGGAATACGAAATGGTAAAATGTTAATTACTTAATTCCTTAATTATTTAATTCTCCATTGTCTATCGTCCTTATTGCATATTGAACTTTGAATCCTTAATTGATAACTGCTATTTGCTAATTTCTAATTATTTAAACATCATACAGCTTTTTCGATTCCGCTTCTTTAAATTCCATAACGAGATTTAATGCGTCAGGAACAACATCGCTACAGAATACCAGGAGTGAGCCTTTTTTAGCATTAGTCATTGCATACGTAATGGCTTCATGCTCAGAAGGAATAATGGTCACTTTCTTTTTTGGATCCACACTTTTAATGCCATCGTGAATCATTTTAATTAGCTCTTTTTCTGTTTTACCGCGTAAATGCTTGTCTTGACGAATAATAATTTCATCAAACATTTCCGCAGCAATAGCACCGATAGCATGATTATCTTCAGGTCTTCTGTCACCAATACCGGCGATCATTCCAACCTTCGGCGAACCTTCCATTTTCTGAACCATATCATTTAAGGCTACTAAACCTGCGGCATTATGAGCATAATCCAATAGAACATTATAATCCTTAAACCTGAAAAGGTTTAATCTTCCCGGAGTTTGAGCAGGAGATGGGATGAATGATTCTATAGCTGTTTTAATATCCTCAATTGAGAATCCTCTGATATAAGCTGCCAAGACCGCTGCCAGCACATTTTGTATCATGAATGTGGCTTTTCCTTCAAAGGTCAAAGGCACATTAATCGCTTTGGTGATTCTCATTTTCCATTCACCTTTCCTTATGGTTAAATAGCCTTCTTCATAAACGGCCGATAAACCTTCGCGTCTGGAATGAGCCTTTATTCTTGGATTATTTTCATCCAGAGAAAACAAGGCCACATTTGACTTGACATTTTTTCGCATTTCATAAACCAAATCATCGTCGGCATTGAGAATGGAGTAGCCATCAGGGAATACTGTTTCCGGAATTACGCCTTTTACTCTTGCCAGTTGCTCAATAGTATGAATTCCTTTTAGACCTAAATGATCGGGGGCAACATTGGTCACAATTCCAATATCACAATGCTTGAAGCCTAAGCCTGCTCTTAAAAGTCCCCCTCTTGCAGATTCCAACACAGCAAAATCTACTGTTGGATCTTTTAATACAAATTCGGCACTGGCGGGACCGGTGCAGTCGCCGGTCATGAGTAGTCTGTTTTGAATATAAACACCATCAGTAGTTGTATAACCAACTTTATATCCTTTCATCCTTGCCATATGGGCAATGAGTCTTGTGGTCGTGGTTTTGCCATTTGTGCCTGCTACAGCTACAATCGGTATTCTAGAGTTCGTTCCTGGTGGATAAAGCATGTCTATGACATGACCGGCAACATTTCTCGGCAAACCCTTGGTAGGAGCGATATGCATTCTGAATCCCGGACCTGCATTTACTTCTAATACTGCTCCGCCTGTTTCGGGTAGCGGCTGACCAATATCTGTGGTCATAATATCTATTCCGCAAATATCCAGACCGACAATTTTGGAAATTCGCTCAGCCATGAAAATATTATAAGGATGGAGTATATCTGTGACATCTTCGGCGGTTCCTCCTGTACTAAGATTGGCGGTATCTTTTAAATTGAAAACCTCGTCTTTTTTCAAAACACTTTTCAAGGTTTTCCCATGTTCTTTCAAAATGCTCTTTGTCAAGTCGTTGATTTCGATCATTGTGAGCACTTTTTCATGACCATAGCCACGTCGAGGGTCCGAATTAACCTCATCTATCAATTCCTGAATAGTTGATTTACCATTGCCAATTACATGTGCAGGAGTTCGTTTTGCAGCAGCTACCAGTTTATAATTGATCACCAATAAACGGTAATCTTCACCAATAATATATTTCTCGATAATTACACTTCTCGACACATGTTTGGCCGCATGATAGGCCTCAAGTGCGTCTTCCCAGTTTTGGACGTTTGTAGTAATCCCCCTTCCATGATTTCCACTGATTGGTTTTACAACTAATGGATATCCAACATAGTTTACGGCATCTTTGAGTCCTGCTTCAGAGCGAACGATTTCCCCTTTTGGAACCGGTACCTCTGCCTGCTCCAATAAAAATTTTGTATCCTCTTTATCGCCGGCGATTTCAACTCCAATATTACTGGTTTGACTCGTAACTGTTGCTTGAATTCTTTTCTGATTGATGCCATACCCCAATTGGCAAAGTGAATATTTATTTAATCGAATCCAGGGAATACCTCTTCTTTGAGCTTCTTCAATAATCGATCCTGTACTTGGCCCCAGTCGAACGCGCTCACGAATTTCTCGCATTTCCTGTATATCCTTTTCAAGATCATAATCCTTGCCATCAACTAATGCCTGTGCGATTGCAACTGAAGCTTTAGCAGCATATCTTCCCACCTCCGGCTCCATGAAATCGAATACCACATTATAGACACCTTCTTCTCCATAGCCACGTGTTCTTCCAAAACCGCAGTCCATACCTGCCAAAGTTTGAATTTCAAGTGCGATATGTTCAATGACATGCCCGATCCAGGTGCCTTCTTCTACGCGCTGAAAAAATCCACCGGGTTCGCCTATAGAACAGCGATGTTCGAACATTCCAGGAAGCAAGGTTTTTAATCTATCCAAAAAACCATCTATAGTATTGGTGGGGCGCTGCTCCATTTCCTGGATATCCAACACCATTACTATGAGTTTATGTCTTCTTATGGACCAGTAGTTCGGTCCGTTCATTGCGCGTATTTCTCTTATCTCCATGCGAATTTTAGCTAATACAAAATCATGAATTTTATAAATATAGATTTTTAATGAGAAATATTGCTCAATTTTACCTTCATAAGAAATGCTTTAAAAAATCGAATGATTCAAGTAAAAGGAACTCTTATTCCCATTGGCGGGAATGAACAAAAGGAAGATAATGAAAACGACGGCCTTGATTTTATTGAGGAGGGCATTTTATCGCATGTTTTAAGAGAAAGTGGTGGCAAGTCGGCACGTATACTAATCGTACCTACAGCTTCCAGTATTCCGGATGTAGTTGCTGAAAATTATTTAAAGGCTTTTGAACATTTGGGTTGTGATCATGCGCGAGTTTTAAATATTAAAAAGCCTGCTGATTGCGAATCGGAAATGAATTTAAAATTATTGCGCGAAGCCAATTGCCTAATGTTTTCCGGTGGTGATCAATCTAAAATCACTAGGATCATTGGTAATACCAGTTTTCATAAAATACTTAAGGAGCGCTTTATTAATGAGGAATTTGTTATCGCCGGTACCAGTGCAGGTGCCATGGCAATGGCCAATGAAATGATTGCGGGAGGGAGCAGCGCTGAAGCTTTACAAAAAGGCGCAGTAAAAATGCGAAAGGGTCTTGCATTGATTCCCAAACTCATGATTGATACCCATTTTATCCGAAGAGGACGATTTGGAAGATTAGCTGAGGCCGTTGCAATCCACCCGGAATTATTGGGAATTGGATTGTCGGAGGATACGGGTATCATCATAAAAAACTGTAATGAATTTAAAGTAATTGGTTCAGGAATGGTGATCATGATGGATGGTAGTGAACTGACCCATAATTCTCACAAGGAACTTAAAGAAGGAACTCCGATGTCTATGTCAAATCTGATCACACATATTTTGGCCAACGGCGACAGATTCACTATTGATAATAAGAGCATCAATATTCTGCCTATTTCAGAACATTTTGTGTAAAGATTAGGAATAGATAGCGATCTGATTTAGACCCTCAGAATTCTTTTGTCCTCGATACATTCCTTCGGTATTGAACTCAAGGGCAATATTTCCCTGAGTATCCAGGGCTATTAAACCACCGTCGCCATTGATTTTTGGCAGTCTTTCGTGAATCACTTCTTTACACGCATCAATCAGACTCAAGCCTTTGTATTCCATTAGGCAAGAAACATCATAAGCCACCACGCCACGAATGAAAAACTCACCACTTCCGGTACATGAAACTGCACAGGTTTTATTATTGGCATAGGTTCCCGCTCCGATCATTGGAGAATCACCTACTCTGCCAAAACGCTTATTGGTCATTCCTCCGGTGGAGGTTGCTGCAGCTATATTTCCACGAAAATCGAGTGCAACTGCACCTACGGTACCAAATTTTTCGTCTTTCACGCTATGATCCAGCTGAAAGGTTTCAGAGTCTTTGATTTCCTGCCACTGATCGTATCTGAGCTGATCGTGGAAATAGTCAGGATCGCGAAACTCACATTTCATTTTTCTGGCAAAATCTTCTGCTCCTTTTCCGGTAAGAAAAACATGACCGGATTTATCCATAACCAAACGCGCTAAAACGATTGGGTTTTTCACACCAACAATGCCAGAAACAGCTCCGGCATAAAGATTCTTCCCTTCCATAATCGAAGCATCCATTTCATGAGTGCCATCGGCAGTAAATACCGATCCTTTTCCGGCGTTAAAAAGAGGGGAGTCTTCGAGTTCACAAACAGCGCATTCCACAGCTTCTGTTGCCGACAGACCTTTTTCAAGAACCGTATAAGCTTTGTCTAAAGCCGATTGCAGTGCAGCAGTATAGGCTTTTTCCATTTCCGGTGACATGTTTTTTTTGAGTATCGTTCCGGCACCACCGTGAATCGCAAGACTGATTTTATTCATGGATCAAATTTAGAACAAAGGAGATTCAATTAGCAATTGGCAATGAATAATTGAAGATCGCATTAATCATTCCCTATTAATTGAAAACGGAATACGAGATACGAAATCCGCCAAAAAATGAGTACTATTCCCGCATAAACGTAGTGCATTGCGGGATCCCTTACAATATAGGAGCGATTTAAAATTCAGGAGACCCCACAATCCGGCTTCGCCTTAAGCGGGGATAGCAGGGAACGTGGGTGGATTACTCTTAGATTGGGGATTAGCAATTGATTCATATGACTTCCGAAAACTTGGATTTTTTTGAACTTTAAATTTACAAGACAGACTTAGGCTTCACATGTGTCCGCTCCCGCCACAGGCGGACAAGTTCCGTTTTCCATTTTCAATTATTACTTTTAAAACGTGAAGAGAACTGCCCTGTTAATATTCTTATTAATTCTATTCAAAACTTCCTTTGCGCAAGTCAATACTGATAGTCTTTGGTCGATTTGGCAAAATACAGAAGCTCATGACACGGCCAGACTGGAATCCTTCAACGGATTTATTTGGAATACAGTCCTTTTTGAAAAACCGGATTCAGCATTTATTCTAGCTCAGAAACATTTTGATTTTGCTGAATCAAAGGGACTGGAAAAATACATGGGACAAGCGCTTAGCACTCAGGGTGTGTCTTATGCCATACGCGGAAATTATGATCAGGCTATAAGCTACTATCAGAAAAGTCTGGTACATTTTGAAAAAGTCAATTACAAAAAAGGGATTGCCAGCATCTCAAATAATATGGGTGTGATCTATTATGATAGGGGCGATTTACAGGCTGCTATCGATAATTATATCCGAAGCATGACCATGATGGAGGAGCTGGGAAATATAGGGGCTGTCACTAAAGCACAAAGTAATATTGGACATGTTTATTTGGATAAGGGTGATTATACCAATGCAATCGACTATTTCAAAAAAAGCTATTCGAATGCGGAAAATAATTCGGACAAGAATGGAATGATCAATGCCTTAAATAATATTGCCATTCTCTATGATAACATTTTAGAACATGAAAAAGCCATTGAATATTTTCAGCAATGTTATGATTTAATAGATGATAATACCGAAAATAGGCTTTTACTAAGTGCCAGTATTTTAAATAATCTTGGAACATCCTATTCATACCTTGGCCAAAATAAATTGGCACTTGATTATTATCAGCAAAGTCTGGAAATAAAAAGACAATTAAATAATCCCTATGATGTTGCCCTAATGCTCAATAATATCGGTGCAATATATATGGACTATGATAGTCTGGATAAAGCGGAAGATTACTTCAATCAAAGTATAGGACTTTATGAAGCCGAAGAAGATTTAGCAAGTCTGAATAGGCCTTTAAATAATTTGGCAGACCTAAATTATCGTAGAGGAAACTATTTATACGCAATTTCTCTTGCTACCAAGACATTGGAAAATGCTAAAAAAAATCAAAATCTTTCTGCTATTCATTCTGCAGCCAAAGTGTTATACGAGAGTTATAAAGCTATAAATAATAGCAGCAAAGCTCTTGAAATGCATGAACTCTATCAAACAACAGGTGATAGTCTTATGAGTGTTGAGAATCAAAAAGAGATCATTAGTCATTCTTTTCGCTATGAATATGATAAAAAAGTAGCAGCGGATAGTCTGAAGGCATTGGAAGAAAAAATCAAAACCGATGCGCGGCTTGCCATGCAGAAAACACAGCTGGAAAAGGAGAGGGTACAGCGTTTTAGTCTTTATGGAGGGCTTATAGTGTTAATTGTATTCGGCGTTTTTATGTACAATCGCTTTCAGATTAGCCAGAAGCAAAAGCGAATAATAGAAAGTCAGAAAGACCAGGTGGAAGAACAAAGAAGCCTGTTGAGTGATCGCAACAAAAAGATCACTGATTCCATCGTTTATGCTAAGCGCATCCAAAGTGCCATTTTACCACCGAGTCGTTTAATCAAGGACTATTTAAATGAAGCATTCGTGCTTTATAAGCCAAAGGATGTTGTAGCCGGTGATTTTTATTGGCTTAATAAGGTGCAAGACACAGTATATTTTGCGGCAGCTGATTGTACAGGTCATGGCGTACCGGGAGCCTTGGTATCAGTAGTATGCAATAGTGCGTTGAACCGTTCCATTGGAGAATATAAATTGAAGCAACCGGGCGAGATATTAAACAAGACGAGAGAAATCGTCATCGAGGAATTTGAAAAAGCCGATGAAGAAGTAAAAGATGGTATGGACATAGCGCTTTGTGCACTTGAGGGTAATAAATTACAATATGCCGGCGCAAATAACCCACTTTGGCTAATTCGTAATGGAGACTTGCAAATTATTCGCGCAAACAAACAACCAATTGGCATGCATGTGCGTCATGAGAATTTTACGACCCATGACATAAAGCTGGAAAAGGGCGATAGCATTTATGTATTTACCGACGGATTCGCCGACCAATTCGGAGGACCGAAAGGCAAGAAATTTAAGATTAAAGCATTGCAAGAGACACTTTTAGCCATTCACCAAAAACCAATGGTTGAGCAAAAAGCCCATCTCGAAAAAGTTTTTATGGATTGGAAAGGCCGGGAAGAACAGGTAGATGATGTGTGTGTGCTTGGAATTAAAATCAATTAGTAATTGAGTCCGAGGTTTTAAGTCTGCCGTCCGATCACCATCATGATATTTCTGAATTTAAAAAGTCCAGAGACTAGCTAGTAAAAAACAATTCTCAATTTAAACCTTGAATTTTGAAGTTTTCATTTTTCATAGTGTCTTGTAGTCTCTTAGCTACCGCTCAGAGAAAGAAAATATTTGCGGCAGTCTAAAAAATAGAAGCTGTTTTCTTAGCAAAGCACCTGTTCCGAATACGTAGTTCTTCGAGGAAGAAACTATAACCATTTCTAACAATTTTGAATTTTGAACTTTAAATTCATACTTCCTTAATTACTTAATTTCTAACTCCTAATTCTTTATTCTCCATTTTACACTGACAGCCGCAGGCTCGTCAAGTGTCCACAAATTGCTAAAGCTCATTTCTAATTGCTAACTCCCTTTCAACTATCTTTAAAGGATGGAAAATGAAAAACCCGACATTCTCGATTTCGACTTTACATTTGGAGGTTTTTTTTCAAGCGGTGTATTGATTCAAGCTCGCAAAGGCGTCATTCGTATGTTTTTCACCAATTTTCAGGTTTTGATAGATAACCTGTTCGACGAGGAGGATGAATTCAGAAGATCGCTCAAATTCGAAGACCAAATTGAAGAAGTAAATCCATCAGAAAGCGAATGGGAAGTATTTCTAAAGTCTTTTTCAATGACCGATAGCTGGAAAAGAAGCTATGATTCTGATGTTGAAGACGGCGTACAATGGGAATTGAAAGTCTATTACGATTTACCCGAAGGAAAAGTGCGATTGAAAAAAGTCTCCGGTTCCAATAATTTCCCTCCCGATTTCAAAGACTTTGGAGAAAGCCTTGGTAAACTCATACACTTTAAACACCTCAAAAACTCAGATAAATTCAAGTTCTGGGAACAGTAAATTCAATTAGTGATTAGCAATTATCAATTGTCCGTTGTCCGTCCCTGATATAAATTGACTCTAATTGGTCAACCTATATCAGGGACAGACTCTCAACCCTCAACCCTAAACAATTAACACTGCCAGCCGAAGGCTCGTCATTTGCAAAACTTTTTTCAACTCAAAATGAACGCGACCTAAACTTATGTGTACTACTTCATGAATCGCGATTGAAATAATTCATCAATCAAATTTTAAAACATGAAAAACTTAATGTTAATACTCGCCCTAACATGGGCAGTTCAACTTTCTCTGGCGGCTGCACGCCCCGAGCCCATACCCAGTACACTTCATCAAAGCTATTCGAGCAATTGGTATTTAGACCAATACAGAAATTGGAGGTCATTTCTTGAGGAAGAACCAAAGGATGAAGATGCCTGGATCCAGGCGTACAAAGCCGCAGAACTTTCGGGCATGCCGGAAGGTGAGAAGGCAGCAATTATCACAGATATCGCTGCTGCGCAAAACAATGGTAAGGCGCATCTCTATTGTGATTTCAGACAAAAGGGCTGGTCGGCCAGCGGAATACAAACGCTTGAAAAGGCTTTGGAAGTTTCGGCCAATGCTGAATTTCCTGTGGAGCGCTATGTACTTTCAGAAACCAAGGGCGAACGCGATCTGCGCCTGGCGGAACGTCTTTATCGCAATGGCATAATCTTGCCTTCTCTGTTGAACTACTCTTATAATGTGCTTATGTCGGTAGGCGATAAGGGGATTTTATTTACCGAGAGTGAAACCACCAGTATTCCGCTTTGGCTATTGCAAGATGTGATGTCGGTGCGCAAGGATGTACTTGTGCTCAATATGGAGCTTTTGCAAAATAATGAATACACACGCTTTGCCTTTTTGAGCAATAGTCTGAAATGGGAGAATAATGCAAGCTTAAGTGAACTGGTAACTATGAATCCTCAAAAGGATTTTTACTATGCGCTCACTATTCCTCGTGAGGACCTGAAAAAAGAACAGGAAAATCTCTATGTGGTGGGTTTAACCTCTAGGTTAAGCGATAAGCCCTTTGATAATTATAATCTGCTCCGTAAAAATATAGAGGAGAATTTCCTGCTCGATTATCTACAGGTTGATTTCAGCGGAGAGCCAAAGAATGCTACTGGTAAAAATCTGGAGAGCAATTATATCATCCCATTCTATCTTTTGCATCAGTACTATGAAAAAAAGAATATGACAGAAGAGGCCGATCTATGGGCATCAAATATTCAGATGATCGCGAATCGCTCTAATGTGGGAGCCAGAGTGCGCATGCTTTTATCTGAGGGTATGGATAAGCGCAATTTCATTCCTATCGAAATGGGGGTCAAAGAGTTGGATAATAAACTCAACAAAATCAAGGGTAATATTTATGCACATTCAGCAGAGGTGAGCAATGAGGAATACGAGTTATTTTTGAATTATCTCTATGAAAACGACTACAAAGAGCTGCATGAAATGGCCAAATTCAATCTGGATAAATATGAGGGCGTCAATAAAGTTTTTCATAGAAATTACCATTATTCACAGAACTCATTCAAGGAAAACTTCAGTAAATATCCTGTGATGGATCTGAGCCATGAAGCTGCGAATTTGTACTGTGAATGGCTAACGGTACAGTATAATCAGCAAAAAGGAAGGAAATTTAATAAAGTGAAATTCCGCTTACCAAGTCAAAACGAATGGAATATGGCAGCGCTTGGTTATGTGCCATTTCAGTCATGGGTATTTGAGGAAAACAAGGTCAAAGCCGCTCCTCATAAAGATGTGAAAGTTAAAGACTGGGAATATTTTAGCCTAGCAGAATACGACAGCATTTGGTACCCCTGGTTTGCCGGTGACTGGTCGGTGTACAGAAAAGCCATCATGAACGAAAAAGGCTGTTATTTGGCCAATATCAAAACACCTGGAAATGAAGTTTGTCCTTCGGGCATCAAAGGTGATGGTTTTGCACTAACAGCACCTGTAGCCAGTTATTTCTCTAATGATATGGGCTTTTATGATGTCATCGGAAACGTAGCCGAAATGGTTGATGAGCAGGGAAAAGCCATGGGAGGCAGCTGGGATCATCCCCCGCATGAAAGCACGGTAACATCCGTTATGCAATATGATGGCCCTGATCCGAGAGTAGGATTCCGTATATTCATGGAAGTAATCGAAGAATAGGTGGCATTATTTAGCAATTACAAAACTAAGAACGATCAAGAGCTGATGCAGCTGTTTCAGAACGGCGAACGCAAGGCTTTTGATCATCTTTATAATCGCTATAGCAAACGACTCTTTGGCTATTTCATGAAAATGCTCTGGAACGATCGGGAGCATTCCGAAGATTCACTGCACGATCTCTTTCTGAAAATTATTCACCGCCCAGAGCTTTATAATCCCCAATACGAATTTAAAGCATGGATATTCAAATCTGCCTATAATCTCTGTAAGAATAAATATCGCAGAATGGCCTATTTCAAAGCAATGCAAAATGAGATGGGCAATGAAGCGGAGGGAAAGCATTCCAATATAGAAAGCAAGATCGATGAGGATATACAAATGGATTTCTTACATCAGAATTTGGAACAGATCGACGAAGAATTGCGGTCAATGTTTCTCATGCGTTATCAAGAAGAAATGAGTATCGAAGAATTGGCCCTGATTTATGATATTCCGGAAGGAACGGTGAAGTCGAGGCTGTTTACGATTAGGAAAAACCTCACAGAGAAAATGAAAATTAAGGATGGCACTTGACCAGCCTGCGGCTGTCAGTGCAAAGTGTGAGACAAGAATTATAAATGAAGAATTATGAAAGACTTAGAAAAATATTTAGACAACATCCTCAAAACTAAAAGCTACAACGAGCTTACTGAGGATGAATTGAGAATAATCAAAGAAGAATTTGGTGGGGAAAGAGGCTTTGTACAATTCAAGAACTTGGTCATGGCCGCTTCGGCAAATGATCTGAGCCCCAATCGCAATGTAAAACAAAAGCTTGATGAAGCAGTAGAACTTATGTATCCGAGTTTATGGCAAAGACTCGTGAATGTACAAGTTCCTGCCTACGCGGCAGTTCCGGCAATGATCCTCCTTATGCTGTTCGCCTATTGGATCAAGCAACCAGAAACGCAGATTATAGAAAAACAACAAATCGTGCAGGCTGATCCGATTATAGATACCGTATTTGTGGAAACTGAGGCCGATACCGTCTTTATTGAGAATATCAGAAGAGTAGAAGTTCCTGTTTATATCACCTTGAATGAGGAGAAAGTCAAGCCGAAGAAAGAAGAAGATGAGGTATTCGAAGGCAGCAATTTGACTCAACAAAGCGACTTAATGGATTTGTTGACTAGTGCACCTTGATTAATTATTAAAGGGTAATTTTCCAATTTCAACTTTCAGCTCTATTTTTAGCCCAAGATCAAAATGCTGATATTAGACATGAAAGGAATTGCCTATACTTTAATCGGTTTAATTTGCCTGACTTTGAGTATAAATGTATTTGCTCAGGAAGAGGAAAATTTTGATGACTTTGACATTTCTCAATTTGAAGTTGCTGGTACTTCTCTGAAATCTTTTTGCACGAATAAAGTGACATCACAAAGCCCCACGCAATTGATTTCCTTTGGTTTTGATGCGCAAGGTCCGAGCACCTTAGGCTTACCTGATTTTGAAAACGGACAAGCTCAAGATGTGAATTGGGATTACTCTCCGGGATTCAGATTTAACAGCAATATCCCCGTAATTTCAAAAAACAATATTCTAATTAATTGGAGTTTCAATTACTCTCAACTGAGCTATATAAAATCTGCCGGGCAAAAATTAAAACATCCTTTGGCCTATAATTTGGATCAAAATAGTTTAAAGTGGCTCAATAATAATTTCACCATTTTCAAACCCCTTAACGAAAAGAAATTTTTACTATTTCAAGTGGGAGCAGAGCTAAATGGTGACTATAATTTCAACAATTTACCGGAACTGAAAAACACGCGCTTCATTGGTACGGTAATTTATGGAATCAAACCTTCCGATGATCTGATGTTAGGGCTTGGTTTGTCCAGAACCTATATCGGTGGAGCTTTAAATTACCTCCCCATTTTATACTATTATCAAACCTTTAAAAATGAAAAATGGGGTATTGAAGCTGTGCTTCCTGCAAGAGCACAATTGCGATACAGGTCAAATAGTAGAAATGTATTTTTACTTGGATGGCAGATGGAGGGTGGCTCATATACTATGAGCAATTTCAATAGTTTTAACAATGCTCAAACCATACCCGGACCAATGCCACGTGGAGGAGCAGGAGAATATGATGTTCAACTCAGAAGATCGGAAATTCGCGCGGGCTTGACATATATGCACGGACTAAACGATTTTATCTGGATAGGTGCAAGTGCAGGTTACCGCATCAATTGGTCATTTGATTTGGATGATGGAGATTTTTTCAGAGGTTTTGACAACGAAGGATATTTGATGGAAACCGAACTCAGCAATACACCTTTCATACAGATATCACTGAGTTTGGTTAGCCCCTAATTATTTTTTGAGCATTCGGGTCCAGAGATCGGTTCTGCCAAATACTTCAGCTCCAATATAGCCGCGAACTTCTATTACATTATCTTCTTTGAGTTCGATTTTGCAATTATATGTGCTCCCATTTTTGGGATCGTAAATGGTTCCGTCAAGCCATAACTCTTCTTTTTCATCGTACACAAAATCTTTGAGAAGACGATAACCCTTTAGAGGAGTACTTCGAAGTGATTCATCAGGATTATTAACATCAGTACGAGGATTTCCATCATCATCATTTGGCTCAAGAAGCCAGACAACCCTACCATAAAATTTATTACCTATTTTTTCAATTTTTAGCATCGAGCGACCATCACTTGGTTTCCAAATGCCAATAAGTTTGTCCGGATCTCCGGCGTATGAAATAAAGCAAAGAAAAAAAGCAAAAATGAATAGTGTTAAATTCTTCATATGTATAGAATTAGTTTTCGTATAAAATTTTAAGATCAAAAGTGATATTACAGCTCATTTCATCCATATCACGTTTGATATTTGCATCCAAAACCAAGGTTGTTTTTGGATCCTGTAAATATGCCAAAACATCTTGCTCCTCGCTAGTTGATAGTGATATGGGTCCACTTTTAGGAATTCCATTGATGGTGGCTACAGAAACAAGATTTAGTTTTTCGCTAACTAATTGAACCAGCATATTTTCAACATCAGAGCGCAAATCTTCAGAGGAAAAACCCACCAGGCATTTGTCAATATAAATGGCTTTAATTTTTGATGCGTCAATATTCTTGCTTTTCGCAATTTGCTCAATAGGACTTCCTATTTGGCCTTGCAAAGAATTAGGTCCTTCAAATAGAAATTCACCTGACACTTTAAGATCTTCCCAAAGGTATGTGGATTCCGTTGTTTGAGTACAAGAAACCAAACTACTTAGAAAAAGGATGTAGAATATTTTTTTCATAGCATAGATTAAAACCTAAAAATGTATGATCTGTTCGAGATTATCAAGGATAAGTACCCTCTTCCTTTGTTG
Organism: uncultured Hyphobacterium sp.; assembly: GCA_964351965.1. Taxonomy (GTDB): domain Bacteria; phylum Bacteroidota; class Bacteroidia; order Cytophagales; family CCMP332; genus CCMP332. The sequence continues at coordinate 57,353 of CAYGPM010000004.1, read as the reverse complement.
TTTTCAAATTTTAGCAGAAAAGAAATTAATTAGTAGAAGCTCTCGACTGACTATCGTCCATGGTCTATCATCGATTTTCTGTGGTGAATTTTGCATTTTGAATTCTCAACTAATTCACAATTAATTATTCATAATTTTGCAGTAATCGAAAGAGTAAAAGCAAAGCATGGAAGCTTATAATATTGAGAGATACTTTTTAAATACCATTTTAAGATTATCAATTGGAGGTGTTTTTCTAATCCTTCTGACTAATGTGATTTTTTTTCAGGAAGATAAATTATCAATTACTGTTTCAATTGTCGTGTTAACAGCTTGTCTTTTTTCATATATAATTAGGAAAAAATTCCCTCAAATATCTGTGCTTACTGTTACGTCGATTACACTGATTGCAATGAGTTATCAACGTTGGGTTTCCCCTGAAACAACCACCACGCTTTCAGTTGTACTAATTGTTGGATTCATGATTTCCGTGATGCTCAAAGGCCAAATTATGTTCATAATGCATGGAATCACCATCCTTATTCTTATCGGAGTATTTGCAATTCCATTAGAAGACACAATGACTGCAGGAGTTACATATGTTACACTTTATTTTGTTCTGGTGTTTGCCACAGCCAAATTGAAATACGAATATGATAAGACACAGATTAGGCTGATTGAATCTAATAAAAAACTTAAGGATTCCTCCGAAGAGATCATTTCTCAGAATGAAGAATTGCAAAAGGCTCAAAATAAATTAAGTATTCTGAATAAGGATTTGGAAAAAAGGGTAAATGACAGAACTGCCAAAATTCAATTGCAAAATGAAATATTAATAAAGTACAGTTATACAAATGCACATCATTTAAGAGGACCGGTGGCAAGGTTGCTGGGATTGGCTTCATTGTATAAGCTAGAAGCCAAACCCGATCATGATTTTTTCATAAAACAAATAGAAGAGCAGTCAAAAGAAATCGATTCAGTAATAAAACAAATCAATGTTGATTTAGCTGAGAAAGATCTCAAAGACAATTTGTAATAAGCTGTTTCAATTAGCAATTAGGCCTTCAATTTTTTCTATTCTGAATTTTCAATTCTCAATTTTATATTGACAGCCGCATGCTTGTCAAGTGTCAATTCTTCTTCGAATCTCCTCTCTCTTCCCCTGAAATAATTCCTTATCCATTGCGTCAAACTGATCTTTCTGAAAAACCTGCTTTATAGCTCCATTTTCAAGGTAGGCGATGTCATTGCAAATGTCTCTGAGCGAGGATGAAATATGAGAACTCAAGATAATCGTTTTGCCTTTCTCATTCTCTGAGAGCATTAATTCCTGAACCAATTGGAATGATTCGGCATCGAGTCCATTAAAAGGTTCGTCGAGAATTAGTACCGGTTTATCAAGACCAATACTCCCAATAATGGCCAATTTCTTTTTCATTCCGGTTGAAAAATTATCAATTAATCCGTTTGTAGGTAAATCCATAATATCACACCATTTCACAGGATCAAAGTGTGGATTTGAGATTTTAAAAAAGTGTAAATATTCCGATGCTAGCATACGTGGGTAGAAATAATTTTCTGCCGGCAAAAAGGCGATGTCTTCTTTTTTTAACGGGTTGCCATCCACAAGTATTTCACCCTGAAAATCACTTTGCAAACCTTTCAAACACTTGAACAATGTACTTTTTCCGGAGCCATTAGAGCCCATCAAACCGTGAATTTGTGACTCCTCCCACTTCAGGTTAATGCCATTTAAAACTGAAATGTCCTTTTTGTAGGCAAAGTGCAAATGTTTTATTTCAATCATAAATAGACATTTAAATTTTGGATTGCTCGCTTGCGATATCTCCAGAGATATAGAAATGGAATAGGAAGGGTAAATGGAATCAAAAGAAAAGCTAACATTAGAGTTTGAATGCTTTGCATATCAGAATTATCTTTTCCCGGTTCATAAAAACTGAATTTTAAATAGATACTAAGCCACTGATGGATCAATAAAAGCAGAAAAATAAAAGACAAGATCAAAAATGTTTGAATTGATAATATGGCCGTCATTATCAATAGAGGAAGGGTAAAAAGGCTATAATAGATTAAATGTTTTTTTAGATAGTTATTTAGAAATGAGTTGGCTTTTCTGTTGTATGATTGAAGCAATATCTGACTCTCATTAAATTGTAAAACACTCAAAATTCTGAGATGTAAAATAAAAATGGCGAAAAAAATAAACGAAACATGTAATAATTGAAGCATTCCACATACTAATACAATAACATAGATAAGTAGGCCTTTGCGAATTGCAATTGTCCATGGAACTAGGACAGTCTGAGGAGTTTTAAATAAGAGAAATTGCTTTTCATTAAACTGAAATTTCGATGGAATAGCGAGTAAAAGGGAAAGAATTATTCCAATTCCAAATGCCTGAAAATTTTTATGAATGATAAGAATTATTAAAAAGGGCAGCGCAAAAAGTATATTTCGCAAAAGGCGAATTAGAACTGGAGAAGGAACAAATGCTTTTAGAAAGCTATATTCGGATTGGAGGTCAAATTTTTCCGAATTGAACAAACTGAAAAATATAAGTGCGGGTAATATCGGAAGTACAAAGGCCCAAATAGAAGAAAATTGGATAAACGGCAATAATTGCATTAAGAATAACAATCCGATTATACTCAGAATGACTATTCTCGCAAGGCCTATTTCGGCCAATAATCTGAAAAACTGGCGCATATGCAGCTTGCACAAATGAATGAGTAATTGCAGATGAATATGCATGCCTAAAGTTTAGAAATTTTCTTTCACAGAAAAACTATTTTTACATAACAAACACAAAACGTCTTGAATATTTTAGAAGTCAATAATATATCAAAATCTTTTGGTGATAAACCGGCCCTAAAAAATGTCAGTTTGAGCATTCCTAAGGGTGAGATATTTGGGTTACTCGGACCGAATGGTGCAGGGAAATCTACTCTGATACGAATTATTACACAGATCATAAAAGCCGATGAAGGAGAGATTCTGATAAAGGGTGAATCTTTAAGGCAGGATCATATCCAGGTCATAGGTTATTTGCCCGAAGAGCGTGGATTATACAAGAAAATGAAGGTGGGAGATCAGCTGATGTATCTTGCTCGTTTGAAGGGGATGCACAAAAGTGATGCCTTCGAAAAAATCAAATACTGGGTCAAAAAATTTGAAATAGCAGATTGGTGGGAGAAGAAAATAGAAGACCTATCAAAGGGAATGCAGCAAAAGGTTCAGTTTATTTCTACAGTTGTGCACGAGCCGGATATTCTAATATTGGACGAACCTTTCTCAGGTTTTGATCCAATTAATGCCAATCTCATTCGCGACGAAATTCTTGAATTGAGGGATAAGGGCTGTTCTATTATTTTCTCCACTCATAGAATGGAATCGGTAGAGGAATTATGCGATCATATAGCCTTGATCAATAATGCTGTTAAAATTCTTGATGGCAATAAAATTGCCATAAAAGAGACCTATAAAACACATAATTATAGTATAGAGTACAAAGGCGATGAATTACAAATGGAGATGCCTTATGAGTTATCTGAAATGGAAGTATTAAAAAATTCAAATCGAAGATCTATTCTCATCGATCATTCGAAGGGAAATCCTAATGACTTGATTAAAAAACTAGCTCAAAAAGTAGATATACATTCATTTTCAGAAATAATACCAAGTATGAATGATATTTTCATTTCAAAAGTGAAGGAGGTAAATCATGGATAAGATCTGGTTAATACTGCAGAGAGAATACCTTACAAGGGTTAGGAAAAAGTCATTTATAATAATGACTATTCTGACTCCATTGCTCTTTGGCGCGATGATATTTTTTGTGGCATGGTTTTCTTCCAAAAAAGGCGACAAAAAGGTAATAGAAGTTCTTGATGAGTCCGGTTTTTACAATGATAAACTTCAAAGCAATGAAGAAGTCAATTTTGTCTATATCGGCGGAGATCTGGAAAAGGCAAAGATGGAATTTGTAGAAAGGAATAGCTTTGGTCTATTATACATACCAAAGATTGATATAAATGCGCCAAAGGGTTTCAATCTCTATTCTCAACAAAATCCAAGTTTTGATTTGGTCAATATGATCAATGGGCAATTGAAGGAGGAAATTCGTCAAAGGAGGATTTCTGAGCTTCAGATAGACCAGCAAACTCTGGATCAGCTTCAAGTCGATATCGATTTAAAAACTTTAAATCTCACCGAATCAGGAGAAAAAGAAAGCAATGCCGGGGTGAATTTTGGAATAGGATATGTGACGAGTTTCTTGATTTATATTTTCATTTTCCTTTATGGAGCGCAGGTGATGCGTGGCGTGATCGAAGAAAAATCAAGTCGCATTGTGGAAGTAATTATTTCATCTGTTAAGCCTTTCCAATTAATGATGGGGAAGGTATTGGGAGTGGCAGCAGTTGGTCTGACCCAGTTTTTAATTTGGGTCATTCTAATGTCTGCTGTTTCATCTGCTGCAGCGAGTTTTACAGGAATTAATGAACTAAAAAATAATCCGGCGGTAACACGAGGAGTCGATTTGGATATTGATCAGGAAAGTCAAAATGAAAAAATAGCCGAAGTACTCAGAGCAGTTGAAAATGTTCCTATTGGTCAAATTGTGTCGCTATTCATTTTTTACTTTTTAGGAGGTTATCTGGTTTATGCATCACTGTTTGCTATGGTTGGTTCAGCAGTTGATTCGGAGGCCGATTCACAGCAATTTATGCTGCCTATTACGATTCCACTTTTATTGGCAATTTTTAGTCTTGCACCAGTTTTAAGTGATCCCAATTCCCAGCTGGCCTTTTGGCTCTCAATGATTCCATTTACTTCACCAGTGGTGATGATGGGAAGAATTGCTTACGGAGTGCCGGGATGGCAAATTGCATTATCTATGCTTTTGCTTATCGGAGGATTTGTTTTTACAACATGGATGGCCGCACGCGTTTATCGTGTTGGTATTTTAATTCATGGAACTAAGGTGAATTATAAGGTATTAGTGAAATGGTTTTTTCAGAATTGAAAGAATAAAAAATAGATTCTATTAGCAATTCGCAATTGTCCGTACCTGATATAGCTTGACCAATTTGAGTCAATTTTTTTGAAAGTAAATCTCAATAAAAGATATCGCTTAGCTAGACCTATTACCGTATATAATCCGGGATCTTCCAAAATTTAAGATCTACAATGAATTGCAGTAAATTCTCACAATCATTCTTGAATTTTGCATTTTGAATTCACAAGACAGCCACAGGCTCGTCATGAGTCTATTTTCAACTCATCTTAGCTTTTGACCAAGCGATTTTCTAATTTCGCGACAAATTTGGGAGATCATGTTAAACTTTAAGGAAATAGCCTCTGTATCAATTATTTTATTCTCTGTAATCGACATTTTGGGATCAATTCCCATCATCATTAACCTGAGAAAAAAATACGGTCATATTCAGTCTGAAAAAATCTCAATCGTTGCCATTTTAATTATGGTAGCATTTCTTTTTTTGGGAGAATCCATACTCAAATTATTTGGTATTGATGTCTATTCATTTGCGATTGCCGGAGCCATTATCATTTTCTTATTGGGTATGGAAATGGTTTTAGGAGTTGAAATTTTTAAGGCAAGCCCCGGAGAAAAATCCTCTTCATCTGTTATTCCTATCGCTTTTCCTTTGATTGCAGGAGCGGGAACAATGACCACAATTATATCTCTGAGAGCCGAATTTGCTCAAATAAATGTTCTCGCAGGAATATTCGTGAATATGATTTTGGTTTATATTGTTCTTAAATCCAGCAATTGGTTGGAGAAAAAAATAGGTCAGGCCGGATTCAATATACTTAGAAAGGTTTTTGGAATTATATTACTGGCTATTGCCATTAAACTTTTCAAGCAAAACGTATTGCATTAAAAGAAAATACCGAGCTCCAAATCTAGATAATTTAATGTTGCTTTTTGTTTTTCACCTTGTGGGCCTCTTGTGCTATCTTCAGAGTCGAGTATAACGCCGTTTGCATCGATATTATAGGCCTTTTTACTTAGCTGATTTAGAATACCCTGATTGAAAAATATTCCTGCATAGGCTGAAGTATTGCCACTGATATTATATTCCATGCCAGCACCAACAAGGATACCAAAATTGAATAAATTGCTAGAGCCTTGATAGTCTCTATCATTTGCTTCAAAATTAATATCTGAATCAGGATCTGTATAATAATCCTCAGTTCTTGTATAATTGAACATCATATTAGCACCAAATTTGGCATAGAAATTAAGAGCATTAGGCATTGATGTGCGCATTTTCAGAGCAAGAGGGATGTGTATGGCATTAAACCTAATGTCACTTTCTCCTGTCACTTTGAAATCGGGGAACCCATCGGTATATAAATCCGGATATTTTAATTTCCCTCCATAACTCAGCATTTTTATTCCTGTAGCGAAAGCATAATTCTCAGCAAAGAAAAAATCTGTATTTAATCCCCAAGACCAACCTGTTTTATTTCCATTATTTTCATATACCTCCGTATTGGGAGTGAACCATGAAACGTTTGGAGCAATTCCAAGTCCAAATCGAAAATCTCCACTGTAGAAGTCTTGCGCTTTAAGATCAATTGAAAGCAGTGTTAAAAAGGAAATGATTAAAATGACTCCGATCTTTTTGTTCAAATTTGACATACTGTTTATTTGTATTTGAATCTAATGCTAAGTATTTCGTTGTGAATTTTCAAATTATAGAAGCTCGAATCTATTTTAAAACTTCTAGCCAACCTTTTAAAATTTTTGATTCTCCGGAATTAGAGCTTATGGTTTTCAATGAATAAAAATAAGTGCCTCGGTTTAAATCATCATTGGGCCAATCATTTTGATAATTATTGGACTCAAAAATTGGTTTTCCAAACCTATTATAGATTGTAAGTTGATGATTGCTATATGAACTCAAGTTTGATATTTCAAATACATCATTGAAACCATCTCCATTTGGAGTAATTACATTGGGAATTGAAATCAAATCATCTTTTGAAATACAGGTTTGATTTGACCATGAGAAAATTTCCTCATCCTGATTTAAAGCCTTTACAATATAACAGTATTCAACGAATGCCTCAGTACCTCGCGGGATATATCGCGTCTCATTTACTGTAGACTCATAAGTATAATCTCCATTTGTGTTAATACTATAAACTTCGTATTGCCCGGTACCACCTTCCCAATTTTCGTATGGATTCCAATTTAGCTGAATCTCGTTTGAGCTTGAAATAGATACTATATCAGCCTTGAGAAATATACTTGAATGGTATGGAGCTTCAAGATCCACATTACAGCTATTTTGAATAGTAAAGGTATATTGATATCTATTATTTTGAGGATCAATTCCTCTATCAGTAAAACGATTTGAATAAGCAGCTATAAATCCTATTTCTTCCCAATCTGATATTTCCGGTTCTAGTGTTCGTCTTGAAATATCAAACAGTAAATTTGGGTTGGTCCAATGCTTATTTATTTGAAGATAAAGCCGAATCATATTATCCTCTTCTATATTTATATAATTTATTTGTGGGTTTGAAAAATCTCCAAAAATAACAGCTTCCAGAGTATCAGAGATGCACCCATATTTAGATGTTTCCACAATCTTAAACCTTTTATAATCCAGCAAGTCCCAATTAATAACAATGTCCTTTGTTCCTTGGCCCGAAGTGATTTCTCCATTTGTAACCTGCCATACATAAGAGCTACTATCAAATCCCGACATGGTATATTGTTGATTAAATGTGTCATCAATGCAGATAATTGAAGAATCAAATTCTGCAATTGGTGTCGGTGTTGGTTTAATATCAATTTCTAGTTTAGCAGTTTTGCCTCTGCAGCCATTTGTTGCTTGTTCTCTAACACTCAAAGTTTTTAAACTGTCCTCAAACCAAACGTGTATAATTGAATCCGAATTAAGCCCTTGTATTAAAAAACCATCTGTTGTAGTCCAGATATAATTGGAACCCGGGTCTCCTAAATTACAATTAAAGGTATCCGCTACATTAACACATAATTCATCAGGACCATTAATTACCAATTGAGTTCTGGGACTTTCTTTGATTTGCAGGAAAACTGTATCTGTGCCATAACAATTTGCGATGTTTGTCTGAACAACTTCTTCTGTTGATAAAAAATGATTTCCCACGGAGTCCCAACTAATAACCACTTCAGAAAATGATGGAAAGTACTCTATCTTTCCAAGATTGCCGGACCAATTATAATTAGCATTTGACAAAGGATCCCGTATGGAATAATTAATACTGTCTTTATCAAAGAAACAATAACTGTTCGAAACAGCAGCTATATCAGGTTTTAGCTTTGCGTCTAAATTAACATTGTAAAGCACGGTGTCGCCTATACAAGCATTTTCATCAAAAAGAACGGCATATATATTGGCACTGTCAGCAGAATCAGGCCAGTTGATATTGACTCCATTTACCGAACTGGAATTAATTATTCCAATAGTATCAACCCACCAAATAATCGAATCGGTAAAACTTGAGTTAATAGTAAATTCAATGCTATCAGATCCGGGGCATATTTCTTTTGGACCTGAAATACTTCCGGTAGCGATTGGAAATGTTTCAATTTCTACTTCTTCACTTATAATACAGTTGCTATTGTTTTGCCCTCTCCAAATTACTCGTGTTAAGTTATTGGCTATTACCCATGTACTTGCGCAACTGTCACATTGTATATTCTGAGAATTTGTCCAATGATTTATTTCCGAATTAAAGGATTCAAGAAATACTGAGTCTCCCGTGCAGATAGTTGTGTCTGCCGTTAATAAAACTGGTTTCGGTTCTACAATTACAGTAAAACTGTCTTGAATAAAACAAGAGCTTTGCTCTGGGTGTGCCTCCACTGAGATAGTATATAAACCGGCAGAATCAAATGATACTCGTAAGGAATTCGAGCTTGTGGTTTCAATACCGTTTATTTTCCATTGGAGGGAATCAATAAAATATGTAGAAGTATTGAATTCATAATCAATGTTAGTACAAACAGTGTCTAATTTATTTGGAATGCGCACATTGATTAATGCACAAGTGTCGATTGTGTTGTTTACACACCAGGGCGACTGACTAGTTGATAATACAGAGTAGGAATAGGTTAAATCAATAACAGGAACTAAAAAATTTGAAACATTATATTGAGCAAAGCTTTCAAAAATATTGAAACCATTAAATTCCCTTATTTGCATATTTTCAGATATATCGCAGGGGAAGTCAAGTGGAATAGAACCGGTTTTGACAATTTCAATGATACTTGTTTGGACAGTATCTGTGATCCCTCCATTTAAATAGCGATAGAAATTTCGATTACCCTTGTTTCGATTTACGCCGAGGTATTTATAATTAGGATCATTATTTAAACCTAGAGTACTGTGAAACTTGAATTGCTCAATCCAGCCTAAATAAGATCTGGAAATTATATAGCCACCAAGGTTTATGCCATTAAATGGAAATATTTTATAAAATTCATTACCACTTATAAGAGTTTGTAATTTACTGGATGCTCTATGTTGATTATTGATAGAAGCGTCCCATTTTTTAGTATCCTCTATGAAAAGGTCCTTATTTACTTTAACTGTAAAAAAAGTTGAAATTCCACCGGGGCCGGGCGTAAGAAAGTCAATTCTTAAATTTTGTTTGCGTTCAATTATATTAAAACCTATGATTTCATCGCTGTAAATACCTGCTTTGGTCAAAACGACATCGCGACTTTTAGAAAGCCAGGGATTAAACTTATATATGTGTACAGGTTTAGGGCTGCCAAAATTGCCCTGTTGAGCAATAACAAAAAGACTTGTATCATCAGTTACCATCGTTTGATGACCTGCACCAAAGCCTGAGAAATCGCGTATTTTCTTGGAGGCAACATGATTTCCGTTTAAATCAAATCTTGAAATAACCGTAAACTCATCACCTCCCGAAGCGATGTAAAAATTATTATTAATCGCGCAAATTGATTTAGGTCTAATATTATTGCCTGTACTTGCAGATATGGCAATTTTCTTTAACCATAACAAGTTCAAATCCGTGTCTAATTTGCCGTATATTCCATTATTGAATTCTGAAACAAAATATATGTAGCCTTGATGAAAAACAGTGGAGTTAATACCAATATTTCTGTTTTGATTTGGCACTGTATAAGATCGTGCCTCAATTACCTGATCGTTTGAATCTAATTTGATAAAATGGAGCCTTCCGGGAATATGGTCGCTGATTACAATAGAAAAAGAATCTGTTATTGAAACAAAAGAGGAATGTCTCAAGGTATTTGGCGACAGGGCAGTTATTGTATCCTGGAAATAGAGTCTATCAATATCCTGAGCATTTAAATTCGATTTGAAAGCGAAGGCTAAAAATAAAATAATTGAAAGGTGCAGTAGATTTTTCCATTTTCTATTTTGCATTAGTCAGAAAGTTCTTACACATACACAAGATAAAAGTACTTTATTAACTTTGATTTATAAAATCATATTTAGATTTATCTATATAATAACATGTCTGAAAACGAAACTGTTCCACGTAAGAATGTACTAGAAACGGCATTGCTGCGCGTTCAAAAATATGCACATAAAACTCCGGTGCTCACAAGTGCTAGTATTAATGAAATGTTGAGCTCAAGCTTATTTTTCAAATGCGAGAATTTTCAGAAAATTGGTGCATTTAAATTTCGTGGCGGAATCAATACTGTATTTCAACTCAGCTATGAAGAAATGAGAAAGGGTGTGGCTACACATTCCTCAGGAAATCATGGGCAGGCTGTAGCTTTAGCTGCCAAGCTACGCGGGATTCCATCTTATATCGTAATGCCAAAAAATTCCACGAAAGTCAAAATAGATGCGGTGAATTCGTATGATGCGAATTTGATCTTTTGTGATAATAATTTACAAGCCAGAGAAAATAAATTAAATGAGGTTCTTAAGGATACAGGAGCTCATTTTATACACCCTTATGATGATTACAGGGTTATCGCAGGACAGTCAACCTCTGCCCAGGAATTGATTGCTGATTTTCCCGATTTGGACATAATTATTGCGCCCATCGGTGGTGGTGGACTGATTTCGGGCACAGCTTTGGCAGTTAAATATTTCTCCCCAAATACAGTTGTAATGGGTTCCGAGCCGGAAGGAGCGGATAGTGGGTTTTTATCAAAAGCTAATAATAAGTGGGTTAAAGTAGATCAACCCATTACGATTTGTGATGGTTTAAGGGCATCGATAGGAGAGAAAAATTTTGGGATAATAACCGAATACGTTGAAGATATTTTTAGAGTTAGTGACCGAGAAGCAGTTGCAGCAATGAAATTAGTTTGGGAGCGAATGAAAATTGTAATTGAACCTTCCTGTGCCGTACCTTTGGCGGCGATTATGACAAATAAAGATCGTTTTAAAAATAAGAAAGTGGGCATCATCCTCACGGGTGGAAATGTCGATTTAAATACGGTCTCAGAATTATTCAAAGAAATTTAAGATTGGATAAACCTAAATTTTCCCTCATTGTCCCGGTGTACAACAGACCGGATGAAGTAAAAGAACTTCTTGAAAGCCTTGTTCCTCAAACCTTTGATGATTATGAATTGGTATTGGTAGAAGATGGCTCAAGTATTCCTTGTCGGGAAATCGTCGATCAATATCAGGATAGCATCACTATACGCTATTTTTTTAAAGAAAATGCCGGCCCTAGTTTCGCACGAAATTTTGGTATGGATAAAGCCTTGGGTGATTATTTTATTTTTTGTGACTCCGACTGCATACTTCCTAAGGATTACTTCCAGAATATTGATGAAGAATTAAAGAAAGAACAAATAGATGCCTTCGGTGGACCTGATAGAGCGCATCCTAGTTTTAATAATCTGCAAAAAGCGACCAGTTATGCAATGACTTCATTTTTGACGACTGGCGGAATTCGCGGTGGAAAGAAAAAGGTCGATAAATTCTATCCCAGAAGTTTTAATATGGGAATTTCCAAGGCAGTTTATGAGAAAGTAGGGGGGTTCCCAAAAACTAAAATGCATCCCGGCGAGGACATGGTTTTTACCATCGAAATCATGCGAAATGGATTTAATACTAAGTTATTGGAAGATGCCTATGTATATCATAAGCGCAGAACATCCTTGGTAAAATTCAAAAAACAGGTTTTTAATTTTGGTTATACCAGAGTCATTATCAGCAAACTCTATCCTGAAACCTTCAAAATCTTCTATGCATTCCCAAGCCTTTTCATAATTGGAAATTTGGCTTTATTAGCTTTAGGGATTTTCTTTCCAATATTCTTTATCCCAATTACACTTTATGTTGCTTTGCTTTTTCTGGATTCTTTGGCAAAAGAGAAAAACGCAAAGGTTGCCTTCTTATCTATAGCTACAAGCTTGACACAGCTTTGGGCTTATGGTACAGGTTTTATTCGAGCTTGGTGGGATATAAATGTGAAAGGGGAAGATAAATTTGGGGTGATAAAATAAATAGGAGGTAGTAAATTCAATTAGCAATAATTGAGTTGATAGTCTGAATTTCTTAATCCGTAATCCGTGATCCGAAGTCCGAATTGTTAATTATAAATCTTGAATCTTTAATTAATCCATAACCAATATCTATTCTCCATTTATCATCTCATCTGGAGCAAAGTCTTCTCCGCAACTGTTTCTCCAATAGAAAGCGATGAAGTTGCAGCCGGGGAAGGAGCATTACAAACATTCACAACGCCTTTACTTTCCAATATCATAAAATCATCTAAGAGGCCGCCTTCTCTGTCACAAGCCTGAGCGCGAACTCCGGCACCACCGGGGATGAGATCATCGGACTGAACTTCAGGAATTAATTTTTGAAGTGCCTTGGTAAATGTGGACTTGGAATAACTTCTGTAGAATTCTCCTAACCCAGTTCTCCAGTATTTATACGCTACTTTTTGAAATCCCGGCCAAGTCAATGTTTCAAAAAACTCTGAAAGATTGACATCTGATTTTTTATAACCTTCTCGCGCATATGCAAGAACAGCATTTGGACCGGCTTCAACACCACCACCGATCATTCTGGTAAAATGCACGCCTAAAAAAGGAAATGCCGGATCGGGGACAGGGTAGATCAAATGCTTGACCAAATATCTTTTCTCCTCTTTAAGCTCAAAATATTCTCCACGAAAAGGAACAATCTTCAGATTGACATTTTGGTTAGTCAGTCTAGCTACTTTATCTGAATACAAGCCTGCACAGTTAACCAGCAATGAACTTTTGAATTCTGCTTTATCCGTTTTAATTATAGTTTCGTCATTGTTGACTAGAATGTCCTCTACCTTATTGTCAAAGGCGAATTCAGCACCATTTTCGATCAATAATTCCTTGATCTTTTGACTCATGGCCTTATAATCAATGATTCCTGTTTGTGGTACTCTTATACCTTTTACGCCTCGGAGATGTGGTTCGATCTCTTTCATTTCGGCTTGTTCGAGCCACTTGAGATCTTTTAGTCCATTCTCTAAACCTCTATCGTAAATGTTTTGAAGCGCTTGCAATTCGCTTTCATCTGAAGCGACGATTATTTTACCACATAACTCATATGGGATTTGATATTTTTCTGCGAAATCAATTAAGAGTTCATATCCGTGAATGCAATTTTTGGCTTTTAGGCTTCCGGGCTTATAATAAATTCCTGAATGGATAACGCCACTGTTATTTCCGGTTTGGTGTTGGGCTACATCTTTTTCTTTTTCAATTAAAAGAATCTTGATACCGGGTTTTTTGAGTTGAAGCTGATATGCAGTCGAAAGACCTACTATTCCAGCTCCAATTATTGCTACATCGTACATTGATATAAATTTAAGCGCGAATTACGGAAATCTAATTTATCCACCACAACCAATTAACTTATTCCATTTTGGAATATCGCTTGTTTCTGATTCGCTGTCCTCAAAAAAGACACGATACTCATCATTTTGTTTGCTGAAAATGATCTTTCTACCCCTTGAATTTTTTAGGGTATTAATTTTTCGATTGTCAGGAAAATCAAGTGGGAACTTGAAGTCCGGGAAAATTTTTAGGTAAGAATTGAGGACCTCAGTTATTTCAGGCTTTGGCATTTGACTCCAATAATGTCTTGAAATCTGCGCGCATCTTTTTCAGAAGTTTATCTTCAATATCTTCAGTTCCTTCAAATGCTTCAGCGATACCTTCTACAACATTTAAAAATTTCCGACTCATTTCTTCATTAAACAGGCCGATATTGTCCTTAATGGCGTTTAGAGCATTCGTATATGCGGTGTCGATAGATGGTGTAATCGCTGAATCCAGAAGATCAAATCTTTGTTCTGCAATCCAAGCATCTTCGTTAAATTCTTTCTTTAGTATGTTCTTGAATAATCGCTTTTCAGATGATTGGATATCGCCGTCGGCTTTGGCGATACTATATGCCAAAGATGCTAAAGCCTCTATTAATTTGGTATTACCTGGTCCCATTGAGGAAATCTTTGTGCCAATTTAATAAATGCACTGAATACCAAAAAAAAACTTACCCCAAAAAGATTTGAAGTAAGCTTTTTTAATGATTTTTTGATTTGGTATTAAGCCAATTGTGCGTCTAATTTTTTAGACAAAATGTTTTTTGGTACGGCTCCAACTTGCTTATCTACTACTTCACCATTCTTGAATACAAGAAGAGTAGGTATGCTTCGGATTCCAAATTTTGCCGATACTCCCGGATTTGAATCCACGTCTACTTTTCCTATAACAGCTTTGCCATCATATTCTCCGGCCATTTCTTCAACTATTGGCCCGATCATTTTACAGGGTCCACACCATTCTGCCCAAAAGTCTACAAGCACAGGCTTGTCTGAATTTATTACTTCTTCGAAGTTGGCATCGGTTATTTCAATTGTCTTTCCCATTTTAGTTTTTTTAGATTTTTATGTATTGCTTGCAAAATTAAGAATTTCACTCTTTAAATGAGTAATTTATACGACAGTCCTTCCATTTTATCGAGTTGTGAAAATAATCCGTCATTTGGGTCTACTGTATATTTCCTCGAAAGAAACTCAATTTCTATTTTTTCTAATGGATCTCTGACGAACATCTTCAAGGTACATTTTCCGGGATTTCCGGATACTACCTTGTCAATTTCATCTACCATACTATAATCGATAACGGCTGAGTGCAAATAGAGTTCAATCTTCTTCGCCTGATTCTGTCTTACTTCCGACAATAGCGACATTTCATATGGCTGAAACTCCCAATCGGATTCTTCGATAGGAGTATTTGGTTCATTTCTTATTTCTTGTTTTTTCGACCAGCGCAAATCCATTTTCCCTTTGGTATATAGAAAGGTACCTGTTTTAAAGTAATTGGCCATATTAATGTAATCATCTCCAAGACGAAAAATCTCAATTGAACCACTCATATCTTCAAGAGTCATTACTGCAAAAGGAGTCCCTTTTTTGGTTTGACCTGTTCTAACGCTTGTTACCATACCACCTAGTCGAACATCATTTGCATGTTGCTTGGGTATATTTTCAATGGAATGCGAGCAAATATGATCAAGCTCTACCTTGAATTCATCGAGAGGATGTCCTGAGATGTAAAAACCTACTACTTGTTTTTCAATATTTAACTTTTCTATCTCTCCATAAGGCTCCAGATCTTCAATTCTTGGTTTCGGCATTTCGGCTTCATCGCCACCCGCTCCAAATAATGATGCCTGTGAAGAATTCTTTTCCGCACTTATCCTCTGCCCGTATTTAATGGCTTTTTCAATGAGATTCTCATCTCCCTCATTGGCTTCAATGTATTGTCGTCGATGATAATTTCCGAGATTGTCGAATGCTCCGGCCATAGCCAGCGCTTCATATGTTTTCTTATTGACCTGCCTGGAATTCAAACGGCTGGAAAGATCAAAAATATCAGTAAATGGGCCATTTTCTTGTCGCTCTTCAATAATGCATTCTACCGCTGCATCACCGGTTCCTTTAATAGCACCAAGCCCAAAACGAATCTGTCCTTCATCATTTACATTAAAATACTGCCCACTTTCATTGATATCAGGTCCCAATACTTTAATACCTAAGTGTTTGCACTCATCCATAAAGAATGTCACCTTTTTGATGTCATTCATATTATGGGTTAGCACTGCCGACATGTACTCTGCAGGATAATGTGCTTTTAAATATGCTGTATGGAAAGCAACAACCGAATAGCAGGTAGAATGCGATTTGTTAAAAGCATAAGCCGCGAAAGCTTCCCAGTCTTTCCAGACTTTTTCGGCGATTTCGGTATCATGTCCATTATTTGCACAGCCTTCTAGGAATTTGGGTTTGAGTTCATCGATGATCTCTTTCTTCTTTTTACCCATTCCCTTTCTGAGTAAATCGGCTTCACCTTTTGTAAATCCGGCTAGTTTTTGCGAGAGAAGCATCACTTGCTCTTGATACACCGTGATTCCGTAGGTCTCAGCAAGAAATCCTTCCATAGCCGGGAGGTCATATTGGATTTCTTCTATTCCGTGTTTCCGCTTGATGAAATTCGGAATGTATTCCATCGGACCCGGTCGATACAAGGCATTCATGGCAATGAGATCCAGAAACTTATCGGGTTTCAGATCTTTTAAATGCTTTTGCATTCCTGGACTTTCAAACTGGAATGTCCCATTGGTTAAACCCTTTTGATAGAGCTCATATGTCTTTTCATCATCGAGAGGAATTTCATCGGGGTCAATTTCAATATTGTGTCGTTCCTTGATGATTCGAATAGCTTCCTTGATAATAGTAAGCGTTTTCAAGCCCAGAAAGTCCATTTTAAGCATCCCTGCAGACTCTACTACAGAGTTGTCAAATTGGGTAACCAAAAGATCAGCATCTTTGGAAACAGCAACAGGAATGAAATTAGTTATGTCTTCAGGAGTAATGATAACGCCGCAGGCATGTGTTCCTGTATTTCGCACAGAGCCTTCAAGAATCAAAGCCTGATTAACAGTTTCAGCAGCAAGGTCCTTTCCCTTGGCAATTTCTATTAATTGCTCTGCAAGCATCATTTGATCGCCACGCAGTTTTTCCGAAAGGGCTTTCTTATTGAGACTGAATAGCTTATTCAGCGATATATCCGGAACCTTTTTAGCAACAAAATCTGCTTCTGAAAGTGGTAGATTCAAAACCCTGGCTGTATCTCTAACAGATGATTTGGCAGCCATTGTACCATAGGTGATAATTTGAGCCACCTGATCTTTACCGTATTTATTGACTACCCATTCGATAATTTTTCCACGACCTTCATCGTCAAAGTCAATATCAATATCGGGTAAGGATATACGATCCGGATTAAGAAAACGCTCAAATAGCAGGTCGTACTTAATCGGATCAACATTGGTAATCCCAGTGCAATAAGCTACGGCAGAGCCTGCAGCCGAACCTCTTCCAGGACCAACTGAAACACCCATTTTGCGAGCCTGATTTGTAAAGTCCTGAACGATTAGGAAATATCCAGGATAACCGGTATTTGCAATAACAGATAGCTCAAAATTTAAGCGTTCTTCAATTTCGGGGCTCATATCAGGATACCTTTTTTTGGCTCCCTCAAAAGTTAAATATTTCAGATAGGCATTTTCCCCTCTATTTCCTCCATCTTTTTCATCTTCAGGATCTTTGAATTCTTCCGGAATCTCAAATTTCGGAAGCAATACATCTCTTTCAAGACTGTAGTCTTCAATTTTATCTGAAATTTCCTTAGTAGTCGCTATGGCTTCAGGCAGATCAGCAAAAATGGCCTTCATCTCATCCTGAGATTTGAAGTAATATTCTTCATTTGGAAAGCCGTATCTATATCCTCGACCTTTTCCTATTGGTGTACCTTGCAATTCCCCTTCCTTAACACAAAGGAGGATATCATGAGCATTGGCATCTGTCTTATCGAGGTAATAAATATCATTTCCCGCAAAAACCTTGATATTGTATTTCTTAGCAAAACCAAGAAGGACATCATTAATCCTTTTTTCTTCCTCCAAACCATGGCGGTTGAGCTCCAGATAAAAGTCTTCGCCAAAAGTTTCCAAGTACCATTGTAATGCTTCTTCAGCCTGAGTTTCGCCTACGTTTAGTATGAGATCCGGGATTTCACCCTTTATTCCACCGGAAAATGCGATTAGGTCTTCCTTATATTCGCTGATCAGTTTTCTGTCTACTCGAGGTACACCAAAATAATAACCATCAATATACCCATATGAAGATATTTTGGCCAGATTTTGATATCCCTTTTTATTTTTAGCAATTAATGGAATCTGATATCTTTTGTCAGGGTTATCCTTAGTGAACTGCCGTATATGGCGATCTTCCGTCAAATAAACTTCGCAGCCTACTATTGACTTAATTCCCACTCTTTTTGCGGCACGAACAAAAGAAAATGCGCCGAACATATTCCCAAGATCTGTAAGTGCTACGGCATCCATATTATCATCCTTTGCTTTCTGGACAATTCTGTCGATTCGCGATACCGCTTGAAGAATAGAAAATTGAGAATGGTTATGAAGATGCACGAAAGCAGAATCAATTTTTTGAGCATCTTTCTTATCAACAACTAATGTGGCATCATCTTCCTTTTTGGACTTAGAAAAATTGGCCTCTTCAAGATCAGGAGACTGATAGGATTTAAATTTCACTTGCTGGTCTTTCAGAAGTGGAATAACATTATGTTCTAATAGACCAAAAAAACATTTGGCTGTTGCATCCACATCATAAGCAGCATCGTGCGCGTCACTGAAACCTTGACCAAATAACTTCTCATGCAATTCGGTTAAAGTTGGCCATTTGAATCCACCGCCACGACCACCGGGAATTTTGCAGAAATCGGTACCTATTTCTTTTGTATCTACGATTTTTACATTCTCAAGAAGATTTTGTTGACTGGTTCTCAGGTATTCGGCACCGACAATATTGATGTCAAATTCAATATTATGACCAATGACAAATTCTGCTTTTTGTAGATCGGTAGAAAATTGATCGAGTACTTCCATCAGTTCCTTACCATCCTGCAAGGCTCTGTCTGTAGAAATACCATGAATTTTCTCCGAGTTAAAGGGAATTGTAAAACCATCGGGTTTGACGATGTGGTTGCCCTGGCTGAGAAGTGCTCCACTCAAATCATGAACCTGCCAGGCAATTTGCACCAAACGCGGCCAGTTTTCCAGATCGCTGACCGGCGCATTATAGTTTTTAGGTAATCCTGTAGTTTCAGTATCAAATATGATATACATTCTCGGAGTCTTTCTGAGTGGAATTCAAAATTAACAAAAAGGAGCATTGGGATTCGGAGAATTTATCCACAATCCACTTCTTGAAAATATTACGCTAAAATTATTACTACAAATTCATGTTTAACAAAATTGATTGATTGATATTTTTCAAAGAAAATCCTTAAATCAGTCAAAATATCAGTTTCTGAATTAATTTCATTTTATTGGAAATTTTTAGATTTGATTAAGACAGAAGTTTCAATGCTGAAAAATTTTAATATTTTTTTTGAGATATGAAGAGATTCACTTTATACATGTTGATCTTCTCATTGATTTTCTGGTCATGCACTAATGATGATGATTGTACTGAACCTACACCTGTTAATAATGAACCATATTTAGTTGAAATTGATACTTTTGGTATGGCAGTTCATGGAATAAATAGTAATTACCCTTGTAACAATTTTGTTTATTTTAGAAATTTTGCCAGAGGTTATTTTTTTAGAATAAATAATCACCCTACAAATTTTGATCCTAATGATGAACAAATTTTTTATAGAGGTATTTTTAGAGTATTTCCTGATTCTACAATTGATTGCACAAATAATGCCCTTGATCCACCGCCAACAGATAGTTACATAAATGTTGATTTACTTTATTTCAGTGCATTGTAATTAAGCATGGGAAAATTGATATGCTATCTTACCAATTGAATTTTCAATACTGCGTCTTTTCAGAAATAATAATTTAGAAAAAACACTTCTCGATTTCGACAATTTATCCACAATTTGTAATCTTGTGTTTGAATCTAAATGGAGTGTTAGCTTCCGCCTTCGCATTATATGCTTCGTCGGACAGGCTGTTGGTTTACCTGCCCGCCGTGGGAAAGTGTTTGGGATCTTAGCTCAGTTGGTTTAGAGCGCATGCTTGACAGGCATGAGGTCATGGGTTCGAATCCCTTAGGTCCCACTTTGTCCCGGACTAAATCCGGGAGGCGGGGAGCCTACCTTGACAGGGTATGGGTCACTTCCGCCTACACTCCTGATAATTATCGGAGCTTCGGTGGATAAAGGTTCGTTCCGATAGCTATCGGAACAGTACAATCACTAAATCCTAAATAATTTTAAATAATCCTTATTCGAGAATTGGATTAGATCAATGAAAAAGAGGTGTTTTTTTACTCTTACAGACCATTAAGGTTTGACACTAGAATGATTGATATTCAGATAATATCTGGTTCCTTTTCTTTCACCGGTTCTGCGGAATGCTCCTAACTCAACCATTTTTTGTAAATCTCTGGTAGCGGTGGATGCTGTTGTGCCTGTAATTGTGATGTAATTATCAGCGCTTAAGCCTCCTCTGAATCCATTGATTCCTTCTCTGAAAATTCGGTCGACAACTTTCGATTGTCGCTTATTAAAATTCTTTTCAAATCGAGTATAGTACTTCCCTTTTTCTATTAGAAAGTCAATCATGCTTTGGGTATGGTCTTGTGCCTCCAGAACCATCTTTGCGAAATATATCAGCCAGTCTGTAATTTCCAAACTAAGACTGTTTCGATGCAATGCTGAGTAATAAGCCTTTTTCTTTTGTTCTATTGTGTATGATATTGCTATTAGAGTAGGTCGCTTTAAAGTTTGTGAAAGGACTTTTTCTGAAATAGCTCGTCCAATTCGCCCATTCCCGTCTTCAAAGGGGTGAATGCTTTCAAAATATAAATGTGAAATAGCAGCTCTTGTTAGTGGATCTAACAATGTACTTTCTTCGTTGTACCAGGCTATAAATTTCTCCATTTCCTTAGGAACTCTTGTAGAGGGTGGAGCTTCGTAATGGACAGTAGGACTATTTATTGAGCCGGAAACCACCTGCATCGGATCATCGTGGCTTCGATAAGAACCAATACCAATTAGATCTCTTCTTCCATAGGTGAGCATTCTGTGCCAATCAGACAATTGATCATGGCTCAATGGCAATTGATAGGTTTTATATAAATCAACCATCATTTCGGAAACACCTTGCTCTGCCGAACCTATTCGTCGATTATCGGTTTTAAGCCCAAATTGTCTTCTTATGGAAGATTGAAGAGAATCCCGATCAAGTATTTCTCCTTCAATTTCTGAGGTTTTGTAGGCCTCATTGCTAAGTAAGTTCACTTTCAAGATATCCTGATCTTCAGTATCGACATGCTTTATGCTTCCCAAAACTATTCCGGCTTTGTGCAAAAATTCCTTCTCATATCCTTCTAATTCTTTGGCTGAATAACTGAATTCAGGCCAGTTCTTATGTTTCCAATTCCAAAACATGAGCTATAAATAATTATTTATAGCTCAATATATAACATAATTATGAGCTATAAAAGTGATTGTTATGGCTCATATCGATATAAATTATGAGCTAGATTAGAGTTTGCTTTGAATCATTAAGTCTAAAAGCAAGTTTAAATATGCCTGATACTATGAAATTTCTCATCATCAGATTCATTTGCAAATGACTCTTATTGACAATTGAATCGGCTTTAAATTCAAAAGTAAATAATTGCTATTTTACCTGTTCAAAAATGACAGAATCTGAATTTCCAAACTATAATGACCTATAATAATATCATTGAGCAAACCGAAGCCTTCGTTAAAGAACAATTACAAAATGCTGAAGGCGGACATGATTGGTGGCATGTTTTGAGAGTTTGGAATATGGCCAAGACCATAGCAAAGAAAGAAGAGGCAGATTTATTCATAGTACAATTGGGAGCCTTATTACATGATATTGCCGATTCTAAATTTCACGATGGAGACGAAGAAATCGGACCACAGAAAGCTGTTGATTTTCTAAAGACTTTAAATGTCGAAGAAGAAACTATTTCTCATATCAAAAATATAATCGCCAATATTTCATTTAAGAATGAATTAGATTCTAAATCATTTTCTTCTCCGGAACTGGATATCATTCAAGATGCTGACAGATTAGATGCTATTGGAGCAATTGGAATTGCCAGAGCTTTTAATTATGGAGGATTTAAAAATAGAGAGCTCTATAATCCGGGAGTTTCGCCGAATTTAGAAATGAGCAAGGAAGAATATAAAAAGAGCATAGCTCCGACTATCAATCATTTCTACGAAAAGTTGCTTTTGCTAAAAGACAAAATGAAAACTCAAACAGGTAAAAAATTAGCGCAGGATAGGCATGCCTTCATGCAGAAATATCTTGAGCAGTTTTATGCTGAGTGGGAGGGGAAACTTTAGTTTTTTCTCACCATCAGAGTCACTTGTTGAGGGTGTTGATTAACAATTGAAAAATTTAGACTCTTATTTAATTCCCTAATTAGCGCACGTAAAGTTTGCCCTCATACTTGCACTGAATCGAGGACTGTGGGGGCTTATGTCTGCAAACCCCGGATATGAAGGCTTGGGTTAATTAAAATCTTTTTTCACGATTTCCTTTACACCATCCTCATAAGACGTGGGCTTCAAATTAAATGCTTTTTCAAACTTCGATGAATCAAAAACATAATCCTGCTCGTATTGATACATCATTTCTACAAACTCCTTCATTATTGGATTAAACAATCCCAATATCCTTACCATCCATTTCGGCGCTGCCTGAATTTTTGGCTTTTTGTTCATTTCCGCAGCGATCATTTCAATCCATTCTTTTCCTGTTGGTGGATTCTGAGCTGTGGGTAAATGCCAGACCTGATTGTATGCGTCTGAAGAATTCCCCAATAAGGCTGTTGCCTTACCCGCATCTGGTGTATAAATAAACGAGTGTTTACAATTCACATCACCGAGCCAATTGGCGGCTTTTCCTTTTTGAAAATTTTTAAAAACTGTTTCAACTAAAACGCTATTTGAATTACCGGGTCCGTAAAAGTCCGGAGCTCTGGCAATCAAGGCTTCCACTTTCCCTTTTTCAACTGCATCCATCAATTGTAAGGCAATTTTGGCTCTTACTTTTCCTTTTTCACTTTTGGGTGCAATTGTATTTTCTTCGCCAATGGGCTGATTATTAAAATCGGGATGATATAAATAAATGTTATCAAAAAAGACAAGTTTGCACTTATGTGCTTCACAGGCTTTTAAAACATTATCCATTGTTTTTGGCCATACTTCCTGCCAGACTTTGGCTTTGTAGTCATAACCGACGGTTAAATAGGCTACTTCTGTGCCTTCAAGAGCTTTCATTACCTGATCGGCTTCGAGTAGACTGGCACTGTGCAAGTCTTCTTTACCGGATACAGCTTTTGGGTTTCGAGATACTAATCTGACATCCTTACCTATTTTGTATAATTCCTTTGCTGTTTCAATTCCGATGACTCCGCCTGCTCCTAATATTGTTTGAACCATGTATCAATTTTTTTTAACCACCATAGCTTTAGCAAAGATGGTCATTTACCAATCTTTTTAACCGCCGAAGCTCTGGTGGTTGCTGTCAATTTACACAGGCTTCTTTTAAACGTCATGTGTCAAATATCAATTACCAATGTACAAAAATTACTACTGGATTCTTAGGTGGAATTCATTTTGGAAATTCAAATTTTGAGAGCAAATGCTTATCCTAAAATTTTGTTGATGTCAAACTGAACTCAATTGCTTTTTAGCCTTTTCAGAAATATTTGCATTTTGAATCGACTTTTTATTTCTAATTCGGATCTTATCGATCTCAAAAGCCATTTGAAATTTCATCCAAAATTCAGCATTGATGTCGAGTACATTTTCTAACCGTACCGCTAACTTAGGTGTTATGTTACGTTTTCCACTAATTATTTCAGACATGACATTTTTGGCAATACCAAGCTCTTTGGCCAAATCCACTTGTTTTATATCCCTGGCTTCAAGCTCCTCTTTCAAAATAAATCCCGGATGATTTGCGGAACCAGGTACAATTTCGTTTGCACTTTTTCTTTGCTTACTCATAATGCTTTGATATTTCGATAATTTCTAATTGTATTTTTTGATTTTCAAGTTCATCGAAAATCAATCTAAATTGCTTATTCAAGCGAATTGAATACCGCCCTATTCTTTCACCTCTTAAGGCTTCAAAATTCAAGGACCTGAAAGATCTTAGCTCCTTTAAATTCTCTACAATTGTCAATATTTTCACTTTAACCTGATATTGTTTTATAACATTTTTGGAATACTTCTGCTTCCCTTTTATTTGATTTAAAGGTGTGGAATAGAGTTTTTCAAGTTCTTTCGTTTTAAATACTACTATCATATAAAGTCAAATGATAGAAAAAAGTTTACTAAAATAGTAAACATAAATAATTTTATCTGAAATTCTACCCTTAACGCATATTAATTGGAAAAAACCGTTTCTCCTGAAATATAAGTTTCTAATACTTTTACGCTTCTTAGTTCTTCCACAGCACAGTCCATGATATCCTTTTCAAGAACAACGAAATCAGCCTCTTTCCCAATTTCCAGACTTCCTTTTCGATCATCTTCAAAAACGGAATAAGCGGCCCAAATGGTCATACCTTTTAAAGCATTTTCTCTTGAAATGGCATCTTCCATTTGAAAACCACCTTCCGGTTTGTTTTCAGAATCAACTCTGGCTACTGCTGCATGAAAGCCGTAAATCGGATTAATATCTTCTACAGGGAAATCACTTCCCAGAGCCAGAATTCCTGCATTTTCAAGCAGTGATTTATATGCATAAGCAAAATGAATTCGATCTTCTCCTAAGCGCTCGTCTGCCCAATACATATCTGAGGTGCAATGGGTGGCTTGAACTGAAGGAATAATTTTGTTCTTGGAAAATTTTTCATAATCCTCAGGATTAACCACTTGCGCATGTTCAATTCTCCATCTTCGATCGGTGTTATCGCCCAAAACTTCATTGTAAATATCGAGCATAAGTCGATTTGCAGAGTCTCCGATGGCATGTGTATTCATCTGAAATCCAAGGTCATATATTCTTAGAGCAAAGCTTTTGAGTTTTTCTTCAGAATTTAAAAGAAAACCGGAATTTCCAGGGTCGTCAGAATAAGGTCTTAACAAACAAGCTCCTCTTGATCCTAAAGCGCCATCTGAATACACTTTAAATCCCTGCACCTGAAGTCTATCGCTTTTAAAAATTCCATTGTTTTTTGCGAATTCAAAGTTTTCTTCATTTGGATTGAGGAATAAATTCAATTTGATTTTAAGGTCTCCGCTGTGATAAAGTGAATCACTTATTTCAAACCACTCCATAATTACACCACAATCCACCAAACTCGTGAGACCAACGGCTAGACAATTTCGTTGGGCTTCTAAGTATGACAATACTCGAACATCTCTGGATTCAACTGGAACAAACTTATTAATTGCTGTTTCTGCGTTATCCATTAATACGCCTGTCAGTCCCATTTCATTTTTTATGAGCTTGCCACCTTCAATAATTGTGTTTTCGTCAAAGCCTGCCATATCCAATGCTTTTTGGTTAACCAATGCTGCATGTCCATCTACTCGAGTTAAGAGCACCGGTGTATTTGGAAACAAGGAGTCTAAGACGGTTTTGTTAGGGAATTCTTGTACTTCCCATAAATTCTGATCCCAGCCGCGGCCTAAAACCCATGATGCATTTGGATATTTCGTGCGATGCGCCATCACGCGAATAATAAGTTCTTCAAAACTTGTCGCACCCTTTAGATTGGCTTCGCGTAATACATTGGAGTAGCCAAAAAAATGAGCATGGGCATCGTAAAAACCGGGATACACTGCTGATCCATTTAGATCTTTAATATTTTTTGTTTCGAATTGTGAGAATATTTCATCGTTTTTTCCCAATCCTAAAACTTTTCCATCCTTTATAGCCATGGCTTCGAATAACTCGAAATTTCCATTTACCGAATAGATTTTAGCATTTGAGATGATTAGATCTACTTCTTGTTTATTCTGACATGAGAAAAAAGTATAGATCGATAGGATTATTAGTAATCGAGACATTGATAGTAATTCGTTTTAATTAAATGCAATTCTAAATTTGCATGTGCAATATCTGAATTTACCCGCATTTTCTCATCAAATAAAGGAGAGCGAAGGCAAGAAATATATTTTTGACGTCGTGCGAAAGAAATATGTGTTCCTAAGTCCTGAGGAATGGGTACGCCAGCATCTGATGCATTATCTCATGATGCATATTCAATTTCCCAAATCTTTAATTCGAATAGAAAGTGGATTGAATTATAATAAGCTTCAGAAAAGAAGTGATTTACAAGTTTACGATCGAAATGGGAATATCTTTTTGCTTGCTGAATGCAAATCGCCGGATATAAAACTGGACGAAAAGACCGTTAAACAGGTTTGTACCTACAATGAAACGATAAAGGCACCTTTTCTCCTTATCACTAATGGCATCGACCTGTTTTGCTGGTCTGCCGAAAAAGATAAAATTGAATTTTTAGAAAAAGTGCCTTCCTTACCTGATTAGTCTAAATATTTTTCCATCGGAGAAAATGGCATTCCAAAAGCATCTGCTACACCTTCGTAAACGATATCTCCTTTTATAATATTCAGTCCCAGTGCCAATTCTCTATTATCTTGACATGCCTTCTTCCAGCCTTTATTAGCTAGTTGTAATGCATATGGCAAAGTAGCATTGGTTAAAGCAAGTGTAGATGTATATGGCACAGCTCCGGGCATATTGGCTACACAATAATGAACTATGTCATCTACTATATAAACCGGATCCTGATGAGTGGTTGGCTTTGAAGTTTCAAAACATCCACCCTGGTCTATGGCAACGTCAACCAGCACACTTCCCGGATTCATTAATTTAAGCATGTCTTTGGTGATCAGTTTTGGTGCTTTAGCTCCATGAACTAAAACCGCTCCAATTACTAAATCGTGAGTTGGTAATAATTCTTTTATGTTATGCTGACTCGACATGAATGTATTCACATTGGCGGGCATAATTTCAGATAAATATCTCAATCGAGGCAAACTCAAGTCCATAATGGTCACATCAGCACCTAAACCGGCAGCCATTTTCGCTGCTTCGGTACCAACAATTCCACCACCAATTACCATTACTTTTGCCGGTCTTACTCCGGGAACACCGCCCAGTAAAATACCACGACCCTTCATGGGTTTCTCTAGCCATTTGGCACCCTGCTGAACCGACATTCTACCGGCTACTTCAGACATAGGAACCAATAAAGGTAGGCTGTGATCCGCTTTTTCGACAGTTTCATAAGCCAAGCAAATAGCCTTGCTCTTAACCATTGCTTTAGTTAATGGCTCATAAGAAGCGAAGTGGAAATATGTAAATAACAACTGACCCTCGCGAATTAAGTTATACTCCTGTTCGATAGGTTCTTTTACCTTTATGATCATTTCAGCTTTTGCATAGACATCTTCAATAGTAGGTAAAATTTTGGCACCTACTTCAGTGTACTGATCATCGGTAAATCCACTTCCAACACCACCGTCTTTTTGGATATAAACCTCGTGATTGTTTTTTACTAATACCGATGCACCACTAGGCGTTAATGCGATTCGGTTTTCATTGTTTTTAATTTCCTTAGGAACGCCGATAATCATATTGATTTTATTTAGGTCGCTTTTAAATTGCGAAGGTTTAAAATATTTTATTTAAATGGGTTTGAGTTATCAGGCTTCTGCATAATGCTTGTACCTGTTAGGTCATCAACAACCTCAATTGTAAAAGTTAGGTCTTTCTTTGGGTTGTTCAGATCGTTTGAATACACAAAAATCTTTTCATCTCTCTTGGTTTTAACAAGAGGTTTGATGTTTAACTCGATTGTTGCAGTAGCACCGGGTTTTACCATTTCAGGTGCGCTCAAAACAGTCACACAATTACAAGTACTCTGAAGATCTTTCAATTTCAAATCACTTTTTCCGCTGTTTTCAATGATTAATTTCTTCACAACTGATTGTCCCATCTCAACTTTACCAAGATTAAAATTATCATTATCAAAACCAATAGTTGGGCTGGCGGCTAATTCATCCGGAGTATATTTTGGTGTTACAGGCTCTCTTACAACATTACCTTTTATAGTTAACCTCTTAGATGGCTCATCAGCGTTGGAAGTGATAGTGATGGTTTTATTAAAAACTCCTGGACGGCCTTTTGAGTTATAGGCTGCTTTGATTTTCCCCTCCTGACCCGGAAGAACAGGTTCTCTTGTCCAGTATGGTGTAGTACAACCACAAGATGCTTTTACGTTTTGAATGATTATTGGCGCATTGCCTGTATTCTTAAATGTGAATTCATGGCTCGCAATATTTCCTTCAGTGACTTCAGAAAAATCATGTTCTACTTTCTCAAATTCAAACTTTCCTTGGGCAGAAACGATTGAATATGAAGAGATAAATAGTATTAAAAAGGCTAAGAATTTGTTCATTTTGATCGACATATCTTTTTTGTTTTGCGTAATATCTTGTAAAACAGGATTGCAAATATAGACATTGACTGCATATCTCACATTGGAAAATGGTATCGATTTGACTATTTTTGCAGTCCGAAAACCTAATTGCATGCCAGCGGTAAAAGAAAAGAAAAAACAAGCTAAACTCGACACAAGAGAAATTTTAAATGATTATAAAATCGCTTTAGAAAGTCGTGAAGCGAGTTTAATGGGCCGTAAGGAAGTTTTTATGGGAAAAGCCAAATTCGGAATTTTCGGAGATGGCAAAGAAATTCCACAGCTTGCAATGGCAAAAGTCTTCAAAAATGGCGATTTCAGATCCGGTTATTATCGCGATCAAACTTTTATGATGGCGATTGACCAATTAACGGTTAAAGAGTTTTTCGCTCAATTATATGCTCACACCGATGTAAAAAAAGAACCCGCAAGTGCAGGCCGAAGCATGAATGGCCATTTCGGTACCAGATCACTCGACGAAAAGGGAAATTGGAAGGATTTAACAAAAATGAAGAATTCTTCTGCAGATATTTCTCCAACAGCATCTCAAATGCCACGTTTGGTAGGTTTAGGATACGCTTCGAAGATTTACAGAGAAGTAAAAGCACTTAAGAAAAAGAATAAATTTTCCAGTAATGGAAATGAAATAGCATTTGGAACCATTGGAAATGCATCTACTTCTGAAGGGATGTTTTATGAGTCTATCAATGCTGCAGGCGTTTTACAAATTCCGGCCGTGGTTTCAGTTTGGGACGACGATTATGGTATTTCTGTACCCAAAGAATATCACACCACCGGCGGAAGTATTAGCGAGGCACTCAAAGGATTCCAAAGAACAAAAGACAAAAAAGGCTTTGAAGTAATTGCAGTTAACGGCTGGGATTATGAGGCTTGTATAGAGGCTTATCAAAAGGCTGAAAAATTTGCACGCGAAGAGCATGTTCCTGTATTGATTCATTTCAAAGAACTTACACAGCCGCAAGGCCATTCTACTTCCGGTTCTCATGAAAGATATAAGTCGAAGGAAAGATTGGAATGGGAAAAAGAGCATGACTGCATTCTGAAAATGCGTAATTGGATGATCGACAATAAAATTGCCGATGCCAAAGCTCTTGATAAAATGGAGGAAGAGGCAAAGAAAGTCGCCAAAACTTCAAAAGAAGAAGCCTGGAAGGAATTTGTAGCGTCCATGAAAGTGGATAGGGATGAAGCTATACAATTGATGTCTGATTTGGCTTCTGAATCCGGAAATCAGGAATGTGCAGAAAGAGCCAATTCACTAAAAACAGCATTAAATCCGAACAAACTCGATACCATTAAAGCAGTTAAAAAAGTATTACGAATAGTGCGAGGTGGAGATTATTCAAAGAGAAATGATCTTTTGACTTGGCTTGAGAAAACTCAGGCAAAACATAAAGACGAATACAGCTCTCATCTGTTTAGTTCATCTGAAAAACATGCTTTAAATATCGATCATGTGGCACCTGAATATTCAGGAGAGGAGAAAATGGTGGATGGTAGAGAAGTCGTTCAGGCCAATTTTGATAAAATATTTGAGACCTATCCTGAAGTATTTGCAATAGGAGAGGATTTAGGTAAAATCGGTGATGTGAATCAAGGCTTTGCCGGATTGCAGGATAAATACGGAGTTGAAAGAATTACGGATACCGGAATTCGCGAATGTACTATTTTGGGTCAGGGTATTGGAGCCGCATTAAGAGGCTTAAGACCGATCGTTGAAATTCAATATTTGGATTATATCTATTACGCTGTGCAAATAATGGCTGATGACTTAGCCAATATTCAGTACAGAACAAAAGGTGGGCAGAAAGCACCTGTTATTATTCGTACAAGAGGACATAGGTTGGAAGGCATTTGGCATTCGGGTTCACCGATTGGAATGTTGCTTGGTAGTTTAAGAGGAATACACGTTTTGGTACCAAGAGATATGACCAGAGCTGCAGGATTTTACAATACCATGTTGAAATCAGATGAGCCGGCTTTGATTATTGAATGTCTGAATGGTTATAGATTAAAAGAGAAATTGCCTTCAAATATTGGCGAATTCACAACGCCCCTGGGTGTTCCTGAAATCATCAGAGAAGGAAAAGATATCAGCATAGTCACTTATGGTTCTATGTGTAGAGTGGTTATGGATGCAGCATCTGAATTAGAAAAAGTTGGTATATCAGTAGAGGTGATCGATGTGCAGTCTTTATTGCCATTTGATGTTCATCATTCAATAGTAGATTCTATTCGAAAGACTAATCGTGTGATCTTCGCCGATGAAGACGTGCCGGGAGGCGCCAGTGCTTATATGATGCAAAAAGTAGTAGAAGAGCAAAATGCTTATCGCTGGTTAGATTCTCAACCAAGAACTTTAAGCGCACATCCACACAGACCTGCCTATGGATCAGATGGGGATTATTTCTCCAAACCAAATCCTGAGGATGTGTTTGATATGGCTTATGAGATTATGGCTGAAGCAGAGCCTGAGAGATTCCCTGATCTTTATTGATAAA
This sequence comes from uncultured Hyphobacterium sp., assembly GCA_964351965.1. Lineage (GTDB taxonomy): Bacteria > Bacteroidota > Bacteroidia > Cytophagales > CCMP332 > CCMP332. The sequence continues at coordinate 26,232 of CAYGPM010000004.1, read as the reverse complement.
TAATAGGATAGTAAATACTTAATTTTCCGTAATCCGTAATCCGTAATCCGTAATCCGTATTGTTTATCTGAATTCAGGGAGTTTTAGCAAAGGCATCAGTTCTTACAGTATTACTCTCATTCAATGCCCTATCGTAAATAAAGAACTCAAGCATTAAAGTATCTGTGCTTAAAGTGGGTGTAAAGCCTAAATCAATTTCAAAACGGATAGTGCCATCTACAGGCTCATCTATTATGGTTTCGGAAATTCTTGGGAAGCGTATTTGAGGATGAAAGACGGTATCGTTCACATTGCAATTGGTACTGAGGCCGTAAAAGCGTCTTGAAAACTCCTCTCCATTTTTCACCAATAAACTCAATTCTATATTTCTTCCGGTAGGATTATCAAATGTTTTTACGATGGAATCTGTTAGGGCTCGGTCATTACTGAGAAAATCATCAATCAAGGTATCCTTATAATTACAGGGGTCATTTTTAGGTGCGGTTACAAAGAAGCTTGGATTAAAAGGTGGTTCTATATCAACACCATTGGCATTCAGGCCTAAATCAGCATTTCCGTCTTCAAAATAAAATGTTACTGCAAATCGGGAACCTTCAATCCTTTCAATATCCTGAAAGATAATCATAGGTCTTTCGTTATAATCTGGTGGAGTTCTGCAAGAGCTCAACACGATCATTAAAGAAGAAAATATCCAAAAGAAAGTCCTATTCAATATTTTTGATTTAAAGAATTGCATATTTGGCAACGCAAATGACGGCAAAAATTCAAGAAATAAAGGAATCAGTACTAAAAATGTCCGATCGTGACTTTAACGATCTTGCCCTACAAATATTTGAGTTACAATATGATCTAAACCGTGTTTATAGGGATTTCGTTTCAAATCTGTCTCTCGATATTTCTAAAATTGATCATTGGTCAAAGATTCCTTGTCTGCCGATATCCTTTTTCAAAAGGCATGAGATTATACTTGAAGGTGTTGAAAAAAAATGGAAATTCCACAGTTCCGGTACTACAGGACAAATTCGAAGTACTAAGTATCTAAGCGAACTGAGTTTTTATGAAGGTCTATCTAAACAAATTTTCGAAGCTGAATTTGGCTGTTTAGAAGACTATCATATACTGGCTTTACTTCCATCTTATATGGATAATCAGTATTCCTCCTTGATTTATATGATTAATCATTTTATAAAGCAATCAGGAGCTGGAGCTTTTTATAACAATGAATTTGAAAAGCTTATAGATGATTTAAACGCCTTAAAAGACTCTAACAAAAAAATCATTCTTTGGGGTGTAAGTTTTGCACTTCTGGATTTGGTAGAGCAGTATTCTCCTGACCTCAGCAATGTTTTGGTTTTCGAAACAGGTGGGATGAAAGGGAGGAAGAAGGAAATAACAAGGGAAGAGTTACATACCATTATTAGATCGAAAAGCGGTGCACAAAAGATCTTTAGTGAATATGGAATGACGGAAATGATGTCGCAAGCTTATACCTTCGGAAATACTAAATACAAATTACCAAATAGTATGCGATTAATGGGAATGGAATTAAATGATCCATTAACACAGGAACTAAATGGTAGGATTGGCGCATTAAATATTATTGATCTCGGTAATGTAGAGACCTGCGCTTTTATCGCCACCGAAGATCTCGGACGAGTATATGAGGATGGAACTTTTGAGGTTTTGGGCAGAAAGGATAATGCGGAGTTAAGGGGATGTAATTTGATGTCGGCATAAAAAAATGAAAGTGCACAATTGAAAATTTCAACTTTTTGTATTCAATTTCTTAAAACGACACCGTTCTCTGAGCATGAGCGAAGAGACTCTATTAGGGATTAAATGTAGTCTCTTCGCTTCACGCAGAGAAAGGAACTTCTTTGAGACTGAATTTTCAATTTTATATTCTCAATTTTTATTCTTCACACTTCACTTTTCACACCTTCCACTTTTTTTTAAAGGTATTTCTTCACATCAGTTTCTGAAATGGTGTTTTCGCACATGATTACGAGTCTTTCGATTACATTTCTCAGCTCACGGATATTACCCGACCAATCATGCTTTGACAATTGTTCTAACGCTTTGGGATCAATCTCTTTGGCCTTAGTCCCGTATTCGTCGGCGATGTCTTTTAGGAATTTGTCTACCAACAAGGATATATCATCTTTTCGCTCATTTAAAGACGGAACCTTGATGAGAATCACGCTCAATCGATGATAAAGGTCTTCTCTGAAATTCTTATCGCTAATTTCTTCTTGCAGGTTTTTATTTGTGGCCGCCAATACTCTGACATTTACTTTAATGTCTTTATCGCCGCCTACTCTGGTAATCTTATTCTCTTGAAGGGCACGCAATACTTTTGCTTGCGCACTCAAACTCATATCTCCAATCTCATCCAGAAATAATGTACCACCTTCCGCTTGCTCGAATTTTCCGATTCTTTGTTTAACAGCCGAAGTAAAGGACCCTTTTTCATGTCCGAATAATTCACTTTCTATCAATTCAGAAGGTATGGCTGCGCAATTAACTTCTACAAAGGGTCCATTGGCTCTACTGCTGGCTTCGTGGAGCTCTCTTGCCACCAATTCCTTACCGGAACCATTTGGACCTGTAATCAATACTCTGGCATCGGTAGGGGCCACCTTGGCAATCATGTCTTTGACTTCGACTATTGATTTGGATTCACCAATAATCTGATTGTTTTTGGAGACTTTCTTTCGAAGTGATTTTGTTTCTTCAACGAGCTGTCCTTTTTCAAGAGCATTTCTAATAGCAATCAACAGGCGGTTTAGATCCGGTGGCTTCACTATAAAATCATATGCACCTTTTTTTGTTGCTTCTACGGCAGTTTCTATAGTGCCATGTGCTGAAACCATAATAAATTGCGCTTTAACGTCTGTTTCCTTGGCTTTTGAAAGGACTTCCAGGCCATCCATTTTCGGCATTTTGATATCACAGAGCACGATATCAAAATTTTCTGTAATCAGCTTTTTCAAACCTTCTTCACCCGAGGCGGCCTCATCCACATCGTATTTTTCGGTTGTAAGAATTTCTTTTAATGCTTCTCTAATGGAAGCTTCATCGTCGATTATGAGAATTTTTGACATAAATCTTTTTTGAATAAAAAGTGAAATACCGCCCTATAAGCCGGATTCTGTCATCCGAAAGTGTGACTCAGTCACAACTTTTGGGTTCTTATCATTTATCTGGCCCTGATGTCACCATCAGGATCTAGCGATCCACCCATTTCGCAAATCGAGCGGGCAACTCTTGCGAAACTTACTTGATCTTGCAACCCACAAGGTTTACCATGCCGCTCATGTCGCCATCAGCGCGGTGGGCTCTTACTTTGTCCGCCGAAGCGAATTATCCCACCACCTTGCGGAGGTGGGCCCACCATTTCACCCTTACCAATACGAAATACAAGATTTGTAATGGCGGTTTATTTTCTGTTGCACTTTCTGTCACAGACGCTGCGGTCAGTGCCTTCCCGTTAGGAAGTGTGGTGCCCTATGTTGTCCGGACTTTCCTCCCTGAAGTAGAGCAAGCTCAATTCACGGCGATAAGACAGACGATATTTCACGATGTAAAAATAGAACTATTTATTTTATCCGAACCAGTGTAGCACCATAGCCGAATTTCTCTTTTTGAGCATCTTTAAAAGACTTGATATTCTTGTGTTTGCTCAAAATTCTATGCATTTCCATACGCAGTTTACCATTTCCAACACCATGTATAAAGGTAATTTCATTCATACCTGAATAAATGGCATTATCCAGCATTTTTTCGAAATGATCCAATTGGAATTTTAGGATTTCAGCATTTCCCATGTCCGGCGCATTGGGCCATAGCTCTTCAAAATGCAAGTCTATTTCATTTGATGGGCGTTCTATTTCACCTTTGCCCGGATTATTTTTCCCGAAGTTTTCAGCCAAATGCTCCTTGAGCATTTCAGTATCAATATCGGAATTGTCTTGATCTATTTGGAAATAATATCCTTGACTTCCGAGTAGGGGTAATGAAACGGGTTCTTTGAAAAAGCGTTTCGAACGGAATTTATAGGACTTCAAAAATGGAGGAATGATCTTATGTTCACCTTTTCGGCTAAATAGAATGGTAAATTCAAATTCCGGCCAGCCTTCAATCTCATCAAGTTTTAATTGCGTGATTTCAACATATGATTTACTGAATAAATGTCCGGACTCAATACCTCTTCTCTTGGTTTCTCTGTTTTCAGAAACTGAAAATGGACAGTTATAATCTGTATTATTTATCAAATACAACTTCAGATCATTTTTATCTTCTATTTCGAATGCCATGAAAAGACCTGTTTCGGCAATGGCAGCCTTTTTAGATTCTTCTTTTTGACTCGTTCCTGAATTTGAATGATATTCCCGACCTGTATTGAAGTATTCTGATTCCTCTCTGTTGACCAGGGCTAATTCCTGTTTTAACACCTGAATAGTGAATCCATCTTCAATTTGAATTTCGACGATTTTGTCATCTATAAGTTTTGTAACAATTCCTTCCTGGCTTTCGCGAAGCATGCGAACTCTATCTCCGATATTCATAATTAAAAATATAGTGGTCTAAAAAGTACTTGGTCCTTTTGAAAAATGAGGCTTGGTCCCGGTAATTTGATTCCATCAAGAACAAACAAAAGGGTATTAAGTAGCTTATTTTTACCTTTTAAATGACTCAGATCCGGATCAAGTCCTAAATAAAATTGCCTATAGGGATTGTATCCAAGCATTTGATTGGATTTATCATTAGCAACCAACATATCTTCTGCTCCATAACCAACTGCTAAATTTACCCATTTTAAAACCTTATTTTCAGAATGCGTGAAAGCTGATATATCAGCCGATAGCCAATAGGTTTGTCCATTATAATCTTTCATCATTTCCTCTAAGAAATTTCGGCCGAGTAATGAAGGGTTATCTTGAGGATATGAGGTTCTATGAAATGAAAACTTGGGTTTTATTCGTATTTCATCCCATATATAGAGCTGTGTCATCAAAATGCCGGTACCGGCAGCATTGGCAATTAAATCACCATATGAAGCACCATAATCTTCCGCGAAACCATCTAAAATTTCTATGGGTGTAAGAAGCAAGAAACCCGTCATACCACCCCAGAAAATTGCTTTTTTCCTTGGTACACCTGCATTTTTCAAAAGAGTATATGAAATTCTCCCAAGCTGATAAGAGGAATATGCATGCCCCACTTTATCCACTTGTTTCCATTGCGCATTGTCATTGAAAAAGTGAAAACTTCCTTGTTCGGAATCGGAATACCAAAGGGCTTGTAAACCAATCAGTGTTCCTGCATAAACTGCTCCAGTACCGATAAGGTAGGTATTAAATTTTTTGCGATTAAATTCAGTACTATCCTGAGAATGACCGTGTATCAATGGGCAAAATAAAAGAATGAAAATTAGTGAACGGATCATTGCTGCTCGATTGTCGGATTTTCGGAGTCTTCTTTTATTGCAGGAGATTTTTTCTGAGAGGGACTATTATTTTTATCCGGGTTTTTTTCTTCTTTTTTGATGAATTCCACAAACTCATCAAATGATTTGGTATAGAGTACACTCATGCCTGTTGTATTTGTTGATCGTGCACCCGGTTGATAAACATTTGAATTATTACGATTAAACATTTTAGCCTTAAGCTGCCCATCATCTGTTAGCGCGTATTCTATGGTCCAATCCCCAATTATAGTAGAAACATCGGCTTCGTTAGTAGAATTTGTAAAACCTCCTTCACGAGTAACTCTTAGTCTTCCTTCTAAAAAGGTATAAGACAGTCTTAGTTGCAAATCCGCTAGGTCTTCTTGACTTAATCCACTCAAATCAAAATTTACTTCAAGGTTTTCATTTACGGAGGAAACATAATTACTCAATTGATTGGTCAATAACTCGCTTAAATTCCTGCCTGCCGGTTGCTGATAAGTAGATTCCTCTTGGGAAAACTGCCTAAGTACAATTAAGCTAAATACCTGTCTGTTCAGGTAATCTTTATTATTTTGAATTCTATTCTCAAAGGCCAAAAGGTCATTATTGAAATCGTAACCCTGGAATACCGGTGGGTTGGTTATATCAATATCAAATTCAAATTCAGGGCTTAGAAGTGGGCCGGTAAGATGTAGATCTACACTCACAGGACTTCGCCTTGTTGCTTGGGGACTACTTAAAAAAATGGAGTCAGCAGATACCATCAATGGTTTTAAGGGGACACTTTGTTTGTAGGATGCAACCAAATCTAATTGACCTTTATAAGGGTCGCCGGACCAAGAAATTCTACCTCCTTCTTTTACTACAAACTCTTTGTTTACAATATTGAGTAAGGTAAAATTATAACTGCCCTTTTCAATCTCATAAAAGCCATACATGTTGAAATCCCCTCTAGTATCAATTTCAAGACTAAAATCTCCGGTACCTTGCCCTTTGATAATATCGCCGGTTTGACGGTCGAGAATGATTTCCATTCTTGCATCCGGGGTTACTTTTAAATTCAATTCCATACTTACACCGGACAAATCGACATTAAACTCATCAATAAGGTTTCCGCCTTCTTCTTTTTCCAATTCACTGAGAAATGTAATATGGGATTGCTTCTCTAGTTCTGTGTAATTATCCGTTGGAATGGATATAAACGTGCCTCTTTCGCTTTTTAGATCTGCGCTAATCTGAATGTCTGAAAAAGAGCCTAAAAAATTTACAGATCCGGAAGCGTATGCATTTCCATAATAGAGATCATTATCATCGCTGGAGGTATTGAGCATTTCAAATTTATTAAGACTAACATTCAGGTCTATTACAGGATTTGAAAATCCATCATGATAAATACCACCATTAATTACCGCTTGGTTACCATTTCGATCTCTTAAAGCAAGGTTTCGCGCTGAAATATTATCTGTATTAAATACCAATTGATCGCTGAAGGTATAATAGGTATTCAAATAATTAACAAGAAACCCACCTTGGTCAATTGAAATACGACCTCTTAAAATTGGCTGAGATGTTGTTCCTCCTAAACTCAAATATCCATCAGCAACACCTTTAATATCACTTATAAGGTCTGAGGCGAATGGTTCTATTATTTCAAGATTTGTGCTATTCAGTTTAGCAACCATATTTAAGGAAGTTGAATCTCCATTTGGGGTGATTCTACCTTCAATTTCAAGTATCTTTTTACCCAGACGATCAATATTAAAATTGGATACAATGGCTTTAAGCGAATTGTCCCAGGTAGACGTACCTGAGATATCACCGATAAGAAATCCTTCAATTGTACAATCGTTTGCCCTTACCGTGCCGTAAGTCTGGAATTGATTGTATAAATTATTGAAGTCAAGATCGGCATTTAAAACCCCACTTATATTTCTTCCGATAATCGGGTTTAAATTTCTAAGATTGAAATCCTTAAAATCTACTTCTAAAATTGCTGCCGGATCCCTTGAGATTGACCCATTTATGGAAATGCTCTCAAATTTTGATGTTAGATTTAGATTTTTAAATTTTATTTCTTTCTTGTTAAAGACTATTCTATTTTCATCAACAATATCCCAATTGTTTTCAAAAATTTTAAAATCACTTTTAGTAAAGGTTAAAATTGTAGAGTCAACTTTAAAAGTTGCCTGCCCACCAAAATTCACAAAATTAGAATCTTCAAATTGTTGAAAAGCAGATTCAAAGTTTATTTTATTATCATTCCACAATATTTCAGTCTTAAGATCTTTTCCTTCAATAACATCGGGAATTACCTGTTTTTCAGAAAAGAGATAAGCAAATGCCAGGATTTCACTACTATCGGCAAATTTCGAACTCGAAATATCTACTTCATTATTATAAAACTGATAACCGTCGTAAATAATCGTGTCTATTTTGGTGTACAGATTAAAGATGTGCGTATTGCCAATTGCAAGTCTGCCATTTAGTTTTGTTGCAGTTGAAATGAATAATTCAGGAATGACAAGACTGATAATCGGATTTATATCCTTGAATAAAATAGACCATTCTGCAGAATACTTTTTGCCAGAACTTTCTTTGGAGGCATAGTATTTTTGAATTTCATTTTCGTCATTTAAAACTTGTAATTTATACTCCTTTAGAAGAGCCTGAAGATCCTGATAAACAGTTTTCAGTTGAAAATTCCCTTTAAGATTTGCCTGGAATAAATCCGAATTAACATTAATAGTTCTTATGCTATCGATGAGTTCAGATAAAATACTCAGCGTATCTACCTCAAGGTATTTATCATCGTAAAAAATTTCAATTTCACTTAAATGACCATATCCTGAAGTCTTATCAATGGTGAGCCCTGTAAAATCCAGATCGACTTTACCCTTTACAAAACCCGCCTTTTTTGCAAGGTTGATTTCAAAAAGATTAGCATTTTGGATTTCTCCCTTGATATCAATTTTTTCTATTTCGGGATCCAAATCGATAAGGCCATTGAGAACCATATTTAAAGCGCTGTCTTTTATATTCAATGAGCCATCAAAGAGATTTTCCTTTAAATGTGCATTGAATTTGATTTCATTGTAGTTATAACCATAAATAATCGACTTCCTCAATGTAGCATCCATTTGCATATCGGCTTCATTTGCACTTAATCCTTTACCATCAATATTTGCATCGATATTTATTGTTTTGACTAGATCTTCTCGCTCTATTAGCTTACCCAATTTAAAGTTTCTCGAGCTTAGCTTTCCGCTGTATCTGGCTGGTCCCACTTCGGGCACTTTTAAGTTTATATCGGTTTGAAAAGATCCCAGACCTGTTCTGAAGTTGCCGTCTGCCACAAAATCGTAATAGAAACCATCAAAATTACCTTTTAGGTCAATGAAACTTAAATTGTCTAAATACTTTTGGCTTTCCTGAGATACGAAGCCTTGAAGGTCATTTGCGGATACATGAGATCGGTTAATTTTTAAAGAAATAATGGCATTATCTGCTTCCGGCAGACCTTCAATATTTAAATTCCCGTTTAAATAACTATTCCGGCCATATGCCAAGCTGAGGTTTTTTAAACTGAAGGAACTTAGTTTACCTTTTAATTTACCGGAAAGTAGAAAGCGCTCATTTTCCCATTTCCATAAGGGTACAAAATAATTAATATCTCCGGTCCAGATTTGAGTTTTGTCAATGGAAAGCTCCATGTCAACTTCTTCATTGAAGTCTTTCCATACTGACCAATCTGCAAAATGGAAGATTATACTATCACTGATATGACTTTGATTAAATACAATATCCGTATTTTTTAGAAACATGCTATGAGAGGTCATTGTGAAGTCTGTATGAAGCATTTTAAAATCATGTTTGCTTCGGCTATCAACAAAATTCAAACTGTCAATAGCACTAACAACTGAATCAAAATGGACCATCAAATTTGGAAGTCTGGCGTTAATTTTATTGAAGCGGATATAGTCAGGATTAAATTGACCCTCAAAGTCCCTTACGGTATCTCCCTCTAAAATGAAAGTACCTGAATTCAAATCGACATTTTCGAGGGAGACCTTAAATTGTTCTTCGCTGACAATGGTGTCTTGAGGGCTTGGAGGACTAAGACTTGCAACAAAATAATTAATATTAAATGCAGTGTCGCCTTTACTTTGATGTAAATAGAAATAAGGCGAATTCAATACAATATCACTTAAAAAAAGTGTGTTATTTGCAAGTATATTTTTGATTGAAATATCTGCACGAAGCTCTTGGACAAAAATCATTGTGTCCTGATGATGATCCTTGATAAGTGTATTCTCCAGGTTTAATGTTCGAAATCCACTCAAATAGAACTTGCCAACGCTTATATCTACATTGAAGTCTTCAGATATATTCTTTGTGACTTTCTGAACGATATAGGTTTGCACAAAAGAGCTTCTGGAAATGACACCGATTACCGCTACCAAGAGAATGAAGGCAAAGATCAGGTATACAAGGGTTTTTAAAATCCCTTTAAAGATTCTTTGTAATTTCGCGCCTCCTCTTTTCAAATTATGAATACAGTAATTTTAGCTATTGAGTCTTCCTGTGATGAAACTTCTGCTTCTATCATAAGAAACGGAAAGGTATTATCAAACATTATTGCTAATCAGGATGTACACAAGTCTTTTGGAGGAGTAGTTCCCGAGTTGGCGTCCAGAGCGCATCTTCAAAATATCATACCGGTTGTTCATCAGGCTATTTCCGATGCAAAGATAGCTAAAACTGAGATTCAGGCTATTGCTTTTACACGCGGTCCGGGACTCATGGGACCACTATTGGTAGGTTTGACCTTTGCCAAGTCGATGGCACTTTCTCTTAATGTACCCATGATAGAAATAAACCATATGCAGGCGCATGTATTGGCACATTTTATTGAGGATCCAAAACCAAATTTTCCATTTATCTGCCTTACTGTTTCCGGAGGGCATACACAATTAGTTATGGTTAAGGATCATTTGGATATGAGAATTTTGGGTCAAACATTAGATGATGCGGTAGGGGAGGCTTTTGACAAAGGCGCAAAGCTTTTAGGATTGGGATACCCCGGTGGTCCGAAAATTGACGAGTATGCCGCTATGGGGAATCCAAAAGCATATTCTTTTCCTATTTCAGATATTCCGGAATACAACTTTTCATTTAGCGGAGTCAAAACCTCTTTATTATATTTTTTGCAAAAGGAAATCAAAGCCGATCCTGATTTTATTGCAAATAATTTAGCTGATATCTGTGCCTCTTATCAGAAAACACTGATAGATTCACTAATGCAAAAATTGGTCAAATTGGCCGATGATAATGGAATAAAAGAAATTGCAATAGCCGGAGGTGTTTCGGCAAACAGAGGCTTGCGAAAGAGAATACTGGAAATAGGGGAGAAGAAATCATGGAATACATATATTCCTGATTTTCAGTATTGTACCGATAATGCAGCGATGATAGCCATCGCAGCGCATTATAAATTTCTAAGAGGGGAATTTACGGACCAGCAAGTGACACCGCTGGCCCGATTATCTTTTTAAAGAGTATTGTAAGGATTTTCGTCAAGAAATTTTGTGGAGTATTTTCCTGATTTAAAAATCTCATTATCCATCATTTTAATATGGAATGGAATAGTTGTTTTAACTCCTTCAATTACAAATTCCTGTAAAGCTCTTTTCATTCTTACCAAGCACTCTTCTCGAGTTTGGGCGCTCACAATAAGCTTGGCGATCATTGAATCGTAATTAGGAGGAATAGTATAACCGGCATAAACATGAGAGTCAACCCTTACTTTGTGCCCTCCCGGTAAATGAAGATTCGTAATTCTTCCCGGGCTAGGTCTAAAACCATTTTCGGGATCCTCAGCATTTATTCTGCATTCCATTGAGCAGAGTTTCGGGAAATAGTTTTTTCCTGAAATTGGAATACCCGCCGCAACTTTAATTTGTTCCTTGATGAGGTCATAATCCGTAACTTCTTCAGTAATAGGATGTTCTACCTGAATACGCGTATTCATTTCCATGAAATAGAAATCTCCGTTTTTATCAACTAGAAATTCTACAGTTCCTGCACCTTCATATTTAATTGCTTGAGCTCCTTTGATGGCGGCTTCTCCCATTCTTTCTCTTAAATCATCATTAAGAATCTGAGAAGGAGTTTCTTCAATTAGTTTTTGATGTCGTCTTTGAATAGAGCAATCCCTTTCAGAAAGATGACAAACCGTACCATACTGATCGCCAATGATCTGGATTTCTACGTGGCGCGGCTCTTCGATGAACTTTTCCATGTAGAGACCATCGTTGCCAAAAGATGCAGCAGCTTCTTGCTTGGCACTTTTCCACATGGCTTCAAACTCATCTGCTTTCTTAACAATTCTCATACCCTTTCCACCGCCACCTGCAGTAGCTTTCAATAGTACCGGGTATTTCATTTTTTCAGCAATAGCCATTCCATCTTTAACGGATTTCAACAATCCATCTGAACCGGGAATACAAGGTACTCCGGCTTTTTTCATTGTGGCTTTAGCAGTGGCCTTATCGCCCATGCCATTGATCATCTTTGCAGATGCACCAATGAATTTTATATCATATTCTTCACAAATAGCACTGAAATCAGCATTTTCAGAGAGAAAGCCATAACCGGGATGTATTGCATCTGCATTGGTTATTTCAGCTGCGGCAAGTAAGCGCGGCATATTTAAATAGCTCTCCGAACTCTGAGGGGGTCCAATACAAACTGCCTCATCAGCAAAACGAACATGCAAACTCTCCTTATCGGCAGTAGAATAAACGGCAACTGTACTGATGCCCATTTCCCTACAAGTACGGATAATTCTAAGGGCTATTTCACCTCTGTTGGCGATTAGTATTTTTTTGAACATAGAATTAACGCTTAAGAATCTCTTACTTAACTAGGATCGACTAAAAACAACACTTGATCGTATTCAACTGGAGATGAATTATCAGCAACAACCTTTACAATTGTTCCGGAAACATCCGATTCAATCTCATTGAAAAGTTTCATTGCTTCAATTATACATACGGTTTGCCCAACTTCTACCTTATCACCAACATTGACAAATGAAGGAGACTCAGGATTTGGCGTTCTGTAAAAGGTACCGATCATGGGCGCTTTGATAGCTATATATTTTGAATCATCATCCGTTGAAGCTGGTGCAGGTGAAGCCGCCGGTGCCGGGGCTGCCTGAGCTGAAGGTGCCGGGGCAGCTGCCTGAGGTGCAGGGCTTGCCGCAACTTGCGGTGCAGCCGCAACCATCTGGGTTTCTCCGTGTTTTTTAACATGTAATTTTATTTGGTCAGTTTCTATATTGACCTCGTCCATTCCACAATTGGAGATGAACTCAATTAAGTCTTGAATTTCTTTTGCTTTCATCGTTTATTCTTTTACACGTTCAACATAAGAACGATTCCGTGTATCAATTTTTAGTAGTTCTTCATTATTAACAAAAAGAGGCACTTGTATTTCAGCGCCCGTCTCTAAGGTAGCAGATTTTGTTGTATTAGTTGCTGTATCTCCTTTTATGCCCGGCTCAGTATATGTAACCTGCAGGTTAATAAATGCCGGCAGTTCACATGATAAAACAGTTTCTGTTTCGGCATGGAAAATTAATTCAACTTCCTGACCTTCTTTTATAAGGTCGGAATTATCAATTTGATCTTCGGGCAAACTCAATTGCTCAAAAGTAGAATTATCCATGAAATGATAGCCGAGATCGTCTTTGTATAAAAACTGGTGAGCTCTTCTTTCAATTCTAGCAGTGGTTACTTTAACTCCTGAATTGAATGTATGGTCAATTACTTTTCCATTTCTTAAGCCTTTCAACTTAGTTCTAACAAAAGCTCCGCCTTTGCCGGGTTTAACATGCTGGAATTCAACAATCACATAAAGATCATTGTTGAACTCAAGACATAATCCATTTTTAAAGTCAGCAGTAGATGCCATATTTCAAATAATATTAAGAATTATATGCCCATTTCACAAAACTGGCTCCCCAGGTAAAGCCTCCTCCAAAAGCTGCTAACATTATGTTATCACCTTTTTTCATTTGATTTTCATATTCCCAGAGACATATTGGAATGGTTCCATTTGTAGTATTTCCGTATTTATGGATATTGAGCATTACTTTTTCTTCACTCAACCCCATTCTATTGGCTGTTGCGTCAATGATTCTTTTATTGGCCTGATGCGGAACTAACCAAGCGATATCATCTCCTGTAAGATTATTCCTTTGCATTACTTCATAAGCAACGTCGGCCATATTTTTTACAGCAAATTTAAATACCGAAGCTCCTTCTTGATGCACGAAATGCTCACGAGCAGCGATTGTCTCGGCACTTGGAGGTCTTCTACTTCCACCAGCCTTTTGGTGTAGGAATTCGTAACCTGAACCGTCACTGTAAAGTTGTGAATCGATCAATCCATTTCCTTCTTCGTTTGCCTCTAGTAGCACGGCTCCTGCGCCATCTCCAAAAATAATACAGGTAGTTCGGTCGGTATAGTCAACAATTGATGACATTTTATCTGCACCAACGACTATCACTTTTTTGTGAAATCCGCTTTCGATCGTCTTCGCTGCTTGAGTTAAAGAATACAAAAAACCCGAGCAAGCAGCAGCTAAATCATAGCTATAAGCTCTTTTAGCACCAACCTCATTGGCAATGATATTTGCCGTGGCAGGAAAAATAAAATCTGCAGTTACTGTAGCGCAAATGATCAAATCAATATCCATTGGATCGGTATTGGTCTTTTCTAAGAGCTTCTTAACTGCAGGCACGGCCATGTGAGAAGTGCCCTTATCTTTTCCTTTTAAAATTCTTCTTTCCTTGATGCCTGTTCGGCTGGTAATCCACTCATCGTTGGTTTCTACCATTGTGGACAGCTCTTCATTTGTGAGTACATAGTCGGGCAGATGCCCTTGTACTCCTGTAATTGCGGCTGTTATTTTGGCCATAGTTAATTTTTAAAGTAAGCCTGGATTTTATGAGAAATACCCGATTCTACCATTCTTTCAGCCATTAAGAGTATATTCATGAAGGCTTTGGAAGTGGATACACCGTGGCCTATTATCACATTTCCGTTAACACCCAAAATTGGACTTCCACCAATTTCTTCGTAGTTGAAATGTTCAAAGTAGGAATCCAGTTTATTTCTTTTCGAAAGTAAATCATAGAAATTTTCAGCCATTTTCAAAATGACATTGCCTACGAATCCATCGCAAACAATTACATCGGCCTTGTCATTGAAGACATCTCTGCCCTCAATATTTCCAATAAAATTTAAATCAGATACCTTGAGATATTGATGAGCAGCTTGAGTATGCAAAGAGCCTTTTTCTTCCTCTTCACCGAGGTTCATCAATCCTATTTTAGGGTTTTCTATTTTGAGGACTTCTCTGGCGTAAATATCTCCCAACTGTGCAAATTGAGTAAGAACATCCGGTTTGCATTCGGCATTTGCACCGACATCCAGCATGACTCCGTAATCGCCGCCTTCTTTAGGAACGAGCCCTGCAATAGCCGGCCTAATGATCCCTTCAACGGACTTAATACTAAACATTGCACCAACATGCATGGCACCGGTATTCCCCGCACTGCAAAAGGCATCAACTTTGCCCGCCTTAAGCATGCCATATCCCACATTGATACTTGAGAGTGGTTTTGCACTAAGAGCTTTTACAGGATGTTCGCCCATTCCAATGACATCGGGAGCGTGTACAACCTGTATTTTCTTTTGATACTTTTCAGGTATTTCAGGTTTGATTATTTCTTCATCTCCGATCAGGAATATTACTGTTTCGTCCTGAAGAACTTCCGCTGCCTCTAGGGCACCTGAAATAGCCTCTTTAGGGGCATAATCTCCCCCCATTGCATCAAGTGCAAGCCTCATAATTTATGCTAATACTTCTTTTTCCATTACAACCTGGCCTTTGTAGTATAATTTACCCTCGTGCCAGTGAGCTCTGTGAAACTGATGAAGTTGGCCTGTAGTCGGACAAGTAGCTAATGTTTTAGCTGTCAGATTTTTGTGAGTTCTTCTCTTATCTCTCCTTGTCTTGGAAATTTTCCTTTTAGGATGTGCCATTTTTTATTTATTTAATTTTTTTAATGCTTCCCATCGAGGGTCTATGTCCTCGTCAGAATTCTTTTTTTCTTTAACTTCAGTCTTGTAGAAAAAACCTTCCTGATTTTCATTTTTATGATCAGGGTGAATTTTCTTCATCGGAATATTAATACTGATATATTCATAAATCAACTGACCTAAATCAATAGATTCAGTATTTGCTGATATATGACTAATGTCCTCAGTATCATCTTCATTGTATTCAGAAAACTTGTACAAATGCTCATGTCGAACTTCAATGGGATGATCAAATTTTTTCACGCTTCTATCGCAAACTAATTCGACGGTACCCTTTATATTAAAGATCGCCCTTATTAAACGTTCACTCTTTTCCAGAGTAGCACTTACACTTAGGTTTCCCTTGTCTACAATACTATTATCAAAGAAATCAAAGAACTCATTTTTGATATTGAAATCGTATTCATAAGTCCCGTTTTTTAGATTGATAATATCAATCCAATAGTCCTGTCTTTTCATGAAATTCAATATCGAGGCGCAAAATTAAAGAGAATCATACAATTAATAAAAATATTTATCAGGATCATTGAGAATTTTCACTTCTCTGCCTTGAAATATCGATGGCCATGAACAAGGCTTGGCGAAAGGAGCTCTCCGACGCAATGCCCTTTCCCGCTATATCAAAGGCTGTTCCGTGATCAGGCGAGGTGCGAATAATACCTAATCCTGCGGTGTAATTTACACCATCATCAAAGGAAATCATTTTAAAAGGAATTAGTGCTTGATCGTGATACATTGCTAAAATCCCATCGAATTTGCTGTAATTGCCCGAACCAAATAAACCGTCGGAAGGATAAGGGCCGTAAACTAATTCTCCTTTTTCTTTAAACTTTTGTACCAAAGGCTTAATCAAATCCACTTCTTCCATTCCGATTTTTCCATTTTCACCGGCATGAGGATTTAAGCCCAACACAGCTATTTTGGGTTTAGCTACTCCGAAATCGTTTTTTAAAGTTTTGATTAATAATTTCAGTTTCAGACTTATTAATTCTTCATTCAGTTTGGCAGCTACTTCTGAAATGGGATAATGTCCTGTTACCAACCCTATTCTCATTCGATCAGAACACAATAACATCAAACTGGATTTTGCACTACTCTTTTCAGTAAAAAATTCAGTTTGTCCGGGGAAATTCAATCCGGCGTTTTGAACATTCTCCTTATTAATGGGTGCAGTTATACATGCAGAGACTTTGTTTTGAATTAAATCTTCTGCGAGCGCCTTTAAACTAGCGGCTGCCAATTCTCCACTTTTGGAGTCATACTGCCCGGGTTGAATATTTACTGAGTCCCCGAAACAATCTATTGTATTAATAACTCTAGGTCTTGCCTCGTTTGCATCTTTTATTGCATTAATTCTAAGATCACCCAGATTCAATTGTTTGCGATAAAAATTGAGGATATTAGCCGGGGTATAAACTATTGGTATGCAATAATCTAAAACTTCTTTGCTATTAAAAGTTTTGAGGATAATCTCAGGACCCACGCCGTTTGCATCACCAATCGATATTCCAATTTTAACCATTGACTTATTCTCCTTCACAATTTGTAATTCTATTTCCTTATAAGCTCTTTTGCCCAAAGATAGGCAAATTCCAAAGTCTCAAAATAGGCCCAATGAAGCAATATCAATCTAATTCCGGAAAATATGTGAGGGCCAAGAAAAGTCTGGGGCAACATTTTTTAAAGGATGAGTATGTAGCAGAAAAGATGGCCTCTGAAATGAATTCCCATTCCAAACGCACATTAATCGAAATTGGGCCGGGTATGGGCGTTTTGAGTAAATATATTGTTGAAAATCTCCATTTGGGGGAGCTTGAATTTAAAATGATTGAACTGGATCGCGATTCAGTGGCATTTTTAAAAGAGAGAGAAATTTATCAGAAAGAGAATATCGAAATAATTTCAAGGGATGTGTTACAATTAGACTGGAAAAGTTTTTCACCTCCTTTGGAAATAATAGGTAATCTACCTTATAATATATCCTCCCCGATTTTTTTCAAAATAATAGAAAATTACAACCTCATATATAAAGGAGTGTTCATGGTACAAAAAGAAGTTGCCGATAGAATTTGTGCTGACCATGGATCTAAAACTTATGGTATTCTAAGTGTGCTTCTTCAGTCGCTTTATTCTTGCACACTTATGTTTGATGTTCCTCCATCATCTTTCAAGCCGCCACCTAAAGTCAACTCATCGGTATTTAAAATGGAATTGAAAAAAGATCCTATAGATAAGGAGCTTATGAGTATCTTAAAGCCTTTGGTGAAAAAATCTTTTAATAATCGCAGGAAAATGATGCGAAATACTATCGGAGAAGAATTGAAAGCTTTGGGGCAGGAATTTGAAAAATATTTAACATTGCGACCTGAACAAATTTCTGTAGCTGAATTTATAGATATTGCCAAAGCAATAGGAAACAAATAGGATGAATTTTGAACTAACACGTGAGTTACTCAACGAAGTAAAAACAGCCGTCAAAGAGAACAATGCAACTTTCATTCAGGAAGTTCTCGATGAGTTATTTCCTGCGGATATTTCTCAGATACTCGATGAGCTTGAAGCTGAAGAGGCACGTTATGTTTTAGATACGCTTCCTGTTGAAATTGGCGCCGAGATTATTATCAATCTCGAAGAAGAGACACAAAAAGAATTCGTCGAATCTTTTACACCTGCCCAAATTGCTCGATTTATAAATTTTATGGAATCGGATGATTCGGTAGATATCCTTCAATCCCTGGCAATAAAACTTAGAGAAGAAGTCATCTCTTATATAAAGAACCCGGAAAAGGCTAAGTCTATTCTCGACCTGCTTCACTATGAAGAGGATTGTGCAGGTGGTTTGATGGGCAAGGAATTGATAAAAGCCAATATCAATTGGAATGTTGTTCAATGTATTGAGGAAATAAGAAGACACGCGGGGCGGGTGAATAAAATTTATTCCATCTATGTTGTAGATGATGACAATAAATTACTTGGTAGAGTAGCCCTCAAGAAAATCATTCTTGCTGATGACAACACAAAAGTTGCGGATATATACGATCCTGATGTTCATGTTGTGGAAACCTATAAGCAAGAAAAAGAAGTTGCACAGCTTATGCAGAAGTATGACCTTGAGTCAATTCCTGTTGTAAACCTTCATGGGCAGTTGATGGGAAGAATCACAATTGATGATGTTGTAGATGTTATAACTGAGCAAGCGGAATTGGAAAGACAGTTAATGTCCGGTATTTCTTCCGATATTGACGAAGGTGACTCAGTTCTGGAATTATCACGCGCCAGATTACCTTGGTTGGTCGTAGGAATGATGGGCGGTTTATTGGGAGCGCAGTTTATCGGAATTTTTGAAGGCGACCTGATGATAATACCTGCAATGGCATTTTTTATTCCTTTAATAACAGCGACCGGTGGAAATGTGGGGATTCAATCATCTTCTATCATTCTTCAGAGTCTTGCTGATAACAGTTTAATCCATCAGGGTTATTGGTGGAGGTTAACCAAAGTACTATCCGTGGCTCTTTTAAATGGGTTTGTAATTGCAATATTGGTTTTTGGATTTAATATGATTTTTGGGCAATCATTAGTTTTATCCACAGTGGTTAGTATAGCCTTGTTTTCAGTAATTCTATTGGCTTCAATAATGGGAACTTTCACACCTATTGTTCTCAATAATTTTGGCATTAACCCCGCCCTTGCTTCAGGTCCATTTATAACTACAGCGAACGACTTGCTGGGTTTGGGCGTTTATTTTCTTGTAGCACATTTATTGCTAGGCTTATAATGTCCAAAAAAAAAGTACTCATCGTAAATAAAATGCATAAATCAATTTCGCCTTTATTGGAGGGGATTGGTTTAGATGTAAATTATCAGCCAAATATTTTAAGAGAAGAGATTCTGGAAATTATCCATGACTATTATGGTATAGTTGTAAGAAGCAAGCTGAATCTTGATTCGGATTTTTTTTCAAAAGCGAAAAAATTACAATTTATTGCAAGGGCAGGAGCCGGCGTGGATCAGATTGACCTAGATGAAGTAAGGAAAAGAAGAATCGAAGTATTTAATGCGCCTGAAGGAAATAAAGATGCTTTAGCGGAGCATGCACTTGGGATGCTTCTGGCCATGCTCCATAAAATTGTCAAGTCCGATGATGAAGTTAGAACCGGTAAATGGTTGAGGGAAGAAAACCGAGGATTTGAATTAAATACCAAAACTGTCGGAATAATTGGCTTTGGTCATATGGGAAGAGCTTTTGCGGAAAAACTAATCGGAATGGGTTGTAAAGTCATTACCTACGATATTAAACCCACTTTGGATTTACCCGCTCATGTAAAAAAGGTGTCGTGGGAAAGTTTTACAAAGGACTGTGATATCATTTCGCTACACGTTCCTTTAACGGAAAAAAATTATTATCTGGTAAATGATGCTTGGATTAACAGCTTTAAAAAGAATATTTGGCTGATCAATACCTCGAGAGGGAAAGTCCTTAAATTGGATGATTTAATTAATAATCTGGATAGTGGTAAGGTGAGGGGAGTAGCCCTGGACGTATTGGAAAATGAAAACATCAATTCACTTTCAGATTCCGAAAAATCTATTTTTGAGAACCTTATAAAGAGGAATAATACAATTTTGACTCCTCATGTTGGTGGTTGGTCCATGGAATCGTATTCCAGAATAAATGAGGTTTTAGTTTCAAAAATCGAAAATTACCTCCTACATAATGGGTGATTTATATATTAATAAGAGTATATAAGAACTAAAAAGAATAATAAAAAATTGTATAAATGAATTACCTTTCACATTTTTAGACCTTGAATAATTTTATGCGAATTAGAATTATCTAAAATTGATGTATATGCTGAGAAAACTACTACTACTACAAATCTTCTTCATTGCGTCTTTTTCATTAACACTAGCACAGACTGGTAAACTCTCCGGTAAGATTACCGATATGGAAACCGGAGAATCCATTCCCTTTGCAAATGTCACGGTGAATAAAGACGGAGTTCAAAAAGGAGGAACCGTATCTGACTTTGATGGTAACTTTTCAATTACACCTCTTGTGCCGGGGAATTACAACGTCGAGGTATCTTACGTTGGATATGCTCCAAAGGTTATTCAAGGTGTGGTTATAAATTTTGAAAAGACCACCCGTCTTGACATTCGGATGAATTCTGAATCTAAGGTCTTAGATCAGGATGTTATAATTTATGCCGAACCGCTCATTGACCCGGATAATACTTCAACAGGTTCAAAACTCTCCTCAAAGGAAATTGAAAAAATTCCAACCAGGAATATATCCTCAATAGCCACCACACAGGCGGGGGTAACTTCTTCCGATGATGGCGGTACTATCAATTTAAGGGGTGCTAGAGCAGATGCTACTCAGTATTTTGTAAATGGTGTTAAACTTTTACCTGGGCAAACTCCTCAAATACCTGTAGAGGCAATTGCTGAGGTATCTATCTTAACCGGTGGTATTCCTGCACAATACGGTGATAATGTCGGTGGTGTGATTAGTTTAACTACTAAAGGACCTTCATCGAAAATTTTTGGAGGTATTGCAGGTGAGACTTCTGTTCCTTTCGACAATTATAACTACAACCTAGTAAACTTTAATATCTCAGGTCCACTATTACAAGTGAAAGACTCAACCGGTAGATCTTTAAGAACAAAACTTGGATATTTCGTTGCTGCTCAATACGATGGTGCAAGAGATCCTGATCCTCCTGGTTTAGATATATACAGGTTAAAAGATAATTATCAACAGCAAATTGAGCAAAATCCATTGTTCATTGATGAATTCGGAAATACACGATATGTTTCTGATACCTTGAGAAGAGAACAATTCGAAACTTATGATTTCGAAGCAAACGAAAACAGAAACAATTTCAATGTTAATGCAACTTTGGATTGGCAACCCTCTGAAAGTATTCTTATTACAGTAGGTGGTAACCTTAGAAATTCTGAGTTCAAAGAATTTAATACCAGAGGAGTAGATCCTGGTAGGTATAAGAGACTTTTGAATTACGATAATAATGGTGACAGGATGATAAGACAGTATAATGTCTTTGCCAGGTTTACCCAAAGGTTTAAAAATGATAGAAATGATGAGGAAAGTTCATCTGCTATTAAAAATGCTTATTATCAGGTTCAGGTAGATTATTCCAGAAATACTGACAAAACCTATAATCAGGAATTTGATGAAAGTTTCTTTGAGTATAATTATACTGGGCAGTACCAAAGACAAACAGATACTTTGACTCCAACATTGTTTGATCAGCTAAATTCTCTTGGAATTGATCCAACACAATTTGGAATCCAAACAGATGGATCTTTCCCGGTACCTCTTTTATATAAATTCGGTGATGCTGATGATGATACCATTTATGTACCTGCTAATACACCTTGGATAGTTAATAATCCGAATAATGATACTTATGTATTTACCGGTGGATCACAAAATCCGATTACATCAAGATACACAGATTTCTTTTTTAATAGACGGGCGCTTGCTAATGACCCCGTTACTGATTTACAGGAATTAAATCCTTCGCAAGGTGGTATCTTGAATGGACAGGTTCCTAATACAGTACATGGTGGTCTTTTCAACAATGTTGGAACTCCACACAGAAATTATAATTTGAGTGTAGATGAGCAATTTAGGTTGTCGGCACTAGGAGTAATTGAATTGAATAATCATTCTTTCAAACTTGGATTTGAGTTTGAACAAAGAACCCAAAGACAGTTTAATGTATCTACTACGGGTATATGGAATGCAGCTCGTGGATCCGCGCTTTCAGGAACATCCTTGGATGGAGCCTTCCTTAATCAAAACCCTAATACCTTTGTTGATTCTGCAACCGGCTTGCTAGTACTTGACTTCGGTTCTTGGGGACAATTAGATCAAATAAACGATACCTCTAGTGTTTTTAACTTTGGTATAAGAAACAATCCAAACCCTAATGGTACATTCCACAACAGATTAAGATCTGAATTTGGGTTTGCAGATAATTATAGAATTAATGTAGATGAGCTTGATCCTAAACAATTGAGTCTTGAATACTTTAATGCCGAAGAACTTCTCAACCCAGGTGGTGGTGGAGGTAATGTAGTATCCTACCAAGGCTTCAATTATTATGGTGAAAGAACGAATGAGAATTCAACTTTCAGTGATTTCTTTACTGATTCTCTTAATAGACCAATTTCTGCATGGAGACCAAACTATGGTGCCGTTTTCATTGAAGATAAATTTGAAATCAAAGATTTAATTCTTCGATTAGGTTTAAGAGTTGATAGATACGATGTGAACCAGCCTGTTTTGAAGGATCAATATTCTTTAGTTGATCTTAGAACTGTAGGTGAGTCTAATATGAATGCTTTTAATCAAGGTTCATTTAATACACCCGGGAATGTTGGTGATGACTATGTTGTTTATGTAGACAGAAATCCGGACGAATACAATGGTTCGAACCTTGGGGAATTCAATGTAATTGGTTTTAGAAGTAAAGATGAGTGGTTTGATGCTCAGGGACAAGCAGTTCTTGGCGCCTCAAATCTTGGAAATGCCGGAGTATTCCCTTGGTTTGATGTAACATCTTTTACAGGGTTAAAAAAGGAAATTTACGACGAGTACAGAGTAACAGAGGATGCATTTGAGGATTATGAGCCACAAATAAATGTAATGCCTAGAGTGTCCTTCTCATTCCCAATTTCTGAAGAGGCTTTGTTTTTTGCTCATTACGATGTGTTGACTCAAAGACCAAGTAGAAATAATGTGCTTACTAGTACTTATTTCTATTTCCAAAGAGCAGCTGGTGGTAGATTAAATAATCCTAATTTGAGACCACAGCGAAATGTTGATTATCAGGTTGGATTCCAGCAAGTACTTACAAGATCATCGTCTTTAAAACTTTCTACTTTCTATAGAGAAATGAAGGATCAAATATCCTTGATTGTAATTGATGGTGCGTATCCGGTATCCTCTTGGGAAACATTTGGAAATATTGACTTTGCGACATCAAAGGGTATAACTGTAGAATATGATTTAAGAAGAACTAACAGATTAGCAATAAACGCTAATTACCAGTTGGCATTTGCTGATGGTACTTCATCAGGTGAGACTTCTAATGCCAGATTGATCCAATCAGGTGTAAGTGCAAACCTCAGAAACCCTATTCCTTTAAACTGGGATGAAAGACATCAACTTAAAATCAATATTGATTATAGATTCAGAGATAATGACGGTCCTGGTGTTATGTCCAAACCAATTAAGGATGATGAAGGTAATCTTTTACTTGATGATAATGGGATGCCGAAGAAGTCTGGTGGTTTTAAATTATTCGAAAACTTTGGAGTTAACTTACAGTTAATTGCTACTTCTGGCCGACCTTATACTCCGAGAGGGGGACCAAATCCAAATCCACTTTATGGAGGAGGACAAGGTGAAGTTGTTGACGGTGGTGTGAATGGAGCGAGGTTACCATGGAACCTTAGATCTTCCTTGAGGGTTGATAAATCAATCTTCTTTGGAGGAAACGAAAGCAAAAAATCCCTTAACGTTTATGTATACGTAAGAAACTTACTTGGATTAGAAAATATTCAAGGTGTTTATGGGTGGTCTGGTGATCCAACGAATGATGGTTATCTGGAGTCTAAGTTAGGACAGCAAGACATTAGAGCAAATCTATATCCTGATTCATTCACTGATGTTTATAGAATGGCTGTTCAAAATCCGGATAATTTTGCAATTCCTAGAAGAATCGTTTTAGGTGCAGCATTTAACTTTTAATTAAAGAATTTAGTGAAAATGAAAAATATGATATTCCGTAATATCCTTTCAATTTTATTAGTCTCCTCAACTGCAGTTATGGCTGACATTGATGTCGCCGGCTCTGGAAAGAAAGGAAATAGCTCCGGCAATAGCAGAGTTGCTACTGATTGTGCTAGATCTGCTTCCAGAGAAGTTTTGGAAATTAACAATGTAAGAACGACTCTCCACAATGGTGGAGATATGTGGTGGACAGTAGTTTCGCCTAGTGCTGCCCGTTATGAAATTCCGAAGCAGGATGATCCAAGTGCTCCAAAGCAACATTCTTTGTTTGCCGGTTCTGTTTGGATTGGTGGTGAGGATCAGTCCACTGGTGAATTACTTGTTTTAGCAAGTACTTATCGCCAGAGTCATTATGCGCTTTGGCCCGGTCCTTTGTTTTCATCAGGACCTGATCAAGGAACTATATCTTCTGATGAGTGCGCGACTTGGGATGTTCATTTCAAAGTATCTAGAGAAGAAATTGAAGCCTATATTGATGATTACCAGGCTGGTAGAATTCAGACAATAGAGGATATCCCTGAACCAATTTTAAACTGGCCAGGTAGGTTAAATCCGTATATCACTTCACCTGATGGTGCTTTTAACGATCAAACTGTGGATATGGATAGAAATCTAGCACCCTTTGATGAGTTTGTGCAAATAGAAGAAGAAGGTGCCGGCGATGGTGTTTATGATCCATTGCAAGGTGATGTGCCGTTTATATTTGGTGATGAAGGTATCTGGTGGGTAATGAACGATGCCGGTAATGAAAAAGAATTTGGAAGTGTGATAGGTGCTGCTCCGCCAATTAACATGGAACTTCAGGTTATGGGCTTTGGCTTTGCCACCAATGATGTACTAAATGATATGACCTTTTACTGGAATCGACTTTTAAATAGAGGTTCAAGGATAATGAGCGATACCAGAATGGGGCAATGGATCGATCCTGATTTAGGATTTGCCGGGGATGACTATGTAGAGGTAGATGTGCCACGAGGATTAGGTATATGCTACAATGGTGATGAATTTGATGAAGGTATTACAGGTTATGGTGAGAATCCTCCATCAATTGGTGTAGACTACTTCGAGGGCCCTTGGGCGGATAAGGATACTATTGGCGACGGTATCGATAATGACGGAGATGGTCTAATTGATGAGCCGGATAGAGGTTATGCCGTATACGAAGGAGATGGTATAGATAATGATAAAGATTTTGAAGTAGATGAAGTGGATGAGTTAATTATTATGTCCAACTTTTTATACTATAATAACAACACGAATCCAACTAATGGTAACCCGGGCTCAGCTCAAGACTTCTTTAATTATCTAAAGAATTTATGGAGAGATGGTACCAATTGTACTTATGATCTTGCTCAGGGTACACAACAAGCCTTTCCTCCGTGTGACTTCATGTTCCCGGGAACTTCCGATTTAGAAATTGGTTGGGGTCTTGGAGGTACACCAAGTCAACCTTTTGCCGGTCCGCAGAATGTTCCTTGGGATGAGACAGTTGCTGGTAACCAACCGGCTGATAGAAGAATGTTGCAGTCTGCAGGTCCATTTACTTTGGAACCGGGTGCATTGAATGAATTGACTATTGGTATTCCTTGGGCACGTACTGGTTCAGGTGGTTCAAGAGGATCTTTTAATAAATTGAGAGTTGCGGATGATATTTGTCAGAAACTTTATGACAATGACTTTGAGCTTCTTAACGGCCCTGATGCCCCTGATGTAACGATCACAGAGCTCGACAAGGAGATCATCATTACGGTTGACCCAAGTGAGTTCACGATTGTGAATC
>CAYGPM010000003.1:452881-495356 GCA_964351965.1 uncultured Hyphobacterium sp. | reverse complement strand
CCGTACTTTCCATAAAGAACTGTTTCACCCACTTTGAATGCGATAGGCTCATCTTTTTTCTCAGGACCTACGGCGATAACATTACCTTTTTGAGGTTTTTCTTTAGCTGTATCCGGGATTATAATACCACCGGCAGTTTTTTCTTCGGCTGGAGCTGGTTCTACCAGAACTCTGCCCACTGATGGTTTGAATTTCAAATCTGACATATTGTTTAGATGTTTTAGTTAATTTCGAAACAGCTATTGCACTTCTTGTGCCAATCTGTTTGTTTGTCATAAATATGAGTTTCCAGCTTATATTCCCTGACATTTTTTCATTAAACTTGACATACATGACAATTTTGAAGTGAATTACTGTTGATCCTACATTCATTTATTATTAGATTTAATCAAAGCTATCGCGATATGGAGAAGAGACAGTATATAAGTTTATCTGACGACTGGCTAACAGAGGGCTTAATAGATCTTGAATTCAAGAAATATAAGTTGCTTGCCTATTTACAATCTGTAGATGAGAGATTTAAACAGCGCAGTTTATACCCACCTCTTTCTGATGTTATTTTTCACTATAAGAATCTTTTAAAGTTTAAGGAGAACAATGAAATACTCGTTAAGAATTTTCCGAAGAATATTTCATCCCTGGATCTTCAAAAATTAGTACTTCAATATGAACGGAAATTTGAAAATTCTGAGTTTATGGAAGATTTGCAAAGAATTGTAGAATTCGCCGAACCAAAATTTACTAATAAAATTAAGGAAGGGAAGGAGCTTTATGATGAAATCGAGAATCATATTAAGATTGAGCCAATTGGCCTTTGTCCTATAAATCAGACTGAGGGATATCTTTTAATCAATATTGCCAATGATTCTCATGTTCATGTATTTGAATATCAAATTACAATATTCAAAAGCGCGGAATCGAAATTCAGAGGAGTCCATACCTTTTATCTGAAGAAAATGAGGAAAAGTATTTCAAATACTTTCGAATCAATAAAAATGGGATTAATCAAACAATACAAGAAACTGCCGAATCCGGCTACTTTTATTGTTGATTCAAAGGAGTACGCACCTTTAGATGAGACATTATTACCAATCTCAAAGCGCTTACTCGTTCAAAAAATTTCTAGCTGATTACAGTCCCAGACCGTCTTCTTCAGAACCTTGATCATCTGGAGAACCATTTCCTTCATCTTCTGCAGGAAGCAAGTTGTCGTCTGATGATCCGCCATTATTTGAAGGCGCAGGATTGATAGAAGGTAAAATTGATTCGTTGGCTCTTTCTACGTTTGGACTTGCAGATTCAACCTGATCAGCCGGATCATTGACCATAAAATTGGTAGCTAATGTTAAAAGCAATAATGCTATTGCTAAACCCCAAGTTAATTTTTCAAGAATATCAGATGTCTTCTTCACGCCCATCATTTGACTCGCTCCGGCGCCAATAAAGTTGGCTGAAATCCCACCTTTGGAACTCTGGGATAAAACAACAAGTACAAGAAGGATTGATACAAATATCGCTAGGCCTACAATGATCGCCATAATTCTATTTTTCTAGGGTTTCTAATTTTTGCGCAAAATAACTCTTTTTCTCAGGATATTTCAAAATCAATTGTTTATAGATCGCAATTGCCTTAGATATTTTGCCTTGTTTTTCAAAAATATTGGCGAGATTCTCTGAAACTAGATTACTTGGAAGTTTAGTGCTAGGCTTGGAAAGGTCCTCTCTCGACTGATTTGTATCTGATTCTTTGGGTGGTTTAATCCTAGGACTTTTATTTATAAAAGACTCTATTATTTTTTGATCGCTTTTAGCTTTGCTTTCGGGAGCTTTTTTTTCTTCCTTTTGTTCGGACTTTTTTTTTGAGTCTTTGGAGCTCACTTTTGACTCGTTTTTAGAGCTTTTTACCTTTGTTTTGGCTGGGGCAGGCTTTTTTTCCTTTCTAGATTTCTTAGGTGCTTTTTCCTGTGATACTGCTTCCTGTGTTGCTTTTGAAGAAGTTTTTACTTCAGACTTTCTGCTATTTTCTTTTGTCTCAAAGGCTTCCATTTTTTTCAGCCTTTCTTCTCGCTCTTTTCGCATTTGCGCTAAAGATTCCATTACCTCATCTGCCAGACTCTTTTTGGTTTCCGAGGAAGCGGTTTTCTCTTCTTTAACTTCAGTTTTAGTAGTGTTTTCTGTTTTTTCAACTACTTTTTCTTCACTTTGCTTTTCTGAAATTCTTGTTTCTTTAGTTTCTTCCTTGGTTTTATTTTCTACCGGACTTTCAGATTTATCTTCCGTAGTTTTGGTTTCAATAAAGCTTTCTAAAACAGTATCCTTAACGCCTTTCCCGATTATGTTGATTTCATCCAAAATTTCATTTGTGAAATCATTTTTTTCAATTTTATTTTCACCCAATCCAATTCCAACAGGACCCTTGCTAATATCAGGTGCAGGAACATCACTTTGAGGAGCATCAATTTTTAGTAATTCATCATAAATGCTATTCTTGTCTTGTATATAAAGCGAAGAGAATTGAATTTCCTGATGAGCTTTTGGATCTTTTTTCCTTATAAGGTCAAGTATTTTCATTAAACGAGCACTCGCAAAATAAGGGTGATCCTCGATAATTTTATTCAAAGCATCAATTTGCTTCTCATCGAGTGAGTGTGGTTTCTCTATTAGTTTATGAAATTCTTTTCTGTCCAATTCCTTATAAAAAAGCTAAGTTACATTTTTTTACTTTTTGCTACCAGTTTGCGACTGTTTCAGTGAAAATATCAAGGAAAATTTGTTCTGATATATTTTCTATATATTCTTCCTCTACACTTTGTAGGGTTGTTTGTTGATCAAAGTCTTCAAAGAACGAGAATTGTTTATTTTCAAAGCTTTGAGTATCATCTTTGGTATTAATATAATTGATCCGAACTTTAATCCTCAGCCTATTCAAAGCCGCAAGTTCCTGACCTGTAGGCGCCACATTCTCTACAGCATAATATGAGATTCTACCTTCAACTTGAAGGTCACCATTGGAATTTACTAATTCAAGATTAGTATTGCTTTGGTAAAAGTCACGCAGGCCTTCTGAAAATGTTTGTGAAATATTAGCAGGACCATTACCGGATTCATTAAAAAATGTAGCTACAGAAATGGTTTTTACATCCGGAGAAATATTTGTTCCGGTGAATGAATACACCCCACAAGAATGCATAGTAATCATTGTAAACAGCGATAGTATAAATATTAAAAAACTAGTTTTCAAGCTCATACTGTTTGATTTTACGATATAATGTCCGTTCTGAAATACCAAGATCTTGGGCTGCGTATTTTCTTTTATTATTGTTTTTATAAAGTGCCTTGACGATCATCTCTTTTTCCTTTTGTTCCAAGGAAAGAGATTCCGGCTCATCTTCAGGTGTAATATCTTCTATTTTGCTAATATCAATTGTCTTTCCACTTCCTGAATTTCTATTACTTTTCTCTTCAATGTAATAATTAGAGGAAGGTCTATCATCTTCAACTTCAGAAACTATATTGTCGAATAGGTCATTGTGATCAGACAATATTGCGGACTTACTTTTATCTTCCTTCAGCAATTTTAGAACGAGCTTTTTCAATTCGTTCATGTCTTTTTTCATATCGAAAAGAACATTATAAAGAATCTCTCTTTCCTTAAAACTTTGGTTAGAGTCACTTCCCTGAGCTTTATACAAATCCGGAAGCATTGATTTTTCAGAACTTGGCAGATAATTCATTAATACTTCCGGCAAAATTTCTCGATCTACTTCAAGAACCGAAATTTGCTCAACTATATTTTTCAATTGCCTAATATTTCCCGGGAACCGATATTTTAAAAGCGCCTCCTTAGCAAGTGGGCTTAATTGAATTGGCTTTACCTTGTACTTATCCGAAAAGTCTGTGGCAAATTTTCTAAACAGCAATGCAATATCATCACCTCGATTTCGGAGAGCCGGAACAATTATCGGAACTGTATTTAATCTGTAGTATAAATCCTCTCGAAATTTACCTTTATTTACTGCTTCAAAAAGATCGACATTTGTTGCTGCCACAACCCTAACATCGGCCTTTTGAACTTTGGAGGAACCTACTCTAATGAATTCGCCATTTTCCAATACTCTCAAAAGCCTGGCCTGAGTACCAACAGGTAATTCACCTACTTCATCGAGAAATATGGTACCTCCATTGGTGACTTCAAAATAACCTTTTCTTGCATCGTGAGCACCTGTAAATGAACCTTTTTCATGACCGAAAAGCTCAGAATCAATGGTCCCTTCAGGAATAGCACCACAGTTAATTGCGATAAACTGCCCGTGTTTTCTATGACTTAAATGGTGAATGATTTTGGAAAAAGACTCCTTACCGCTACCGCTTTCGCCAGTGATAAGAACTGTCATATCAGTAGGCGCTACCTGAGCCGCAATCCTCAGCGCGTTATTGAGCTGCGGCGAATTACCGATTATTCCGAATCTCTGCTTAAGCGACTGTAATTCTGATTCTTCCATAATTATGCCGGTGAAACTGGTTTGCCTAATAGTGTCGCCGAATTGCAGTCCTCAATCAAAACGTTCACATACTGACCTATTTTATAATTATCTTTAGGAAATACAACAACCTTATTGGCGGAATTTCTGCCATATAAATCTTGATCTGATTTCTTCGAAAAGCCTTCAATCAAAACTTTTTGAACTTGTCCTATATCTCTTTTATTTCTTTCTAAGCTGGTTTTTCTCTGAATATCAATGATTTCGCTCAATCTTCTTTTCTTGACCTCAAGTGAAATATCATCTTCATATTTTTTGGCTGCCAATGTACCCGGACGCTCAGAATAATAATAGGTATAAGAATAGTCGTATTTCACTTCTTCCATCAATGTCAAGGTATCTTTATGTTCTTCTTCGGTTTCAGAACAAAAGCCTGTAATCATATCAGAACATATCCCACAATCTTCACCGATGATTTCTTTAATGGCTTTTATACGATTCAAATACCATTCTCTGGTATAGCTTCTATTCATGAGCTTTAGCACCCGATCGTTGCCACTTTGGGCGGGGAGATGAACAAAATTGCAGATGTTTTCATATTTGGCTATTGTATGAAGGACTTCATCTGTAATGTCTTTTGGGTGTGAGGTTGAAAACCGAATTCTCAGCTCCGGACTAATAAGAGCTACCTTTTCTAATAGTTGAGCGAAATTTACAGTCTCTCCGCTTTCTTCATTTTTCCATTTAAAGGAATCGACATTCTGACCTAATAAAGTAACTTCTTTGTAGCCATTGGCTACTAATTCTTTAGCTTCTTTCACAATGGATCTTGGATCTCTGCTTCTTTCACGCCCTCTAGTAAAAGGAACTACGCAAAAGGAGCACATATTATCGCATCCACGCATGATCGAAACAAATGCAGTAACCCCGTTTGAATTGAGTCGCACCGGGCTGATATCCGCATATGTCTCTTCTCTTGAAAGAAATACATTAACGGCTTTATCGCCATCATCAACTTGTTTCACAAGATTAGGTAAATCCCGATATGAGTCCGGGCCGGCAACGATGTCTACAATTTTTTCTTCTTCAAGAAGGTCTTTCTTGAGGCGTTCTGCCATGCAACCCAATATTCCAATTTGCAATTCGCGCTTTTGTTTTTTTAAAGCATTGAATTGGCGAAGACGGTTTCTTACAGTTTGTTCTGCCTTATCTCTGATAGAGCATGTATTCAATAATATTAAATCCGCATCTTCATATTTAGAAGTAGTATCATAACCTTCTTTTTTAAGAATCGATGTAACTACTTCACTATCCGCAAAATTCATTGCACATCCATAGCTCTCAATGTATAGCTTTCTGGAATTGCCTCTATCTTCATCTGTACTGGTTTTTACGGTCTCGCAAGCTTCAACTTCCTTCTCTAGGATACCGATGTCGCCAATAATTTCACTC
The DNA here is from genome assembly GCA_964351965.1 of uncultured Hyphobacterium sp. Lineage (GTDB taxonomy): Bacteria > Bacteroidota > Bacteroidia > Cytophagales > CCMP332 > CCMP332. The sequence continues at coordinate 489,423 of CAYGPM010000003.1, read as the reverse complement.
ATTTGATCCAATTTTGACTGCAAATTAAGGAAAAATCACACAATGACACTTTGTCAGTAAGCTATTATTTTGCAAAAGATTCTCTTATTGCTTTAGCCTTAAGCTGACATTCTTCAAACTCGTATTGCGGGTCTGAGTCGAAAGTGATAGCGCTACCAACGCTATAGGAGAGTTTATTGTTTTCTGAGTTGTAGAATAAGCTCCTAATGATCACATTAAAATCAAAGTTTCCAACAGGATCGATGTATCCTACAGAACCGGAGAATATTCCGCGCTTTGTCTTTTCATACTGCTCAATCAGTTCCATTACTTTTATTTTTGGCGCTCCGGTCATACTGCCCATAGGGAAGGCATTTTTAATAATTTCGATAGAACTGATATCAGCTCTCTTTTCGGCAATTACGGTTGATATCATGTGATAAAGATGACGAAACTCATAAATGCCAAATAACTCATCGACCTTAACCGATCCCGGCTTTGAGCTTTTAGCCAGATCATTTCTAACAAGGTCAACGATCATCATATTTTCCGCACGCTCTTTTTCACTATTTAAAAGGTGATTTCTGTTGTTTTTCCTTTCTTCGGGACCATCGCCTGTTACCACAGTTCCCTTGATGGGCTGAGAAATAAGTTCATTGCCTTTTCTTTTTAAAAACCGCTCCGGTGAAGAGCACATTAGGGCCTTATTCTCCGCTTTAAAATATGCGGCAAAAGGAGTAGGGGATTGCTTGCAAAGCTTTAGCCAAGCATCGTATGAATTGAAATTATCGGCTTCAGCGATATATTCCAAACAATAATTGATTTCGTAAATATCTCCTTCATAAATATGGTTTCTCAGTTGCTCAATTGTATTGAGATACTCTTCCGGAGAAATATTTGATTTGAATTGTATGTTGGAATTTTGAGTTTTATTAGTTGTGCTTATTCTATGCTTGGAAATTTCCTGAAATACAGTTTCCGGGTTTGTGGATGAATGAATTATTACAGAATCATCTTCAATTTGAACAATGTACTCAGGACAAAAAAAACAAAGCTCAGGAAATTGCTTTAAATCTTCGTTTTCGCTCACAAGGCTTTCTATGTCATTTTTTAAGTCATAGGAGAGGTAACCAAATATCCAATCCTGCGTTTTTGAATAATAGTCACTAAAGCTTTTAAAAGCATTCTTGCTGTCTGTCAAGCGGATCGAGGATTTTGCTCCAAAAGCAATCAGTTTTGGAAAAGCATTGTATGGATATTGAATGGAATGATTTTCCAATCTGATAAAGAAATCGTGTACAGAGGCCAAATCGCAGGTTTTATCGATAAATTGATTGATATTTGGGGTCTGAAAACGTTTGCTTTGACGATTAGTATCTGGCACAGTGGCAGGCTTTTTGTGAGCGTGTGTTCTTATATTATCTTTGATAAAATTTCAATTATGAAGAAGGTTTCAATTTTACTAATTTCTGTTTTCTTTTTATTCTCTTCATGTGATGAAGATGGAAATATTGCACTTCCGGGTGGATTATCCAATGAAGAAGTAATTCTTGGACTAAAAGAAGCATTAAGAGTCGGTACAGATTCTTCTGTATCAAGACTTACTGCTTCAAATGGTTATTTTGCGGATCAGGCCGTGAAGATACTTTTACCTGAAGAGGTTAATGGTCAGATTAGCTCTTTGCAAAATGCTATATCTAATGCAAATAATCCTTTCGTAAAATTAGCAATGCAAAATGCCTATGATTTAGGTGTTCAACCAGTAGTTGATGATATGGTCATGTCCCTGAATAGATCAGCCGAAGATGCTGCAAAAAAGGCGACGCCTATATTTGTCGACGCTATTACAGGAATTACAATTAATGATGGACTGAATATTTTAAATGGTCCTGATACGGCTGCGACCAGCTACTTAAGACAAAATACATTTAATAATTTGTTTAACGCTTTTCAACCGGATATTGATGTATCCTTATCAAAAGACTTAGTAGGAAATAAAAGCGCAAATGATATTTTCTCTACTTATGTTAGTGGATATAATTCGGTAGCATCAGTTTCAGGAGGAATGGTTAATTCCATTTCCGATGTGCCACTTTCTGAGTATGTAACAAACAAAGGCTTAAATGGCTTGTTCCTGAAAGTTGGAGAAGAAGAAAAAAACATAAGAAATAACCCATTAAGTAGAGTAACAGATATTCTAGAAAGAGTTTTTGGAGGCGGTTGATCAATTTATCTTAGATTAGATTTGATATAAGTGATTATCTGTTAACATTTGTAGTTTAAAATCCCTAGTAGATTAATATGGCTGAAATTTTTAAAATGCCACTGATGAGTGACACCATGGAAGAAGGTGTTGTGGCTAATTGGTTAAAGAAAGTTGGTGATGAAGTGAGCGCCGGTGATATTCTGGCAGAAATTGAAACCGATAAAGCCACAATGGAGTTGGAGAGTTATGCCGACGGAGTGCTTTTACATGTAGCTGTTAAGGCAGGTGAAAGTGTAGCCGTGGATGCGCCATTATATATAATTGGTGAAAAGGGAGAAGATATTGCAAGTCTTAAAAAAGAATTTGATAAGCCATCAAGCGCTGCTTCTGAAAGTAAGTCAGAAGAGAAAAAAGAAGCAAAAGAAGAGTCTGCACCTTCCAAAAAAATAGATACCTCAAACATAGCGGCGAAGGTTGTTAAAATGCCTTTGATGAGTGATACCATGACAGAAGGAACCATTGCAGCCTGGCATAAAAAAGTAGGTGATGAAGTGAGTTCCGGCGATTTACTTGCAGAAATAGAAACTGATAAGGCTACCATGGAATTGGAGAGTTATGAAGATGGAACTCTGCTTTATAGAGCTGTAGATGAAGGCGGATCGGTAGCAGTTGAAGGACTTCTGGCCGTTATCGGCGAAAAGGGAGCAGATTTTAAAGCCCTTGTTGATAATTTCAAATCAGAAAGCAGTTCTGATAATGGAAAAGAAGAAAAGCAAGCAGAAGAAAAGTCTTCAAAAGAAGAAAATATACCAGAACAGAAAAGTAAAAGTTCAACCACCTCGGAGGTTATTAATGATTCTGACGATAGCAGAGTAAAAGCATCTCCATTAGCTAGAAGTCTTGCGAAAGAAAAAGGATACAATCTTAATAATATTGATGGAAGTGGTCCGAATGGTAGAGTCATAAAAAAAGATGTAGAAGATTTCAAACCATCTACGAAAACCAAAGAGGCGTCCAAATCAGAAAGTAGTGCTCCGCAAATTCAACTTCCTCAAATAGTGGGAGAGGAATCCTTTGAGGAGAGCAATGTTTCTCAAATGAGAAAGACAATTGCCAAGCGCTTATCTGAATCAAAATTTTCAGCTCCTCATTTTTACTTGACCATGCCTATCAACATGGATAAGGCTATTGAAGCGAGGAAAAGTATGAATGAAATTTCTCCTGTTAAGATTTCATTCAATGATCTTGTAATCAAGGCTGTGGCAATAGCATTAAGACAGCATCCTAATGTTAACTCAAGCTGGCTTGGTGATAAAATAAGAATTAATCATCATGTTCATATTGGTGTGGCGGTTGCAGTGGATGAGGGTTTATTAGTACCTGTAGTTCGCTTTGCAGATAGCAAGACATTATCCCATATATCAGCTGAAGTCAAAGATTTGGCAGGCAAGGCCAAGGATAAGAAATTACAACCAAGCGACTGGGAAGGAAATACCTTTACCATCTCAAATTTGGGAATGTTTGGAATAGAAGAATTCACAGCGATTGTCAACCCGCCGGATTCTTGCATACTTGCTATTGGTGGAATCATTGAGCAGCCTATTGTTAAAAATGGCGAAATCAAAGTGGGTAATATTATGAAGGTGACCATGTCATGTGATCACAGAGTTGTTGATGGAGCAACAGGCTCAGCCTTTTTACAAACTTTCAAAGCCTTACTTGAAGATCCGGTAAGACTTTTGATCTAAAAAAAGACTTAATGATAGATATAAAAGCAACAACCGTTGTAGCAGTAAAACACAATGGACAAATTGCCATGGGTGCCGATGGACAGGCCACATTTGGAAATACAGTTGCAAAAAGCAATGTCCGAAAAATAAGAAAGCTATTTGATGGTAAGGTAATGGTTGGTTTTGCAGGTTCCACTGCCGATGCCTTTACTCTTATGGAGCGATTTGAAGAAAAACTCAATGCCTATGGAGGCAATATGAAACGTGCGGCCATAGAGCTTGCAAAAGATTGGAGAATGGATCGCTATCTGCGAAGACTCGAAGCCATGATGATAACTGCAGATGAAAACGAAATACTAACCATTTCCGGAAATGGCGATGTGATTGAACCTGATGATGATGTAACTTCAATTGGAAGTGGCTCAATGTATGCTTTAGCTGCAGGACGTGCTCTAAAAAAACACAGTCCTCAATTATCGGCTGAAGAAATGGTTACCGAAAGTTTACATATCGCTGCCGATATTTGTATTTATACCAATCATAATATCATTATTGAAAAATTAGGAAAATGATCATTTATCATAATCCGAGATGCAGAAAAAGCCGGGAAACCTTAGAGTTGATTAATAATTCCGGACTTAAAGTAGAGATTGTAGAATATCTGAAAAATCCATTGACTAAATCTGAGCTCAAAAACTTGCTTAAAAAGCTTGATAAAAGCCCTGAAAGTATAATTAGAAAGAATGAGGCTGAGTTTAAGGAAAATTATAAGGGTAAAGAACTTAATGATGAAGATTACCTAAATATGCTGGTAGAATTTCCAAAACTTATGGAAAGGCCAATAGTTGTTAAAGAAAATAAAGCAATAATCGGTCGTCCGCCGGAAAATGTATTAGCATTATTGAATTGATGTCTTAAATTAGCACGCAATATTGTTAAAGAGTTGTTCAGCATTCAAGAATCCTTAATTTTATGACAATATGAAGTCCTATTCAGAATTAGATATTTACAAAAAGGCCTATCATTTGGCAGTTGTCATCCATGATCTTACAGGATTATACGATGAAGATGAGGAATTTGAATCTCTAGTAAATGAATTGCGTTCTGTGAGTAGGGCTGTAGTAGCGCGAATTTCCGATGCCTGGACACATCGTAAATTCATGTCTAATATTGAGATTCATCTGGCCAAAGCTGTTTCTGAAATAAACCTTACCATAGACTTACTGAAGAAAGCTCATGACAAAGAGATCATTTCTGAAAAGCGTTTTCAAGAAAAAGTATCCGAATATCTTTCTATACAACACGATCTCCATGAAATAATGGAAAAAGGTTCTTTCTAACCTCATTAAAACAATTTCCATTTAAAATACTTTAGTTATCAATTGAGCTACTTGAATGGAAAGTCCCTGTATTAAAGTATGTTATCTTAATGAAAAAGGCTTTTGTACCGGATGCAAAAGAAGCACTGAAGAAATAGCTAATTGGATGTTTTATTCTAGTGATGAAAGAAAAGAAATTCTTGGAAATCTTTCGAAAAGAAAAGTTTAATCATCATTCTCCATACTCTGTAACTCAAGGTTGAGAGCTTTAGTACTTATTTGAGTTTCATACAAGGAAAATCCCAAAGAGATCAAGAGCAACACTAAGCTGAATCCAAAAAAGAAATTGGCCGTCATCCCTTTGTTGGTGAAGATTAAGATCATTGTTATTACGCAAAATAAAAAGCTTAAAATCCCAAAAATCTGCATATACTTGATCAAATAGAGCCTAATTCTTAGGTTTTTTATTTGTTTTTCAATCCTTTTTCGATTTAAATCATTTTTATGCCTTTCGCGCAGACTTCTTATAAGCGTAGCAATCGCCAAAAAACGATTAGTATAGGCTAAGAATAACAAAGTGATTGCCGGAAATAACAAGGCCGGTATGGAGTAATCAATGACCAAATTTTCTTATTTAGTTTTATATTCGCATTCAAATCTAATTAAACGTTCATGGCTTCCAATATCAAAACAATAATTAAAAGTATTTCACTAGTATTTTTGGTAATATTTGGCTTTAACTCTTCTTCAAATGCACAGGTATACACTGAAAATGCACTATTATGGGAAATTTCAGGAAATGATCTTGAAAAGCCTTCATATGTCTTCGCGATATTAAAATTTATCCCCGGAGAAGACTATATTTTTCATTCCAATGCAGAGAAAGCCTTTAATGCCTGTGGTATTCTAGCCACTGAAACGCATTTAGACCATCATGCTAAGCACGAATTAAATAAGGCAGCGCATTTACCGCATGGTAAAACGCTTGAAAATTATATGAGCAAAGAGTATTATCAAAAGCTGGAGGAGCTATTCACAGGAAAGCTTGGAGTTACTAAAATGAAATTTGATTTAGTTTATAGAAAGTTTAAACCAATAATGCTTTCCACTACCATTACCCGATTGGCATTGAATCATCCAATGAAATATTATGAGCCCGAATTATTAATAATGGCCAATGATAAGAATATGGTTTCAATGGGTCTTGAAACTGTAGAAAGAGAAGTAGAAGCTTTGGAAACTTTCGCAATTGAAGATCAGATCAAGGCTCTTGAACATACTCTAGATAATATGGAAGCACAAAAAAATGATTATAACGAAGTTGTAAAAGCTTATAAGGAAGGTAATCTTCATAAAGTTCTGGAGTACACATTGCATCCCGTGGAAAATAATGAAGATTTCAGAAAAAACTTTATAGTAGCTAGAAACGAAGAGTGGATTCCTAAAATGGTTGAATATATGCACATGGCACCAACATTTTTCGCTGTAGGAGCATCACATGTTGCAGATGAGTCAGGGATCTTACATTTATTAGAGGAAGAGGGTTATACTATTAAGCCACTCAAGGATTAGGTCTCAAATACCTCTTTTATACACTTTCTTATAATTTCGCCACCTTTAATTAAGTCTTCATTGGAGATGTTTAGGGGTGGCGAAAGCCTGAATGCAGTTGGACAAGATAGAAACCAAAAACTGATAAGGCCATTCTCCAGACATTTAAGAACGATCTTATTTACATCTTCTTTACTTTTAAACTCTACTGCAAATAAAAGTCCCTTCCTCCGTACTTCCCGAACCTCGGGGTGATCAAAAAAGGACTCTAATTTTTGTCCTTTGGTCTCTACAGAATCTAATATATTTTCTTCTTCTAAGCTTTCCAGAAATGCCAAAGAAGCAGCGCAGCTTACAGGATTTCCACCAAATGTTGTGATATGTCCCAATTGAGGTTCATGCGTAAATGAGGACATAATTTCTTTGTTTGCCGCAAATGCGCCCAATGGTAATCCGGCTCCAAGTGCTTTTCCCATAACAACTATATCGGGGACAATTCCAAAGTGTTCAAAAGCGAATAATTTACCGGTTCGCCCCATTCCAACTTGAATTTCATCTAAAATTAACAAAGCACCTGTTTCGCTGCATTTTTTTCTCAGAGCTTGAATAAAACACAAGTCCGGAACTCGCAATCCGGCATCACCTTGAATTGTTTCCATGATGACACAGGCAGTTTTGTTATCGATTTGGTTAAGTTCCTCAATTGAATTGAAGGTAATATGATATACTTCGGGGAGTAGAGGCCTGAATGCAAACTTCTTATACTCATTGCCTGATACACTTAATGAGCCATGTGTGCTGCCATGGTATGACTTTTTAAAAGATATCATTTTATGCCGTCCCGTATATCTTTTTGCTAGTTTAAGCGCACCTTCAATGGCTTCTGTGCCTGTTGAGGTAAAATATACATTGTCTATTGGATCGGGAAGGAGGGAGCAGAGCTTTTTGGCCAGGTTTGATTGACTCTTGATGGAGAATTCTCCATAAACCATTACGAAGAGGTGTTTGTCAATTTGTTCCTTAATTGCTGCAATAATTTTTGGATGTTTATGTCCAAGGTTACTCACCGCAACTCCGGAAATAAAATCCAGATACTCTTTGTCATTGCTGTCCCAAATTACTGAGCCTTCAGCTCTATCCACGGTAATTTCGAATGGATGTGGGCTAGTTTGCGCCACAAATCGGTGGAAGTTTTCAGAAATATTTTTGTTATCAGTAGCCATCTGCAAAATCGTCACGTCTCGGATCAGCTCCGCATTCCAATTGACCATTAGAGTTTACCAATATGGCATCAACTCTGCCAATAGGAGACCTTTGTTGTAAATTTTGTCCTGTTTTTACAAATTGAAGACTATCAACATTTTTAAAAAAACCTTTTTCATAATACATTAAATCCGGAAGCCACTGATGATGAAATCGGGGAAGATTAACAGATTCCTGCATATTATAACCAAAGTCTATCACATTGAGTATGTTTTGAAAAACAGAAGTAATTATAGTGGAACCTCCCGGCGATCCAAGCACTAAAAATACTTCATTGTCTTTGGTAATTATTGTTGGTGTCATTGAACTCAACATCCTTTTTCCTGACTCAATTGAGTTGGCCTCTCCACCAATAAGACCAAAACTATTCGGATATCCCGGCTTGATAGAAAAATCATCCATTTCATTATTTAATAAAAATCCTGCACCTTCTACTATCAATTTACTTCCATAAGGGTTGTTAAGGGTAGTTGTGATTGATATGGCATTGCCGGATTTGTCAATTATTGAAAAATGTGTTGTCTCTTCACCTTCAAAACCCGGCATAAAGCCAAAAGAAATTGAATCAGAAGGAGTTGCCTTATTTATATTGATATTTTGAATTCTCTTTTTCAGGTATTCATCTTTGAGTAAATTTTCCAGTGGTACCGGAAAAAAATCTGCATCGCCCAAATACTTGGAGCGGTCAGCGTAAACCCTTTTTTCAATTTCACACAGCGTATTAATTGTTCTTGAATCCCATTTCCCCCAATTCACGATTGGATAATCTTCTACCATTTTCAATAAACTTATTAGAGCCCAACCTCCGCTACTTGGAGGTGGCATAGAAATAACCTGATACCCTTTGTAATTTCCAATGAGTGGGTCTCGCCATTTTGGCTCGTACATTTCAAGATCTTCTTTGCTGATAATTCCACCGAATCGCTCCATAGTGGAAACAATAGCATCGGCTATATCACCTTTATAGAATCCATCCGGTCCTTGATTTGAGATCATTGAAAGCGTTTGCGCTAATGGTTCATTTCTTAAGGAGTCTCCCTTTTCCCAATTATCTTTTATGGTGAGATAAGTTCTTCCTTCATTCACATTGTTAATGTCATCACTGTATTTATTGAGAAAGAAAGAAGCGTGCTCTGTCAACTCCCATCCGGATTGTGCTATTTCGATTGATGGTTGGATTAACTCTTTCCAAGGTTTAAGTCCATATTTTTTATGCAATTCCCACATGCCTTTAACAGAACCGGGCACACCAACCGCAAGAGCTCCTTTTGTGCTTAAATTGGGAATAACATTTCCTGAGAAGTCTAAATACATATTACGACTTGAAGCTAAGGGTGCTTTTTCTCTGAAATCAAGCGTTCCTGATTGTCCAAGGCTATCAAAGAAAACCGCAAAGCCTCCACCACCCAGATTGCCGGCGTAAGGATATACTACAGCCAAAGCAAAGTGAACTGCTACTGCAGCATCGAAAACATTACCGCCTGATTTTAGAATGTCAACTCCAATTTCTGTAGCTAAAGGGTGTGCGCTAACCACAGCGGCATTTTCAAAAGTTTTAGGTATAACTTCTTTTCCTTGTTCAACTTTTGGTTCACACGAAATGAAAAACAGGAAAAGTGCTATTATTGGTCTAAAACTTTTTGACATATTCTAAAGAAGATCATTTGCCAAATTGGCTAATTCAGACCTTTCACCTTTTTCAAGAGTAACGTGAGCATATAAGTTTTGATTCTGCATTCTATCAATTAGATAGGAGAGTCCATTTGATTGAGCATCGAGATACGGGGTATCAATTTGTCTTATATCCCCTGTGAATATGATCTTGGTATTCTCTCCGGCTCTTGTGATAATGGTCTTAATCTCATGAGGAGTCAGATTTTGAGCTTCGTCAATAATGAAGCCGATATTTGAAATACTTCTTCCCCGAATATATGCTAAGGCATTTACAACCAGCTTTTCAGTATTGAGCATTTCATTTATGGCAATAAATTCCTTTTCCTTTTCCTTATAATGACTCTGAATGAATTTGAGATTATCCCAAAGCGGTTCCATGTAAGGATTGATTTTACTTTTTATGTCGCCCGGTAAAAAACCGATATCCTTATTGCTTAGTGGTACAATTGGACGCGACAAATATATTTGACTGAAGTTTTTTCTTTGTTCTAAGATGGAAGCAAGAGCAACTAAAGTTTTACCTGTTCCCGCAACACCCGTTAATGAAACCAATCGTATATCCTGCTGGAGAATCGCATGTATGGCAAATGTTTGTTCAGCATTTTTTGCCTGAATTCCATAAACCGTTTTCTTGCCAATCTTATAGATATTTTGATCTAGACCATTGTAATAGGCGAGAATCGAGTTATTATCACTTTTAATAATGAAATATTGGTTTTTTATTGGCTCCTCATCAAAGAATTCACGCCAATCAATTCTTGAGTTTTTGTAAAGCTTATTAATAAGCTTTTGATCCATACCCTCAATGATTTTTTTGCCTGTATATAGCTCACTGACTTCCTTTATTTTGCCCGTTTCATAATCCTCTGCCGGCAGATCCAGAGATTTGGCCTTCACTCTAAGATTAATATCTTTCGTAACAAGGATAACCTTACAATCAGGCATATCTTCTTGCAAACCAAGAGCGGCGCTAAGAATTTTATGATCGGCTTTATTTTCAGTAAATATATTACGCGTTCTATCTTTAGAATCACCCTTCATTAAAACCTTTAGCTTCCCTTTGGTAGGTCCATTAAGGGAAATCCAATCGCTTAAATGATTATTTACGGCTAATTCATCAATTCTTCTGATAAATTCTCGTGCTGAATAATTCTTTGTGTCACTTCCTTTTTTGAAATTATCAAGCTCTTCCAAAACAGTAATTGGAATGGCTATATCATTTTCCTGGAAATTATTAATTGAATCGTGGTCGTATAAGATGACAGAGGTGTCAAGAACGAAAATTTTCTTCGGTTTTTTACTCCGCGGCATAGGCTGATTTAATATGCGATATATATAAAAAATGCTGCAAAAGGCAGCTTGATATTGAAGTTGAAAATTTGATAATTTATTCTTTGCTTTCCTAATCCTTTGGAAAAATTTAATAACATATTTTAAATGTCTTTGGCTCAAAACCTTTTAATGGTACGTCCTTCGTCTTTCGGCTCAAATCCCGAAACATTAGAGAATAATGCTTTTCAATCGCAGCCGGAGAAGAATAGCGAAGAAATCTCCAAATCTGCTTTAGCTGAATTTGACCAAATGTTAAATACTCTTAGAGAGAATCATTTTAATATACTTGTGCTTGAGGAGCCAAATGCGAATGCACTTCCGGATTCTGTTTTTCCGAATAATTGGTTTAGCACTCATGATAACAGTCTGATGCTTATTTATCCAATGTTTTCAAAATTGAGAAGAGGAGAAAGAAGAGAAGATTTCATCAAAGAAATTCAAAAACAAGGAAGCTATAATTTGACTTTGGATTTGAGTCAAAAGGAATTGAATGGAGAGTATCTTGAAGGCACAGGAAGTATTGTATTTGATCACTCAAGTGCTATTGCTTATTGCTGTGAGTCGGCAAGAAGTAATAAGGCTTTATTTGAAGAGCTAACCGATTATTTGGGCTATGAAGCTTGCTACTTCAAAGCTTGTGATGCCGGCGGGAGTCCCATTTATCACACAAATGTTTTGATGAGCATAGGAACAAGGAACATTGTTATTTGTCTTGACTCGGTTTCCGAAAATGATAGAGAAAGAGTTCTTGATTGTATTAAAAGCAGTGAAAAGGAAGTTTTAGAAATATCGCCTGAACAAATGAATCATTTTGCCGGGAATTTATTATTGGCCAAAAACACAAAAAATCAAGCCTATTGGCTAATGTCAGAAACTGCTTACAAATGCTTAAGTCAAGATCAAATCAATGCATTGAATGTAGATGGAGAAATACTCTATTTTTCCATTCCGACCATTGAAAAGTATGGTGGAGGAAGTGTGCGATGCATGTTGGCAGAGCTTTACTAGTATTATTTCACAGAGTTTATTGCGCTTTTAATAATTTCCGCACTTTTCATTAAGGCCTGCATTTCTGATTCAGTCATTCGTAGCTCCAATACTTCAATAACTCCTTCTTCAGAAACTACAGAAGGCAATGAAATTGCTAAATCAGCCAGGCCATAAGGTCCTGAAATGACAGTTGAAAGATTAATAATCCTTCGCTCTCCACGAAGAAGCCATTTCAGTAAAGTGGCAGTAACAAGACCAATGGCGTGATTTGTGGCGCCTTTTCGTTTAATAATTTCATAAGCAGCCCTTCTAACACCATCGCCTATTTCTAATTCATATTTTTCATCCCAACCTTTCCAATCGCGAAGATGAATACCACCAATCATAGCTCTTGACCATAATACAACTTCAGAGTCTCCATGTTCGCCAATCACTTGCGCATGAATGCTATTTGGAGCGATATCCAGTTTTTTTCCGATTTTTTCTCTTAGTCTGGCTGTATCGAGCATTGTTCCGGTTCCAATTACGTGACCGCTTGGCAGTCCTGTAAATTTGTGGTAGAAATAGGTCAATACATCAACAGGATTCGCTACAATCACCAGCAGGCCGTTAAAACCTTTAAGTCTTTCAGAAATACTTCTAACGATTTTGATATTTTCTTTTAGCAAATCCAGTCTGCTCTCTTCAGATGTTCCGCCGCGTCCTGCAGTAATCACAATGGCTTTACAATGAATCATATCTTCGATTTCTACAGCTTTAACGTTGGCGGTAGGATAGAAGGGAGAACCGTGATTGAGGTCCATTGCCTCGCCCTCTGCGATTTCGTTTCGAACATCATTTAAAAGCAATTCCTTGCAAATCCCTTTGTTCAGTATCGAGCTGGCAACACTCGCTCCAACCCAACCCATTCCGATAATTCCTATTGAAACATTATTCATTTCTTATAATATTTTAATCTGTAAAGCTTAATTGATTTTAAACTATTAAGATATCAGGACTCTCTCGAAGGGAAATCCTGCTTTTTCATTATATCTGTCAGAGAGCTTAAAATTGTCAATTTACCTCCGTAGGTATCTGTAAGATTTTGTGCAGTAAATGTTTTTGAAATAGGGCCCGAAGCAACCAAACGCAAGTTAAGTAAAATCAACCAGTCGAAATACTCAGCGACAGATTGTAAGTCGTGGTGAACCACAACTAAGGTTTTACCATTTTTAACCATATTTCGGAGCAATTCAATTATAGCACTTTCAGTTGCTGCATCGACACCAGCAAATGGCTCGTCCATAAAATATATATCTGCATCCTGCGCAATTGCTCTGGCAAGAAAAACTCGCTGTTGCTGACCTCCGGAAAGTTGTGAAATTTGCCTTGAGGCATAATTTTGCATGCCCACTTTTTCCAAAGCTATTTGGGCGATTTCACGATCTGCCTTTCTCGGTCTTTTAAAAAGTCCGAGGTGACCATATCTGCCCATAAGTACAACGTCAAAAACTGAAGCCGGGAAATCCCAGTCAACAGACTCTCTTTGAGGCACATAACTCACTTTTTTTCGAACATCATCAATATCTTGATCAAATAGCTTGATATAACCGCTACTTATGGGGATTAATCCCATGATCGACTTTAGTAGGGTGGATTTACCGGAGCCATTTGGCCCGAGAATACCGATTATCTGACCTTTTGGAATTGAAAAGTCAACTCCCCAGAGCACAGGTTTTCTGTCGTAACTAACTGTTAAATCATGAACTTCAAGTATGGGATTCTGTGCTTGTATAATCATTTTTTCAAAGCTTCAACTATGGTTTGTACGTTTGATCTTACCGTTCCTATATATGTGCCTTCAGGTGTATTCTCTTCTCCGAGAGCATCTGAATATAAATAACCGCCAATTTTCAGTGGATGTCCTTTTCTCTGACTTCCTTCTACTACAGCATCTATCGCTCGGCGAGAAACAGATGTTTCTACAAATACTGCAGGAATTTGATTTTCAACCAAGAAGTTGACCAAATTGCTAATGTCTTTAATTCCCGCTTCACTAAGCGTGGAAATACCTTGTAAACCTCGAACCTCAATATCATATGCTCTTCCAAAATATTCGAATGCGTCATGTGCTGTAATTAACACGCGTTTATCTTCCGGGATACTAGCAATAGAATCTCTTACTTTTTCATGAAGTTCTGATAATTGCAATGCGTAATTATTGCTTCTTTCAAGTATTTCGTTTTTAAACCCAATGGTATCGGAAAGCTGTTTTCCCAAATTCTCTACGGCCTTAGACCAAAGCGCAACATCAAACCAAATATGAGGATCATAAGTACCTGCAAAGCCTTCAGCTTCAATAAAATCGCTTTCATCAAGCATATCTTCCATAGAAAATACGGTCTTGTTTTCTCGCATACGATCTAGTATTTCCACCATTTTTCCTTCGAGATGGAGGCCGTTATATATTAGGATGTCTGCTTCATTAATTCTTTTAAGGTCTCCTTGAGTAGCTTTATACAAATGCGGGTCTACACCCGGGCCCATTAGACTTGTTACTTCAAAATTGCTATCAAGTATATTGATTAGTGCATCACCAATAATTCCGGTAGTAGCAACAACTTTTATTTTTCCTGATTTTTCGTTTTTCTCATTGCTGTCGCAAGCAAAAGAAATTAAAGCAATTAAAAGGATGATTATTATTGAATGTCTCATTAATAATTGACCATTAGATTTTGAGCGATTTGAGCTGATATAATAATTGGACTGCTATTATTGATACTTATTTCGTAGGAGTTGTCAAATTCTACTATTTCCATAACCTTGACTTTTGCACCTAAGGTGATATGAATTTTATCCAGGTATTTTAGAAATACAGAGGAGGTTTCTCCTAATCCAACAACAGAGGCGATTTCACCCGGTTTTAATTCCGAGAGTGGGAATTTCTGCAGTTCGGGAAACTTTCCTCTTTCATCCGGTATAGGATCGCCATGAGGATCGAATTTGGGTTGACCTAAAAACTCGTCTAACCTTTGAATTAAAAGGGGAGATTGTATATGCTCCAATTGCTCTGCGACCTCGTGAACCTCATCCCAATTAAATTTTAATTTGTCTACTAAAAATACTTCCCAAAGTCTATGCTTGCGGATAACTTTGATTGCTGCGGCTTGTCCTTCGCTATTGATTTTGACTCCCTGATATTTTTTATAGTTAATCAGCTTTTTATTGGAAAGTTTTCTTAGCATATCACTTACAGATGCCGGCTTAGTATCCATTGCATCGGCGATGGCATTTGTGCTTACAGCATGATGTCCTTGTTGGGATAAATGGAAGATCGCTTTAAGATAATTTTCCTCAGTTAGACTAAGTTTCATACAAAATTAAATTTAGACAAATCTAAATATAATAATTGAAAAAATGAATTGAGATAATAATTTATTAAATAGCTATTATTCAATGATATATGAATAATATTATGACTAGTCTAAAAATTGATTTATAAGTTTTAACTTATGTTTTTCCGTCTCCCATAATGCAGATTCGTCTTTGTATTCTACTTTTCTTAAGCTATGAATTTTCTTTATTGTTGATTCATTCAGGGCCTCATTAAAATCATAATGAAGAACAGCAGAATTTGAATTCGTATTCTCAATCCAATATTGATTTTCACTTATAATTATTGGAATTCCATTGGCCAAAGCATCGTAAAGTTTAGTGGGAAATTTCCTTCGATTTTGCTTACTAATTACATAAGGCGCAAGTAAAATATCACAGCTTTTATAAAGCTCAATAATATCAAGGTTGTCAATCGGTTGTTTTTGAATTTTAGAAAATAGCCAAGGATATGATATGGAATTTAATCTCGAATATACCTTTTCCTGTGCGGCATGTACTGCCAATTTAAGTTCAGCTTTTTGTCCCGAATCGATTATTGCTTTTACAAAATCAATTGCCCTAAAAACTCCCGTGCTATCATGAGCCGTACCGGTAAATGCAAATTGTATAAGATCAGATTCTTTTGCTTTTCGCCGGATCAACTCGCCCTGATATTTATTTTCAAGAATTGCGTAGTTATTACCAATAAAATCCAATTCATCAACATAGCATTTCTCTGCCAGAAAGAATTGATTAATAAAAGGAGCAGACTTCCTTTCTGTATTTCTGATAAACTTTGAAAGAATATAATTCAGCGGAAAGGGGTAGATCCCCAATTCACGAACATTTAAACTGTGATTTTCTCGGATATCATAAATCAATTCGCATGGGTAAAACTGTTTGAATTCTACTGCGGGTTTTAGAAGTTCAAAAGTATTGACAATGACAATCTCCGGTTTTAGTTCATGGAGCAATGATTTGAATTTGCGGGAAGCATTAAACCTTGCCAGGCTTAATCTGTTAAAATCAAATATTGGATGAAAAATGATATTTTCATTTAATGCATTTGTTTTAGGCTTATAACCAACAATATGCACCTCAACATTTGAATTTTGAGCCAATGATAAGCCTAACTTTTTGTACATTCGCGGCTCATTAACGGGCTTTAAAACAGAAGCAATAAGGACTTTCTTTTTAGCCATTGAAGCGGCAAATTATGCAAATACAAAAACTAATAGAAACGGCCTGGGATAAAAGAGAACTTCTCAAGGAAAAAGAGACTCAGGAAGCGATAGAAGAAGCTATTGAATTATTGGATAAAGGCAAGATTCGTGTTGCTGAGCCGGATGGTGATGACTGGAAAGTAAATGAATGGGTGAAAAAGGCAGTGATCCTTTATTTTCCAATTAAAAAAATGGAAACCCTCCATTCGGGGATTTTCGAATTCCATGATAAAATTCCTTTAAAAAAGAATTTCGCTGAATTAGGTGTTAGAGTTGTCCCTCATGCTCTTGCAAGACATGGAGCTTATGTTTCCAAAGGGGTCGTCATGATGCCCTCATATGTGAATATTGGAGCTTACGTAGACGAAGGAACAATGGTTGATACATGGGCTACTGTTGGCAGTTGTGCTCAAATAGGTAAAAATGTACACTTAAGCGGTGGAGTTGGAATTGGGGGAGTATTAGAACCATTACAAGCATCGCCTGTCATCGTTGAAGATGGAGCTTTTATTGGTTCGCGTTGTATAGTGGTAGAAGGTGTCAGAATAGGAAAAGAGGCTGTATTGGGGGCAAATGTAACTCTTACCAAAAGTTCTAAAATCATTGATGTTACCTCAGATACTCCAATAGAATATAAGGGTTTTGTACCTCCCAGATCCGTCGTAATTCCGGGAACGATTACGAAGAAATTTCCCGCGGGTGAATATAATGTACCAGCAGCATTGATTATCGGAAAACGAAATGCCGGCACTGATCTAAAAACATCTTTAAATCAAGCACTAAGAGAAAACGATATAGCCGTATGATGACTCTAATCACCTCTAAAATTGCAATGGCCAAGGATCTTGGCATGCATGGAAATCTCTTTGGTGGAAATATGCTCTCCTGGATTGATGAAGCTGCCGCAACATTAGCTTCCAGAATTGTTCAGACCGCTAGTCTGGTTACTCTAAAGATGGAAGAAGTTGTGTTTAAAAAGGCTGTTAAGCAAGGTTTTCAAATACTCATTTACGGAGAAGTCCACCATATTGGAAATACTTCAATTACACTTAGCATTGAAGCTCGAAAGCATAATGTGTATTCCGGTGAAGAGGATGTTGTTTGTACAACGAAAATCACTTTTGTGAAAATAGATGAACACGGTTCAGCCATACCAATTTCGTCAGATATCAGAAAAAGGTGGGAAAACGGAGAAATGTAGGATTATTTAAAATTGGAAGCTATAAGTAGTTCTTTTCCTCCATGCGTATAATCATAGAATCCTGCTCCTGATTTTACACCTAGATTTCCTGATTGTACCATATTTACCAGTAATGGGCAAGGAGCATATTTAGGATTTCCCAAACCTTCGTGAAGCACATTTAATATTGAAAGACACACATCAAGTCCAATAAAGTCTGCCAATTGCAGAGGACCCATAGGATGAGCCATTCCCAGTTTCATTACCGTATCGATTTCTTCAACGCCCGCCACACCTTCAAATAAAGAGATGATTGCTTCATTGATCATCGGCATTAAAATACGATTGGCTACAAAGCCCGGGTAATCATTTACCTCCACCGGTACTTTTTTCAAGCTCTTCGATAATTCAAATACTTTTTTGGTGACTTCATCGGAAGTAGAATAGCCTCTTATCACCTCCACCAATTTCATAACCGGTACAGGATTCATGAAATGCATTCCAATGACTTTATCCGGTTTGGAGGTTACACTGGCAATTTTTGTAATAGAAATAGATGAAGTATTAGATGCCAGAATGCAATCTTTCGATGTGTTTTCATCCAGCGTTTTAAATATTTTCAGTTTCAGATCAACATTTTCAGTTGCTGCTTCAACAACTAAATCGGCTTTTGAAACACCATTAGCCAAGTCTGTATCCATTTTTAGACGTGAAAGGATACTTTTCTTATCGTCTTCAGTAATAAGCTCTTTTTTTATTTGACGGTCCAGGTTTTTATTAATTGTAGCAATCCCTTTTTCAAGAGAGTCCTGACTTATATCAATAAGATTAACATTAAAACCATTTTGGGCAAAAACGTGAGCAATGCCATTTCCCATAGTGCCGGCACCTATTACTGCTATATTTTTCATCGTATTGTGTTTTGAAATCGCAAAATTAATGTTCCAAAAAGCTTATCCAAATAAATTAAATGACGCTTACCTTTTTTAAATCAAGAGTATCAAATGATATAAATCAAAGAAGTGTAAATCAATATTTTATATTTAGTGTTTAAAAATTGAATAGAATAAAAACAACAACATAATGAAAACAAGCTTACTATTAACAATTACCTTTTTAACAATACAACTGGGTTTAGCCCAAAATACAATTACGATTAATCCGAATAAGGATAATACACTTTATGAATCGGCAACAGGAGACGTCAGTAATGGAGCCGGCGACTTTCTGTTTTTTGGGAAAACGAATGGTGGAGATATTAGAAGGGCTCTAATTTCATTCGATATAAGTGGCGCCCTTCAGCCTAGTGACAGCATTATTGACGTTAGTTTAACATTTGAAGTGTCTAAAGTTCCTCCTGGCAATACTAACAGAACAGCTAACATTCATCGACTAAGTCAAGATTGGGGTGAAGGTTCATCCAATGCCGGTGGAGATGAAGGCCAAGGTACCACTGCAACAAATGGTGATGCAACATGGACTCAGGCATTTTTTGGAGGAACAGCACCTATACCATGGAATAATGCCGGTGGAGATTTTGATGCCAATGCATCCGGTTCAATATCTGTAGGAGGCACAGGTAGCTATAGTGTCACAAGTGCACAAATGATACTTGATGCACAGGATTGGTTAACTAATCCCGGCAATAATTTCGGTTGGATCATTATTGGAGATGAAGCTGCTAACCAAACTGCAAAGAGGATCAATTCAAGAGAGAATGCTTCAAACCCTGTTTCTCTGGACGTAACTTTTGTCAGACCTGTAGCTTTGAATTCTTCAATGGTAGAGAGCGCAGTTAATATTTACCCTAATCCAGTTCAATCCACTTTCGAACTTAATGCTTCAGATGATTTAATTTCAGTTGAGCTTATGGATCTGAATGGAAAGGTAAAAAAGCGTTTTAATGGCAATGCCGGTTCTTACAATATACAAGATCTTGAAAGAGGGATTTATTTGCTTAGAATGGAAATGGGAGACAGAACAGTCACTCAGAAGTTGATCAAAGAATAAAAGCTTGATTTAAAAACAATAAATGACCCGAGGAGAAATCTTTGGGTTTTTTTATACTATCTGTTTTTGAGAATTGGTGTTGACAAATAAAACATCACCAATTGAATCATAGCCTTTAAAAACTTCCTCAGCTTCGTGTTTAACCATTTCTGTTCTGATCCCCAGAATAGTCAAATCGGCCTCTGCAGATTTTTCATTGATAATACTCTTGATCTCAATGTCTTCTGTTTTCGGAATTACCTCAATATTATTTGGAGAAATTGGCAATCTTCCGGTTTGAATCAGTTCCATGATTTTATTTCTTTGATTCACAAGATCTTCCTTAGGATAAATGGCAAAGATTTTAATATCACCTTTATGCCAGTCGGGGTGACCTAAAATGATATAGGCAAGTAAGATCATCAAACTAGCATTTTCAAAATCTTTTTGCGTCAACCAAATATGTATTTGTTTTCTAAAGCCAAAATTCCTGTCAGAACTCCCCAATATCATTACATCAAAATTGGTTGACTTGGTTAATTGAAAGTTATCGACAATATCAC
The DNA here is from genome assembly GCA_964351965.1 of uncultured Hyphobacterium sp. Taxonomy (GTDB): domain Bacteria; phylum Bacteroidota; class Bacteroidia; order Cytophagales; family CCMP332; genus CCMP332. Next base: position 469,070 of record CAYGPM010000003.1, on the reverse strand, counting down.
TCAAGTTGTCAGAATTGTGTTTAGAAAACTCGAACAAGATCATATTATTTTCCTTACCTGAAATACCGGGTAGCTGAATTACTTGTGCAACAGCAGAGGTATAACTCGGACTTATCATGGTATCCAGATAAATGTTGGTCCTGTTTGCCTCGGCCATCTTGATAAGCTTACCAAGAGACTCTCTGGCTTTAATATGTGTGTCTTTGGATAAGTAGCCATCAATTCGGTGGATATAGGTTCCGAAGCCAAATTTGAAGGATATCCAGCCCAAAAGTTCAAATGCTCCAAAACGCTTAAAGGAATCTTCTGAAATACATACGACTGAAGGCCTCCATGTATCTGAGTCCGGGTCCTTATGTGCTTTTTGAAGAAATACCTGCAGCTGACGGGCCAATTGAAATATTACACTTTGGAAGATTCTGTTAAGTCCTTCTTTCTGACTTCTGGTATTCGATATTCCAAGATATGTCAAAACCATTATGGTCAAGGAAATAGTGGCGTAAGTGGCGTTCATTTGGAACATAAGAAAGACACATAGTATGGCCCCGATGAGTGAGAAAAACCATTTAGACCTAAAGGAAGGACGATAGGAGGGATCGCCTGCAAAATGTTCCAAAAATGATATAGTACAAATTGCTCCATAAGTCACCATGAAAAACATGGAGATTATTTCTGCAACAAAGTTTACATCGCCAATCAGTACAAAGAAAAAAGCAATGACTGAGGTAACAATGGCTGCATTTCTTGGCTCTTTACTTTGTGCTACGAATTTGGCTAGCCATATATTAGCATCTGTTGAAGGGAAAATTCTATCAGAAGCAAGTGCTTGTAAAGTTCTCGGAGCAACCATTATAGAGCCTAAAGCAGACGAAATTGTAGCTGCGGCCAAACCTATTGGAATTATTGGACCCCAGATGGCTATTTGACTCATAATTAATTGATCTTGATCCAGTTCTTCAGGGCTGGCAGAAATATATAGTTTAACTGCAATGAAAAAATAGACGATCATACCAAAAATTGTAGCGTATAGAGTTCCTCTTGGTATGGATGTTTTAGGATCCTTTAAATCTCCTGACAAGCCCACACCCGCCGTCATTCCCGTAAATGCAGGAAAGCATATTGCGAATACAAAGAAGAAATTATCCGGATCGGAAACTGTCTGCATCATATCCATTTCAGAAAAATCAACAGAGCCTGCAGTTTTGCCACCCATAAAAAACATGACCAAAGAGGCAGCTAAAATGGCAGCTACTATATACAATGCTTTTACTCCAAGATCTGCACCCTTTACCAAAATTAAAGTGATCAGCAAGAGTAGAAATGGAATACTTACGATTCTATAATCAAATACATAAATCGCGTATTCCTCAAGTAAATAGCTGAATACAGGTTCGAATGCCTGTGAAAAAGCAATTATGTAAAATGCCACACTTATGGCTTGCGATAAATAAAGGGCGACACCAATAGATGCGCCTATGGTTATTCCAAAAGACCGGGAAATGATATAATACTCTCCGCCACCTTCTACTTTTTGATTAGTAGCAATTTCAGCAATGGCCATTGCTGTAGGGATGGTAACCAAATGACCGATAATGATAATCGCAAAGGTTCCATAAAGGCCGACATTACCGACAGCATAACCAAATCTTAGAAACATGATAGCTCCTAGAATTGTGGAAATGGCCGTCAGGAAAACAGGTGCTGTTCCAAAGCCTTTTTTATTTTGACTCATAAACTAATTTCAGGTTAGCTCTCTTAAGTCTACCGGAACAACCCGGGAAACTCCATTTTCAACCATGGTAATTCCATAAATCACATCTGTGCTGGCCATGGTTCTTTTATTGTGCGTGACGATTATAAATTGAGACTCGTTCGAAAATTCTCTTACGATATTATTGAATTTATCAATATTAGCATCATCGAGTGGCGCATCCACTTCGTCAAAAATACAAAATGGAGCGGGCTTTAGTAGATAAATTGCAAATAATAGAGAAGTTGCTGTTAAAGTCTTTTCGCCGCCGGACAACTGGCTGATTGTCAGAGGCCTTTTTCCTTTAGGCTGAGCAAATATTTCAATATCTGAATCAACAGGATCATCAGGATTTAATAATTTCAAATCACAGGAATCCTCTTCAGTAAATAATGTTCTGAAAACCTTATGAAAATTGACTCTTATAAGTTCAAATGCCTGTTCGAAAGTTTCTCTTGCAACTGCATCTATTTCGGAAATGGTATCTAAAAGTGAGGCTTTAGCCTTGAGTAGATCGTCCTTTTGTTCGGTAATAAAATCAAATCTGTTTTTGATCTCCTCATAAGCTTCTAAGGCCATTGGGTTGATTGGTCCGAGCCTTTCTAACCGCTCTTTTATCTTTTGAACCTCATTAAGTAGGTTTTCTTTTTCTTCCTCATCAACTTCGATAGTACCATCAATATCTTCGGCTTTAATTTCTATTTCAAATTCAACGGAAAGACGCTCCTTTAAGGCTGTCATGGCCAGATCTTCCTCGTTGCGTTTTTCTTCAAGGTTGTGAATAAAGGAATCTATTACTTCTTTCTTTCTCTGAAGATCCCGAACTTCTTTCTCTATCTCATCAATTAAGGTCCTTAAGGCATAATATGCCTTTTCCTTATCATTAACAGTTTTTTCAAGCTGCTCCTTTTCATCATATAGTTTTATAAGATCACTTTCGGCAGCGTCAGTTTTACTCAGAAGAACCTTTATTTCTTCGTTTGTTCTTTGAATATCATTTTGAGCTTTTTCGATTCTCTCTTTGCTGCTCTCATAATTGCCTTTTTTATAATCTATATCCTGCTCGAGAGACTTTTGTTTATTCTGTAATTGAATAAAGTGAATATTCGCTTCATTGAATGCTTGCGATGCTTCTGTCAGATTATTTTTCTCTTCTTCTAGCAAAGCAGAAGCTTCAGTCAACTCTTTTTCAATTCTTTCAAGTGCCAATTGACTCTTTTCAAGATTTGGTCCTACTTCAAGCTTAGAAGCCTCAATTTCATTGATTTTGGCTTGTATATCTTCTTTTTGTCCGGAACTTGAAGCAATCAGATCTTCAAATTGCTCTTTTCTTGTTTTAAGTGAAACAAGGTCTTGCTTCAGATTATTCAAATGATCCTGCTTTTCCTCAATAAGCTGTTTTTTATCTCCTTTTTTGAGTTCTTCAAGATCGAGCTGTCTGTTTTTCAGACGGGAATCAGTCTCCTGATCCTTTACCTGAAGCTTTTGAATCTCAGCCTTAAGCTTGTGAAGATTCTTTTCTCTACCGATTCTTTTTCCTTCAAATAAACCAACCGAACCTCCGGATAGACTGAATTTTCTTTTTACTGTTTTACCGTCTTTGCTGATCCAGACTACATCCTTATCAAAGGAAATGGAGTTGTCAAATTTTTCGATGATATATACATTGTCCAATAGATACTGAACGAGTTTTTTATACTCAGCATCGTATTCAACCAATTCTGTTGCCGCTATTGCAGAATTAAAGATCTTGGGCTTTTGAGATAGGTAAGTATCAAATTCAGATAAGATGAAAAAATTGGCTTTACCCTTGCTGGAATCACTTAATAGGTGAATTGCCTTTAAAGCTTCATCAATATCGGCTACGACATAATAATTTAAATAGGGCTCCAGATAGTTTTCTATCGCCAGTTTGTGATTTTCATCTGTAGAAATAATATCGGATAGAAGAGGGGACTTTTTCGCCCAGGATCCTGATTTTTTTAGAAATTTAATCGCTTCGGGAAAGCCTTCCAGATTATCGACCAATGATTTTGTGAGTTTAAATTCATTTTCTTTTGAATCAATACTCCTTCGAATCTCGATATGCTTTGTCCTAATTTTTTCAATATCGTTTTCAGCCGCCTCAATTTGTTGAATTATCTTATCTGCGTCTGCTTTCAGCTTTGATAGTTCCTGTTCTTTCTCTTTTATCGTTTTTTCTAAAACGGCGATCTTCTCTGCAAATATTTCAATATCCTTTTCCTTAGCGCCACTATCAGTATCAGCTCTGTCAATTTGTTGCTTAAGCGATTCTAATTGAATCTCATTGATTTCTATTGTTTTCGAGATCTGATAATATTCCTGCTGTGCTTCAGTCTTGGTTTTTAGCAAGTCATCATACACAACTTGCTTGGTCTGGGTTATTTCTTTCTGACTTTGATGAGTTTTTTGAAGTTCTTCAACTTTTGCAGTTTGTTGATTTACCTGATCCTTTAGATTAACCGATTCCTGCTCCAGACTTTTAATGCTAAAAGAAGCTCTTTCGTTACTCTTTTTATCGGAATCTAACTGCTCATTTAGTCGCTCAAGATTGGAGTTTAGATACTTTAAACGCTCATTTTTAATATTTTTCTCGCCTTCGTAATTGCGAATTTTCTCAACATGAATATTGAGTGCCTTTTGTGCTTCAGAAAGTTCTTTCTCTTTTGATATTAAGTTCTTCTTCTCCTCTTCAATCTTCGAGTCCTGAGTTTGAACCTTAGCTTGTATTTCGCCTCTCTGATCCTTTTCTGCTTGTATTTGAGCCTTGAATTTATCTAATGACTGCTTATGCGAGCCCATGCTGATTTGAGCGAGCTCTATGCTTTTCTCCTTATAATTAGATTTTAATTCATGGTATTTTTGAGCTTGCTTGGCCTGCTTTTCCAGGCTCTTCATATTTTTGTCAATCTCAAAAAGCAAATCCTCTACTCTCTCAAGATCCTTGTCGGTATCATCGAGCTTTTTAAGCGTTTGGCGCTTTCGGGCTTTAAATTTTGATATTCCTGCAGCTTCTTCAAACAGATTTTTCCTTGCGCCGTCCTTGTTCTGAAGAATATCATCTACCATTTTTAATTCTATTATGGCATAAGAATCGGATCCGATTCCGGTATCCATGAATAGGTTATTAATGTCTTTCAGTCTGCATTGAACTCCATTCAATAAATACTCGCTGTCGCCTGAGCGGTAATACCTTCTGGTAATGGTTACCTGAGAATATTCAGTCGGTAAGATGTTTTTAGTATTGTTGAAGGAGAGAGATACTTCGGCCATTTGCATGGCTTTACGCTTTTTGGTGCCATTAAAAATGACATTCTCCATTTTATCGGAACGCAGTGTTCTGGATTTTTGCTCACCCAAAACCCAGCGAATGGCATCTACAATATTGGATTTACCACAACCATTAGGACCCACCACACCGGTGATACCTTTGTCGAAGTTGATTATAATTTTATCTCCAAAACTTTTGAAGCCTTTGGCCTCTAGTCGTGTAATCTCCATATATCAGATTGCAATGGAGCGAAAATAGTATTTTTGAAATAAAGGATTTCCCTGATCAAGGGTTATTTTATAAGATGTGGAAAACTATTCCGCAATAAGATCAAAAGCCTCTCTTTTTATTGAATCTGCATCTAGTCCGAGCTTTAACCCATCTTCAATGGCTCTGATGAGAACTGTAACAATTATCTTTTTAAAACCCAGTCGGATAGCTACTTCTATACAATAGTCTAATTCCTTTTGGTATAACTTGCCATCGATCATCATCATTTGAACAACATTGAAGAGGTACTCAAATTGATCTTCTTCAGTATCAGGAACAACAATATCAATATCCTGGGCTTTATCAATCAATAGATCAATTTGCTTTGCATTTAAACCGCTATTAAAACCTATTTTATATACCAGGTCTTTCTCAGACTGATCAAAATGGTCATCAATTTTTGCGAGATACACCAAATTACTTAGGTGTTTATCAATCATGGTTTGCTTGTCAAGCATGTTTCCAGTGTTAGTTATATACAAAAGAACTAAATTTTTTCCATTCAGGTTCTAACCTGATCTAATACTCTTATATATAGATTTGTTTTATTAATTAAACGTAACCTTTTGAACAGAATTATTTTTCAGTTTTTTGCTAAAAAGTACTCCTGAGCTGTTAGAATAAACTTTTTCCATTTTCCAGTCTTTATTTTGAATAAATAGGTCATAATCCGGTAGTGCTTTTCTGGGAATACCCGTGCTAATCCTAAAAAAAAGATACATTATTTTGACTAAGGTATTATTAATCAAGCTATTAGGACGTTTTTTATTGAAATCAGAAATAATTAAATGACCCTCTTTATCCAAAATTGACTTTGCTTTTTGAAGTATTAATGGAATATTTTCATCTGATTGACAATCCAAAAAATAAGGCATGGCTATAAAGTCATATGTTTCTGAATCAGAAAAATTTAGGAAATCTTGGTTTATGACTTTCAACTTATGAGAAAGGCCTAGTTTTTCGGCTCTGTTGGAGCTTTTTTGACACATTCCCTCACTTTTGTCAAGACAAACAATCTCTTTATATAAACCTGTATCTATGATTTCCAGAAATTCTGATGTGCCACAACCCAAAACAATAAGACGGCTGTTTTCAGGTACATTTTTAAGAAAATGACATTCTGTATTTAATAGTGAATTGCCAAAGACGATTTTTTTTAAAATATCATAGAACGGAGCGATAGTATTATAATTATTGGCCATTATAGCCAGAAAATTATGAACGGAATTAGAAATATGCCATCACCTAAGCTTCGGTAGAGGTCGGCGTAAACCAATACCTTAGAACTTCGAAATGATAAGATCAAAATTAAGAGCATACTTAGTAAAAGCATACCTATAAGCGGTTGATTAGAGTGGTATATGAAGGCAATACAGAGAAAAAAACAAAAAGCAGAAATCACTTTTATCGATTTGTGAATTCTATTTTCTGACCATGTTAAACTGATGCTGTTCATTTTATCATTATAATCTGCTTCTTTTTCCAAAGTACTGAAAAACAATACGTTAATCAATGCTAAAAGAAATATAATGAGCAATGCAAGAATAGCTTCTATTTTAATAAACTCAGCATTAATAAAGGGACTCAAAGCTAAACCAACAGAATAACCAAAGGCAATTCTGACTTCTTTTCCGAATAAGAAATAATCGTTTTTGTAATAATAGTTCAATACCTGATGTCCTATTACAAATGATAGTAGAATTGTACCACCGATTAATAAATTAGTTGGGAAATAATAAAGCGTAATAAAGGCATTTGCCACAAAAGCAATAATTGCTAAAATTAAAATGGCTTTAAAATTATCCTGATGAAGTCGGTGCCTGAATGAGCTCGCTTCATTTTCAATGACATATGCATCGCAAAGGTGATCTGCGGTATAAATGAGCCATACGGTTATGCCAAGGACTAAATCATAGTACCAATGACTATTAATTTCTAAAATGTAATAAAGTAATCTTGAGCTACAAACAGCACCGATGGCAATATCGATGCTGAACGCATTTATGTACCTTAAAACATTTGTGAAAACGCTCACATTACTTGCTTAAGGCAGCAATTCCGGGAAGTTCTTTTCCTTCAAAATATTCGAGAAGTGCTCCACCACCTGTTGACACAAATGATACTTTATCACCAAACCCGAGAGAATTAACAGCTGCAGCTGAGTCTCCACCGCCAATTAGAGAAAATGAACCTTTAGAGCTTGCTTCTGCTATAGCAGTGGCTATTTGCTTTGTTCCCTTACTGAAATTTTCCATTTCAAAAACACCAACAGGGCCATTCCACAAAATAGTCTTAGATGACAAAATCGCATCAGAGTATGCCTTAATAGCTTCAGGACCAATATCTAATCCCATATAACCATCTTGGATTTCTTTGCTTTTGCAAATCACCGTCTTGGCATTATTATCAAAAGCATCAGCAGCTACAGAATCTTCCGGCAACATGAGATTAACTCCTTTTTCCTTACTTTTCTGGATCAGGTCTATTGCCAAAGGGATTTTATCTTCTTCCAAAAGAGAATTCCCTATTTTTCCTCCCATAGCTTTGATGAAAGTGTATGACATTCCGCCTCCAATGATGAGGGTATCAACTTTGTCTAAAAGTTTTTCAATGATCAATATTTTATCTGAAATTTTGGCGCCTCCCATAATTGCAACGAAAGGTCGTTCAGTATGATCCATTACCTTTTTGGCATTTTCAATTTCAGCTTGTATGAGGTACCCGGCGGCCTTCTCTACAAAGAATTCTGCAATAGTGGTTGTGCTTGCATGCGCCCTGTGAGCAGTACCAAAAGCATCATTGACATATGCGTCTCCCAGAGAAGCGAGTTTTTTGGCAAATTCTATATCTCCTTTGGTTTCTTCTTTGTAAAAGCGAACATTTTCCAAAAGCAATACCTCACCAATGTTTAAATTCTTTGCTTTTTCCTCGGCGCTTTTACCGATGCAATCATCAGCGAATTTCACCTCTATACCTAAGGCTTTATTGAGGTTGGGGATAATGTGCTTAAGAGAAAATTTTTCTTCAGGACCATCTTTAGGTCTGCCCAGATGAGACATAAGTATAACTGCTCCACCTTCATTTAATATTTTTTTGATACTCGGGATTGCAGAATTGATCCTCGTTTCATCGGTAACTTTTTGATCAGAATTAAGAGGGACATTGAAATCAACTCTCATTAAAACTTTCTTACCGGAAAATGATATATCGTTTATTGTTTTCATAATTATGTCTTGAGGTACAAAAATGAAAAATCCTTCCCAATAGAGAAGGATTTAGTTTTGCTTTATTTTATTTCGTATTTATTCTCCGTGCATCCAAGCTTTTTTGGCAAGAAGCTCATCCTCAGATTCTCTAGCTTCAGGATCGTCAATACAACAATCAACAGGACAAACCGCTGCACATTGAGGCTCCTCATGGAAGCCCATGCATTCTGTACACTTATCTGTTACTATATAATAAAATTCGTCTGATTTCGCTTCCATCATCGTGCCGGCATCCATATTGCTTCCATCTTCCAATTCGATTTCTTTGAGTTCAGTTCCTCCAGAGAAACTCCACTCCACACCTCCCTCATAAATTGCTGTATTTGGGCATTCAGGCTCGCAAGCTCCACAGTTTATGCACTCATCGGTTATCATTATAGCCATAGCATTCCAATTTTAATCTTTTAACCCCAAATCGAGGGTAAATGTTTAATTTTCGGCTGCAAAATTAATCATCAAATTGGAAATGACTAAAGAAAGCTTAATTCATTCTTTTTCTCAGTTGGGAAACACTATAAAAAACATGGAAACCGAAGAAATGGAATCTCTTTCAATGCGGGCCTCGAACGAAAATCCATGGTTCACAAAAGATAGTATTGAGAAAGCTTTTACTGGAATCACCAAATGGCTCAATCAGGACATTTTAGAGAAATGGCTTGATAATTATCCAAAATTACCAAGTTCAAATGCGAAACGAGTTGGTTTAGTGTTAGCCGGAAATATTCCAATGGTGGGATTTCATGATGTGCTGTGCGTTTTGATGTCCGGTCACCTTGCCTTTACAAAATTGAGCTCAAAGGACTCAGCCTTAATGAGCTTTTTGCGAAGCGAACTAATAAAGATTGATTCAGAATTTGAAGTACTATGGAAGATTACAGAACGACTTAATGATATTGATGCAGTAATTGCTACAGGCAGCGACAATTCAGCGAGATATTTCCATCAGTATTTTTCAAAATACCCCAATATTATACGAAAGAACAGAACTTCTGTAGCAGTACTATCAGGTTTTGAGACCGAAGAAGAGCTTAAAGATTTAGGTCGGGATGTTTTTGATTACTATGGACTGGGCTGCAGAAATGTAACTCATCTGTACTTGCATGAGTCGATGTCACCTGTTACTGTACTCGATGCTTTCGAAGGATTTTCTGATGTAATTCACAATAATAAATACGCCAATAATTATGACTATTACAGGTCGATTTATTTAGTTAACCAGGATAAACACCTAGCCAGTAATTTTCTATTATTAAAAGAGAATGAGAATCTGTTCACTCCGGTAGCAAATATCAATTATAGCTATTACTCAGATCTGAAAAATCTTGAAGAAATACTTAAATCCAAATCAGAAGATATTCAATGTATTGTTTCTAATACAAAGCTTGGATTAGAAACGATTCCTTTGGGAATGTCGCAAGAACCTGATATTTCTGATTACGCCGATGGGGTAGATACAATGGAGTATTTATCTTCTATCTAAACACTTCAACAAAGCCTCGGAAGAAACCTTGTCCCGGTACATCCAAAGTAAAGAAGTATGTTCCGTCTGCATAGCCTTCAGCATCCCAGTCGTTTTGGTAGTCATCGCTTTTGAAAACCGGTCGACCGGATTTTTCAAACACATTAAGTTTACTTCCGGCAGGTAATTTAGGAATTACAAAGTAGTCGTTATGACCGTCTTTATTTGGCGTAAAAATATTTGGAACAGTAAATCTATTCGCGAATTCATAGGCTTCTACATAGACTTCAAATAATTCTGTGCAGTTTCTGGAATCGTTAATTATAATACTGTGATAGCCTTCCGTTACTTTTTCAAGGACAGTGTCAAATGATTGAGTTGTGGGGTTAAAGATTAAACCAAATGCTGAATCACCATCCAAGCTCAGGGTATACGGTGAAGTGCCACCTATTACATCATAAATTGCAATTCTACCAGTTGCAGAGTCTTCGACAGTCATAGTAATATTTTCAATCTCTGCATCAATCGTGCTTGGCTCATTAATCTGAAGCGTGGTGTTGAAATTGTAAAGACAACCAAGTGAATCTCTGATCACAACATCATATGATCCTTCTGAAATTTGACCTAGACTTGTATCATTTCTGAATTGATTTGGAAGGAATTGATTTCCATTATCCAAACTTATAGCGAATGGAGGAAAACCATTTTGAAGTCCTGTTATTTCAATTGACCCGTCATCAGCGCCATTACAAGTGATTGAATTAGCTACTGCATTATAATTTAATAAAGGTGTTCCTGTTATTTCAAATGTTCTGATTTGCTGACAGCTATTTCCATCAGTCATCAACAATGTAAAAGTACCGGCATTCAAACTATCGAATAGGGTAGAGCTTTGAATCGGAGCTACGCCAATTATTTCATAGCTGTAGTTCCCATCACCACCTGAAGGATTTGAAACGAGAACACTTCCGGTATTGTCACCACAGTCTGCAGTACCTATTACATTGACATCAAAGGATAATGAATCGGGCTGGATCAGCGTGATATCCACACTGACATCGCAATTATCATTATCAAATACAGTAATGGTGTACAGAGAATCTCCAAATAGGCCTGTAATTGGATTTGCAGGTACCGGGTTGCCATTTACTGCAAACGAATATGGCGTAACACCACCTGTTATTCCCGTTAATTCTACGCTTCCGCTGCTTGCTCCATAGCAGATAGGGTTTGCAGGAATAATGTTTCCGATTACAATATTATTCGGAGCGAAGACTGTATCTGTAAATTCAACGGCACAATTAAGCTGATCAAGTATTTGAATGGTATAAATACCATTGTCAAGATTGTTGAAGGCTGTGATTGCCGGTGGGATATTGGCCTGACTGTTTCCATTTAATTGAACAACATAATTAGGTTGGCCTCCTGTGATATTACTAACACTAATGCTTCCATCGGTTAAATTACAGTCGCTAATGTCTATTGTTGAAATTGTAGCAGTTATTTCAGGATTCTCACTAATGAAATATGGAACTGTTGTTAAACATCCGCTGGCATCTTCCATAAATAGTACTCCATTGCCACCACTTAAGCCTGTAAATGTTCTTGTAGTGTCGAAAAATACATTGTCAAGACTGAATTGATATGGCGCAGTTCCACCGATGATGGTATCTACGGATAAAACACCGGTAGTATCACCAAAACAGTCAATATTCTGAACACTGATATTAGGAGCTCCCGAACCAGAAACTATAATGTTTATTGAGTTTGTATCTGTGCAATTGGCATTATCAGATACTACCAAGGTGTAGAACCCATCGTCCAGGCCTGTAATTGGACTAGTAGCAGCATTTCCATTTAAGCTAAATGTGTATGGAGATCCATTTCCACCTAAAACCGAATCTATATTGATAATACCATTGTTGCTTGAACAATTTGTTGGAGGTGTGATACTCGCAAACAACTGAATTGAATCAGGTTGCGATTGATTGAAATTGTAATTTGAAGTACATGATGTACTTACATCTCGAATACTCAGCACATGATTCCCACCACTGAGGTTATTGAATACAGTATCAGCTTGGAATGGATTTCCATCAATGCTATAAAGATAGATACCGGAACCACCTTGAGAGTTTGTAAGGGCCAAGGCTCCATCGCTTTCACCAAAACAACTTACAGGCTGTAATTCAACCGGAGTGGCACTTGGAGCAGCCAGACCATTTATCGTTATATCTATAGAAATTTCACAACCGCTGGCATCTATAATGACTAGAGTATAATCTCCCGGTGAAAGACTATCAACCGATGAAGTAATTGGCTGAAGTGGTTCGAGCGTATCGCCGATACTATCCAATAAAATAAACTGATAAGGCATTGTTCCACCGGATACACTTAAGATATTGATAATCGCATCATTAGCACCGCAGCTCGTTTCCTTGTCTACCTGAATTATTGCACTTACGTTAAATGAGCTTCCGATAAAGAAGTTTAACTGGAAAGTACAAGTTGGATCAAGGCTATCTCTGATAATTCCAAGATAATTGCCCGGGGCAAGACTGTTGAAGATATTACTGCTTTGCCATGTCGTACCAGTATCTATAGAGAACTCATAAAAACCTGAGCCACCGGTTAATGAAAGGAATTGTGCCTGACCGTTGTTTAAACCACTACAAAGAGTAGGGCTGGTGCTGACGCTTGCTGAAATTGCTCCGGCAACATTGATTGTCACTGTAGTATCAAAGCTACATCCTGAAATAAGGTCATTTATTGTAATCAAATAAGATCCTGAGCCCAAGCCGCTGAATGAGTTGCTTGAAGAATCCACAGAATTAATTAAAAACTGATATGTTCCCGAACCTTGATTTACAGAATCAATGGTGATAATTCCATTTGCAGATCCACATGCACTCGGTTGAACAACAGTAATAAATGGCTGGAGATTGAAAATTGAATTAATAATGATTAAAGTGTCATCAATGCCAGGTGCAGCACAAGTAGATGATGATGCAACAGTAAATCGCATTGAGTCACCATTACTTAGAGTAGATAAATTAATACTGTCAGAATTAATACCTTGATTAACTCCATTCACTTCCCAAGTATAAAGCGGAGAAATACCCTCACCGGAGACATAAGCTTTGAAACCCAAGGCAGTGCCTCCACAATTAGGACTAGCATCGAAAATGACAGAGTCAACACTAGTGACTAATGAAGCTACTGAATTTACACTAAGAGTATCAAAATCTGTGCTTGTCGCACATACTTCGGATGAAACCAGTTCAACTATAATTTGATCGCCATTAATGAATGTATTTCCAGCAATGAAATCTCCGTTTGTCGCTTGCGGAACTCCATTTACAAACCAGTTATATGAAGGGCTAAGACCTCCGGAAACAGGTAAAGCATTAAATCTAACAGAATCTCCATTACAAATTGTAGAAGGAATTTGCGAAAGACTAACAGAAGGACTGACGCTATTGCTTAGACTAACTGTAATATTAGAATTAGCAGTCGCCGGTACGGCACATGAAGAGCTAGAGGTCATTACGACATTTACCAAATCACCATTGTTAAATGCTGTACTGCTCAAAATATTACCGGTAGCAGCTTGAGGTGCACCATTTACAGTCCAGGCAAATGTTGGACTAAGACCGCCTCCTAATTGACTAGCAACAATATCTACATTTGATCCTGCACATACACCAATAGGTGTTTGGACCAATGAAACTGCAGGCGTTACGCTTGTAACAACACTGGCATTAAGGTTTGAATTAGCTGTACCTGTGGCACAAGATGCTGAAGAAGTTAAAAGGACTTCAATCAGATCGTTATTATTAATTGTTGTGGATGATAGGGTTGGGCCTGTAATTCCGGCTTGAACAACAGTATTGATCCTCCATTGAAATACAGGTGAACTTCCTTCACCGCTTGAAATCGTTGAGAACACAATAGGATCACCACTACAAGCGGGATTTGGTGTCTGAACTATAGCTACCGTTGGCGCAACATTGCTAGTGATATTCGCAGCCAAAGTCGTATTGACCGGCCCACTTGAACAAACTTCACTTGATGTTAATGTCATTCCAACTAAATCCCCATTTGATAATCCAGTACTGAAAAAACTATTCCCTGAAAAGCCGGCCTGAGGAGCTCCATTTACAGTCCAGGCAAAAGAAGGACTTAGTCCGCCGCCGGTAATCGTGGCATTAAAGAATGCTGTATCTCCAATACATGCCGGAGATGGACTTTGTGTTAAACTCGCCGTTGGATTGACAATAGGGCTGATATTCGCGTTTATATTCGCTGTACTTGGACCTGAATTACATATTTCAGAAGATATCATTTGAACAGCAATAAGGTCGCCATTGATGACGGCGTCTGTTATGAGCGAATCTCCGATAATACCTGCTTGAGGAATTCCATTTATCGTCCATGAGAAAAGAGGACTGCTTCCGCCATTTGTTGGGTTGGCAATAAATACAGTAGTGTCGCCAAGGCAAACAGGAGAAGGTGATTGACTCAAACTAACTGAAGTGATCAAAGAATTTAGAACAACAGGATTTACACTGTCAGAAGCCGTGCCGGTAGCACATGATTCAGAAGATGTTAAAGTGACCTTAACCTCATCTCCGGGATTTAAACTATTACTAAAATATGTAGATGAGCTGAATCCGGTTTGCGAAATATTATTTACAAACCACTCATAAGTAGGAGAGGTACCTGTACCTGTTGCGCTCGTCGTAAAAAATATAGTGTCACCAAAACAAGCTGTATCAGGACTAAATGCCATACTAACCGTTGGGCTAATTCCCGGAACAATTGAAATAGTGATGAAAGCGGAATCCGAGCAGCTTGTAAGCGTGCTGGTTCCGACAACAATATAATCTGTGCTCGCAGCCGGCGAAACATTGATGCTTGTTGTATTTCCAATAGAAATAGCATTTCCTACTTCAAACCAAGTATAAGTATCAGCTCCACTTGCAGTCAGATTCGAACTACTTCCAATACATATTGGATTTGCATCGGCCGATACAGTTACATTAGGTAGAGGATTGACAGTGATAGTAATAAAAGAAGAATCAAAACATCCTGTTGAGGTTTGTGTGCCAATCACAAAATAATCTGTTGTGCTTGTAGGAGAAACAGTCACATTAGGATTAGTCGAAATAGCTATTGCATTTCCAACCTCAAACCATTGATATGTATCAGTTCCGCTTGCAGTTAATATTGTAGATTCACCATTACATATTGGGTTTGCACTTGCGCTACTGTTTACTGTTGGCGATGGATTCACATTTAGCGTAAAAAATGCAGAATCAAAGCAGCCTGTTGCCGTTGAAGTACCAATAGCGATATAATCAGTACTCGTTGCAGGAGAAACGTTAATTATACCACCGGTTCCAATATTTATAGCGTTTCCAACCTCAAACCATACATAAGTGTCAGCACCTGAGGCTGTTAAATTGGTGTTTTCACCTTGACAAATTGGATCAGAAGCAGCAGTAATATTCACGTTTACAGCAGGATTTATATTGATTGTAATAAATGCAGTATCTAAGCAGCCGGTCAATGTATTTGTTCCTACAACTAGGTAGTCAGTATTTGTAGCAGGATTTACAGAAACATTTGCAGTTGTGGAAATTGCTGTTCCATTTCCAACTTCAAACCATTGATAGGTATCCGCTCCTGAAGCAGTTAAATTACTTGTGTCGCCCGGACAAATAGGATTAACATCAGCAATAGCATTAACATTTGGTGCTGGATTGACTGTAATTGTAATAAAAGCAGTATCAAAGCATGTAGTGGCAGTTTCTGTACCTATTACAAAATAATCTGTAGTAGTCGCAGGACTAACAGTCACATTTGTAGATGAAGAAAAGCTAACCGCATTTCCAACTTCAAACCAAACATAAGTATCTGCTCCTGAGGCCGTAATTGTAGTATTTTCTCCTACACAAATAGGATTTACACTTGCATTAGCGTTAACAATTGGTAGTGGATTAACATTTAAAGTAATTGTAGCAGAATCAATACAACCGGTAGCAGTGGTAGTTCCGACCAATAAATAATCTGTGTTTACAGTTGGAGAGACATTCACAACATTTGCTGATCCAATACTTGCAGCATTTCCAACTTCAAACCATTGATAA
>CAYGPM010000003.1:147456-452781 GCA_964351965.1 uncultured Hyphobacterium sp. | reverse complement strand
ATAAGTATCTGCACCTGAGGCAGTAAGATTAGAACTTTCGCCATTACAAATAGGGTTTGCACTTGCATTTGCAATAACCGGAGGACTAGGATTTACCGTTAATGTGAAAAAGGCAGTATCGATACATCCGGTAACTGTCGCAGTTCCAACGACGATATAATCTGTACTTATTGTAGGAGAGACATTGATTATTGCACTTGTTCCAATAGTGGCCGCATTTCCAACCTCAAACCACTGATACGTATCAGCACCTGAAGCTGTAAGATTTGTATTTTCTCCATCGCAAATTGGATTGGAGCCGGCACTAACATTAACCGTTACAGCAGCATTAACATTTACAGTAAATGTGGCAGTATCAAAGCACCCGGTGCTTGTATTTGTACCTATGGCTAAATAATCTGTACTAACTGTTGGATTAACTGTAACTGTTGGCAAAGTTGAAATAGCCACTGCATTTCCAACTTCAAACCATTGATAAGTATTTGCTCCTGATGCAGTTAAAATACTTGTACCGCCCGGACAAATAGGGTTGATATCTGCAGTAATCCCAACCGTGGGTAAAGGGTTTACAGTAAGTGTAAAAATAGTAGAGTCAAAGCAACCCGTTGCTGTACTTGTACCAATAACTAAATAATCAGTACTTGAAGTAGGAGAAACTGTAATAGCAGAAGCAGTTGAAATAGCAATTGCATTACCAACTTCAAACCATTGATAGGTATTTGCCCCTGAAGCTGTCAAAGTTGAACTACTTCCTATACATATAGGATCTGCAGAAGGAGAGATATTTACAGTGGGTGGTGGATTTACAAAAACAGTTACTGTATCAAAATCATCACATCCAGCCCCATTTTGACCGCGAACTGCATATTGGGTTGTGATAGCCGGAGAAATTGAAAATACACTATTAGTTGAAAGCACTGAAGGATTTCCCAATTCAAACCACTGATATGATGTGGCGCCTGAAGCAGTAAATGTGGCCGTATCTATTGCCTCACAAATCGTTTCTGATGCTTTATCAACGGATAATGTTACAGGCGTTAAAACATTTATTGAAATATTATCTGAATTCGAGCAGCCATTTGGATCTGTATAATTATATGTAATCACATAAGTTCCTGTGCCAACAGCCGAAGGGTCAAATGTATTCCCCACAACTCCGGGACCGCTAAATGTACCTCCGGAAGGATTACCTACTAGAGTTACAGGTGCATTATTAGGACATTGATCCAGAACAGGATTGATAGAAACAGTAACATCTTGAACAACGATTGTTTGATTTGCAACACTTGTACAAGTGAGGTTCGTATCATTATCAACTGTAAGACTAACATTATAAGAACCATTAGCCGCATACGAGTTAGTTGGATTCGCAGTTGTAGCTGTATTGCCATCACCAAAATCCCAGCTATACAAATATGGAGCATCACCTCCACTTGTTAAATCTGTGAAATTCAGAACCTGTCCGACGCAAGCCGTATCATCTGAGACAGAGAAATTTGCATTTAGTCCTGAAAAATTAACAGCTCCGGGTAAACCTGAATCATTAAAACTTAAAGCAAGAAAAATATCGAATCCCGCAATAAAGCCCGTGCCAATATCAATAACAAGTGCATAAGTTCTTCCTGCTGTTAAATTAACCGGCGCAATAAACCTTGAATTTGGAGGACTATTGCGCATTCCCGTAGGACCGGAATTATTTATGGCGATATTATCAAGACAAGCAATTTGAGTTGATGGACCAATATTACATCCTCCTGTTACATCATATAAAGCCCATGAATTTGCATAATTAAGAGCCAGAGGGGCACCCATAAAGAAAATATTATCTTCAATGGTGATTTCAAAGGGGCCGGAGTTTGCAGCAGTAAACTTGTACCAAAAAGGTCTGTTCTCGCCTGCAGCCCAACAAACGGAGTCTCCACCGGCTAAATCATCAAAGCCAATTCCTGTAAATGCAGCTTGAATTGTATCATTTCTGTTAGTTGTATTACAAAGTCTCAAAGCTGTGGCACAATCCAGAGATGGATAACCCTGAGCAAACAGGAGTCCTTGTGTGCCAAGGAGTAGAGTTAACAAGATAGTAAAATGCCTAATAGTACGCTTATATGCCATATTCACCGCGCGAGCTAGCGTTAAATTACAGTATTCACAATAATAATCCTATTTACATTTGTACAATCATTCTATAGTTAGGATGCTGACAAACGTAATTTTATCCCAAAAAAGTACAATTTTTTTAAAGGGACGGCATGATTGTAATATTTTTTGTGTTTTAGGAGGATAATAATTTCTGTTCACATATTCATCCTTTATTTATACTTTTGCCTACTTCATAGAAAAAACCTAAGTCCTTATGGCATTCGACATAGAAATGATCAAGAAGGTTTATCAAAACCTTTCAGATAAAATTGAGAAAAGCAGAGCATTACTAAATAGACCACTTACACTTACAGAAAAGATACTTTACAGCCATTTGGCTGATCCTTTACCAAAAGAGGAATTCGGGAGGTCGAAGTCTTACGTTGATTTCCATCCTGATAGAGTAGCCATGCAAGACGCCACTGCTCAGATGGCATTGCTTCAGTTTATGCAAGCCGGAAAAAAACAAGCAGCGGTCCCTTCTACAGTACATTGCGATCATTTAATTTTAGCTAAAGAAGGAGCGAAAGAAGATTTAAAAAACTCAATAACTGCGAGTGGTGAGGTATTTAATTTCCTCGAATCAGTTTCAAATAAATACGGAATAGGTTTCTGGAAACCTGGTGCTGGAATTATTCATCAGGTTGTTTTAGAAAACTATGCATTTCCGGGTGGAATGATGATCGGTACTGATTCTCACACTGTTAATGCAGGTGGTTTGGGAATGGTTGCCGTTGGGGTTGGAGGAGCAGATGCCGTTGACGTGATGGCTGGAATGCCTTGGGAATTGAAGTTTCCAAAACTTATTGGTGTTAAACTTACCGGAAAATTAAGCGGATGGACAGCCTCTAAAGATGTTATTCTTAAAGTAGCAGGTATCCTTACAGTTAAAGGCGGTACAGGAGCCATCGTAGAATACTTCGGACCCGGTGCAGAATCCTTGTCTTGTACAGGAAAAGGAACAATATGTAATATGGGTGCCGAAATCGGCGCTACAACTTCCACATTCGGCTATGATGCTAAAATGGAAGAATACTTAAGAGGTACAGATAGAGGAGATGTAGCAGATTTGGCTAATGGTGTAAAAGAACACCTAACCGGTGATCCGGAAGTTTATGCTAATCCCGAAAAATATTTTGATCAGGTGATTGAAATTGATCTATCTACTTTGGAGCCACATGTAAATGGTCCATTTACTCCCGATAGAGCAATTCCAATTTCGAAATTTGCCGAAGAAGTAAAGAAGAATGACTGGCCACAAAGATTAGAAGTGGGCTTGATTGGTTCATGTACCAACTCTTCTTATGAGGATATTTCAAGATCTGCTTCAATTGCGGCTCAGGCATCAAAAAAGAATTTAAAAGCAAAAGCAGAATTTACCGTTACACCCGGTTCGGAAATGGTAAGATACACCGTAGATCGAGACGGTTATTTAGATGTATTTAAAGATATAGGTGGAGTTGTTTTAGCAAATGCCTGTGGGCCATGCATTGGACAATGGTCGAGACATACCAATGATCCGAAAAGAAAGAATAGTATAATTACTTCTTTCAACAGAAATTTCGCAAAACGAAACGATGGCAACCCCAATACACATGCCTTTGTAGCTTCTCCGGAAATTACTACGGCGTTTGCAATAGCTGGAGATTTAACATTTAATCCTGTTACAGATACATTGACTAATGAAAATGGCGAGCAGGTTAAATTGGATGAGCCG
This sequence comes from uncultured Hyphobacterium sp., assembly GCA_964351965.1. Taxonomy (GTDB): domain Bacteria; phylum Bacteroidota; class Bacteroidia; order Cytophagales; family CCMP332; genus CCMP332. Next base: position 448,925 of record CAYGPM010000003.1, on the reverse strand, counting down.
ATGGGAATCGAATTTCCTCCGAAAGGTTTCGCTGTAGAAGATTCAGGTTATCAAGCTCCGGCAGAAGATGGTTCTTCAGTAGAAGTAAAAGTAGCTAAGGATTCAAAGCGTTTACAGTTATTAGAGCCATTCAAACCTTGGGATGGGAAGAATTTTGAGGGAATGCGATTATTGATCAAGGCAAAAGGAAAATGTACAACAGATCATATTTCGATGGCTGGTCCTTGGTTAAGGTTCAGAGGTCATCTGGATAATATATCAGATAATACCCTGACTGGAGCCGTTAATTTCTTCAATGAAGAAACAGATAAGGTTAAGAATCAGTTGACCGGAGAATACGGAACAGTTCCGGGAACGCAAAGAGATTATAAAGCTAAGGGAATTCCAACAATAGTAGTAGGAGATCATAATTACGGGGAAGGTAGTTCTAGAGAGCATGCTGCGATGCAGCCTAGATTTTTAGGAGTGCGCATTGTATTGGTAAAATCCTTTGCCAGAATTCATGAAACTAATCTGAAGAAGCAAGGAATGCTGGGATTGACATTCGCGAATGAAGCAGATTATGACAAATTCCAGGAAGATGATGTAATTGAAACAGTTGATTTGAATGCATTTGCTCCGGAAAAGCAGATAACTCTGAAATTGAAACATTCAGATGGTTCTGAGGATTTGATCAAAACCAATCATACATATAATGAGAACCAGATTAAGTGGTTCAGAGCAGGCTCCGCTCTCAATTTGATCAAGGAGCTAGAGAAGTAAAAATTGGAAATGAAGCGAATTTTAATTCTGGCCATTATTTCGGTAATGGCATTTTCATGTGTGATGAATAAGAAGGTCATCTATTTACAGAATGATGATTATTATGGAAAAGACTTACCTTATAACCAATGGGCGCATGAATATGAGGCCAAATTTGAGAAATACCAACTCCAGCCGAGGGACATCATTTCTATAAGAATTGGCTCTTTAACCCCAACAGAATACAATTTTATTAAAGAATATGAGCGCCAGCTAGGTCAGATTAGAAAGCTGAATCAATTCGAACAGAATAACAAATCATCCGAAGGAAGAGGTAATCAAGGAGGTGGTGGAATGATGGGTGGAGGAGGAGCCAGCAATAATCCTTTTGATGTTGGTTTAATTCAATTTATGGTAGATAATTTTTTATCCGGCTTTGAGTTAGATGATGAAGGGAAATTGAATTTACCCGAAATTGGAGAATTAGTGCTCTCAGGAAAAACAATTGATGAAGCAGAATCGATCATTAAGGATAGCTTGGAAGGTTTTTTTGAAACACCGATGGTTAAAGTAGAATTGATGTCTTTCCAGTTTACAATCTTTGGCGAGATAGGAATGGAAGGTCGATACACTTCCTATAGTTCAGAAATTAATATTTTTGATGCCATTGCCTTGGCTGAAAATTTAACGGAATTTGCAGACAGAAAAAGGGTTAAGCTAATTCGAACAGAAGGTAGGAGTGTGAAAACAGCTTATATCAATTTACTGGATGAAAGCCTTTTAGGTTCAGAGTTTTATTATTTAAGGCCCGGTGATAAAATTGTTGTTCCAGCTCTAAGGGCAAAGGTTTGGAGACAGTATATCATTTCTGATATTGCTCGGGCAGTTGCCACACTAAGTTCAGTTGCTACTCTTGTTGTGTTATTAACTACCTTATAATTGGAGGAATTTCAAAATACAGATCAAGAAGATAAACAAGGGATTGGAATAGTTCAAAAAGTTCTATTAAGCTCACTTTCCAATTGGTATTGGATTTTATTATCGGCTATAGTTGCTGTCAGTAGCGCTTATCTCTATAATAGATACACAACACCAATTTATCAGGTTTCAGCCTCCTTAGTTAAATTAAAAGACTCGGAATCTGAAAATATTTTTTCTTCGGGAAGGTCCTCAAAATTATTCAGAACGGACGCAAGTGATGTCGAGCGAGAATTGAGAATAATCAAATCAAAAAAGAATATTGAGGAAGCTTTAGACCTACTGGATTTTCATTTTAGCATTTTTAGATCAGGAGAGTTTAAAAAAGCTGAAATCTATCCACATGATTATTTTTGGATAGATATAGATTCTAATTCCACAAAGATTCCTTTTGGAGAATTATTTGAATTCACCAATCTTAACAACAATGGCAGCTTTTCCATAACACCACTAAGTGAAAACAGTTTATACAAGGATTTATCAAAAAAGACATTGAAGTTTGATCAATGGTTTAACATTAACGGTTGTAAAATTAGAATTAAGAAAAAAACGAGAAGTGATCTATCTAAATCTGATGATGATTTTTTGTTTAGGCTTAATGATCCTAAAGTAAATATTTCGTCCTATAGCAAACAATTAGACCTTAGAAGTGATAAAAATTCTAATAATATTTTTCATTTCACTTTCAACTCTACAACACCTCAAAAGGACATAACATTTCTCAAGGCAATTATCCAAGTTGTTAGGAAAAATAACCTTTCCGAAAAAAATAGAGAGGCTTCAAATTCATTAGATTTTATTGAAAAACAACTCAAAACACTTACGGATACTTTAAGTGATTTTCGGATGAAAATTGACGAGTACAAAATAAAAAATTTGGATTTTGGAAATGCATCTTCCCATTTATTAGGCAAAATAAATAGCCTAGACGCTGCAAAAACAGAATTATTACTAAAGAAGAATTATTATAATTATCTGGAGAAGTATGTTTTAGAAAAAAAGGATGAAGAAATTTTTGCTCCAATGGTTATTGGTATTGATGACCCTTTATTGAATTCACTTGTCATAGAATACATCGATATTAAGAAAGAAGCCCGTTTGTTTCAAAATGAAAAAAATAAAGAGAATCCGTATTTAAATTTTGAAGAAAGTATCGTTTTAAGAATAGAAAAAAGCATACTTGAAAATGTTAAAAATCTTAAAAACGATAATAAAAATAAACTGCAAGAAATAGACTCTAAAAACAATTTTTATATTTCATCATTAAAAGGCCTCCAAGAAGAACAAAGAGATCTCTATGAAATTCAGCAAATGTCTGAACTCAACACTCAGTTAGTTCAACTCTTATTGCAAAAAAAGACTGAGATCAGTATTAATAAATCATCCAATAGCTCGGATTATGATATTTTGGATGAGCCTAAATATAGGAATGACCCTTTCATACCGGATACGGACAGAAACCTTCTTTTTGCTTTTGCCATTGGCCTGGCCATCCCTTTTGGCTTGATATATTTGAAAGAAGTTTTAAATAATTCTATAAAATATAAGGATGATCTAATAGCTATTACGAATATTCCAATAATTGGTGTAATTGGTCACAGTAAACACCAAAACAATCTGGTAATCACAGAAAAACCTAAATCAGTTGTGTCTGAGTCTTTTCGAGCAATTCGCTCAAATATTCATTTCTTGCAGGCCGGTGAAGAAGGTGGTGTTTTTCTTATTACCTCAAGTATAAGCGGCGAGGGCAAAACTTTTTGTTCTATTAATTTAGCTCAGGTTTTTTCATTATCTGAGAAAAAAGTATTGCTCATAGGTGCGGATATGAGAAAACCGAAGATTTATGATGATTTTGGAATCTCTAATGAATTTGGCCTTTCATCCTTTTTAAGTGGAGATATGAAACTTGAGGAAGTAATTCAAAAAACAACTTTCCCAAATCTCGATATTATTAGTGCCGGAATAATACCGCCAAATCCTTCCGAATTATTAATGAGTAATCGGATGAATGAGGCTGTTAAATATCTCCGCAAAGATTATGAGTATGTCATTATTGATTCTCCTCCGGTTGGTTTGGTAACAGATGCCAAAATTTTAATGGAGAGAGCAGATCAGACTATATATATTGTCAGGCAAAATGTTTCTCCTATCGAAGCCATTAAAAATCTGGATATGGATTATGAGTCGGGAAAAGTCAAACATATCTCGATTATTTTTAATGACCTATCCGTGAAGAAAAATGGTTATGGCTACGGCTATGGTTACGGCTACGGCTACGGTTATGGCTATGGCTACGGTTATTATGAAGATGATCATAAAAAAAAGAAAGGATTTCTTTCTAAATTATTTGGCAAAGCCTAAATCAGTCCCATGAAAGTTCTTCTTACCGGAGTAGCCGGATTTATTGGATTTCACGTTGCCAAAAAGCTTACAAACGAAGGTTTTGAAATTCTCGGAATAGACAATATTAATTCCTATTACGATGTTGATTTAAAGCTGTCTCGCTTAAACGAATTGGGTATTAAGTCCTCATTAATCTCAGATGATGATTTAATCTTAAGTGAGAACTACAATAATTTCAGTTTCATAAAAATAGATTTATCGGATAAATCTTCTGTACTAAGATCATTTGAGAAATTTAAGCCTGATATAGTCATTCACCTTGCAGCACAAGCAGGTGTTCGTTATAGCTTGGATCATCCTGAAAAATATCTGGAAAGCAATATTCATGGGTTTTTAAATATCCTAGAGTCTATAAGAGCAAACCCTATAAAACATTTGATTTTTGCCTCAAGTTCTTCCGTTTATGGTCTAAACAAAGAAATCCCTTTTAAAACAACCGACCATACCGATCATCCTATTTCACTCTATGCAGCCACAAAAAAGAGTAATGAAATGATGGCGCATACTTATAGTCATTTGTTCAATATTCCAATGACAGGCTTGCGTTTTTTTACAGTATACGGTCCTTGGGGAAGACCGGACATGGCCATGTTTATTTTCACCAAAAACATCCTTGAGGGAAAAGAAATTAAGGTTTACAATAATGGGGACATGAGTCGCGATTTCACCTATGTCTCTGATATTGTAGAGTCAATTAAAAGATTAATTGAAAAAGCCCCATCTTCTTCAAAAGAAAATGCGGACTTAAATCTGGCTCCCAATAAAAGCACTGCACCTTTTCAATTATTTAATATAGGATATAATCAGCCCACTAAACTATTAGACTTTGTCAAAGCGATAGAGAAACATACGGGTAAAAAAGCTAAAATTAATTATCAACCTCTACAACCCGGAGATGTAGAAAATACCTATGCAGACGTCTCGGACTTATACCAATATATCAATTTCAAACCTCAAGTAGGAGTGGATGATGGGGTCAAAAGAACAATTGATTGGTATAGAATATATTTTAAAGTATAGATCCAAAGAAGAATGGATTACAGACCAGAAATTGACGGATTAAGGGCAGTTGCAGTTATACCAGTAATTTTTTATCATGCTGGATTTGATATATTCCAAGGAGGATTTATTGGTGTCGATGTTTTTTTTGTAATAAGCGGATATCTAATTTCGATGATTATATATCCAAAAATAATAGAAAATAAGTTCTCTTTTTTGGATTTTTATGAGAGACGAGCAAGGCGCCTTTTTCCCGCTCTAGCTTTAATTGTTATATCTGTAATTCCATTTGCTTGGTTTACTTTGTTGCCTAGTGACATGGTCTCGTTTTCTAAGAGTCTCGTTTCCGTATTTACATTTTCCTCAAATATTTTATTTTGGTCAGAATCGGGTTATTGGGATACTGCAAGTGAGTTAAAACCATTACTACATACTTGGAGTCTTTCAATTGAAGAGCAATTTTATTTGCTTTTTCCAATACTTTTATTTCTAATTATTAAAATAAAGAAAAGTTTCTTAACCGTCTCAATCGTTATTATTGGGTTAATCAGTTTTTTAATTTCCTGTTGGGCTACTTTCGAACACCCTGATGCAGCATTTTACTTATTACCGTCTAGAGCATGGGAATTAGTTATTGGAGTTGTTGTTGCATTAATACAAATTAAAAATCCAATTTACTTAAATAGAAGAAGTTCTGAAATTCTTGGTTTTATTGGATTAGTTATGGTCATAACTCCTGTTTTTTATCTTGATCGCGCAATGCACTTTCCAGGGATTCATGCACTTAGCCCCACTGTTGGCACTGCATTGATTATTATATTTACCAATAGTCACACAATTGGTGGTAGACTATTAAGCTGGCATGGATTTAGATTAATTGGTTTAATGAGCTATAGTTTATATCTGTGGCACCAGCCCATCATGGCTATAGTAAAATATCAAAGTTATCCTGAACCTTCAATGCTGAAAATGTTCTTTGTTATTTTATTAATTTTTCCTATTTCTTATCTGAGTTGGAAATTTATTGAGTCACCATTTAGGTCGAGAAGAATATTTTCAAAAAAGCAAATATTTAAAACAACAATAACATTTTCAATTATTTTTATTGCATTTGGGATTTTTGGGGTTTATTCTAAAGGATTTAATTCGCGCAATTCCAATATGAGTTTAAAAGTACTCAAATATGAGCCTGATAATGATGTTTTAAAGCAACATAGTTGGAGCCTTCTAAAAAGAATTACTAATGATAAAACATATTTCGTTGGCAACAATCCTGTTGATGATTCGCTTTGGTTTGATATTTCAAATGAAAAAAAGAAACTTTTAATTATTGGCAACTCACATTCCAAGGATGTATTTAATGTCTTGTACTACAGTAAGTATCCACAATCTAAACTCCAAATAGCAAGGTATGGACTCCAAATCCACGAGTTAAACGATTTTGAGCATGCATTTTATAAAGCACCCAATTATAAACAGAGTGATTTCGTAATGATTGTATCAAGATATACGAATAAAGATATCGAGGTTTTAAAAAAGGTTATAGAGAGAATTCAATTAGATCAAAAAATTGTAATTATTATCAAGAATATTTTCGAGTTTGAAGATTATGGAATAAGAACAAAAGCAGATTACATGATTCAGAGATTTATTTGGGATTCCAAGGATATTAGCCAGCAATCCATAGACTCTATAATTGCTATAGTTAATGAGTCTCATTTTACTGACTTAAGCGATGAATTCAATAGATCACAAAAGCCAAATAAGTTAATTGATGAAATATATGACGAATCAGACCATTTAATTGTTTTAGACCGTATGGATTATATTTGTGATAGTAGAACTGGGCACTGTTTTATGATCAATAAAAATTTGGAAAAATATTTTTGGGACTATGGTCATCATACATTAGCGGGTGCGGAATTCTATGGAGCACGAGTAGATACGATAAATTGGTTAGATCCAATTTTACATGAATAAATTTCACATTGAAAAACTTCCTCATTATTCCAATCAGAGACTTTTTCAAAGTAACATACAGCTGAAAATTATTTTGACGTCATATCAACTAATTTAATATTGATTACACCCAACCCATCAATTTTTTAGAATTTAAAACCATTGAGAAGCACACCGGCAAAAAAGCCAAGATCAATTTCCAGCCCTTACAAGCTGGTGATGTAGAAAATACTTACGCTGATGTCTCCGATCTCTATGAATACATCAATTTCAAACCTCAAGTAGGAGTAGATAAGGGAGTGAAAGAGTTTGTGGAATGGTACATAGAATACTATTCCCGGAAATAATCCGGGATCCCCTGAATTTGAGAGCTATAAAATTAGTTTATGGTTGATACCTGCCTGCCGTCAGGCAGGGTTTATGCGTTTAATTGTTTGAGGTTTAATCGTTTATACCGATTGGAATCGGGAGTTTAAAGTTGATTTGTTTATGGTTTATAAGTCTATATATTCAATTTTCTCGTATAGCTACATAATAAGACTATTCCCGGAAATAATCCGGGATCCCCTGAATTTTAGAGCAACTTTATGAGTTGAGAGTTTAGTGTTGAGAGTTTAGATGGCTTTTATCGTCAGTTTAACTTTTGAATTGTTTATAGTTGATAATTCTACAAATACAACATTCTCGTATACCCACATAATAAGACTATTCCCGCATTTATTGCGGGATCCCCTACAATTTTAGAGCTACCGATAGAGTTTACGTTGAATCGATTAGGCCATAGATTTATATCCTAAGCACCTTCACTCATTTAAACTAGGTTTTAACGAATTGAAAAAAGAGTTTCAGAATGTACTTAGGCCAATTTTGAGAACTTAGACATATCTTCAATTAAACACATGTACACATACCCTTTTGAAAATTTAACAGTTGGGAAGATAGCCTTGATCTTGTCAAAAGTATTTACAAATTGATGAAGAAGTTTCCCTCTGATGAAAAATATGGTTTGGTCTCCCAAATGAAAAGAAGTTCTGTTTCAGTAAGTTCTAATATCGCAGAAGGTTCAACAAGGAAAACCGAAAAAAATCAATCTCATTTTTACTCAATGGCTTATGGAAGTTTGATTGAGTTATTGAATCAACTGATCATTAGTGAGCAATTGCAATTTATTTCCAAAAATGAGCTCGAAAGTTTGAGATTAGAAATTGATAAAGTAGCCAATAAACTGAACGCACTTCAAAAATCCAGAATAAGGTAGCTTATTTCTTTTTTTGTAATTCTCAAATACCATAGTTTTGCCACTAAACAGTTAAACTCCCGATGTCTATCGGGATAAACATCTCAACAAATCAACAGTTAAACAGTTAAACAATTCAACAATCATTGAAAAACTTCGCTCTCATCGGCGCCGCCGGCTACATCGCACCACGACACCTTAAAGCCATCAAAGAAACAGGTAATAATTTATCTGCAGCAGTTGATAAGCACGATTGCGTAGGAGTTATGGATTCCTATTTCCCAAAAGCAGCTTTTTTTACAGAATTTGAGCGTTTCGATAGGCATTTAGAAAAGGAGAAACGAGAGAACAGAAAAGCCGATTATATTAGTATTTGTACACCTAATTACTTGCATGATGCGCATATTCGATTTGCCCTGCGCTATGGAGCTCATGCCATCTGTGAGAAACCTTTGGTATTGAATCCGTGGAATGTCGATCATCTTCTTGAGCTTCAAAAAGAATCTGATTTTAAAGTTTATAATATTCTTCAATTGAGATTGCACCCCAGCGTAATCGCACTTAAAGATAAAATTGAAGCTGAACCCAATAAATTACACGATGTAGATTTGACTTATATTACCTCCAGAGGAAATTGGTATTATACGTCTTGGAAAGGTGATGTGCATAAATCAGGTGGAATTGCTACTAATATCGGCATTCATTTCTTTGATATGTTGATGTGGATATTCGGACCTGTTCAAAAAAGAACCGTTCATCTTAATGAGCACGACAGAGCAAGTGGCTATTTGGAACTTAAAAATGCGAGAGTTCGATGGTTTTTGAGTATAAATGCAGATACACTTCCTGAAAATATCAAAAAGGAAGGCTTGAGTACCTACAGATCCATTACTATTGAAGGCGAAGAATTTGAATTTAGCAAAGGCTTTAATGATTTACATACACGCAGCTATGAAAATATCTTAGCGGGAAATGGATTTGAACTGTCTGAGGCCAAACCTAGTATCAATGAGGCTTTTGAAATAAGACAGGCTGCGAAAAGCCCATTGAAAAATGATTATCACCCTCTGGCCAAATTGCCACTTACTAATCATCCTTTTACTCAGTCTTGATATGTCTGAAAAAAAATGGTTGGTCTTTTATACGAAGAGCAGACATGAGAAAAAATGCCTTGATTTACTTTTGCGTAGAGGATATGAAGCCTGGTTGCCCATGGTCAAAGAGCTCCGACAATGGTCTGATCGCAAGAAAAAAGTAGAAGCCCCTTTATTCAGATCTTACATATTTGTCAATATTGAGGAACACCAAACAAGAGAAATACTACAAATACCCGGTATATCCTGGAACATCAGACATAACGATAAACCGGCTGTATTACATCAAAAGGACAAAGTTATTATTGAGCAAATTCTGGAATCCGGTTATGCCATAGAAACCGAATCAAACATTGAAGATTTTGAGCGGGGACAAGAAGTATTGATTACTGCAGGAGCATTGAAAGATAATAAAGCCATTGTCATGTCAAAAGACGATCCATTTGTCATTATTCAGCTTGAAAGTATTGATAAAAACATCCGAGTAAAGTTACCTTTTGACACACTCAAGATATTAAATACCAATAGTGAGTAAAAAAACTACTCAATACTTGGAAATAATCTGTAATAATTGGTATTTAGTATTTAGAAATTTGTATTTCATTCTTGCTCGAAACTCTTATCACATCTAAAACCAGAATCAAATTGCTGGTTAAATTCTTTTCCAATTCCCATAGTAAAGGCTATTTAAGAAGTCTTGCCAATGAATTTGGCGAATCAACCAATGCTATAAGACTTGAATTAAATAATCTCAGTGAAGCAGGATTTCTCTTGTCAGAGGAAGCGGGAAGAACCATAGAATACCGCGCCAATAATCAACACCCGCTTTTTCCTGAATTAAAAAATCTGGCCATGAAATACCTGGGCTTGGATAAAATTGCCGAGGAGGTAGTTCAGAAATTGGGCGATGTCAAAGGTGCTTTTATTCACGGAGACTATACCAAAGGAATTGATAGTGGCTTGATTGATTTGGTATTGATCGGTAAAGTAAATAGAGATAATCTTCATCGATTGGTCTTAAAAGCCGAGAAGATGATAAAGCGTAAAATAAGAGCCATGATTCTTTCGGAGGAAGAGTTTATTGGCCTTAAAGATAAATTAGAAGCTGATCAGGCCATTTGGCTCTGGAAAAATTAAAAGTGGATTATTGATGATTGACTTTGGACTGTGGTCCATCGTCTATAGTCCATCGTCCAAATATTAGGTTGTTCCACTGATTTGTTACAGCCGCAAATGATTGCTTAGATACATGCAGCAGCCATCTTATGTGACTGAGGAGGCGAAGCTGCGCCCGGGCCAAGGCCGGTATTAGCTATTAAACAGTTAAACAAATCAACGCTTCAACAATTAAACATTAAACTCTAAACTCCAATTGGAACAAATTACCATAATAAAACCCCAAAAAGGCTGGCAGATTATAGATGTCAGGGAAATCTTAAGATATAAGGATCTTTTGTATTTTCTTGTATTAAGAGGAATTAAAGCTAAATATGCTCAATCTGTTCTTGGAGTAAGCTGGGCCGTCATCCAACCCCTTTTTCAAACTCTGGTATTTACTGTGATTTTCGGTAACCTTGCCAAAATAAGCTCCGATGGAATTCCTTATGTTATTTTCAGTTTTACCGCCATGGTGCCTTGGAATTATTTTTCCGGAACACTTACCGAATCATCTAATAGTTTAGTGGCCAATGCCAACATGATAACAAAAGTATATTTCCCAAGAATTGTACTTCCACTGGCAGCAATATTTACTAAACTCCTTGATTTCATCATTGGATTTTTGACCCTAATTGGATTTATGATTTATTTTCAATTTGTACCAAGCTGGAATGCTATTTTTCTTCCTCTCCTCATTCTAATTCTGATAATGACATCAATGGGAATTGGTATGATACTTTCTTCATTGGCCGTACAATATCGAGACGTAAAACATGCCATGACCTTCATGACCTCATTGCTAATGTATGCTGCACCCGTTGTTTACCCGGCTTCTTTGATACCGGAAAAGTATCAATTTTGGTATGGTTTAAACCCTTTAGTTGGTGTGATTGAAGGATTTAGAAGTGCTTTACTTGAAACAAACCCAATGCCCTGGGATTTCATTTTAACCGGAGGGATCGTTGCAACTATTTTGTTTTTTTATGGTGCTTTTCACTTCCGTAAAATGGAGAGAGTTTTTGCCGATGTGGCTTAAGAATTAAAGGAGATGTTATTTAACTCTATAGATTTTGCTATTTTCTTGCCAATAGTCTTTGCACTCTATTGGTTATTAAAAGATCATCTGAAACTTCAGAATCTTTTTGTGGTTTTTGCGAGTTATGTATTTTACGGTTGGTGGGATTGGCGTTTTCTTTCTCTAATTCTATTTAGCACTTTAGTGGATTATCTGGTTGGAATCAAACTGGAAAATTCCTCATCTAAAAAAGCCCGTAAGGCATTGCTTTTTTTAAGCCTTGTGACAAACCTGGGCCTCCTTGGTTTTTTTAAGTACTATAATTTCTTTCTCGACAACTTTACTGCAGCCTTTTCATTTTTTGGAACACCCATAAATGGAGATTCTCTTGATATAGTTCTCCCGGTTGGAATAAGCTTTTATACCTTTCAAACTTTGAGTTATACAATTGATATTTATAGAAATAACTTAAAGCCTACGCGTGATTTCATTTCATTTGCAGCATTTGTGAGTTTTTTCCCACAATTGGTGGCAGGACCTATAGAAAGAGCGGTTCATTTATTACCACAGTTTTTCAAAAAAAGAGTTTTTAATTATGGTCTGGCAGTAGATGGTTGCCGACAGATTCTATGGGGACTCTTTAAAAAAGTGGTCATTGCAGACAATTGCGCTTATTACGTCAATATGATTTTTGATAATCCGGGTCAGCATTCGGGTAGCACTTTGTTATTAGGCTCTGTATTATTCGCTTTTCAGATTTATGGTGATTTCTCCGGTTACTCGGATATAGCGATTGGTGTTTCCAGACTCTTTGGATTCGACCTGATGAAAAACTTTGCATTTCCTTATTTTTCAAGAGATATCGCTGAATTTTGGAGACGTTGGCATATATCACTTTCCACCTGGTTTCGAGATTATCTCTATATTCCTTTGGGCGGAAGTAAGGGTTCAAAATGGTTTCAGATTCGAAACATCATGATTATTTTTGTGGTAAGCGGTTTTTGGCATGGAGCAAATTGGACCTTTATAGTTTGGGGAGCACTAAACGCTTTATATTTTCTTCCGCTTATGATTTTAGGCAAAAATCGAAAAAATCTTGATACGGCAGGTGAGGGTCAATTATTTCCAGGACTAAAAACGGTTTTATCTATTGCACTTACCTTTTTACTCACTTGTTTGGCCTGGATATTCTTCAGATCAGAATCTATTGCTCATGCTATGGACTATTATGGTCATATGTTAAATATGGATTTATTTTCTATTCCTTTCACCAAGGATTTTCTCTTTCTCAAAGTATTATTGTTGTTAATTCTAATATTCACGCTTGTTGAATGGCAGGGCAGGACAGATGAATTTGCAATACAAAAAATGTTTGGATTAAAGTCTCGTACACTTCGTTGGGTGACCTATTTCTCGATAGCGTTCACCATTCTTTTATTAGCAGGTAAACAAGAGGAATTTATTTATTTCCAATTTTAATTGAAATCCTTTCTTAAAGACATACTATTCTTTTTCCTACTGTTGGCAATGATTATTTATCCGCTTGATAAATTATTCTCAATTTCATTAGCCAAGACGGAAATGGGAGAGTTTTCTGTATGGAATGATATTCTGGCAGGTAAGGTGGATGATCCTTTGCTCATTTATGGTAGTTCTAGAGCATGGGTACAGGTGGATCCAAAAATATTGGAAGATTCATTAGGATTGTCTGCCTATAATTTCGGAGTCGATGGTCATAATTTCAGAATACAGCATTTGCGACATTCTTTACATATGGAATTGGTCAACAAACCTGAATATATTATACAAATTGTTGACCCGGCGACCCTTCAGAAAAGGTCGGATTTATATAATTTGAATCAGTTTTTGCCTTATATGCTATTTCAAAGAAAAATTTATGATTATACAAATGATTATTTAGGCTTCAGCAGGTTAGATTATTATATTCCGTTGATAAGATATTCGGGAAATACCAACGCCATGGCAAATATCTTGAATTATTGGATTGGTAAGAAAAAACCAAAGGTTATAAGAAAAAAGGGATTTAAAGGAAATGATAAAAAATGGACTAACGAATTCAGTAATGCTAAACAGAAGTTTGCCAAATACGAATATTCTTTAGATTCGGGAAGTATAATGCTTTTTAAGAATTTTATTCAAGAATGCAAAAATGATTCAATAAAAGTAATCATGGTATATCCTCCTGAATATATTGAAGGACAATCATTTATTGGTTCAAGGAAAGAATTAACGGAAATGTATGAAGATATTGCAATGGAATATAAAATTCCATTTATTGATTACTCCAATGATACGCTCAGCTATCAGAAGGATCTGTTTTATAATGTAATGCATTTAAATCAAAAAGGAGCTGAATTATTTTCAATGGATTTGGCTCATAGGCTTAGCACTCTGTTAAATTAGTCAAAAGCATGAAACATTTTGAATGACACAAGAAGCCGTAATTAAAGTAAAAAACCTCAGCAAGCGCTATCGTATAGGACTCGCTGATGAAAGAAAGGAGACTTTCGCTCAACAAATTGCTCATATTTTATTCTCGCCAATACGTAATTTCAGAAAACTAAAGTCACTAAGTAAATTTGGTGCTAATGACGACGAAAGTATTTTTTGGGCTTTGAAGGATATTAATTTTGAAGTTAAAAAGGGAGAAGTTTTAGGTATAATCGGTCATAATGGTGCAGGAAAAAGCACACTTCTTAAAATTTTAAGTAGAATCACTGAACCAACTATTGGAGAAATAGAAATACATGGTAGAGTTTCATCTCTTCTTGAAGTGGGAACAGGTTTTCATCAGGATTTAACAGGCAGAGAAAACGTTTATTTAAATGCCACTATTCTTGGTATGACCAAAAAAGAAGTGGATAGCAAATTCGATCAAATACTAGAATTCTCCGGAATAGGAAAATACATTGATACACCCGTAAAGAGGTATTCTTCAGGAATGAAAGTACGCCTTGCTTTTTCAGTCGCTGCTCATCTCGAGCCGGATATCCTGATAATTGATGAAGTTTTGGCTGTCGGGGATGCAGATTTTCAAAAGCGTTGCTTGGGAAAAATGGAAGATATTTCAGGACAGGGAAGAACGGTTTTATTTGTTAGTCATAATTTAAACGCAGTTAAAACCATTTGCAATAATTCCATTCTTTTGGAAAAAGGAAAATTGATTTTTGAGGATACTACTGAAAAGGTTATAGACAAATATTTAAATCTTGGAGGGATGGGAAATCCATTTTACGTATTTGGGGATGAAGGTATAATTGAAGATAAAAATTTAGTTTTAAAGGAAATTTACATCCTCTGTGATGGTAAAAAATTGATCGGAACCGCAGATATAGACAAAGGAATATCGATAAATATTGAATTTGAAATTTGCCAAACTTTTGAAGAATATTATTCATTCACACTGCAATTCAAAAATACCAAAGGCGATATTCTATTTATTTCAGGTTCTGGAAATGAACAAAATAAAATTAAAGGCTTGCATCCTGACAAAAAGATCTTAAAATGTGAAATTGACGCCCCATTTTTCAATGAAGGAGATTTCAGCATAAACATGCTAGTGGTGAAATCATCAAAAAAAGTGGTCAAAAAGTTTGAAGATGTACTGAGATTCAATGTCGGGCCAAAAGAGACGAAGATTGGTCAATGGATGGGAAAGTCAAAAGGTTGGTTAAGACCTGCCTTGGAGTGGGAATTAGAAACACTTTGAAATTATGAGAATTAAGTTACCTTTTCTTGAAGTGTCTATAAAAAAGTCCAATGCCTTAAAAAACAAAGAAAAAGTACATTCAAAAATTTACAATAGAGATAGATATAATAAGGTGTTTTGTATTGGTTTTGGAAAAACAGGTACGACATCTTTAAAAAAAACACTTGAAATGTTTGGTTTTAAAACAGGAAATCAACAAGTGGCTGAAATACTGGCAATTGAATGGGCAGGGCATGGATATCCCCATAAAATATTAAAGTATTGTAAAACAGCAGAGGCATTTCAAGATTCACCATTTTTTCACAAAAACTTATTCCCTTTACTGGATAAAGAATTTCCTAAATCAAAGTTCATTTTATCTACAAGAGAAAGTGATGAACAATGGTTTAATTCCCTTTTATCATTTCATAAAAAAAAGTTTGGAAATGGAACGGATGAATTACCCAACGAGAAAACTTTGTTAAATGCGCTTTATGGTTATGAGGGCATGGTTCTTGACACAAAGAAGATTTTTTTTGATTATCCAAAAACTCCTTTGTATGACAGAAAAGCTTATTGTAAGATATATAATTCATACAACGATAAAGTCCGTGAATATTTCAAAAACCGCAAGGATGATTTTATTGAAGTAAATGTTTCAAAAAAAGAGGACTTCATCCGACTTAGTCAATTTTTAAATGTGAAATCATCAATGAATGATTTTCCATGGTATAATAAAACAAATAAATAGATGATTCCTGTTACAATACCATTTCTGCCTTCAAAACAGGAATACAACAATTTAATGGATGGAATATGGGAAAGAAATTGGCTTACTAATCATGGACCACTTACGGAAGAACTTGAAAATGAAATAAAGAAATATTTAAAAGTTGAACATTTTAAGCTGGTTTCAAATGGTACTATAGCTTTGCAAATGGCTATTAAGGCGTTTAAACTAAGTGGAGACATAATAACTACTCCATTTACTTACGTAGCTAGTACAAGTAGTATTGTTTGGGAAGGATGTAATCCTGTATTCGCTGATATTGACCCGCATACTTATAATATTGATCCTGATAAAATCGAGGCAGCCATTACAAAAAACACTTGTGCCATTTTAGCGACACATGTTTTTGGGAACCCTTGCCATCTTGAAAGAATTGATCAAATAGCTCAAAAGCATAAGCTAACGGTTATTTATGATGCAGCACATGCATTTAAAGTAGAATATAAGGGACAAAGTATTTTTAGCTACGGGGATGCTTCTACGACTAGTTTCCATGCTACGAAAATATTTCACACTATTGAAGGTGGTGGTGTGTTTTGCAAAGTTGACCAGTTGGATTATCGTATTTCTCGGATGAGAAACTTTGGTCATAAAGGGCCAGAAGACTTTGAAGGAGTTGGGATAAATGGTAAAGTTTCTGAGTTTCATTCTGCGATGGGCTTGGTCAATTTGAAATATATTGATGAAATCCTGAAAGTCAGAAAATCTCAATATAAATTGTATAAAGAGATTTTGACTGATTCGACCCTGCAATTTCAAAAAATTGGAGAAGATGTAGGTTATAATTACTCTTATTTTCCAGTACTTTTCAAAGACGAAAAAGAATTGTTGAAGACAGTTGCATTGCTTAATTCCAATGATATTTATCCAAGAAGATATTTCTATCCTATATTATCGGAGCTTCCATACGTTGTCAAAGTGCATATGCCAGTAGCTGAAAGTATAAGTAAACGAATTCTTTGCTTACCAATTTATCATAGTTTGTCGAATCAAGAAATAAAAAATATATCAAATATCATTCTTAACTCATTACCCTAGATTGAATAAACAGTATTTAGGCATAATGCAGCCATACTTTTTTCCATACTTGGGTTACTTTCAACTAATTGCGGCATGCGATCTTTTTGTCTTTTATGATGATGTTAACTTTATTAAAAGGGGTTGGATTAACAGAAACAGAATTGGCTTAAATAACTCTGAGTTTCTTTTGACTGTTCCTTGCGTGAAACCAAGTCAAAATAAACTAATTAAAGATACGGAGGTAAATTTTAGTAGCGAATTGTTGGAAAAAAACCTCCAGACTTTTCGACAAGCTTATTTAAAATCTCCTAATTATGAAGTCGTCCTTTCTATTTATAGTGATTGTTTTAAAAACGTTGAATCTAGCATCAGTTCCATTGCAATAAAATCTATTAAGCTGGTCGCTGATTATTTAGAAATAAACACAAAGTTTGTAAATTCTTCGGAGCAGAATTACGACAACGATAATCTTAAAAAAGCTGATCGACTTATAGACATTTGTCATATAGAAGGTTACAAAGATTATCTCAATGCAAAAGGAGGGATGGATATTTACGACAAAGAATATTTCAAAGAGAGGCAAATCAATCTCAATTTTTTAGATCCTATATTAACTGAGTACCATAGGGCTAAACAAGATTATATTCCGGGTCTATCAATTCTTGATATTTTGGCCTATTTATCAAAGGAAGAGGCAAGGGAAATGTGCCATAGAATTAATATTATATAATGAACCTTCTGTATAACCAAGTTCAGTTGAACCAATTGGCAGAGTTTATATGTCAGTATTCATTGGTTGTTGAAAAAGGTAGTTTGGTGATTCTGGAAGGTATTGACGTGCCATCTGAAGATTTAAAATTGGTATCTGAAGTAATTGTTAATCATGGCTATGAATGCATAATATTGTATAAGTCGGATAACTTAAATCATATTAATAATCGTAATGAGGCTATAAACTTTCCTTATTATCAAGCTCAATTTGAATTAGACATTTTGAAAAAAGCCAAAGCATTTGTTGGATTAAGATGCCCTTTGAAGAATACGTCTAAAGTTAATGATCAAACGAGGAAAAAAGTAATTGAGGATTATATTAACCCGGTACACTTTGAATATAGAAATAATAACCTTCAATGGTTATACTGCAGGTTACCTACGATTGATTGGTGTGGTAAGGATTTTGACATTGACTCGTATTTCAAAAGTATACAGATTAATTTTGAGAGCTTTGAAAATGAAATAAGAGCCTTGAATCAAAGAATGAATGAATGCCATTCAATACGCCTTATAGGAAACCAATCTCACTTAGAATTTTCTAATTCAGGAAAAGGAGTAGTTAACTCTCTTGGAAAACACAATTTGCCCGATGGAGAGATTTTTTTTGCTCCCGAAAAATTAAGTGTAAATGGAAAAATTGAGTTTAATATACCTTCCTATTATTGGGGTCAAAAATTTGACAATATTTCATTAACTTTTAAAGAAGGTCAAGTTATCGAAGCTCAATCTTCTTTTAATTCATATGAATTGAAAAAAATTGTTGGCTTTGATCCCGGTTCGGCATATTGTGGAGAGTTTGCAATTGGACTAAATCCTTTCATTTCTGATTTTATAACAGATATTTTATACGATGAGAAAATGCATGGAAGTTTTCACTTGGCTCTCGGAAATGCTTATCCTGAATCAGATAATGGTAATCGATCAGGTGTTCATTGGGACTTAATTCAAGATATGAGAATGGACAATACTGAAATGTATTTTGATAATCAACTCATGATGAAAGATGGAATTTTTATTGACAGAGAGCTTAAACATTTAAATAAAGCCAGTTTAATTAGGAAGATTAAATATGAAAAATAAGGTCATTTTATTTGGGGTATTAGATACCGCAGAATTAGCTCACTTTTATTTAACTCATGATTCAGAGTATGAAGTTGTCGCTTTTACTGTAAATAAGGAATTTTTAACATCCAATATGTTTAAAGGTTTACCAGTTGTGCCGTTTGAGGAAGTTGAGAAATTGTACTCACCAGACGAGTATTTCTTTTTTGCCCCGATGACTGGTAGAAAAATGAATAAGAATAGGGAAGCAGTTTATAATCAAGGCAAGTTAAAAGGGTATGAATTTATTTCCTATATAAGTAGCAAGGCTACAATTTTCCCTGGTACACAAATTGGAGACAACTGTTTTATTTTAGAAGATAATACAATTCAACCCTTCACTAAAATTGGAAATAATGTTGTGATGTGGAGTGGAAATCATATTGGACATCACGGTTTAATTAACGACCATGTATTCTTCACTTCCCATGTAGTGATGTCAGGTCATTGCGATATAGGATCATATTCTTTTTTTGGTGTAAACTCTACAATTCGCGATTATATAAAAATTGCTGAAGGTTCCTTAATTGCAATGGGTGCTTCTGTTACGAAAGACACTGAAGAATGGGGGGTTTATTTCGGTAGTCCGGCAAAAAAAGGACCTAAATCAAGTATTGACACATATTAAATTTTAATGAAAATACTTAATAGAGAATTTATATTTAAACCTGAAGGTAGTTTTGAATGGTCCAGAAGCCATGCTCAGGTTCCTTTTGCTTTTGAATTGGATGATAAAACTAGAGTTTATTTTGCCACCAGAGACAAACAGAGTAGATCTTCTGTAGCTTTTATAGATGTTCATAAAAACGATCCCACTAAAGTTTTATACGTTCATGACAAACCAGTTCTTTTCCATGGGAAAGATGGCGATTTTGATGATTCAGGTACAATGCCTTCATGGTTTGTGAAGAATGAAGATCACATTTTAATGTATTACACTGCATGGAATAAAAGTGAAACAGCTTCTTATCGATTATCAATTGGAATTGCACGAAGTGATGATAATGGTTTGAATTTCAAAAAACTTTTTAAAGGACCTATTCTAGATAGATCAAAATATGATCCAATTTGGGTTGGGCAGCCCTGTGTCTTAAAAATTGCTGAAAATGATTGGAGAATGTGGTATCTGAGTTGTGAAAAAATTGAAATGATTGATAATCACCCAGAGCCTTTTTACAATGTCAAATATGCCACATCTCAAAACGGAATAGACTGGATAAGGAATAATGAGATATGTATTGATTTTGATGCGAATACTGATGCAATAGGTAGGCCTTGCGTTTGGTTAATGGACGATGATTTTTTCATGTTGCATTCGAACCGAAGAGCAAATGGGTATAGGAAAGATAAAATGGCTTCATATCGTTTGGAATTATCAAGTTCTCAAGACGGTATTAATTGGAAGAAAAAGTCTGATTTTAATTTTATTAAATCCAATTCAGGATGGGATAGTATAATGAATGAATATACTTCAATAGTAAAAACGTCTGATTCTAAGTATCTGGTGTATTATAACGGAAACGGTTTTGGTGAATCAGGGTTTGGAAAATTTGAATTAGAGTTTTGATAAAATTCAAAGAAATCACAACGAGCCAAAATTGTGAATTGTGCGGATGCTCAGACTTTAAAGAAGTTTATAAAAAAACTCATCATTTTAATTTTTGTAACCCCTTTGATCAAAAAATAATTGTTTGCACCGAGTGTGGTCTTTCAACAATTGAATTGAATGATTCTTATTCTGATGAAAATATCTCCAATTATTATAGATCTGTTCTTAGGACTCCTTTAGATATTGCAAAAGTCCATTCTGATGATCCAAGGGTTATTAATGCTAAAAAAAGAATAGACTTTATTAAACGCAATACTACTGGAAAAAAACTCCTTGAGATAGGTTTTGGAGATGGGATAACATTATTGGAAGCTTCAAAATATGGGTATGATTCTACCGGGATAGATTTAACCGAAGGCTACGATAATCAGTATCAATTTTTAAAAACTTCCGGAATTAGCATTGTGAACAGTGATTTTTACAGTTTTAATATTAAAGATAAATTCGATATTGTTGCAGCATTTCTACTTTTTGAACATATTAAGCATCCATCCTTATTCTTAAAAAAAGTGTCCGATTGTTTAACGGATGAGGGATTTCTAATCATTGAGGTACCTAACCTTTCGAACTACAAAGATTTTTTATCAGATACAATGCTAACCCATGAGCATATTTTTCATTTCACATATACCACTCTGAATGCACTTTTATTAAAAAACGGATTCAAGCTTATTGCGTCTCAGCCAAAAGGTACAAGCTATGGATTTAGCATGACCAATTGTTATCAAAAGAATGAGAATAATGCATTCAAAAGTATTGTTGAACCGGATAAAAATTCTCTGAATCACTTTATGGATTATTTTAAAGTATTGGATAGCTATAAGAAAACTTTGCTGGATGAGCTTGAGCTTATAATTCAAGGGAGTGAAAAGATTTTTGTTTTTGGAGCAGGTCTGTTTTTTGAATTTTTATTAAAACTTTCAGGGGAAAGACTAAGAAATAAAATCATTGCAATAATCGATGAAACTCCTGAAAAAATAGGTACATCATTCAAAGGGATCAAGATTATTTCAATTGATGATGTTGATAGGACTATGGAAATTAGCGTTCTTATTGCTAGTGAAGCTTTCTCAAAAGAAATCTCTAAAAAATTGATAAACCACAATCCAAATATTATTCCAATTCAGATATATCCTAAAGTTCTAAAGAAAATAAAAAACGATGCTACCCGATAAAAAACAATTTATTGAAAATGGTTATTTACACCTCAGTGATTTCTTTGATCATAAAGTTTTAGATCGTGCATTTAAAAATACATTGGAGATTTTTTGCACATCCATGAATAATCATTTGGAAATAGACTTGTCCAGAACTCAAGACATCCATTATGTTGAACAAAAAATGTTTGAATTCTTTAAAAAAGATATTAATGCATTCATTAATACAGGAAAGCAGGTTCAACATACTTTAAATTTATGGCGTATTGCCACCTCTGAACAAATTGAATCACTTTTAATTCATTTAGGATTGGAGTATCCCAATTTAAGTGTAAGACCAAGTTTTTTCTTCAATTCAAGATTTCTGGATAATACAGGAAACTATTGGAAATTAGGAAGCCATCAAGATTGGAGATCCAGTCAGGGATCGATAGATTCTGTCACAATTTGGTACCCATATGTTGACTGCGATAAAGCACTTGGTGCGCTTGAGGTAATTCCCGGCTCTCATCTTGACGGTTTGCTGGAAGCGGGTAAAGTTGATTACTATAGTGAGATTAAATCTGATCAAATTGATGAATCCGAATATATATCGGTAGAAATGAAGAAAGGAGATCTCTTAATTTTTAACTCATTCTTAGTTCACAGATCCGGGACCAATTCTTCAAACCGCATTAGATGGTCCACACAGTTGCGATACAACAATATAAAAGAAAAAACTTTTATTGAACGAGGAATGCCAAACCCTTATATCTATAAACCGTTGGCAGACCTTGTAAATCCGGGTCCACCATCAAAAACGGCAATTCAGGAGTATTTCAAAAATTCAATAGATGGTTAAATATGTACATATAGGTTACCCTAAAAATTTTTCTACTTCCTTACAAAGAAGTTTTTTCTCAATTAACCCTGAAATCTATCATTTGGGGATAGGTTCCGGATCAAATATTGGTTACCGAGATAGCTTCTTGTCATCAATATTTGAGGTTTATCTGAAAACAAGTAAAGGGTTTAAATATTCAGAAGTCAAAAAAAGAATTAAGGATCATATAGATTGGCATTATTCTCAAGCAATAGATTCAAAAGCAAAAGCATTTGGGGTTTCAAGTGAACATTTTTCTTTTAGCTTTACTTATGACTGTCTGGATTTTGAAACTAAGTTTGAGAGATTAATTGAACTTTTTGGAGAAGATATTGAAGTGATTTCAATAATTAGGGAACAATTAAGTCTAATTAAATCGCTTTATAAAGAATCAGTGCGTGTTGGGTTTCCAGGCTCTTTTAATGATTTTTTAAGTTCCTTTTACAAATTTCAAGATCGGAACTATTATTATGATCTTCGCTATGACTTTGTATATTCCAAACTCGTGGAATATGTAAGTAAACAAAAGGTTAATTTTCTATTTTTTGAAAACTATAGGGATCCTTCAAATCAATTAAAGCGAAATGATAAAGATGAAATTGCCATAACAAGTGAAATAGCATCTATTCTAAAATTAGATAATACCAATTATAATTTCGAACATTTCAATGCTGCATTGAGTAATGAAGAGGTTAGAATAAAATCAGAATTGAATAAGTCAACAAGGCATGATTTGGGAAATGATTTGTATTCATCTGCAGAATTACATCGGCAATCTCAGTATTTTGTTGATGAACTTCAAATTAAGGAAGAAGAAGAGATTCTTTTTAAAGATGTTCTTACAAAACGAAGACTCCTTTCAATTTCAAAACAGAAGGCAAAGCAAATTGAAAATCAAGAGCTTTTCAATTGTGATTCTGATCTGCTCAATAGAATAAAGAATTTCTATGGAAGGGGAAATTTATATTTGGAAAACCATTCAAGTTTAAAATTACCTTCAATTTATATTCCAAATTTCAAAATTTGACTTTTAATAAATTAGGTTACTCTGATTTTTTGGAAAAGTACCAAAAAAAAGAAGTAATAGAATATTCTAATGAGGTAACAAAAAGAGTCCTTGTTTCTGTCATAGTGACTACCTATAATCATTCTTTATTTATATCAGAATGTTTGGATAATATTTTAGCTCAACACACTAATTTTGATTTTGAAGTAATTATTGGCGATGATGAATCAAATGATGGTTGTCGTTTGATTTGTACTAATTACGCAAAAGCAAATAATTCAAAAATCAGGCTTCTATTACATGCTCGTAGAAATAATATAAATATAAACGGATTACCGACAGGTAGATTTAATTTTATTTATAATGCTTATTCTGCTAGAGGTAAATACATAGCCCTTTGCGATGGCGATGATTATTGGACAGATCCGAATAAACTTCAAAAACAAGTGGATTTTTTAGAATTAAATCAAGATTATTCCATGACTTACTCAGATTGCAATCTTTTAAAAGAGGGAATACATTTAGGAACAAAATTAGAGGCTAAAAATAAAAAAGATTGGAATTATAATGAGCTCTTAAGATTTCCAACTTTACCCACCTGTACTGTGCTATTTAGAAACATTCCTGAAGTATTTCTTTCTTTCTATAAACATTTAAATGTCACAAATGGAGATGCACTCTTATTTGCACTTTTGGGCAAATATGGCAAGGCAAAATATCTTGAAATAGAAGGTTGTGTATATCGGCAACATAAAACAGGTATTTATTCAAACTTAAAAGAAGTCGAAAGAAATAAAAACAGAAGAAAACTGTGTAAGGCCCTTTATCAGGAAGTAGAGAAACCCTACAAAAGAATTTTACTAGAGAATATTTCAAAATATTATTTGAAGGATGCCAAAATTAAATCCAAAGAGGGCTTATGGCCAATACGTTCTGCACTTGGCTATTTTTACTATGCAATAAGAGCTAATAAGCTAAAACGTACAAGCTCAAAGAAATTTCTGAAATTACTGCTAAGAATTGATTGATGTAACTGTAGTAATACCCCATTTCAATAGACCTAAGCAATTGCAACGCGCTATAGAATCTGTTGTAAACCAGGATTATAAAGGTAAAGTAGAAATTATTGTGGTGGATGATGCATCAACTGCGTTTGATCCTGATAAACTGAAATTCAAAGAACATTTCAAATTAGTACACAATTCAACAAATCAAGGCCCCGGCTATTCGAGAAATGTCGGATTAAAGCTTGCAAAAGGGAATTATATTGCTTTTTTGGATTGTGATGATTATTGGAAGTCTAATTTTCTTAATGAAACTTTAGGATTATTTACGGATGATAAGCTTCCTTTTACGTTTTCGACAGCAGAAGTACATGTGAACAATCAGGTTAAAGAAACACGCCCAAAAGTTTGGAAGAGCTATGAAAATATTATCGATTCACTTTTTATCAATGGAAGGCCTTGGGGTACAGGCGGTCTAATTTGGAATCGAAATATACTTGTTGAAATAGGTGGCTATTCCAACTATCGAATTTGGGAGGATTATGAATTAGAACTTCGTGCGGCAATTTTTAATAATAAAACTAAAGGTACTGAAAATATAACCTGGGTAATTGATAGAGGAAATCATGAACGCATACAACGCTACAATGAAAAAGCTAAGGCATTTATTAAAATATGTCAGATTATTCTGAAATCAGAATTTAGAAATAATCAAAGCTTAAGGTTTCAAATATCAAAGAAAATCAATCAATTGATTAAAAAGTTAGGGAATGCTGGTCATGGAATTTTCATTCTAAGGCTAATCCCATATGGACTATTTTTTAGCAAACAAAAAAGGGATTTCATTCAATTTGCTCTAAAATTTTTTTTGAAGAGCTTCAAAAAATCTAGAAAGGCTTTTGATGTCCAATAGACTAAAAGACAGAGAAAATGAAGAAC
This sequence comes from uncultured Hyphobacterium sp., assembly GCA_964351965.1. GTDB lineage: Bacteria > Bacteroidota > Bacteroidia > Cytophagales > CCMP332 > CCMP332. Next base: position 423,370 of record CAYGPM010000003.1, on the reverse strand, counting down.
AGTTTTTAAAACTATGATTTAAGGCAAAAATCTTATTTCAGCGATTGACGTAAAATTATACCGGAATACTATAGAGAAGCTGAAGAAATTACGCGATCCAAATCTACAAATCTCAGAAAAGCTCTATTGAAACTTCAAATAATTGAAATGGCTTTGTACCTGCCTGATTTATCATTTCTCATTATTAGGGGTCTTGATTTAAAAACATCAATCATCTTGATAAACTCTTTATTGAAATAAGGAATAAAATTTACGATATACATTTTCAGAAAGAGTGGTTTAATCTGTATAGAAAATCATTCAATGTTGGTAAAAACAACTGTATTAATATTGAGTTGGACAATCATGAAGTATTACCACTGGAATTAAAGCAAAAAGGAGACTTTAGATTTTTTAAGCTCCACCATTTATATCCTTTAGCTCATGGCCCGAATGATTTTTTCTTATTGCCAAAAGGTCAATTATCAAATACAGAAGCGGCCGAACAATATTTTAATCATTTAGATTCAATCAAAGAAACCTGGGATTATTTACACCTGTTCTATATTCCCGAATCATCAAATGTTTGGGAAGCACTTTCTAAAATATTTCAAGAGAATAATTATAATGTCAAGATTCGCAGACATAGACATTTTTATTTCATTGACACCACAGAATCATGGGAAGACTATTATGAATCCTTTTTGCATAAGAGTTTACGCGATGTCAGAGGAAGATTTAATAGATTAAAGAAGGCTGGATTAAGCTATGAAATTCATGAAGTAACCAATGGAATTTATGAGTATCTACCACACTTACTTGAATTATATGATAAAAGACGCCAAAGCACAGATCAAAAAAATGCATTCTTGAATAATTCGCATCGAAAGTTGTTGGAGGAAATAATTCCAGTTTATGAAGCAAAAGGTTGGTTAAAATTATCTTACATAAGGGGAAGTGATAATAAAATTTGGGCCTATCAATTGGATTTTTTGAAGGATGGAATTCAATACCATTATACACCTTCTTTCGATGAAGACTATAAATTCTACTCACCAAGTAAGATTCTCTTATTTGAATCCATTAAGTCGGCTTTTCTTAGTTCAGATATTAATGAATTCAATTTTATGCGAGGCGAATCACCTTATAAAACACAATACGCAAGAGAAAAGGAAGATTATATTTTTCTAGATATAAAAAATAATCTTTCTAAGCGAAACAGGTTCGCAGATTTCATTACAAGAATATCGTCGATAAAAGCTAAACTGAAAATGTCTTAGAGATGTGTGGAATCTACGGCTTAGTTTCTAGAACAAGAATTTACGAAAAACAAGAAATTGAGAAAAATCTTGAGTTTTTAAGGCATAGGGGTCCTGATGATTCGGGTATATTTAATCATAACAATGTATTCCTTGGACATACCCGCCTCTCTATTATTGATATTAAAAATGGTCATCAACCGATGACATCTGAATGTGGGAATTATACGATAGTTTTTAATGGAGAAATATATAATTATCGTGAATTAGCGTCGAAATTTAATATTAACGCTAATACCAATTCGGATACAGAAATTCTTTTGAGATGTTATGAAATGCACAAAGAAAAATGTCTTGATTTTCTGCGAGGAATGTTTGCATTTGTGATATATGATAAAAAAAAGAACTCATTTTTCATGGCTCGGGATCATTTTGGTATTAAACCATTGTATTTATATCAAGATTCTGAGAAATTTGTTTTTTCTTCAGAGTTAAAACCAATTAAGCAAAGCAAAGGTGTAGATCTTACTAAAGATTTAAAGGCGATAGACACCTATTTAAGATTAAATTATATTCCGGCTCCCTTTTCAGCCTTTGAAAAAATCCGGAAATTAAAACCCGGGCATTTTGCTACACTTGACCTAAATTCTTTCCAATTTGATGAGCAATGCTATTATCAATTTTCTTTTGAAAACAAAAGAGAGGATAGAACCATCAACGAACTAATTGAGGAATTTGATTGTGTTTTTGAGGATTCTGTGAATAAACATCTTGTTTCTGATGTGCCTTTTGGTGCATTTCTATCCGGAGGAATAGACAGCAGCTTAATCGTTTCTAAAATGCATAAAAAATTGGGTGCTCAAGTTAAGGCCTTTACAATAGATTTTGCCGGTGACTTGTCGGAATCCAAATACGCAAAAGAAGTCGCACAGAAATACGACCTCGAACATCATGTAGAACGGGTTGAACCAAACTCTATTGAATTACTTGATGACATTGTTGATCATAGCGGGGAACCCTTTGGTGATAGTTCGATTTTACCTATGTATTATTTATCCAAAGTTGCTAAAAAACATGTTACCATGGCCTTGTCAGGCGATGGAGCTGATGAATTTTTTGGCGGATATAATTCATATGCAAGATGGTACAGTAGGAATAATCGAAAAAATTCAAATCTCAAAAGCCGATTTCAATTGGGTGTATCCCGATATTTAAAAGGGAAGAAAAATCCAATACGAAATTTAGACAATTGGTTAAAAGAGTCAACCGGATTAAAAAATGACATACGGAGTGCTATATGGAAGTCAGGCAGCGAATCCAATTATGAAAATGAAATAGAATTCATGCAAAATGACTTTGATCAAAACAATAATTTGGATGTTGTTCAGCAGGCTCAAGTTATGGACATTAAATATTTATTGCAGGGAGACATGCTTCCCAAAGTTGATATTGCTTCAATGATGAATTCCCTCGAAGTTAGAACTCCTTTTATCGATATAGAAGTAGCCAATTTTGTTTCGAATCTTCAGAGTTCTTCATATTTTAAAATATCCAAAAAGGGGCTTGAGGCTAAGCTTTTGCTAAAGGATTTATTGGGAAAAGAATTTGATAATGACTTTGTAAATAGACCAAAGCATGGTTTTACTGTTCCATTGAAAGATTGGTTTTCTAAAGATCAAAGATTTATTGATTTGCAAAACCATTATTTTAATTCAGAAGAAAGTCCGCTTTTGGAAATTTTTGATGGCAAAGTTTTAAAAGGCATTTATAATAGCAATAATAAAAATCATATATGGTCCCAATTGATTTTGGGAAAATGGATTGAGAATCATTGAGAATTGAAAACTAAAGTCAATCTTATAATTTCAATAGACACAGAATGTGATAAAGGTCCGGGATGGAAAATTCAGCAGCCAATGTCTTTTGAAAATATTACACATGGGATTCCGGAAATTCTTACACCACTTTTTGATGAGTTTGGTTTAAAGCCTACTTATTTACTCAGTCCTGAAGTAATGCAGAATAACGAATGCGTGGATCTGTTAAAGTCTATCAAGAAGGCAGAATTAGGTACTCACCTTCATGGTGAATTTATTGAGCCATTGGCAGACTGGAATGCTGACAGAACCAAAACGCCGCAATTAGCTTATTCCTCTGACATTGAGAAAGAGAAACTTAAGAATTTAACTGAGCTTTTTGAATCAAAATTTGGATATGCAGCTAAATCTTTTCGTGCCGGAAGGTGGGGGATAAGTCAGAAAACACTTTCTTTTCTTGAAGATTTGAATTACACAGTAGATTCATCGGTTTGCAGTTTTAGAACACATTATTTTGAGCAGGGAGAAGTTAATTTTTGGGGAGCTCCTTTGCAACCTTATCATCCAAACCCAAATGATTTCAGAAAAAAAGGGGGGATGAAAATACTTGAGGTACCGGCCACCTTAGGAAACTCGGATTTAATGAAATGGCCAAAATTTGTTTTAAGAAAGCTCAACGACAAGAGTCGAATTCACAAAAAGATTCTGGGCAAAATGGGTAAATCCTCAAAAATCACCTGGTTTCGACCTTGGAAAAGTTCTGCTAATGAAATGATCAAAATCGCAGAAGATTATATTCAACATTTTGCAAGTAATAATAAGCCTGTTGTATTAAATATGATGTTTCATAGCAATGAAATTTTGCCGGGAACTAGTCCTTATGTTCAAGATGAAAAAGATCTTGATATTTATCTTGAAAGCATGAATTTACTTTTTAGTCATCTCAATAAAAATTATAATTTAGGAGGGCTTGGTCTTTCAGATCTTAAAAAGGACATATAGAAAAGTAAAAAAATCAATTCCTAAAATTCATAGAGAAAATTTTTATGAGTTTGATTTAATCAATTCATCAATTCCAAAAATTGATAAATCATTTAATTATTCCTGGAAATTGGCCGATTTGGATTCTGTAGAAGGGTTAAAGATTTTCAATAATTTGAAAATTGACCTTTTGAAGAAAAGATTAAAAGAAGATCATTCAAAATGTTTTATTACCTGTTTTCAAGAAAGCCCTATTGCTTATCATTGGCTTCAAGAATCAGATAAGCATTTTATTCGACCAATTGGACAAACATTGGATTTAGGTGAGAACATGGGCATCGCGGTTATATATCACACACGAGTTAGAAATGATATGCAAGGCAAAGGAATCAATGCTTTTCTTATGAAAGAAATTCTAAATTATTGCAAGGAGAATAATTATAACAAAGTATTAGTTTATACTTCTTCTAAGAATTTGCCACAAATAAAAAGTTTATCAAAACTGGGATTTGAATTTAAAAGGTCAATAAAAAGTTTAAAAATAGGCTCTAATTATTTTGGTCTAACAACGATTTGAAATTGCATTTGACCATGATTTTTGACCAGTTTGCACATCCGAATCAACCTTTCTGGCATAAATTGTATTTAGGCTTAATCAAAAATGACAGTTTTGAAATAAAAGTTTTCGCGAAAAAAACACATGAGATATCTTCAAATAAGGTTCTTCCGCTGAAGGTTAATTCACCATTAAATAAAATAAAATTTCTGCCTCTTTACTTTTCCGGTAATTTCAAGAGGCGTATTTCACTGAGAAAATTTCTCAATTATCCTCTTTTTGCCAGTGATGAAAATAGATTGGTTCATATATTAAATGTACAACAGTATCCCGCACTAGCTCCTTTTCTTGAAGATAAAAAATTGATTTTTTCGTTTCGGGGTTATGAAACATTGGTTCGTCCGGATAAGGATAGTAAATGGAAAAACGCACTTCAATCAATCTACGATAAGGCATCGGTTCTACATTTTGTTTCAGATTTTATTAAAAAAGCTGCCATCGAAAAGTTCGATGCACCCGTGGAGAAATGTAGAGTAATAAGAAGATCAGTGGATTTAGATTTCTTTGATCCCGGAAAACGAAACTATTCTTTGTCTCCAAATATTAGGATTTGTACTATTGGAAGACTCACTTGGCAAAAAGATTATCCAACTGCCATTAATGCAATTAAAATCTTGGTGGATAAGGGTTATCAAATTGAATTTCATATTGCCGGAGAGGGAAAGGACAAACTGGCAGTTCAGAAATTAATAAACAAGTTAGGATTAGATCAATTCGTAATTTTTCATGGCAACCTTGATCGAAAGGCTGTGAAAGATTTTCTCGCCTTTTCGGATATTTATCTTCAATCATCATCTAATGAAGCTTTACCAAATTCTATCTTAGAAGCTTCTGCTATGGCTTTGCCGATAGTCAGCACAAATGTTGGGGGCATACCTGAGGCACTTATTCATAACAAAACAGCATTGCTTGTAAATCCGGGCCATTTTCAGGAAATGGCTTCAGAAATATCTGATTTGATAGAAAACAAGTCAAAAAGAGAAGAATTTGGATTGGCTGCAAGAGAGTTTATGACGGAGAATTTTCACCCGGATTTAGAATTAAATAAATGGCTTAATCTTTATACTGAGCTTTATGAAGCCTAAGAAAAAGATTTTAGCTGTATTAAATTCGTTACCGGGTGAACCGTTTATTCTGAATCATTTAAAAACAATATATCAGGGAATAGAAAACATCAACCTTGTCATAGCATTTGGTTCAACAGCATCAAGCGGGCTAATAGAAATTCCAATTAATGGGGTCAAAGCATTTGCAATACCAAATTTTGACAGGTTAAGTAGAATTCGGAAGGCTTTTTATTTTATTAAATACCCCTTTACAAAAAGAGCAGAAGTAAAATCTATTGTACTAAGACGTTTTTTTGAAAGACAAAAAGCAGATACGGTACATTTTCATTTTGCGACCACAGCTATTAAATGGCATAAATATTTACCTGAGGGCATGCCTTTTACCTTTAGCATAAGAGGGTCAGATATTAATGTGGCGCCGGTATTAAGAACCAACTATTTACAAGAAATCAATCGCATTTCGAAATTGGCTCTTCAAATTCATGTAGTGAATGAAGAATTGGCTGATCGCTTTAATTCACTTATAAGTGGTTTCGATTCAAAAATCAAATGCATTCCCACAGTCATTCAATCTGATTTTTATGATGTTCAGAATATCCCGAAAAAAGGATATTTCCTGGCCATAGGAAGACTTCATTGGATAAAAGGCCATAGAGATCTGTTATTGGCCTGTAAAAAGCTTCGAAAGAAAAATATTGATTTCAAATTGGAAATTATAGGTGAAGGTAAAGAGCGACAAGTTTTGGAATTTATGATCAGGGATTTAGGGCTTGAAAACCATGTGAAATTAGTCGGTCATCTAAATTCAAATGAAATAAAAAAACGTCTATCAAAATGCTCATTCCTCGTCCAATCCAGTTTGGATGAAGGGTTCCCAAATTCAATTGCCGAGGCAATGGCTGCCTCTGTGCCCATTGTAAGCACACGTTGTGGAGGAATAGAAAAAGTCCTGAATACACAAAATGCTCTCTTATCTGAAATAGGAGAACCTGATAAACTTGCGGATAACCTTGAAATAGCATTGAATGACAATTTCAATAGACAGGAATGGGTGGATCAAAATAAAAAACTAGCAAAACACTTATTTTCAGCAGAATCACATTGCTCGAAGTTTGCTCAATTCTGGAATTTGAATGGATAAAGTTAATTTTATCATAATTGGAGCTCAAAAATGCGGCACGACAAGTCTAGCTGAATTACTTTCTTCTCATCCTGCCATATCATTTTCAAAAATCAAAGAGCCGGCTTTCTTCAACAAAAGGGATTGGAAGGAGCACTTAAAAGAGTACCATACTCTATATGAGAATTTGGATTCAAAATGTGCCGGAGAAGCTTCAACTATGTATAGCTTTTATCCTGAGTTTTTGGAATGCGCTAAGAATATTCATGCGTATAATCCTGAAATGAAATTAATTTATTTGATCAAGGACCCAATTAAGCGTATAGAATCTCATTTTGCCCATAGAAAAGTAAGGGGAAGGGAAAACCAAAATATTGAAGATGCTGTAATTAAAAATCCGAACTACATTAATACGAGCAAATACTACGAACAAATATCTCGATATCGCGAGTTCTTCCCGGATTCTCAAATCAAAATTATTTTATTCGAAAACCTGATAGAACATTTCCAGTCAGAAATGAAGGCTATTTGCAATTTTTTGGAAATATCATCAGCTGTATTCAATTCCAAAAATGAATTACCAAACAAGAATAAATCTGTCGGTGCACTATATCTAACCGACAAAGGAAGAAGAATTATGAATAGCTCTTTGGTACAAATTTTACCCTATAGAATAAAGAAGAGAATAAAAACGATGTATTCATCTTCAATTGAGTCAAAGGATTTATTACCGATTAACATCAAAGCAAAAGTTCAATCGGAATTATTGAGTGATATTGAAAAAATGGAGGAATACATAGGAAAAGACTTGAGTGCCTGGAAAAACATTAATAATTGAAAAATTCTAAGGTTTTAGTTTTTAATAGTATCTGGCCCAGTTCAACACATCCATATATCACATATTTATATGATGGTTTAAAAAACAATTATCCTAATCTGGAAATATTTTTATTTAAAAAAAATCCAATCGCGTTTGCCGCAGAACTGCTGGGTCAGGAAAAGTCAGATCGACTTAATGAGTCTTTAATCCTGCGTTTTAATTTTACAAAAAACCCTTTAGCTTATTTTGAGCCTTTGATCTCTATTTTCAAAAGCCCCCTTAAGTCATTTAGAATTTTTAGAATCTGCTTGAAAGAAGGGTATAAAATACATCAATCCATTGGTCAATTGGTTTATTTCCATCGACTCATATCAAAAGAATACAATCTGGTCTATTTCAATTCACTTCAAATAGCAAGGCATATATGCATTGAAGCCTTTTTCCCGGAGAGTATAATAATTTGTAGCTCTAGAGGGCAGGATTTTGATTTTGAACCCGATTCCTTCGATAAGGTCTTAAAAAGTAGTAATCATTTGCATGTCCTTGGAGAATACTTAAAAATTAAGGCCAGTCAAAGAGGATTTGATGATTCTAAAATAACAGTAATTCACCCTGCTACTTTACCATTTGAAAATGGAGTAAGCACAAAAAATGAAGAAATCAAGTGCTTAAAACTAATAACAGCATCCAGGTTATTTTGGTCGAAAGGGCATATTTATGTTTTAAGAGCACTGGCTGGATTTAAACAAAAACACCCGAATATTAATTTTAGTTATACTGTAGTAGGAGATGGCCCTGAAAAGGATTTTCTATTGTTTGAAACCAATCGTTTGGGTCTCAATAACACGGTAAATTTCCTTGGTTGGAAAAATCAAAATGAGGTCAATACTTTAATTTTAGAATCAGATATTTATATCCTACTTTCAATTGAAGAGGGTTTTAACAATTCTGTTACCCAGGCACAGAATTTTTCTAAACCCTGTATTGTTTCGAACACCGGTGGACTTCCGGAAAATGTAAGACATAAATATAGTGGTCTTGTCATCGATAGTTATGAACCAAATGAGCTGCTGAGCAGTTTAGAATACTTGATAGAAGATAACCGATTGACTGAATTTGGTAAAAATGCTTTTAACCATGTTCGAAACAGGAGTTTAGAAGATCAGATTGAAAAATTCTCAAAGATGTTTAATAGCGTCATTTCAAATTAAATCAAAGAACTGTATACTATTTGATTCAATACCAACTATACGTAAAAAGCCAACCATTTCATGCGATTCTCGTAAAATAATATTAATTTTGAATGAATATCCAAAGTTATGATAATTAGATTCCTTGTATCCCTTTTATTGATCGGTGTATTGGCCAACAATTTTTCCAATGCTCAAAATGTTAATCTTTACCTTGAAGATTTTGAATCCGACGGGAATAATTCCCGATACTTTCTTAGTCATCAATTCTACGATTTTCCTCTTGGCTCTTATTTTGGAAGAGGGACCTTGGCTCAACTTAATCAATTGCCTGGTGGAATAACAGGATTAGGTGGTTCTCATTTAGTTGGTGCAGAGGATCTTGATCGCTCAGCGAGTGGTCCCAGTAATGGAATAGTTTCGTTTACTACAAGACCAATTCGGGTAGATAGTTTCGCTCAAATCATTTTTGGTTTTAAGCTCGGTGCGCGTTCTGCAAATAATTATGATTTTTATACAGGAAGTAATAATGATTGGGTAGACGTAGATTTCCGCTACGACGGAGGTGCATGGACAAGATTAATGCAATTTAGAAATGGACCTATACCCACTACCAATTCTCAAAGAATATTTAGAGATAACGATTTGGATAATCTAGGAGGAGATCAGGCTCAGGATTCTGTGTTGAGTGAGTCAATGATATTTTTTAGTGACACTACTTTGGTTACCGGAGATAGCGTAGAGTTTAGAATTAGATTGAGATGTAATTCTTCAAGTGAAGAATTGTTTTTTGATCAAGTAACTTTAATAGGTGTGCCTTCAGTGGTTTTGCCTCCCACCTTAAATAGAATGCTTTATCAGTATATGGGTTATACTACGGATAATTTACAAGATAACCTGTGGTGTACTGTTAATGGTTTAGCCACAGCTTATGAATTTGAGGTTAGTGGTTCTGGCTTTACAACTCAAAATATTGTGAATCCTACAAATAAATTAAACCTGACTCAAGTGCCTGGAATGACTTATAATCGCACATATAATTTAAGGCATCGAATTATAACCAGTGGAGGACCCGGAGTTTGGAGCGATGCCTATTATGGTTTTTGGACTATTAATGTTTCGCCTGCAGCAGTGCCTGTGGTTATGTCGCCACTTTGTGGAGGAACAATTAATTTGCTCAGTGATGAAATTAATTTTACAAGAATTGGAAATGCAACAAATTACAGGTTGAATGTATCCGGACCTAATTCATTCACTGGTACTGACACATTGAATAGCACCAATAATGAATTCACGTTAGCTTCACTCGGTGCCACAGAAGCTGGAACTTACCAAGTTCAGGTATCTGCTGAAATTGGCGGTGTATTTCAGGCATTTAGTTCAACTTGTAATGTGACCTTAGCTTCCCTCACGCCTCAGATTTCAATCTTAAGCAATAATTGTGGAGGCATTGTTACCAACTTAAATAAAGGATTTTATACTGAGGATGTACCTTCAGTTGAATACTACGAATGGAGGCTTAGAGGAGATGGTGATCCAATTACACAACTTATAATTCAAAACAATGGACGATTGGTGCGTATCAGTGATTTTCCATCAATTGAGTATAATGAAACCTATACTCTTGATGTAAGATATAGAGTTAATGGATTAAATGCCCCTTTTGGCCCTGATTGTATATTCACATTAGCAGCTCCTACACTAAATGTTCGAAAGCCAAGCTGTGGTTCAACAATTACGGATTCTTTGGATGTAATTTGGACTACACCGATAGGAGGAGCAACCTATGAATACAGTGTGTTCAATGGATTTTTTGATACCCTAATTCAATCCTCGGCACCTTATTTAGTATTCAATCAATTGAACAATGCATTTGATTTGAGCACGATTAATGTAAGTATTCGTCCAATAATTTCCGGTTTGACTACCACTTTTGGAGATACCTGTACGTTTACCTATACACAAGCGAGAATGAGTGGAGGGAAGAGAGCATCTCAAATTTTTGCTAATGATAATGCTAATGAAATTGGAATTTATCCAAATCCAAACAGTGGATATTTTGCCTTGTCTGGAAATACTAAAAATATAACTGAAGTGAAATTGTACAATTTACAAGGTAAAAATCTTAAGAGCTGGACTAAAATTGATCTGGAATCAGGAAATTTATACATGGATGAATTACCTGATGGTCAATATTTATTAAAGGTTTTACAATCAGATCAAAGCACAGATATTCATAGATTGATCAAGTTTTAAATTGTGATCTAGGGTATTTTATAACACATTGAGTTTTCCTTTGAATTTATTCATTCATCAATATTTAATCATTATTGATGTCCTCTAAAAAAGTAGACCTTATTCAGATTGGGTTTCAAAAATGTGGGACAACATCGCTTTACCGATGGTTGAGACAACATCCCGATTTGGAGTTTTATAATGGAAGAAAAGATCCCCAGTTTTTTAACCGCGAGAAGAATTGGCGAGAAAAAATCGATCTTTATCATTCGCATTTTAGCGATCCTAACAAATTATGGGCAGAGGCATCTGATCAGTATACAACCTTTCCGGAATTTACCGGTACGGCTAAAAAAATATATGATTATAATCCTGATATTAAATTCGTTGCTGTAATTAGAGACCCTGTAGAACGTACATTGTCTCATTACGACTTTAACAAGCTGAGAGGTGGTGCAAGAGGAGATAATAAAGAAGAAGTAATTTTAGAAGCTTCTAAATATACTTTTAGAAGTCAATATTTTCTTCAATTAAAACAATTTCTTGAATTGTTTAAGAAAGAGCAATTTAAGATTGTTTTATTCGACGAATTGAAAGAAAATCCAAAGCAGGTACTTTCAGATACTTTTAATTATCTGGGGATTCAGGATATCTCAGAGGAATTAAACTATGATCACAGTAAATCTACTGTTGGTGAATACCATCAAAAATTTAAATACAAGAAACTCATTAACAGCGCTTTCTTTAAAACGGTTAAAAAACTTTCACCATCCTCAATCAGAAGGAGCTTAAAACCGATTTTTTACGGCAAAGCTTCAAAAAAGACCGGTTTTACCATTCATTTCAAACAAACACTTTGGAAGATTTTTGATGAGGATATATCACGTATGGAATCTCATTTTAATCTGAATCTGGATTCCTGGAGAAATAAATACATCTAAGCACATTTGAAATTACTATTTATTTGTAATGAATACCCACCTGCTCCACATGGAGGGATTGGTATCGTTGTTAGAGATTTAGCTGAATACTTGGTTCTAATTGGTCATGACGTACTTATACTCGGCTTTGATAAGTCAATTGATAAGGATAAAGAGGAAATACAAAAAGGTGTAAAAGTAAGGAGACTATTTAATCCATATTTGAATAATGGTTTTAGAGTAGGCCCTTATCATATAGGCTTATCGCCAATCTTGCAACGAAAGTATTTATCAAAAGAATTGGAAAAACAGATAGAACAATTTAATCCGGACTTAATTGAGAGTTATGATTGGTCAGGACCATTGTGGGCTAAACCGAGCCGCCACTTAATCGTTAGAATGCATGGCGCCAATACTGCCTATCAGCATTTTGAAAAGAAAAGATTCAGTCGGCTGCTTTATTTCTTTGAAAAACGAAATATCAAAATGTCGGATCATTTGCTTTCAGTATCAAAGCATATGGCAGAACTTACGCTCGAAAGCCTGCATTTAGATCGGCAATATTCTGTCATTCACAATTGTGTTGATACAAATTATTTCAAGCCTGATTTATCCATTACCAATGATCGGGATCTTATTTTATATGTAGGGCGGATTCATCCAAGAAAGGGTTTAGAAGAACTCTTTAAAACAATGAATTTTATTCTGGATAAAAGACCGCAGACTAGACTTCAACTTATTGGAGCATATGATGAATCTTTTAAATTGTTTTTGAATAACATCATCAAGAAAGAATACGCAAGTCAAATTGAATTCAAAGGAAAAATTGAGCATGCAAAACTCGTAGAACATTACAATAATGCTTCATTGGTTGTTGTACCTTCTCGCGCAGAAGCATTCGGTTTGGTAGCTATCGAAGCTATGTCATGTCAAACACCGGTTTTTATGTCAAATAAAGCCAGCGGACCGGAGATAATTGAACATGGGAAAGGAGCCTATCTTGTTGATTTTGGAAATCATGAAAAAGTATCGGATTTAATTGAAAATACACTAAACAAACAGGACTTAATTTTGAATTTGGGAAAAATGGCCAGAAAGCATGTTTTGGATCACTTCTCCAATGATCAAATTTTAAAAGAAAATCTTAGTTTTTATCAAAGCCTGCTTGTTCATTGAAAACCAATTGTGATGCCATAATCGCAACAAGAAACAGGTTGAAATCTTGTTTGGAACTTGTAAATGAATTACTTGCATTTGATATTTTTGATACAATTATTGTAGTAGATTCTTCTGATTCTGATTATTCTGATCAATTTAAAAAAGGACATGTTGAGTATTTAAAAACTAAGATCACAAATCAGCCATTTCAAAGATTTTTGGGTTATAAATTCTCTGATGCTGAAATATTATATTTTTTCGACGACGATGTAAAAATCACAGATTCATTAGGTCTTGAAGCAGTACAGAAACTATTTGATGAAGGGCATATTGTTGGTGCTTCCTTGAATATTCATCTCGATAGAGAAAATCCTGAAAAGAGTGCGGAAAAAATAAGACATAATATTCTTCTATCATTTATTAAAAAATTTAAACCGGGTGAATATTGGATTTCGGGATTAAAACAATCTTATCCAAAGGAAGGTGGAAATGTAGAATATTTAAAAGGACCTGCATTTACTGTTCGAAGAAAATACTTATACAAAAATTTTGACTTCAGGCTCTTTGATATTTATTCCCTTGGTTTAGGCAAAGGAGAAGACGCAATATTGAGTTATACATTGTCAAAACAAGGTATAATAAAATATATTCCTATATCTTCAATTCATCATCAGGTCGTTTCTCAAAGTGCCTATGCGAATACTCCAAAGTCCTATTTTAAGCGCTATGCATATTCCAGATATTACCATACACTCAATTACTGCAGACTGAATAATTTCGGATTCGTAAAAAAAATATCTTCATTATTCGTTTACTATTTAATTATCGGCAGTACACTTTTAAAATCTGTAACAAAAGCTCTGCTCATGTTTTCAAAAATGGATTTTGAAAGGGCAAAGGGAATTTTTAGTGGGATGCTAAAGACTTCTTATGTGCTATCTAGTATAGGAACAGAGCAGGAAGTATATCTTAAATGGAATCAGCTTGCAGAAGACATACTAAAAGTGAAAAAAAACAATACTCTGAAATGAAACCCGGACTTGTGCTTATTCCGGGTATACGAAAATGTGGCACTTCCACATTGTACGATATGATGAGTAAAATACCCGGTCTTTACACAATCGATGATTTTAAAGAATCACAGGTATTTTGTCTGAATAATTCTGATTTTGAGCGAAATATTAAATTATTAATGGCAGATCTAAATGTGTCGAATTATTTTCTCGACGCATCAACTTTATCATTATACTCTTCCAATGCAATTCAAAATATCAAATCATTTTTTGGGGAAGTAAAAGTTGTATTTATTGTACGTCAACCTCAGAAACGTTTTATTTCTGCTTATCTGCATAATGTAAAAAAGAAAAATGGACTGGAAAAACGACAACTTAAAGAAATAATTAAACCCTTATTAGAAAAGGGAGATATATCAAAACTTGAAATTGAAGAATTACGAAAGCAACAAAAGGCCGGCAAGATCAACCTTGAAAAAATTGAATTCAATAATTTAAATGTCAGGTATAAAAGTGATTTGCATTCCGGAATTGATGAAGAATTTGCTCAGTTAAAATACTACAAGGAGAGCTGTTATTCAGAATATATTAATGAATGGAAGTTGGAGTTTGGTCAAGAAAGTATTCATGTAATATCACTTGAAAAGCTTAATTCAGATACAGAAAACCAATTGCAATCGGTTTGTGATTTTTTAAACATTGCTTATCCGGAGAAAATTGACTTAGAGAGATCAAACAAAACCTTAGTTGCAAATTCAAAATTGGCGCTAGGTACTAAACAACTCTATCGAAAGGCTAGGATTAACTCAATTATTAAGAAATCAGCATTTTTAAAGCAATTGGTATTCAAAATCCGGAATTCACTCTATACAACAGATTTGAATACTCTTGAATATGAAAAAGGGGACCTGGATAAAATATTTCAAAATGAATTAGCGTATTGGAAAGAGAATTATCCTGACATTTATAAATACTGGGTCAATTGATTAGGCTAATAGACTACAAACTCTATAACAAGGAAGAAAAAATTCTTTTTTGGTTTGTCTTGATGGCGATTTTTCAATTCATTCAATTGATATTTAATAGCTCTTTTTATCTGTTCCCTGTATTCTTTTATGGCTATTTTGTTTACAAAGGGTATCCAATTAAGATTTTCTCAATTTTTACTTTTTTGGCTATAGCTTTTGCCGTTGGAGCTTTTTTATCTTATTTCAATAGCTATGACCAAGATAATTCCGGTGTTGTACTTTTAAACTATATTTATTGGTCCTTAATTTTAATTCTCTTTAATTCATTAAGAAAACACCTAAGTTTTAGAGTGATTTTCGATGCCATTCTATTAGGACTTATAGTATGCATGTTGTACTATCATGTATTACAGCATATAGGCTTTCAAAGCATACCTTTTTTTAAAAAATACTCCCAAAACGCTTTTTCATTTGTGGCAATTTGTTTCACACCAATAGCAACTTATCACTTTGCTTTAAAAAATGGAAAGCAAAAAGGCTTGATTTTTGGAATTTTACTGATAGTTCTCTCCTTTCTTAGTGGCTCAAGAGCAGGATCATTATTGGTTATGGCCGGAGTAGGTTCTGCTTTATTAATTGACAGATTAAAGTTTAGAACTATTCTTCTTGTTTCCGTGCTGGTACTTTTATTTGGCAATTTCATAATTTCATTAACCATCGTACAGGATACGATTTACATATTAAATGAACGGACCTATAACATAATTTATAATCCTGAAGATGTATTTGAAACAGATCGTTCCTATTTGATAAGAAGATCTATGGTAGAAAAGGGTTTGGAGATATTTGAGGAAAATATGGAGTATGGTATCGGTCTGAATAACTTTCAGGGTTATGAAATTAATCTACCGGGGGAATTTGTAGGGGCTGAATTTGTAATAAATAAAAATCAAATCATGGAAATCGGCTCTCATAATTCCTATATCAATATTTTAGCCGAGGGCGGATTGTATTTGTTTGTTCCTTTTATTCTTATGTTGAGTTCTATAATAGTAACAGGCGCCTTATCATTTTATAATATTTCGGACTTTCAAAGAATAACCCTGGTTGCCTTAATATTGATGTGTATTCATTTGTATTTTATCACCGCAATTTTGAATGTTTTGGCGTGGATAACAATTGCTATTGGTTTTATAAGTATAAATTGGGGAAAGAGAAGAGCATTTAAATGAGGCTAGGCTATCATTATCATATTCCTTGTAAAACTAAGGATGACAAGCTTTATACAGACGCACAACAAGGAGTTTTCCTTGATTCCCTTGCTCCACATTTTGATTCTATTCTGTGTTTTATGCATAGCCCTTTAAAACATGAAGAATCCAATATGGATTATGAAATTAAAGCTGACAATATCTCATTTATTGACTTAGGTCCACATTTTAGTTTACCAAAAAGGTTATTGAGAGTTTCGGGCTACATGAAAATATTGTCACAATATGAGAATCAATTTGATGTTATTTTGTGTCGAACACCAAGTCCTTTGTCCAATTTTATTGTCAAACGGTTTACAGGTAAATCAGGTATATATGTCGTTGGAGATTATATTGATGGACTACCAACAATGAAAGGTAATTTCATTAAAAAGAGCCTAATATCGGCCTGGGCGCATTATTACGAAAATGAGCAAAATAGGCTTTCGAAATCGCTTTTAACCATTACCAACAGTAAATTAAAACAGGATAAGCTATTAAAATTCAATGAAAAGACTCATTTGATTCGTTCCACTACACTTAGCCAAACTGATTTTTTCCTGAGGGATGATACATGTTTGAGTAATACAATAAATGTTCTATACACCGGTAGAATAGATGAGGCAAAGGGTTTAGAGGATATTCTAGAAGCTATTATTAGAATTAGAAAAAAAGGAACAAAAATTGACTTTCATATAGCGGGCTTCTCACTTTCAAAAAATAATTTACTTATTGAAAAGCTTAAGACAACTGCCAAGAATAATCAACTTGAGGGCATTGTAAAATGGCATGGTAAATTGAAGATAGGCTCTGAACTAAATAGTTTATATAGAAAATGTGATATTTACTGCATTGCTTCAAGAAGTGGGTTTGAAGGTTTCCCAAGAACAATTTGGGAAGCTATGGCCAACTCATTGCCTGTAATCGCAAGTTCAGTAGGGTCTATTCCTATTTATATTCGTGATAATTTTGATGGCTTACTTATAAAACCAAGATCAATTGATAATTTGGAAATGGCTATATCCGAGTTACTGGAGAATAAGGATAAAAGACAGCTTCTAATCAAAAATGCTTACTCTTTAGCATTGAGCAATACCTTAGATCAATTCGGAATTAAGATGTCTGATTCGATTAAAAACTATTGTCAAAATTCAAATCAATAATTAAAGTGATATTACTGAATTATGAAAAATATTAATACTTCTAAATGTCTTGTAACAGGAGCAGATGGATTCATAGGTTCGAACCTAACAGAAGAATTACTAAAACTAGGATGTCAAGTGAGAGCTTTAGTTCAGTATAATTCTCAAAATTCATGGGGCTGGCTTGAGAATTTTTCTAATGATAAACCTGATAATCTTGAAATAATCACAGGCGACATAAGAGATTTGAATTTTTGTTATGAATTGACAAAAGATATTGATGTTATTTTTCATTTAGCCGCTTTAATAGCGATACCATATTCATATCATTCACCGGGAAGTTATATTGACACCAACATTTCAGGAACTTCAAATATTTGTCTTGCAGCATTAAAGAATAATGTAAAAAAAGTACTTCATACTTCTACAAGTGAGGTCTACGGTACGGCTCAATATGTTCCAATTGATGAAAAACATCCACTGCAACCACAATCTCCATATAGCGCCTCGAAAATAGCTGCAGACTCCATGGCAATGAGTTATTTTAATGCCTTTGAATTACCTCTAGTTACCATCAGGCCGTTTAATACTTATGGGCCGCGGCAATCAGCGAGAGCAGTTATACCAACCATTATTTCACAAATAGCAAATGGCGAAAGAAGTATAAAGCTTGGTGACGTTAAACCGACAAGAGATTTTAATTATGTTTTGGACACCTGTAATGGGTTTATTCGTGCGGCTGAAACTGAAAATATTGAAGGGGAAACTATTAATTTGGGAAGCGGACATGAAATTTCAATAGGAGATCTTGTACTGTTAATTTCAAAATTAATGAAAGAGGATATTGAAATAGTTTCAGACGAAGTTCGGATTAGACCGGAAAAGTCAGAAGTACAACGACTGCTATGTGATAATTCAAAAGCAAAAGCATTGCTAAAGTTTGAATCAGGATATAGTTTGGAAGAAGGATTAAAACATACAATTTCTTGGTTTACAAAAGAGGAAAATTTAAAAATGTACAAATCAAATATTTATAATGTCTAAGCAAGCAGTAATACTTTGTGGTGGCAAAGGCACACGACTGAAACCATATACTGTTGTTCTACCAAAACCGCTAATGCCAATTGGAGAGTTTCCTATTCTTGAAGTGATTGTTAGACAATTAAAAAGTTATGGTTTCGAGAAATTAGTTTTTGCTGTTAATCATCAGGCAGAACTTATAAAAGCATTTTTTGGTAACGGAGAAAAATGGGGTCTGAAAATAACATATTCATTAGAAAATAAGCCATTGAGTACAATGGGACCATTAAAGCTGATTGAAGAATTGGAAGATAATTTCCTTGTAATGAATGGAGATATTTTAACCGATCTCAGTTTTTCTGAATTTTATCAAAACCACGTTAAATCTCAAAGTATTTTTACGATATCATCTTATTCAAGAACACACGTAAATGACTATGGAGTTTTAATTAAAGATTCTAATAGTTCGCTAACTGATTTTCAGGAAAAACCTAGTACAAGTTTTGAGGTAAGTATGGGTATTTATATGGCCAATTCACAAATATTAAGTTATATTCCAGAGAATACATTTTATGGATTTGACCATTTGATGAAGGACTTAATTTTGGATAAAAAATATCCAAAAATTAGAGAACATAAGGGGTATTGGCTTGATATCGGTCGACCGGATGACTATTCTATTGCCATTGATGAGTTTGAAAAAAATAAAAGTCAATTTTTAAAAAATTGAAGGTTCTTGTTACCGGAGCTGGTGGTTTTATTGGCAGTAGGTTATGTCATAAACTTAAATTGGGAGGCTATGAAGTTCATGAACTCAAGCATAGCGACGGTGATATCAGGGATCTGAGATGTTTCGATAAATTCAATGATATAAAGCCGGATAAAATAATTCATTTAGCTGGCAAATCATATGTACCTGATAGCTGGGACTTTCCATCAGAATTTATTGATATTAATTTTAATGGCACAAGGAATGCACTTCAAAAATGCAGAGACTGGGGTTCGGAAATAATATTTTTAAGTTCCTATATATATGGTGTTCCGAATAAATTGCCAATCGAGGAAGATCACAAATTGGATCCTTTCAATCCCTACGCTTACTCAAAATCTATATCAGAAAACATATGTAAGTATTTTTCAGAGCAATTTGAAATACCATGCAGAATCATTAGGCCTTTTAATATTTATGGACCACAACAAGTGGGAAGTTTTTTGATTCCGACAGTAATTGATCAATTGAAGAATGATGACCAAGACGAAATTGTATTGAAAACCTTGAAACCCAAAAGGGATTTTCTATATATCGACGATCTCATCGAACTTATTACTTTAATGCTCAAAACAACACCTTCAAATAAATTTGAAATTCTTAATGCCGGTTCGGGATTATCGTATTCGGTCAAGGAAATAGTAGATATTCTTCTTGAAATAAGCAGTAGTAATAAAAAAGTAGTTGACCTTGGAGAAACAAGAAAATCAGAAGTATTTGAAATAATAGCTGATATAGGATTGGCTAAAAAACTATATGACTTTAAAATTAAAACGGATATACGCACAGGATTAAAGCATTGTTATTTTGAATCTGAGTAAAAAAAGGGTTGTTTATATTTTACCAAAACCATCTTATGATGGCGGAATGACAATGATTTCATTGATGTTTCATGAATCCGGAATTTTCAATAAAAAAGGGTTTTATCATTTTAGCTCCTCATTTGAATGGGGCAATAATTCTTTACTTCGATTCTTCGAAAGTCTGTTGCTTAAACTAAAGTTTGTCTTTTTTTTGCTTCGTCATAAAACAGACTGTGTATATGTCATCAGTTCTTCATATTCGGGTTTTTATGATAAAATAGTCTATATTATTATCGGCAAAATATTCTTCAAAAAAACATATTTAAACTTAGTAGGAGGGGCTTTTTTTGATTTTGCTTTTTCCAATTCATTGAATCGATTTTTAGTCAAATTTTGTTTGAAATTTCCAACTCTAAATATTGTAGGTTCGGATAAATGGAAAAAAAAGTTTGAAGGGAATTTTAAACGGATTAAAGTGGAAAAAGTGTATAACCCCGTCAAAATTCCTGAAACATTTATAGATTATCAATACGATAAAAGCAATTCAAATAATATTGAAATCGTGTTTATAGGTGCCTTAGTAAAGAACAAAGGGGTTCTAGATATTGTTAAAGTGATCAAATCCTTAAATGATCAGTATAATTTAATTTTCACTTTTATTGGTAAAGGTGAGCTGGAACCTGTTCTGCTCAGACAACTTCAGGCAGAAATTATAAATAATAAAGTAAGGATTGAGGGCTTTATATCAGAAAGTAAAAAATTAGAGATTCTTAAGAGAGCACACATCTTTTTTTTACCAAGTTATTTTGAGGTTCTTCCTATTTCAATATTAGAAGCCATGTTTGCAGGACTGGTAATTATTTCGACCAAAGTAGGTGCAATTTCTGAGGTGATTAAAGAAAATGAAAATGGGTTTTTATTTAACCCAGGTGATATTAGTGGGATGTATAATCAGCTATTGGAACTTAGCTCTGACTTCCCCAAAATGAAAAAAATTGGAATAAAAAATATAAGTGATTCAAAAAATTACAGCATGGAAAATATTATTAATTCACAGCTGAAATTAATGAATGATTAGTAATTTTTATTCGATCAGTATTATCAATATAATCTAAGAAGATTGCATTTCAGAAAATACTTGTCAAATCTAATTTTTGATCTTTATGGTTTGCCAATACAAAAAGAATCTAAGGAACTAGAGGCATTAAATTCTATTTTCAAGGATTTACATGAATTAGCAAAATGGCAGGAAAAGCATAAATGGAAGATTTTTAATTTTCATAAACTCCACAATCCATTATATAAAAAAAAGCTTACTGCAATTAAGGTTAATAAATGGGAAGATGTCCCGATAATGCACAAAAGAGATTATCAATTTCCTATTGAGGAAATGCTTTCTGAGGGTATGAAAAAGTCCGATGTACATATCGGAAATACTTCCGGTTCATCAGGACATCCATTTTACTATGCTAAGGATAAGTCTTGTCATGCACGTACATATGCTCTTATAAACAAACGGTATAATGAACATGGAATTTCAATAGGGATGAAGCAAGCACGCTTTTATGGAATTCCTTTAGGTGGCAAGCAACGTTATATTGAAAAAATTAAGGATCTACTTTTAAATAGAGTTAGGTTTCCTGTCCATGATTTGAGTGAATCTACCTTGCATCAATTTCTAGCTAAATTCAAAAGAATCAATTTCGATTTTATATACGGGTATACGAGTTCAATAGTAGAATTTTCGAATTTTTTAAATGAACAAGGTGTTGTACTTGCCACTATTTGTCCTTCGATGAAAGCCTGTATTGTGACGTCGGAAATGTGTACGGATGAAGATAGGGTCTTAATGGAATCAGCTCTTGGTGTAAAAGTGATTAATGAATACGGGGCTTCTGAAATGGATATCATCGCAATTACGGACACTCATAATAAATGGAAATTGTCGAATGAAAATATTTTCGTAGAAATTATTGATACGCATGGAAATCCGCAGGAGATTGGACAAGAAGGTAAATTGGTTGTAACCAGTTTATTCAATACGGCCATGCCATTTATTCGATATGAAATAGGAGATTTTGGAAAGTTAAATTATGACGATTCATCTATTCTAGAAACCTTAACAGGAAGAACAAATGATATAATTAAACTACCAAGTGGAAAAAAAGCCGGTGGATTAACATTCTATTACATTTCTCGTGGACTTCTTGAGTCGGGGGGCATCATCAGGGAATTTATCGTAAAGCAAATTTCCATCAATACTTTTTTATTTGAAATTGTATCAGATAGACAGTTAAACAAAAATGAAGTACAACAAATCGAAAAAATGCTTGAAGATTATTTGGAAAAGGGCCTTAATCTTGAAATAAGATACGTAGATAAAATTAAAAGATTGCCCAATGGAAAAATTAAGCACTTCTTTTCTGAAATATAATTTGTCAGATTTTAACTTACAATGGTTAATAAGAAATCTCCTTTTGAACATCTCAAAAACTTTATTACAATAAATAGACTTAAAACCATTTTAGCCGAAGTCTCAAGAGGGAATAACCTTGTTTTTGTGGTTATTGTTAATGTCTTATTGTTTTTTGTAATCCTATTTTTTCCAGTTAAGGTCAAAGTACTTGGAGATATGGATTTTCATATTGAGACTAAGGCCATTTCAGGATATCTTCATGGATCAAATGAATACCGTGATATCTCAATAACAAAAGCTCCCGGTCCGGTACTTTTTTATACAATTCCTTATTATCTGGCTGGCAAAAATGCCGGTGATGAAACCCTTGTATATGCTGCGCGAATATGGATGGCATTGTTGACAACGCTTTTGCTTGCCTTGTGCTATGTTGGTTTATCAAAAAAGTATTCTTTTCAATTTGCAAATATCTTTTGCTTAACAACCTTTATTATACCACTGCATGTTTATTACTCACTGGGAATACTTGCTGAAGGAATGGCTTTTTTATCTGTTTTAATGGTTATTCTAGGGTTTGTAAACTTTGAAAAGAGAACTGGTTTTTGGGCATTTGTATTAGGTTTAGTCTT
This sequence comes from uncultured Hyphobacterium sp., assembly GCA_964351965.1. GTDB lineage: Bacteria > Bacteroidota > Bacteroidia > Cytophagales > CCMP332 > CCMP332. The sequence continues at coordinate 400,198 of CAYGPM010000003.1, read as the reverse complement.
CTTAATCCTCGCAAGGCCTAATACCATATTGAGTCTTCCAATAATATTTTTGGCGTCTATTTATTTTTTAAAGTATAAAGGCTTAAAATCTTCTAAACGATTTTTACTTTCCTCTATTTATGCGGGTATTGCAGTAATCCTTATTTCAGCAAGCATTAAATTACTACCGAATAAAAGACAAACTCTTGATCAAGAAACGTATTTAGCCTACGTGATTCATATCGGAAGATTTCAATTTAGAACTGAGGAATTGGACTGGAGGTTTTGGGATAAGAACAACAGGTCGGATAGTAAAGACTATCAAAACTATATTTCGTCAGTAAAAGAACTTGAAACTGAGGTTCGCAACGGAGTTGATACCAAAGAAAAAATATATTTTAGATGGATAATTAATGATATGCTAACACATCCTTTTATGGTGGTCAAGCAATTTTTCATAAGAATTATTTTTGGGAACACACTTAGAATTAATTCAATCACAAATCAATCTTATTCGATTTTTGGTATAAAAGGGGTATATATATTTAATACTTTAATGATTTTATTGAATATTATTAATTACTCGGTAATCTTATCCGCTATCTATTATCTTTTTAAATTAGATTCATGGCATCTATTTTGGCCTTTGATTTCAATTATTCTAGCTATATGGATTTTCAATGGCATTGTATATATAGAACAGAGGTATCTTTTTCCGCTCAGACCTATTGTCAATTTATTAGGCAGTTTTGGTTTACTTCATATTTTAAATCGCAAGAATGAAACACTTAGAACCTGAGATATCAATTATCGTCCCCTTATATAATGAGGAAAGTGTTGTTTCAGAGTTGTTTAGAAGATTGGATGATTTGATTTCTACTTCAAAACGAAAAATTGAAGTAATACTAGTAAATGATGGTAGTAAAGATGCCACTGCAGAATTGATAAAAGCTAAATCTCAAACAGATGCTAATTATGTATCTATTTTATTAAGCAGAAATTTCGGACATCAAATTGCAGTAAGTGCCGGTATGCAATTTGTAAACGCATCAAAAGCAGTAATGATTATAGATGGTGATTTACAGGACCCTCCTGAACTGTTAGAATCTTTTGCAAGCAGGATTGATGAAGGCTATGAAGTAGTTTATGCTATTCGAAAAAAAAGAAAAGAAGGACCATCAAAAAAACTTCTTTACTGGCTTTATTATAGAATTCTCAGAAAATTATCTGATATACAAATCCCCGTTGATAGTGGAGATTTTTGTATGATTTCAAGAAGAGTAAATGATGTAATCAAGGAAATGCCTGAAAGAAGCAGGTTTGTCAGAGGAATAAGAACCTGGGTCGGTTTTAAGCAAATAGGAGTAGAATATGAGCGTGAAAAAAGGTTTGCAGGAGAACCAAAATACGATTTCAAAGCCTTATTCAAATTGGCTTACGATGGAATTTTTAATTTCAGTTTTGTGCCGCTTAAAATGATAACACGATTAGGTCTTTACACTATTTTAATTTCCGGAATTTATTTTAGTTATGTTCTATACTCAAAGTTTATTGGTAATTCTGTACCATCCGGTTTTACGTCATTAATTGCCGTGATCAGTTTATTTAGTGGAGTTCAAATGATGTCACTTGGAATAATAGGAGAGTACCTGGCAAGAATCTATTTTCAGGTAAAGGAAAGGCCACTATTTTTGGTTGATGAAATAATAAGAAAGGAAAGATAAAATTTGGAGAAAGCGTATTACAAACAGTATTATGAATTTGAAAGAAACCATTGGTGGTTTTTAGCGAGGGCAGAAATCCTAGAGGCTTATATCAAGGAATTAGGACAAAAAAATCTTAAGATCTTAGATGCAGGAACCGGAACAGGAGCAAATTCAAAGTGGCTTTCAAATTATGGTAATGTGACTTCTATGGAGTTTGATGAAGATTGCATTTCATATTCAAAAAATAAAAATGGCTTAGACTATGTCCAAGGCAGTCTATTGGAATTGCCTTTTCAAAATGAAAGTTTTGATTTGGTTTGCGCTTTTGACGTAATCGAGCACATTGAAAATCATGAATTGGCTGTAGCCGAAATGAAGAGAGTTTGTAAATCCGGGGGCAGAATTTTTATTACTGTTCCAGCATTTCAACATTTATGGTCAGAGCATGATGAAATCAACCATCATTTTAGAAGATATACCAAAGAAAACCTGAATAAACTGTTTGAAAATTCAAATGGTGAAATAGCTTTTTCTAGCTATTTTAACTATCGATTGTATCCAATTGTGCTTGTCGCAAGAGTAATTGGTAAGCTTTTTACATCTTCAAAAAAGAAATCAAATCTAAAATCTGACTTTGACAAATTCAGTCCCGGTATTACAAATAATTTGCTCAGAGCAATTTTTAAAGGAGAGAAAAATCAAATTAGGAAGAAGAAAACTTACCCTTTTGGTGTTTCCTTAATTCTAGAGTGGAAAAAAAACAACTAGTGTTTTTATCAATTGAGTAAATCACTCACAATCCTGACCCAATACTTCCACCCGGAAATGGGTGCGCCTCCTAATCGACTATTGGAAACAATGAGAGGTTTTAAGAAAAGAGGATATTCTGTTTCTATAGTTACAGGGATGCCAAATTATCCAAAGGGGAAGGTATTTGACGGCTATTCAGGGAAAAGATTTATAGAAGAAGAACTGGAAGGTTGTAGGGTATTACGGTATAACTTTTTCACATCAAATTCTAATAGAGCCTTGCCTAGGATTTGGTCTATGATCACCTTTTCAATAGTTACTCTAAAGTCCTATTTCCAATTAAAGAAAGTCAAACCAAAAATTCTTTTTGTAGAAAGTCCACCTTTACTTTTAGGATTTACAGGCTGGATTTTATCACGTTTCTTAGGAGCTAAGTTCCTTTTTAATATTTCTGATATTTGGCCTTTATCGGCAAAGGAAATGGGAGCTATTAATGATGGCTTGTTTTATAAGTTTTTAGAAAGTGTAGAGAAATTTCTCTACAATCGTGCTGATTTGATTTCAGGTCAGTCTCAAGAAATAATAGACCATATTGGATCAAAATCAAATACAAAGACTTTACTTTTTCGTAATGGGGTTGATATCAGTAGATTTCATGGTTTAACTAACATTAATAAGAGTTCGGAGACAATAAGAATTGTATATGCCGGTCTTTTGGGCTTTGCTCAGGGGATAGTAGAAATATGTAAAAATATTGATTTTAAATCGCTCAATAGCGAATTTCATATATATGGTGATGGTGGCGAAAGAGAAGAACTTTTGTCATTTATAAATCAGAATCAAGATAGAGGAATATATTATCACAATTCAGTTGGGAGAGCTGAAATACCAAATATAATTGCTCAAAATGATGTTTATCTTGTACCATTAGCAAAACCCATTTACGGAGCTGTCCCCTCTAAAATTTATGAAGCTATGGCAGCAGGGAAACCCATTTTATTTTTAGGAGAAGGTGAAGGGGCAAAGATTGTAGATAAATTTAATTTAGGATTTGTTGCAAAAACTGGCAATTACAAGCAGTTGATGCAAAATATTGTCAAAATGAATAATAAAAGTTATATCAAAACATTTGAAAAAAATACTTTAAATGCGGCTAAAAATGACTTTGATCGAAATGTGATTATTGAAAGATTTATTTCTTCATTGGAAAATGAATTTAATATCAAGTAAAAAAGAAGATTTAAAAGAAATCGCTAAATGCCATAAATCGGCATTTCCCCAATCACTTTCTTCAAAAATGGGCATAAAATATCTTTCAAAAATGCTCGAATGGTATTTGGTTTCTCCAAAAGCCTTCATATTTCATCTTGAAGTTGATAATGAAATCGTGGGCTATTGCGGAGGAATAATCGTAGACGGAGAGTTATCTACAGGCTCAGCTTCGGCAATGACACAATATAGTTTTAATGCTGCTGTAATGGCGATTTTACTAAGACCATGGCTGTTATTTCATCCTGAGCTATTAAATAAATATCGTTTTGTGCTAAGAAATTTCACTTATCGCTTTAAGAAACCGCAACTTTCTGAAGAGCAAAAATCAGATAAAAGGAAAGATCCTCATACTGGGTTGGTGGTTATTGGTGTTGATCAAAAGCATCACGGTATTGGTTATGGATCAATTCTTTTACAGGAATTTGAAAAACGAACCAGGGAACTGGCCATTCATAAAATGATGCTTACAGTTAAAGCATCTAATGAGAAGGCCATTAAATCTTATCTTCGAAATGGCTGGGAAAATGCTGAATTGAAAGCAGGTTCTCTCCAAATGCAAAAGTCTATTTAAAATGAAAATCCCATTCTCTCCACCATACATAGATTCCGACGTCGTCGAGAGTGTTATTGAAAGCCTCAATTCAGGATGGATTACGTCGGGTCCTAAGGTCAAAGCACTGGAAGAGTTAATGGCAGAGCTTGTCTGTGTAAAAAGAGCTGTTTGTGTTAATTCATGGACCTCCGGAGCTATTCTTACATTGAACTGGTTCGATCTAAAAGAGGGTGATGAGGTGATTATTCCGGCTTATACTTACGCAGCGACTGCTTTAGCCGTTTTACATGCAGGAGGAAGGCCTGTAATGGTGGATGTCAATGAAGACTTTATGATCGATCCCAAAGCAGTGGAAGCCAAAATAAACTCCAAAACCAAAGTTATAATGCCTGTTGATTTTGGTGGTGGATTATCGGATTATGAATCTGTCAATGCAATAGCTAAAAAACACAGCAATCTTTTCAAGGTTGATGGCGAAAGACAAGAGAAACTAAATAAAATATTAGTTATTGCAGATGCAGCTCATTCCATAGGTGCGAGCTATAATAATGTAATGTCAGGCGCTCTATGTGATCTTTCCGTATTCTCATTTCATGCCGTAAAAAATGTAACTACTGCCGAAGGAGGAGCAATTACTCTAAATCTTCCTGATGCTTTCGATGTAGAGGAAGAATACAAATGGCTTAAATTGATGACACTCAATGGTCAGACGAAAGATGCTTTTACCAAGGCACAGGCCGGCGGCTGGAAATACGATATAATAATGAAGGGCTTAAAGATCAATATGCCCGATTTAGGGGCTGCTATTGGTTTGGTTCAATTAAGAAAATACAAATCATTACATGCAGAACGTAAAAGGGTTTATGATACTTACATTAATGCATTAAAGTCTTTTGAGTGGGCTATTTTACCTAAAGAAAAAAAGGGCGAAATACCTTCTTTTCATTTATTTCCTTTGCGGATCAGAGATATTTCAGAAGAGAAAAGAGATAAGATTATTTCTATACTTGCGGAAAAGGGCATTTCTGTTAATGTGCATTTCAATCCACTTCCTAATTTGACCTATTTCAAGAAACTCGGTTATAATTTTTCAGATTTCCCCATCGCTCAAAAATTATACGAAAGCGAAATATCCCTTCCTATTTATCCTCAACTCAAAAACGAAGAAATTGAATTCCTTGTCGAAGAATTAGTAAAGGCCTATAAGAAAGTCATTTGAAACGATTATTTGATATTGTATTCTCCTTATTAGGTCTCATTATTCTGTCACCGTTTTTATTAATAATTGCTCTATTAATTGTGATTGATTCCGGTAAACCAATTTTCTATAGTCAAATTAGAGTTGGAAAAAATAATTTAGACTTTTCCATGCTGAAATTTCGGACTATGCATAACGATGCCGATAAAAAGGGACTATTAATAACAGTAGGTGGGAGAGATCCGCGCATTACTTCTGTTGGATATTACTTACGCAAATTTAAGCTGGATGAGTTTCCTCAATTAATCAATGTACTGATTGGAGATATGAGCTTAGTCGGACCGCGGCCTGAGGTTAGAAAGTATGTTGAGCACTATTCTGAAAAGCAAATGAAAGTTTTCCATGTAAAACCGGGAATTACGGATTATGCTTCAATTGAATTCAGAGATGAAAATGAATTGCTTGAAGGTAAAGAAAACCCTGAAGAATATTACCTCAATGAAATTATGCCGATCAAATTGAGTTATAATCTCGAATACATTAGAAAGAGGACTTTTTGGGGGGATCTTAGAATTCTGATTTTAACGATTTTTAGCATTTTCAGATAATTCTTAACCACTCGTAATCTTATAAAAGAAATTATATAAACGATTCAACAATTAAACGAATCAACGGTTTCCTTAAACTCTCAACCCTAAACCCTAAACTATCAACCTCACAGCTTGGGTTTTAAATTCTTATGATATATTTGCTCTATGTCTAAACCATCAAAAAAGGTCGTAATCATCACCGGAGGCAGCTCGGGAATTGGAAAGGGCTGTGCTGAGGTATTTGGAAGAAATGGCTACTCCGTATTCATAACCGGAAGAAACCCGGAGAAACTGGAAGAAGCAATAGCCGATTTGATTGCTAATGATATTGAAGCTAATGGACTGGCTTGTGATGTCGGCCAATTTGAGGACAATGAGAAGATGTTTGAAGCATGTATGAGTGTTTATGGAAGAGTAGACGGTCTAATTAATAATGCCGGCATTAGCATGCGGGCTCTTTTTGAGGACACAGATGTAGAAGTGATAGAAAAGCTAATGCAAATTAATTTTTTTGGGACTGTTTACGCCACAAAGGTTTGCATTAAGGAAATAATTAAAAACAAGGGCTTTGTTGCTGGTATTTCTTCAATTGCCGGATATAGAGGACTTCCTGCGCGTACAGGATACTCGGCTTCAAAATTTGCTATGCATGGCTTTTTGGAATCATTAAGGACCGAAATGTTGAAAAAGGATGTGCATGTATTGACTGCTTGCCCTAGCTATACTGAATCTAATATTAGAAACTCAGCATTGGATTCAAGTGGCCAAAAACAAGGTGAAACCCCTTTTGACGAATCAAAACTAATGTCAGCAGTAGAGGTAGCCGAACATATTTTGAAAGCCATTAAAAAGAAAAAGAAATTTCTGATTCTCACTACTCAAGGAAAAATGACGGTATTCCTAAATAAGTTATTCCCCGGATTTATGGATAAGAAAGTTTATGATTTTGTGGCCAAAGAGAAGAATTCTCCCTTTAAGTAATTAGAATTTTCTGATCAAATTGGACTTGATATAAGCCTCCTTGTCGTTATAAGAAATCACTTTCCAAACTCCAATTTCATCTAATATCTTTACCCTTCTGCCTTTCTCAGCTGTTTCCAGCACCTCGCTTCCCGAACTGGGCAGTGAATAAATCAAAGCTTTTTCCGTAATAATTCCGTTTTCTCTAAAATCCGGTAGTAGGTTTATAAGATAACCCGCAATACTCAAGAGCACCACAAAAATTACAGAGCTGAAACTCACTTTTTTATTTCTGAAATATTTTAGCAAAGAAATAAGAGTAATGAGCATTGCCAAGACCAGTACAGTCCACATAATCTCGCTCTTGTATTGATTGAATACAGATTCGAAAAAGCGCACATCATCGTATTTATAGCCTTTTAGTTTATGGGCCTCAGCCAATTCCGAGATCTTGTCCAATGTTTTATCCTCATAAGTGAGTTCATAATACTGATTCAAATAGTAAATGGCATTAGTATAATCATTTAGCCCTTCCTTAATGAATGCCATTTTCAATAGCATTTGCTCAGATTGATAGCCTTCTTTATTGTAAAGAGAGTCATAAATATTAAAGGCCTGCGTATATTTTTTTTGAACAAAAAGTGAGTCTGCATGTTGAATATCAGACGCTTGAGAGGGTATTACTCCAATAATTAAAAGGAAGTTCAAAAGAGTAAATGAATAAAAGATAATTTGTCTTTGCATTTTAATTCTGGCTGTCTAAATTTGCACTCCGATTTTGCAGGTACAAAGATAGTAAACCTGCTTTTTTTATGGTAATGATTCGGTAGCTCAGCTGGTAGAGCAACGCCCTTTTAAGGCGTGGGTCCTGGGTTCGAGCCCCAGCCGGATCACCATCTTAGAACCTCGATCAAATAATGGTCGGGGTTTTTTATTGTCTAAAAAGCTAAAACGAAGAATTAGGTTGGGGCGAGAGGTTTATCCCGATCGAGGAACGAGTATCGGGTGACCTGTCCTGATCGAGGAACGAGTATCGGGTGACCTGTCCTGATCGAGGAACGAGCATCAGGAAGCCCCAGTCTGCCGTGAAGGCAAAGCCTTTCATGTGCCTGCCCTGAAGGCGCAGTCCTTCACGTGCCTGCAATGAAGACAAAGTCCTTCATTGCCGGATTACGAATCCAACCCTGACATTCATCGTCAGGGTTTTTTTATTCCTACTATTCCCGGATTTAATCCGGGATCTTATACAAGGTTATATGGCTGTTGTTAACTTTGGAGATATCGCCTTTATTTCACTATAGCGATTAAAAAGTGAGGTCCCGATCGAGGAACGATAGTCGGGAAGCCTGTTTCTATTTTATTTAATAAACAAGAATCAAGAAAATCCACAAATTGTGAAATTCTCATTTTAATTTAGAAGTTTGAAAAAATAAGTTTTTGGCTTTTTAAATAATTGATGAAAAATTTCCTGAAGCAGTCATTCTTGGTATTGGCATGCTTTATTGTTTTAATAGTTATCATTCGAAATATCATTCCATACCAATATGAGAATGAAGATTTTTATTCGAAATTATTGGAATATAAGTCTTTAACCCAAAAAGAGAATATTAACACTCTTTTTTTCGGCTCCAGTCGCATTCATCATCAGATATCTCCAAAATTATTTGATCAAAAAATGACTGACTACAAACTGCGATCTTATAACTTTTCGATGGCAGGCACTTTCAATCCTGAATCTTATTTCTTACTAGAGAATTTTCTTAAGAAAAATGTTGAAAAGGGCAGAATTAAATTGATCATAGTGGAATTACAGTCATTCAATAATTTATATTCTAGAAATATATTCTCACATAAGGCCAGTTACTGGAATAATTTCAATGTTTTATTTTTATCATGGAGATATATATTGAGCTCAGACTACAGTAGCTCAGAAAAAATTAAGCTACTTGCCAAATACAGTATTAGCTTTTTCTATCGATTTATTTCATTTCCAGAAATACAGGAATTCAACAAAATAAAAAATAGAAATGAAGAATTTGGGTTCATCAGCCTGAATTCCCAATATATTAGAAAGTATCCCAATTCTTTTAAAAAAGAAATTCAGAATAGGCTGAAATCAGATAGCATAGAAATCAGGAATAGGGAAGAGGCCGGAGAACAAGTTAACCTCATACTTAAACAAGATAAGAGCTGCAACCCCATATTGATGGACAAATTTTCTAACTTGATTAAGTTGGCAGAAAAGAAAAAAATTCATTTGATATTTATGATTCCACCGCGGTTGACAATTAAGGATTATAAGCTTTTACTTCCTTATATGAATTGCCTTCCCGAGAGTAATATTGTGCAATTGGCAGATACAGAAAGTTATCCTCAATTTTATGATGAAAAATATATAATTGACAGAGGTCATTTAAATGAAAATGGTGCAAATATTCTTACTCAAAAGCTTTGTGATCTTCTAAAGTCAAAAAATATTTTACTATTTGATATTTGAAATTATTCAAAGAGATTCAATACCACTGTATAAATAATTAAGAGTTTTACACTTTCAAATTCCCTCCTCACTCAATACCAATTTTCTGAATCCTTCTCTTTAATACATTAGCATCGTTCAAAAAAAATTCGATGCTTTATGAAATCTCTATTTTCTCTTTTATCTATTCTGCTTTTTACAAGTGTACTTTATGCCCAAACCTGGCATTCAAAATTCAATTACCAAACCCAAACTGAGGATGGTGGGGCGATGGGAACGGTTGGCAATGTAGGGATTGGTTTTTTTAATTCTAATCTAAATCACCCTTCTCCTAATATTAACCGGCAACCTGAGGTGCCATATCTGCCGCAAAAACCTCTGCATATCATTGGCTATGAGGATTCGGAGTCTCCGGAATTCATTGCACCACACCCAACGATCCGTTTGGATCATCGCACTATAGGTGAAACTGGCTCAGGAAACACAGCAGGTGGAGAAAATCGAGTTGGTGGCCCCGATCCTTCACTTTATTTTGGATATACGTCAGAGCAGCACGTATGGGATATTGAAAATAATAAGGGAACCCTCGGATTTATTAAAGATGGCTCACAAAAAATTAAATATACGGGCGCTGAAGCCAATTTCGGAATGCCTATTGCCGGCGCTGAGTACGACCTCAACGTTTATGGTACTGTCAGAATTGGTTTAAATGCTTCATCCGCTCCGAACGACCTTATCGTCAATGGACCATCAACGCTAAAAGGCATTTTAAAATCGCAAAACCAAGCCTTTTTCGAGAATCAGGTAGTCATAGGCGACCCAAGTATTATTCACACGGGTCAAACTGATCCTAAGAGTAAACTGATTGTACAGGGCACAGGCATTTTTCAGGAGGTGCTGGTGGATTATGTAGGGGAGTGGAACGATAAGGTTTTTGATGATGGTTATGAATTGATTCTTCTCTTTACGAAATTAGACACATTCCCCACATATTAAAGCAATGCTTTCACACATTGAGAAATTAATTTATTTCTAAAAATCTTATTTTAAAGATTGATCTTCATGTTTACGCGTTAATTGGGCAGTTCTCATCAAACTGCCTTTTTAACGGTTTCGGCTATGCGTAGTGCGGGTTTTCAAGGCACTTCACTGTCCGTTTAGTAGTTAGTATAATTAATGTAATTACTTTCATATCAGTATTTTAGGCCGCATTACGTATAGCCATTGTTAGCGTCTGGCTTTTTATTCTCTGGGTATTTAGATTATTAGTCCTAGTCATTTTTCTTTGAACCAACCATAATTTGTCTCATTGTTGAGCTACTTTTCTATTTCTAAAAGTTCTTTCTGATATCTGGATACTAATGATTGTACAATTAATGTTAGCTCTTCTAATTCATCTATTTTGCTTTTTACTTCTGCAATTCGATTTTGAGTTTCGTCTGCTTCTTCTTTTTGACTCTCTAAACTCTTATTGTAATCTGAAGTAATTCTAATTATTCGACTTTCTGGGTAGTCGATTGCGTCAATTGAGTTTCGAATCAAATCTTCCCTTTCTTCACTTAGCTTAATGCCTGAGAGAGCCTGTTTCAAAAGGTTGGCTATTAACGATCTCGCAAGTTTATCCACTCTTAGCGCTGAATCCAGATGAGTCTGAGGATTCAAGTTTTCATTTTGTGCATCGTCAGATTCATTGTCGATTTCGTTAGTCTCAGATATCTTAATTTCTTCTTCCATTTCGAAGATGAATTGTGGTGGAAGGAAAAATGGGACATCCTTATTCGGGTTGAGTTTGTCTACAGTTTCAAACAATGGTTCAAAGTCCTGAAGAAACGGCTTATTGTGTGGTATTGACCATCGGTGCTCCCACAATTTTGAAATTATCTCAAAACACTCCTCTTCAGCTTCTTTCTTTTTGTATCCCGATAGTCTCTCGGCTAACACAATCTTTTCAGCGACATAATGAGCCATCCATTTCGCGAGTGTATCAACTCCCGGATCAAGTTCTAGTTCCTTGACTATGGCCCTACCTAAGGTTAATATTTTGTTCTGTGCTTTTGAGTCTTCCATCTTCTGTGAATACGTATATCTTCTGGTTGGGGCCTAAATACTCATGATCGTCAGGCCTGTATTTATAAGCAATATCTCTACTAATATTGACATCTATTATCAAAACTGAATCGTACTTCTTACAAAGCCTTTTGAGCAATGATAGCGATGCACTTAATCGCATACCGGATTGTTCTGGTTCTTCATCGTAACCCTGTATACTTCCGCTCCAGGTATCACATTTAAGAGCTACCTGACCATTGCTTAGGCACCATGTTTTACCATCATCATCTGACGTTAGCCCTAGGTCTGTTATAAAAGGTTCTCCGAGTGAGAATGGTGGGTAACTCAAGTTGGACGCATATGGATCTAATTCATCAATCCCCTTTGACGAGTCCGGGTTGTCAATGAATCCCTTTAGCCTAAATATACCAGTGTCTATTTCTACCCTTTCTTCTTGGTAGTCGGGTAACTTGTAATCATGGCAGTTGCTGCAGGTTTCGAGTGCTCTTAGTAAAGCCTCAGAAGTATTTTTGGACACGAGTGCAGTTGATATTGAGTAAGTCTCATACTTGGAATTATGCCTCTCAGTCCAACCGCCTTTAATGTTAAGCCAAACTTCTGTGCCGTTTCGAGATTTGATGCAATTCAGGAAGTCTTGGTCTTTGAAATTGGTTCTCCACTCCTCATACTTTTCCTCTTTCATTGTCCATTCTGGTCTTTCGAGCGGAAGCCCTCCTCTGGAATCGGCTAACCACTTGCCGTCCTTTCTTGTCAATACGTGGTGTGATAGCCAGTAGTCCCATGGTTCTTCTTCGTGCCAAATGTCTTTGGCTGAGATCACAGGCATATTTTGTACCAGCTTAGCAGCAACTGATAACATCGAATGGTATGAACGATAGAAATTCCAATTGTCTGTTTTGGGATAGCTGCTTTTGTAATAATATGTCTCCCTGTCTTGTGACCTATTCCATAAGCTCAATCTAGGATCATCGTCATATTTCCATTCAGTTCCGAGCTTCCACTGGTTTACCACTACATCCAAACACAACTCATCTATTTGACCTTCGGAGACTCCAAATACTTCACCAAGAGGTTTGTACCAGTGCTCTCGAAAATCATATGCGGAATGATAGTCTTGTGTATCACCTACTTTTCCGATTTGGTGCAGGTAGCTATCAATAAAGCCTTCTTCCTTATTCTCAGTTGGTTTCAACTGACTCTTAACGATATTTTCCAGAGATGAAATTTCATAGTTTTTGAAGGTGTTTGGGTGGTTTAATTCAATTCTTAACGCAATGTCAGCCGCGTATTTTTGAATGAGGACGTGAGGCTCTGATAAAGCATACGTGAGGAATATACCTTTGTAAGCTAGCAGTAGCTCAGGGTGGTCAATGGAAACTCTCGAAAGAGCAATGAGTAAGTACTGTCGGGCGTGTAATTTGTAGAATGGAAATTGAAGACTGCCAAAGGCACCTACCTTATCATGCTCTAACCAATTAATCAAGGAGCCCAGAAGCTGGCTACAATTAAAATTAGCCAAGGTCTTAATGACATGACATGCCTTCCAGCGCGTTCCGGAGCGTGGTGAACCAAGTGCAGACCAAATAAAGCCTGCCAAATTGTGATTCATATCATTTGAAACTTCCAACCATTCATCCCAAGGGCCATCTGCGAAATCGGCATCGATATGAAGCTCAAACCGTGAGAGAGCAAAATCTACCAAAACACTTGCTTCATCAGTGCTTACAAAAGTTGCGGCCTGTCTTACAAAGCCAAAAAGAGCAGTAGCGCTGTTGAATTCTTGCCCTTCTGATAACCCATGGAAAATTCCCTTCTTCAATTCGACTTTCAAACTATCATCAATGTTCAACTCCCGAAGAAGAGATTGGAAAGAATAGGGGTTAATGAGCTCATGAGAATACTTTGTTCCAAACCTCTTTATTATTTCAGGCCACTTCTTCTTAAAACTAACCTTGTTCGCCCAACTCTTGGGTATTGAACTAAGAACTTGCTGAAAGTCGTAATAGCTGATTCTCTCGAAACCTAACAGCGCATCAATAAAGCTGAGTACTTGACTGGCCTTTATTCGATTTAAGGATTCTCGGTACAAATCGATAGGGCGGCTGAATTGGTGGTCATCTTCTTCCTTAAACTCCTCTATGAATCTATCGAGTAGAATCGCCAACCCCTCAGGTTGCAAGACTTCTGTGTCTTTAAATATTAGATCCCATTTGCCCGACTCTTTTTTAGCCCTTTCCCTTATCAGGTTATGTTCATTTGACTGTTTCGTATGTATGGTATCCGTTTCGTAATAATCTACGGCACTGTCTAAGGCGCCTATGCTGATTTTATATTGATCTGCTATTGATTTTAATTCCTTCCAATAGGCGGCACCAGCCCCCTCTTTACTCAATAACTCGTACGCATCAGTTAACAGGCGCTTCTTCAGGTCCTCTGAATTCTCCTTGGATAGGCAAACTCTTACAAAGCCATTTAGGTCGTGATAAGAGAAAAGTCTGGCCATTGACCAGCCTTCCACAGGTTGGATTAATTCTGATTTTACTAGGTGGATCAATAAAGATTCCAATTGATACTCAAACCTGCCGACCTTTCTATCACGCCAACGACTTAATGCAGACACGCCTATTTGAGGAGACATGTTGGTACAAGTGATTAATGCACCAGATCGATCCCAATGTTTTTCTCGATATACATACTCACCAACTAACTCTGCACATCGAATAAACCTGTAGGCTAATTGGTCTGATGCACTACCAGCAGATTTTTCGCCTAGGGAATCCAGTGCTTCCCAACGCTCAATAACCTCATCACCAAACTTGGATACAATGTTGATTGCTTCCTCAAAGTACACTGCAGCATCATCTTTTGAGCCTGAAAGAACGGCACGAGCTAATGAAATGTAATGCTCTGCAGTTTCTTCAGGTCTACTCTCTTTTAAGCCTTTGATAAACTCATATGTGGACTGTTCTAATTCATCTATGACATCATCTAATTGCTGAGCCCTGTAACCAGTTCGTAGCAAGTTAATTCGCTGATTAACTGTGAATGAAGAATTGGTTTTTAGATAGGTGTTGTAGTAATTCCGAACTACATCGGGCTTCTGTAGATTACAGTATGTGAGAATGGAAGAAGAAACATTCGCGATCTCGTTGGGTAGTGAATCATGAGATCTATATCTGCTAGAATGTGCTTTATTTGATCTCTCACTTGCCTGTTTTGCAGCAGTAACCAGATTGTTAAGTTCTCCTGAGATAAGTTTTGCTCTTAGAAAATACCATGGCATTAAGCCACCAATAACTTCTTTAAACTCCCTTGCATCATTGTCATTGTACTTCTTCTTTTCATCCTCGTATTTGAATACTTTTTCTATTAGTTCTTCCAGTGTAGTAGGCTTTTCTTTGGACAAGACATTCTTAATAGATAAAGCTTTAAGAAATTGCACTCGTTCTTTCTCATCATGGAGAGTACCAATATGCCTGGTCGGAACAGCTGAGACATAATGGTCAAGAACTTTGAGGATTGTTTCAGTGTGTAACTGCCTGCGCAAGCATGCCTCCAAAAAAGCAATGATGGCTGGAGTTACAGTATCATTAAAATTATCTCTCGACCAATTAATTCGTTTTTTGGGGGTTGCTAGCCCATTCAGGCACTTTTCAAGGTTTTCGGTTTGGGTAAACCTTCCGACTTTTTCTAATTCGCTTACAATTGCTACAACATGATACGTGTTCTTTTGAACCAGTTGAAGTAATTCATCAATTTCGCCAAATCGCCCTGCATCAATAAGTCGACTGACCAAGCGCCTCATTACTTGAAAAATGAACTCTTCTGGTCGCAGGCTATTTAGGAATTTGAGGCATGTTTTTACACCAGCAACATTGAGTTGCGCAAATGCTATTTCTAGGATGTCATCTTGACTCACTCCTTCTCCATTGTGCTGTCTTCTCTCTTTTCTTTTCTTGGACTCTTGGAAATAAATCTGTAGCCAATTCAAAGCCGACCGTAAATAGCTATTGGCCTCGCCACGGTATTCTTCGATTTCGCTGAGCAAAGAAGCTGTATATACATTTTCCGATCCTTCCCATCCACTTCTTAAGAATCCCTTAAAAGCAATATCCTGAACTTTAAGTTTATCTTGAAGTTTGGGCAAAAGATCGATATTGCTTTGAAACATGTTTTGCTGTCTTTGATCACCAGCAACTTCTTCTCCAGCCCTTAAAGCAAGCTTGATAGAGTCCACGTATTTTTGGGCTTTGAGTGCTGCCTTAAAGGCAAATTGCAAGCGATAAACCAACACATTTCTGGTATCTATCGGATTGTTTGAGGGTAATAGCCTATCTGATAGAGCGATATCAATTAACTTGTCGTATTGGCCAGCTTGAAGATAGAGCTGTGGCAGTACTTCAGCAACATAGGTTAGCTCACCTGCAAGGGGTTCAAGGATTTGGATATAAGCATCAAAATCATCTTTTGAGCCTATGTATGTCCTCCTGAACCAAGTTTCCGTTGGTTCATCCCGAAACTGCACAGATGAATCGAGCAGCCATAATGATCTGCCAATGTCAGCAATGAAACTTTTGACATCCTCTATCTTTACCCCTGAGGCTCGCGATAAAACTTCTAAAGGAATGTTAGGCGGTAAACTCGCCAAGCCTGTGCATATCTTAGAAACCTGCTCTTGATAGTCTAAGGGTAAGTTGTTCTTTACTTTCTGGACAGCAATTTCAAGTTGTTGCTCAATTTGCTTTTCTACAGTTGTCCCAGAAGGCCCAAGATAACGTAGGAGTTCATTGACAGAAGAATGCCCCACGGCAATGGCATTCATCTGAACCCGTGGGTTGCCGCTGGTTAATCTATGAAATTCATTGGCTTCTGTTTCATTTGTTCCAGGATGCCACTTGATCAGGTTTTTGAAGGTTTCCTCTTTTGAAAATGGCAATAGTTTTAACTGAGGGATATGATCAGGGGCTTTGAGTAGGTGTTTGCGTTCGGGACGACATAATAATATGATCCTACAATCTTCGGGGAACTCCTCTCTCAATAGTTCGTTCGCAAAGCAAGCATCATTAAACTCCTGTGCTGCCATTTCAGCATTATCGGCTGCATCGATGAGCATAAAAAGCTTAGCCTCAGGATTCGTTTGTTTGAGATAGTTGAGGGAAGATTTAATTCTGCTCAGGAAATCCCTCATAATGTCAGTGTCTTGTGTAGAATCCTTAACAAGCATCCTTTCACATAGACCAGTTGAAGCCAATTCATTTGAAATCTGCACAAGGGCATCCCTGTGTCTGTGTCTTGGTCTGCTTCTTCTACGGTATTCACCTGAACCAAAACAGTCATAAGCTACTCCTAGTGAACCATGAGGTATTGCACCTAATAAATACTGACTGAAAACTGATTTACCCACACCACCCTCGGCATGAACTATTACAGGGTGGTCAGATTGCGTGATGAAATCTATAAGTTCTTGATACTGATTTCTTACCGTTATATTTTCTATTGATTCAAAGAGCGGAGGCGATGGGAATAGTTGCTCTTCTGCAGTTACGCCAAAGGGTCTTAATACTTCTTCTTTTCTAATGATTCCATCAGAGTCTGGCAGAACTTTTTCTTGCACTAAGGAAACAATACTGGCGACCTGTGCAGGATCAATAGTGCCGGGTTGAAGCATAGCCATCTCATTCCTAAGACCTTCCTTTTGTGCTTTATAATCTCCCTCACTATCCTCTAGATTAAGTCGATTGCAAAAATCGATTAAGGGTTTACCGTCTAATTGGGTGTACTTTTTAATTGTTTTATTAAACTGCGGATGTACCGTTCCTTCTTTTATCAGACCAGCCAGATTCTCTTTAAAGGATTGATCAACTGGTCGATTGGTAATAACGGTGAATGAAACCCCTTTCAAAGATTTCTCTATAGAGTGCTGTTGGTATCTCTTGGAAAATCCTTCAATCGTACCCTTTAATCCGCTCAACGTAAATGGTTTGTTTCCCTGTACCGTGGTATGTTTGAGTTGATAGTACTCTATTCTCTTTGTTGCTCCATCTTCATAGTATTCAGCCACATCTATGACATACTCCCCTGCCTTTTTCGGTTCTTTTGATCCTTCTATAACAACAGATTCCAGATTTGAAGATGGCTGGATGAGTTTTAAGCAGCGCCTAGCAGCCCAACGATAATGGAACACATCACCTGCACGAGAGTATGATACTAATTCGTTTGCATCTCTATCTAATTTCATCTTCGAACCTTAATGTATTTTCAGGCTTGGCGCTAACGGTTGGGCTAAGAAACGTGCGGGTTTTGGAACACGTCTCTGTTCACCGAGAACCAAGTTCTATTTTGTGTACTAAATTTCATTTTACCATGTCAGCCCGCATGTTTTCTTAGCCTTTGTTAGCGGCTGGGCTACTGTTTTTCCTAAGGTTTAACATCTTCTATTTTATTTACAATCCCTTTTTGGAAGAACTCTGAATATTGTCTCAACTGAATGACTTCAATATTCTTTTTCCATTTAAATTCGGTTGAAATTATTATGCTTAACAGAACTGATTTCCGAAGTTCATCGTCAGTTTTACCTCGCTTGTTTTCGTTGTATACTTCTTCGGTTGTTTGGTTTAAATCAATTACTGAAGAATATAAATTAATAGTGTCGCTAATCTTCTTTAAGGAATATTTTGCTATGACATCTGCTGCAATTGGTTTTGTAGAAATATTTGGCAAATCAGCTTTCTTGAGAATGAATAAAGAATTTCTTACAATATGTGAATCGTTGAAAGAATAAATGTCTGTGTTCTTATACTTGTCATTTGAAAGGCCTGAAACCTTTAGCTGCGTGATAAAGTAATCTAAGTGTATTCCGAAATTAACAATTACATAAGTTTCATCAATACCAAGTTTGTCAATTGCTTTGAAAAAGTCTTCGGATTTTAGTAAATACGACTTTGACACTTTTCGTAAAAAGACTTCGCTTAACCCTTCATTTAGACTTCTTGAAACAACGGTTGCCAAGAAGGAATCAAACTCCATGTGATGCACTTCAGGGTTTTCCGAGAAAGCATCTTTGCTTTGAAGCATTCTTTGTCCATTCACATACCACTTGTCTACGTTTTCATCTTGAATTGATGTGTTGTTATTTATCGGCTTGAACTTGTCAATAGCTGATTCAACGATGGTTTTTGTTGAACTTTCGAACTGCAAAACTTTCTCGTCTGAAAGTGGCAAATTCAATGCATTTGACTTATAGGCATCTTCAAGGAGGGATTTGAATTTTTCAATAAATTTTGTTGGGTATGGTTTCTCATTTTCCTCGCACCATTCAAGGGTAATGAAGTCAAGGTTTAATGTCTGAAGTAATTCTTTATTTCCCAAATGTTCACTTACTAACTTTTTAAAAAAGTCAAGCCCATCAATCCATTGTTTTATTTCTCCTTGTGTGGTTGGTATAGGTGGAAAATCAAGCGGTCGCATTGTAATGAGGTAGGAATAAATGGTCCATTGTCTCAAAAACAAAATAGCCATGTACGACATTATCCATTTCTTAATTACATAATCCGCATTCAGTCCACTTAATTCAGGGAAAGGATATTGATTAGAAATCCAAGTATATTTTCTTTCATATGGGTCTCTTATATCAAAATAAGATTTGAAAATCTCCAGCATTGACTCAGGTAGCAACTCATATTTCGGTGGTTCGCTTTGAGTATGATTGAAAAGCCGCATTATACAAGCATATCTTTTTTTGTATGTAAGTAGGCCTCCCAAAGCATAATGAAATTCAATAAATTTTTGGCGTTCAGCGTTACGTTTATCAACTTTCGCCTGGTTACTGACTTGAAGATTGTTTGCCGTGTTGTCATACTCTTGATTAATGTAAGGTATGCTGTAAGAGTAGTATTGATGACAAGTTTCCCAATGGTTCACAATCAAATCGTCTTGCTGATACCTAACTGCAAGAAGTAGGTTTCTCCAAAGCCAAGAATAGGTGGTGTCAGAAATTTCTTTACCCTGCATTTCTCCCAGTAACCAAATTGCTCCTGATGTGCGGTGTTCCAATAAATAATTTCTCTTTTCCTTTAGAATTGCCAATTCTTCAATTGCTCTGTAAACAGTTTCATAATATAACTCAGGATAAACGACTGGTTCATTAGTGAACTTATCACGAACCTTTCTAAACGCTGTATAAAAAAAGTCAGAAAGCGTTCTTGAATACGTTGTTTGTTGGGTTCTTATTGATTGTAAAAGCAAATCAGACAACGCTGAAAAATATTTTAAATCAGGTTCAGTTTTCTTCATGCTTCTGTATCAGATAAGGAATAAATTTGGTCATTGTGTAGTAAATGAGAATTTTCCTAACGAAGAAGAAAAAGAAAATCACGAGTAGAATTGCACTAGAGGCAACTAGTAATGATGCTGAATTCTCAATAAGGAAATTAAAGCCGTCTAACTTTATTAAAGGCGGTAATTTTAACCACCAGATTACGATGAATATCAATGAGGAATATAAAGAGTAAGGAAATGCTTTGCTTTCCCATTCTTGGTCAAAAAGCTCTACAATTTTGTCAGAGGAATATTTCTCATCAAGTCGAGCAATCACTTGAAGCAATAAAGGGTATGCAACTCCAAGAAGTGCAATTACAGTGTTGATGTATGCGTCTATGTTTTCCATCGTTTGTTTTATGCAGTCAGTTCAAAGTTAGCACTGTCCCCAAGCCTTGCCGCTAACGGTTTGTGTATGGTGCGTATCCCGAAGGGTATGCACTATACACCTTGTTATGCTTTGTTTTATTTTTATCTTCTTCTATTTCTAACTTCTTTTATATAATCCTCTAACACTTTTACGTCTGCAAGAAATTCAGCTGAATCTGGCATTTCCTCAATTAAAGTTCCTGCTGTATCATGTCCTGTGAAATAGGTTGAACATTTACTCATATTTGAATCTACAAGACTGTAATCATCATCAGTTAAATCGATCACCTTTGAAAGTCTCTGTGTTTGGATTGCTCTACCAAATCTTTGAATTGCTCCATTCAAAAAAACTTCCTCGATAAATCGCTCCCAAGTTTCCCGTAGCTTTCCATATAAAGTTTTTGCTCTTTCCTTATATGTCTCTTCTGTTTCTGTCCTTTCTATTTTTTCAAGTTGCTGGTATGCACTTTTTAGTATACCTATTCGCTTACCAACGGATAATGCGTCCCAAGGAGGGTTTTTCGCAATAATCCCCGTTTCCTTTTTCTTCCTTGTGAGACTTGTGATTTCTAAATCAGAATCGAGTTCTGCTGAATGCTCTTGAATCAACAATAGAAAAGTGATATCGTGGGTAAAAACAATAACCTGCCTATTCTTAGATTCTTCAACTATTCGTTTAGATATTTTATATCTCCACTTGTGATCAAGAGAAGATACCGGATCATCAAAAATGGCAGCACTTTTATGTTCAGATATTGATAATTCAGAAAGAAATGTGGCTAAGGAAATGCATCTATGTTCTCCTTCACTTAAAACGTCTTTTAATGCAATATTTGTCGCGTTTTCTTCATCTAGTTTTAAGAAGTGATATTGCTTTCCTCTTTCTCCTTTGGTTTCAGTCTCAATTTTGATATTCTTAAAACCAAGTTTACTCAACTCATTTTTGAAGTTTTCTTTAAGACTTTGAGTAACATACTTTGCCGTTAAGTCATTGCTGAGAATCGTAACAGACCTAGTATTGCATTTAGTCATGCACTGATTGAGCAATCTGATTTTCTTTTGTCTGAAGATTTCACGACCCAATTTTGGTTTGAAATCAAACATTTTTTTCTGACCATTTAGTTGATTCAGCTCAGAAATTAGGGGTTTTAAATCCTCTTCAATAGACTGGGTTTCTAGTTTTTTATTAACCTCCGCTATATCAGCTACAATTTCGATTAGCGCTGTCTTTGGAGTATTTTCAATGGCAATAGTGTCAATCGTTTCAACATGGGTCTTTGAATTGAAAAGACCAATTAGATAATCTCTTTGGCTTTTCAGTAATGCTACATATTCATTTAGCCTTTGAGTGAAGTCGCCTGTTAGTTCATTCAATTCGGTAATTGTGGGTTCTTGCTCAATTAAAGAAAAATCTAACCCATTCAGATTGTCTATCGATAAGGAATACTTTTCTAGTGCTGCGTCATGAGTTTTTTGAATATCGTTTTTTATAAACTCCTCAAATACTGTGAATCGTTGTTTTGCTTCTTCTCCTAAATCTTGTAGACACAGAGGACAATTACTTTCATCATTAGTTTCGGGAAAACTCTCCTTTCCTACACTTTCATTGAAAAATTTGCGAGCACTCTCCCAAAGAAATTTCCATGAACTATTTCCTACACCATTAATAGGCAAATCAGAAAATGCTTCCTCTGAAGATTTCTTGAGAGCTTCACTTTTTACGACATAAGAATTTAAAATTGTCTTTAATTCTACTAAAGTCTCACCTGTCAAGGCGTTTTCAAGTGCTTGCAACTTGTTTTTTAATATTTCATACCTCTTTATTCTCTCACCATTATCCTTGAGGCTTTTCTTAGGGTCAGTTGCTTTTAATTTGTCAATTTCTTTGATCAGCTCTTCTACCCGAGAGGCATTACTTGAATCCCATATTGATTGTGTTCTTAGTTCATCAAGGGAAGTATCTTGATTTAAATTTTCAAGAAATGCTTTAGCTGTCGTACCCTCTGAAACCTCTATTAGTGAATAATCAAAACCTGCCAAAGCTGGGCTAGATAACTCAGCCTTAAGTTCATTTTCAATTCTATTTAGGTAAATGGCAAATTTTTCAACGATTGATAGCCCCTCTGGTATGAACGCTATTTCATCTTCTCCTTCTATGTAGTGATTTGCACTATGAGTGTCGAAAACATCTACACTCTTGAGGGTTGAATCATCTATTTCTCCATTTAAAAGACTGACAGAATTAAAATTCACACTATCGAAAGTGTATTCTACTTCTGCTTTTTTGTCGTTCCCAAATGAAGTTGGGTCATACAAATTTCCATTTATTGTCGGCTTTTGACCTCTGGTATTACATGTATGCTTTAATATGCTAACGTAGCTTGACTTTCCTGCACCGTTGTCTCCATATACTAGGGTCAAACCGCTTGAAGCAAATTCCAATTCACTGGTTTGCGAAAGAGCATTTATATTTTCAATATCCGATATTTTCGATAGGATAACATCCCCACTATTAATAGCACCATCTACAAACGCTCTTAAATCTTCAAAATCGACATCTTCAAATTGAATATCTGACAATCCAAAATCCGCCTTACAAATTTCTTTGATCTCCAAAATGTCAGCGGCTGAAAGTTGATTATTCCTGATTATCCGGTCAATTGCAACCTGCCAAAAAGTGGGCTTGGTTTCTACCCAATCAATTATGTCGTTTAGTATTGGCATTGTGTCTTAGTTTTTCGGGTAGTCTGTTTAATAAAGCATAACGTCTGTATATAGTATGTACTTTATATTTACTATACTTTATGCACTTTATTTCTCTAATAAGGTGGTATAAAGTACATAGAAATTTTTGATTTTCACAGATTATAAATATATGAAAATTCTATTTATTGTTTAGAAATACACTAGATATTCATCATACGCCACACAAACTTGCTCCTCTTCAGAATTTGTATGTTACAAAACTGTGGCTGACAAATATCTGGACTAGATGTATGAGGGCCTTTTATATTTCCAGACTAAATTATCTTCAGAAGAAAAAGACAGCTTATCTTCAAAAGAAAAAACAGCCTTTAGTATTAATTTAGATTCCAAGAACTCATTTAAAAACACTACATGTTTTCAGGCAAGCTTGGCCTTGAATTAGCAATGCTTAGTCGAATTTTCGTAATTCATAATCCGCATTGTTTGTTTTTACTGTTTGCATAATTTTTATCCACGTTATTGCTTCGATATCCTTAAAGAATAAATGAGCAGGAATGATGAATTGATTTTGAATTTTATTTTAAGGATGATAGGTGCTAATTTTATCTCAAATGTTATTTTAAGTATCCAAAACATTGAATTATGAGTTTTAAGAATACTGGAGACATTTCGTTACTTCTATATGGGGTTTTTATTTTAATAACTATCGCTTTCATGATCATTGCAATTCAAATGATAAAGAAAGGGAATATTGAAGTTCAAAAGCTTGATAAGATGATAGATCTTTTTAAATATTCTGTCGTTTCTGTTGCAATTGCTACAGTATCACTTATTATTTCTGACCTGTTTAAAGAGCGAGAACAAGACGTTAATGAACTTATCTATTTTGATAAATACTCTGATGACATAAAAAAGGCAGATGGAATTGTTGAGCGTTATCATCTTTCAAAATACTTAGCAATAGTTGCTCCGAATGGCGATTTAAAGAAGTCTTGGCAATCATACTATGATACTGTCAAAATTGAATATTTGGACTACCTAAGCCTTAAGGAGCAAAAGGAAAAGCTCGAGGAAAACAAACTTAACAATGAATTCAATTCTAATAAAAAAAAGACTATAAATGATAAAATAAAACAATTAGAGTCACCAATAATAAGTGATAGGAAAAGTGATGAGTCTGCTAAGGGATTATTCAATTTAGCTGAATCTCATTTCTACTCAAATGAATATAAAAAGTCAGTGGACCTTTGCTTTGACTTAATCAGTAAATATTCCTACATACCAGAATGGAATGACAAGGCCTTTCTGTTAGTAGCTAAAAACTATATTTATATGGGAGAGAACTTTCGGGCGAGAGCTACTCTAGAATCAATCATTGCAAATACCCCTCGTGAAGAAACGATTGCTAAAGCGAATCAACTATTAAAAACACTAAGAGAAAAAGAAAATAAGGAAGACTAGAATAATAGTTTTCTCTCTTAATAAAATAATTACCAAACTAGTCCTCATCAGAAAGGTTTTTTGCAAAAACTTCGTCTGATAAATATAGGGGCAGGAAGGAGGGCTTGATGTACGAGGATCCATAAATATCCTTAATATAATTTCAACAGTGCAATGAAAAGGTGCTAAAGTGTAAGGTGAGATTCCAAGAACTCCCTGCCCTGAAGTTCTCTACGAGAATTCAGGACGAGCTCGTCTTGGAATGACGAATGCTATGAGACTTAATCCTGTCTTCAACAGGCAGGCGTACTGATTGCTCTTTATTGTTTATTCAAGTACTCATTGTCCCAAAGAGACTTCTTCGAAGTAAACCTGCCTGTTCTGTAGGCAAAGGAGATCGGGGGCTACTCCTCTGGACGTCTATGGAAACTTATTATATATATCTTTTCTGTGAGCAATGACTATAAAGGTTGTTTCGCTAGGAGAATTCTCTTCTATACCAAGTCTATAATCTCCAATTCTTATCCGAAAATAAGTTTTGTAACCTGTGAGTTTCTTACAATTTTTTATTTCCGAAAGGGAATCAGATTTTTCTAATTCTTCAATTAATGTTAGGATTTTGTCCTTTATTGATTGATTTCTAAGTTTTTTGATGGATTTTAAAAATGACTTGTCGAATTTGACAATCATTTTGACTTCAAGCTTTTGAGTACTTCTTCCTTGCTTGCAGTTTCTCCGGATTTAGAATCCTCTATCATCTTTCCAAAGACTATATCTTCTAATTGCTCATCGTTAATAGACATAACATTTCCACCTAGTTTTTTGGCTAGTTCGGTAAGAATCTGCTTACTTTTTTTATCTACTTTTATAACTAGAGCACTCATTCTATGGAATTTATTATAAAGATAAGAATTATCAATGTTTTTTAGTATCGCCAAATAATATGTCTGCCTCAACCTATCCCTCGTCAGCCCCATTTGATTAATATCCATATAAGAATGATGTGCCTTCTAGTGTTTCTGAGATTCCCCTCACTAGCACAAGCGTCTCGCTTGGGCTATTCAATTGAACAATGGATTAAAAAGGTTGAAGATTATATTTAATTAAGTGCTAGAGATATTACTAACGGAAAGGGTCTTTTTGATTTACTTTTTATTGTTTGGCACAAGATATACGTATAAGTATACTTAAGTCCAAGCGAGACGCTTGGACAAGGTGCGGGGGGGCTATAACTTTACTTTCCAAATTTTAAAGCGAGTCCCAGCCTGACATTCATTCCAACCATATTAGCGTCTACAACGCGGGATTCCACCGTAGGATTGCCTTGGCTGTCAATGACTACTCTGCTTTCTTCATAAACATCACCATTTGAATTTTTGAATTCGCTGTACATGTAAACCGGTACGGATAGATTAGCGAACATACCGATCTTATCACCGAAATAATGATTCCATGCAAATCCAAACTGAAGTTGCGTACCGCTTGATGTTACATAATCCTGGCCGTCAAAGTCTTCAAACTTTAAGCTGGTACTACCAATTTGAATAAAGGGTGTAATGACATTTTTTTCTGAATTTACGATGCTATATCCTGCAGTAATCCCAATATTTTGTGACACCACTTTGCTATTCGAATCCGCATCGGTCACAAAACCATTTCTTTCATAATCTATGCCCAAGGAAAAGTCATCAGTAATACGATAGGCGACACCAATATTCAATAGTCCGGGAACTGCACCATCACTTTCCTTTTCAAAGGTATTTAAGGTAATGGTATAGACACCAAAGCCAACACCGGCATGTACATCAAAATTTCCTTTTTGAAGGGCTTGAGCAAGGCCGTTGGTGGAGATAACCAGAAATACGAAAGTCGATATTAATAGCTTCATGGCAATAAGTTTTATTATAAAGATAGAAAATCAATTGTTAGCGAAAACTTTTCCAGCCAATCCTCTCCCTAGCACAAGCGTCTCGCTTGGGCTATTCAATTGAACAATGGTTCAAAAAGGTTGAAGATAACATTTATTCAAGTGCTAAAGATTTTGCTATTGGAAAGGGTGTTATAGATTTACATTTTATTGTTTGGCACAATGTATACTTATATGTACAATTAAGTCCAAGCGAGATGCTTGGAAAAGGTGGGTGTATTATTTATTTCAAGGTATCCATAACATGAAAAGACTGGTTCTGATCCATCTATGGAAATTCCTTATTTGAATTTTTCATTCAATAAAGCAATGGCGTATTTCATATCAGAGGCACCTCTCTTTGAATTTCTGTAATGAGCGACTACATCAGGGTATTTCCTGGCTATTTGGAAAAAATTGTATTCATTCAATTCTTTAAACTCTCTATTGTCGGTATTAAGTATATAACTTTTTTTGCTAGTTGCCACGGCAAAACCCGGCATGGCTTTATATTTTGATGGTGTAATTACGCCTTCAAAATAAATGTATTTTCCAAAAAGCGAAGATTTTAAAAATCTGGATGCACCTACTCTATAATAGACTGCAGTATCCTGAAATAAAAAGTCGTATCCAAAGAATATTCCTTTCTCATCGTTTAGTCTATAGTTATTGGGCCCTTTTTTAAATTTTTCTAAGTATAAATTGAAATTAAGGCTCTTTGGGTTAAAGAATCGGGTGATTTCAGCAAAACTCCGATAGGCCCCATTGATGATTTCCTTTTCCGGCCGAAAAACGATATCAAAATTTTGTTCTTGAATAGGAACGCCTTTATCATGAATCGACACGGTGTAAAAAAAAACCTTCGCACATTGATAGATTGCGGAAGTAATATTATCATCATGAGAGTTCTTTATTCCAGTTTGTGTATATGAATTGGTTTCCTTTTTTATGATAGCTAATGAATAATATTTTCCATTTTCCTTACGTGCAAATTCCAATTCAATCTCACAGCTTGAAAATTGCATATTTGGAGATTTATCTTCAGATATTTTAAGCTTATGTACAATAATAGATATTGGTATATCCTGAGAATCTAATTTATCAGTAATGCCTATATGTCTTGATAATTCTCCATAAAATTCTCTCTCAAAATAAACAGGAACCTTGTTACCTGCCAGTCCTACTGCTACCACACCTAATTTCGAAATTCCCTTTGGATTTAAAATTTCAACACATTTAAATTTTGAAATGGAATTGAAAGAGAGTGTTTCATCCAAATGGATGATGAAATTATTCTTCTGTGCGAAAGACAGTTGAACGATAATAAATAATAAAAAAGCAATGCCTTGTATTCGAACCTTAATGAAATGACCTTTTTTTATACCAATATTCATTCTTAATTACATTTCCAGTTGTTTACAAAATATATTAAGTCTTTTCCAACAAGATCATAAGGAACATGTTTTTCACATGTTTTTAAAATATCTGGAAAGTAAAGTGGTAAATCGTGCATTTTCAAATGCCCATAGGTATAACTGCAGAAAATATCTTCAGAGGGTTTTATTTTAGCAACACTAAGAATCTTATGTGAGGCAAATACTTTTGGCGTTATAAATGACTCAGGTTTAATCACTTTTATTAACGATTGCGTAAAGGCAACTGCTTCCAGACTGTTTTCACTTAAAATGATTTTGGTGTTCTCATTAAATACAGCACTATCATAGGAATAATATCTTTTCAATAATTTATTTTCTGTAGAATACAGTTTGGCGCAGACTGAATCTTGAGAAAAGAACATTTTAATAAAGTTTAGCTCTTCGTTGAAAATCCCGCCACTGTAGAAACGAAAATCAAAATAGTAATTGTAATTTTCAGGTTGGTAGCGTATGAGTATTTTGTTAAGGGAATCAATAAAATTCTTATGAATTTTATTTACCTCAAGAATAATGGAGGCAGAATCGAGGTATTGAATTCCAAAGTCCTCCTTTTTCTCAATATATTTTGGTTTAAAGATTAATGACATAATGGAGTCGTTTCTTTTTAATACCACAGTATCACTATCGAGTAAATTGATATAATTAGGAATAAGGTATTTTACACTTTTGCCATTAATTGATATCAATTCATCATCCTGATTAAAATTAGGATCAATGTTCGATAGTTCAATGACCACTTTATTACTGGGTGTTGCTCTGATTTCGAACTCTTTGATAACTTTTTTGCCTTTTGCTTTTTCAATACTGCGTCTTAAGTCAGAAATGCTAAAACAATTGAAGCTTTTATTATAATACTTGGCAAAAATTCTACTTAAAAAAAGTTGATAATCCATGTAACCGGGATAAATCAATTTTAGTGGACTTCCTTCGTAAATGTGATCAAATAATTTATTCAAATTTTTATCCGAAAACTCTTTAATCCTGTATTTGGCAGAATTATCTATGTAAATGATATTGCTTGATTCGGAAAATAATTCGCCATCAATTTCAGAAATACGAATGACTTCATCTAAACCTTTTAATAATAATTCATACTCATCAAAACTAACAGCAGCTGAACCCCGAGCGAATTTGATAACCTTATGAAATTCAATGTAATCATGAGAAACTCCAAATCCCAAAGGAGAGAGAGTCAAAAAGAAGATTAATAGAAAAAATTTGTTTTGGTTCATATTTTGTGAAAATGCGAGGACTAATGCTTGTTAATCTATGCTGAAGGATGTGGCTTATTTCCGGTTAAATATAAATACAGCAATTATAGCTAAATTCTAATTTAGATAGATGCTAACTCACTAGCACAAGCGTCTCGCTTGGACAAGGTAGGAGGACGATGAAACAAAATCCGATTTGAAATACGGATTATTAGCAGAGATGTCTTTACTCTGTAAGCTTATGAAGCAAATATTTTGACAGAGACTTAGACATTTTTCAATAAAAAAACTTTTCTTTAATATGCAATAACAGCTTGATTATGAAAACGCTATCATTTTTTGTGGTTTGTATTTTAACATTTTTCACATCAAATGCCCAAGTCTTCGAATGGGTAAAAACAATGGGATCAAGTGGCGATGATGAAGGACTCTCCATTGCTGTGGATGATATGGGCAATGTAATTACTATAGGAACATTTCGAGCCACAGGTGATTTTGATCCGGGGCCGGGTACTTTCAATCTTGTTTCTAACGGTTTTAGAGATGTATTTGTCCAAAAGCTGGATGTAAATGGAAATTTAATCTGGGTAAATAGTTTTGGAGGAAGTGGAGAGGATTTAGGCAGGTCTTTGGATTTAGATGAACATGGTAATATTTTTATAACAGGTCAGTTCACTGGCATGGTTGATTTTGATCCGGGGCCAGGAATCAGTAATCTCACAGCTAGTCAGAGTGATATATTTATTCTGAAGCTAGATGCCAATGGCCAATTTGTAAGAGTAAGTCAACTAGAAGGACCTGCAGTTGAAGGTGGTTTTTCAATAGTTGTAGATGAGTCCGGAAATATTTTTTCAACCGGATCTTTCAGTGCCTTTGTGGATTTTGACCCAGGTTCTGGAACATCAACATTAAATTCATTTGGTAGTGATGATGTTTATATTCAAAAAATGGACTCTGCGGGTAACCTTCTATGGGCCAGACATATGGGTGGAACGAATCAGGATTTTGGGTTAGGCATCGCTACTGATCATTCGGGAAATGTATATACGACCGGGAGATTCCGAAGTTTTGGAGCTGATTTTGATCCAGGACCGGATACTTTGCTTTTTTCACCAAATGGAGGGGATGACTTTTTTATCCATAAAATGGATCCTAATGGAAATCTCCTCTGGGCTAAAAGTATTGGAGGATCAGATGCTGATTATGGAAATTCGATTAAAGTGGATTCTTTTAATAATGTATATCTAACAGGTTTTTTTAGAAATACGGTAGACTTTGATCCCGGACCGGGAATTGTCAACTTAACTTCTTTAGGTTCCTCAGATAGTTTTGTTCTGAAACTCGATTCAAATGGAGATTTGATCTGGGTAAAGCAATTGGGGGGCACACAAACTGATCAGGGTTTTTCGATTGATATTGATGACGCTGGCAATGTATATTCAACAGGTTGGTATTATGGTACCATCGACCTGGATCCCGGACCAGGTACTCAATCTTTTAGTGCTATTCAAAACGATATTTATATATCTGTACTGAATCAAAACGGTGATTATGTTTGGGGAACGGACCTTGGTGGTTTTGGCTTTGAAGAAGGTCTTGGAATAGCTGTTTCAAATGTTGGTGATATTCTGACAACAGGTCAATTTAGTGGTACTGTTGACTTTGACCCAGGACCTGGAAGTGCAATTATAGCAACAGGTAATAACAACAATCGCGATATCTTTGTACATAAATTCTCTCAATGCCCAGCTACTTTCAGCACAGATACCATAATAGAATGCGATTCATATATCTGGATTGATGGAAATACCTATACGGCTTCAAATAACACTGCTACATTTGCATTGACGAATAGTTCAGGTTGTGATTCCATCATTACACTTGATCTCACAATTAATAATTCCAGTTCAGCCACATATGCAATTATCGCCTGTGATTCATTTACTTGGATTGATGGAAACACTTATTTATCATCAAATAATTCGGCAACTTTTACCATTCCAAATTCGGTGGGATGTGATTCGGTAATTAGTCTGAATCTTACAATCAATCAATCAAATGGTAGTACTGACTTAATTACTGCATGTGATTCCTTTACATGGATAGATGGAATTACATATTTCACTTCAAATAACACATCGAGTTTAACACTGAGTAATTCAAATGGTTGTGACTCGATTGTTTTTCTCGATTTAACTATTAATCGTGTAAGTGATAAAACCACAACTCTGAATGGAGCTATAATTACTTCAAATAATGCCAATGCGAGCTATCAATGGATGGATTGCGATAATCATTTTGCAGTTATCATTGGAGAAGTCAATCAAAGCTTCACAGCTTCTGTCAATGGTAATTATGCTGTTGAGCTCACAGAAAATACTTGTGTTGATACATCGGATTGTGTTGCAGTTATATCAGTCGGAATTCTTGAAAACACCTTTGAAAGTGAACTTATCCTTTACCCAAATCCGGGAAATGGATTTTTTACTTTGGATCTTGGCGCATTTTACGAAGATATTGAGATTTCAATTTCCAATATGTCGGGAAAAGAAATTGGTTCTGAAAAATTTATAAATGTTCGGGAATTGAAACTCAACATTGCCGAACCTTCGGGAATCTATTTTATAAGCATTCGATCTGTAGGAAGAATCGCAGAATTCAAATTTCTTAAGCAGTAAGGTAAATTTTCATAGGATACTCACTATTGAATAAGTTGACTTTATAAAAAAAACAGATCTTTTTTTTATTGTAATGAGGAGAAAGTATTACCTGATTAACATCCTAAATCCTGATGTGTAATTTCTCATTACTTGTCACTTTGGAACAAAACTCGCTAGCAAAAGCGTCTCGCTTCGGCCATTCAATTGAACAATGGTTCAAAAAGGTTGAAGATTATATTTATTCAAGTGCTAGAGATATTGCTAATGGAAAGGGTCTTATAGATTTACATTTTATTGTTTGCACATAAGTATATTTAAGTCCAAGCGAGACGCTTGGACAAGGTAGGGGACGCTTGGACAAGGTGGAGAGGGATTCTAATTATCAAATTCCATTGATTTGATTCAAAATTGATAGTCATGACGCAAAATTGACATGTCTGCTTCAATTCTATAATTTATTGAATCATCCTTGATAACCTCTGCAGCCGCTTTCATACGACCTTTGCTTGCATAATTAAAAAAAATAAAAATATGAAAACGTTCAAATTATTTATCGCAATTATCGCAATGTCAACTATGGTTACTATGGCTTCCGAAAGCACATCAGCAATTAAAGTAGTTATCAAAGAGCAAGTGAAGCACAGGGTTAATCTTAAAACATTTTTAGAAGCTAATGAAACTATGATGGTGCTAATTAGAAATGAAAAAGGGGAGGTTGTTTTAAAGGATGAGTTTAATTCGCCTTCAGGGCTAATAAGTAAAACCTATGACTTTAATGAAGCAAGATTCGGTGATTATACCATAGAAGTACTAGTAAACGATGAGCCAGTTAAAAGTACCACAATTGGAGAAAATCAAGTCACTTTTCAGGACTCATATAAATTGGAAGTTTATTGAAATTAAACATCCTGAATTATTAATCCCGGATCTTAATTGATTCGGGATTTTTTTTTTGAATTGATTTCTCATACATTTTTGACTTCCCAAACTGAATTTTTATTCAGTCTCAACCAGTATATACCAGCGCCGAATGCGCTATACACAAAAGGAGGAAGAACCTTAGAGCTTGCTCAGGGGAGTCTGAAAAAAGCTCTGTATTGTTGAAATTCTCTTATTTTTATAATGGAATGAAAGAATGAAATTAAGGTTCTGAAATCAAATTAGCCGATTTGTACAATGATCAGAGTGTTTTTAGTATTTACTTTATCTCTATTTTCAATAAAGCAAAATGCTGACCGGCTGTGGCCCGGATTTGATGTAAATAAGAATCAGAATCTTAAAAAAGAACAGGCATCAGACCTAAACCAGAAATTAGGATTCCTTCAAGGTGTATGGGCGGAGGGAGGAGCAGAAAATGCATTATTTCTAATAAAAGGGGACTCACTTTACTACTTCGATCACTTAGACAATCCGCTCCATTTTCAAATTCAAAATGATTCCGTTCTGATTTATAATAGCGAATTGCCTCTTGTGAATAAAATTATAAAACTCAATTCTGATACACTTTTTATTAACACAGCGGATGCTGATACGCTTTTTCTTTATAAAAGGAGTGAGTAATACAGTCTCAATCCTCTCGCTGGCACGAGAGCGTGACGCTTGGACAAGGTGGTTTCAATTAATTAATAGGTATTTATCAATTGAATTTTTTCGTATAGATTTTTTTATTAAAAATATTTCTCTAGCTTAATCCCACCAAAGTGTATCTGTCTCATCCACAGATTACTGTTTCCAAATCAAATAGACTTAATGGTTAGTTCCATTGAAGTTCCGCTATATGCGGATTTAATTGTTATTATTTTTAACTCTAAATATTTGATTATGAAACATCTATCAACAATTATTCTTCTTTTTCTTTTGGCACTCAATTTACGAGCGCAAACATTTACTGTTCACCCGACTTTTGCTAGTGCATTGGCTTCAATTCCTATTCCTAACGCGGGAAATGGAGACCCAAATGAATTTAATATCTCCGATGTGAATACTATTACACAATTAAATATTAATAGCCACTCAATTACTGATTTAACTGGAATTAAGAATTTCACTTACTTAGAAGAATTGGAATGCAAATCCAATAATTTGACAACAGTCGATTTAAGTGGAATGGCAAGTTTGAAAAAGGTATTTTTTAATTCCAATCAATTACAATCGATGAATGTTTCTGGTTGTGTAAATCTTATAATACTCAGTGTTACAAATAATAATCTGACCGCTTTAGACTTAAATGGAATCACGGATTTAAGATACTTGTATGCTGATAATAACAATTTTTCGGGAACCTTTGATGTTAACGAGACATTGTCTTATCTAACCAAATTATTTGTAAGATATAATAATATTAGCCAACTGAATATCAGTAATTTTCAAAGATTGGCATACCTTCAGTGTGATGATAACAATTTGACAAGTCTTGATATTAGCAGTACCAACTCGACAATATTTCAGATAATAAATTTTGAACGAAATAATATCAGTCAAATCAATGTGAGTAACCAACCTCTGCTTAGAGGTTTGTACGGAAGGTGGACAACTTTAGACGAATTGGATGTTTCAAATAATTCCAACATAGTCGATTTACTAGTTAATCATAATGCAGGAAACCTGACTTGCATTCAAGTAAGCCAAACACAACTCAATAGTATTCCTTCTGGATGGACTAAGGATGCAGCAGCGAGTTATAGTTTAAGTTGTAATAATTGTGGCCCTGGTACTGGATATACTTGTATTCCGGATGTTAATTTTGAGAGGTTTCTAGACTTTACAGGGAATGATGATATTTATCCTGATGGTCGAGTCCCTACTGTTAACTTGTCTAGTATTTTTAATTTACTTCCAAGCAACTTTGGAATAACGGATTTCACGGGTATTGAAGACTTTGTTAACTTGAGTTTGTTTTATAGTATCAATAATCCGGTTATCAATTTGGATTTATCCAATAATCCAACTTTAAGTGGAGTTTATATTGAAAACACAAGTTTAACTAGCTTGGATTTTTCTTCTAATTCAAATATTTCTTCGATTAATTTAGTTAATAATTCTGCTCTTTCTTCTATTGCTTTTCCAAATAATGCTGACTTAACTTACTTAGATCTTGATAATAATCAAATTCAAGCTTTGGATCTATCTTCTCTTAACTCATTAGATGTTTTTTATTGGTTTTTAGAAACAAATTTGACTTGCATTAAACTAAATTCTAATCAATGGGCAAATTTATCTTCCAAAACACTTTGGACGGATTATCAAAACAATTCAAACGTTTATAATATTTCTTGTTCCGGATTAAAAAGAAGCCAATCAGATTTAGACTTTGATTATAACTCAAATACAACTGCCATCTACCCCAATCCATTTTCTAATAATCTGACCCTCATCGGTCTTTATAATATGGAGCTATTACAAATCATGAATATGAATGGGAGAGAAGTGTTAAGTGAGGAAATCAGTTCTGTTCAAATGGATTTAGATATGTCTGAACTTGATAATGGCATTTATATTTTAAGCCTTGTTTCAAAAGATGGTACAATTACCCGCGAAAAAATCGTTAAACAATAATTTGATTATCAATCACAAAAGTCCTCGAAAGGTTCGGGGGCTTTACCCTAACAATCTACAACCGATGGGGAAGCAAAGTTTTTGAGACTAGTAATCCTATTGAGTATTGGGATGGTCTTAATGTGCCAAGTAGTGATTATTTTTATTCTCTGTCCGTTGATCAATGTGGAGAGCAAAAAAATATAAAAGGAAATGTCAAAATCGTTAAATAGTATCATTCTTTCACTCTTATTACTATTTGTTAATTCGAGCCTTTATAGTCAAATAAATTTAGGAGGAGCATTTACTGTAAAAAATGCGTCTGTCCTTTCCATGGCATCCGTCAGTTCGAATTCGGGTGATTTAACTATGGCCTTCAGACAAACCGATGATATAATAATTAATCAAGATACACTGCTGCATAATGGCACTTTCTCAAATGGTACGTTCAGGATTATGAATGTTTCTCCTCAGGGGCTTTTAAATTGGACAATTTCGAGTCAGAAAAATTTTAATGGTTATATATCAGAACTTAAATCAAGTAATTCAGGTGATATTTATGCCCTAGGCGGGTTTTTGGGCTCTATTCAAATTGGCAATAATTTAATTGTACATACTGACACAACTGAAACTTCATTTTCAGGTTTAGAGTATTTTATATTAAAAATAAATTATAGAGGAGAAGTAATATTTTTTAGAAAACTTCCAAATACATTGAATGATGATCCAATTGACTTCAATATTAGCAGTAAATCTGAATTAATTTTATCAATATCATTTGATAGTGTATTTAACATGGATGCTTTTACCATTAGCGAGCTTCCTGTTTCCTTAGCAAATAATTCAGGAGCCTCAGCAATAGTAGTAATAGACCCAATGGGTGCTGTAAGTAAAATTATTAATACCGACTGTGATGGGGTAGATGGTTCTCCAGAGTTTGCAATTAACCCATTAAATGGAAATATCATTTCTTTAACAGGATTTGGACAAGCTCCTCCATTTGAGCCGAATATACAGCCATTTGCCTTTAGTCTATTAGAATTTGATAGTTTGGGAAATTATCTCCGGTTTCGTCCGATTCAAATAGATTTCAATGCCTCTATTGAATTTAATTTTATGGAAAACGAAGACTTTGTCCTGAAAGAATTTAATGACTCTGCTGAATTTGTCTATCCTTGCCCAAATATCCAACCAGGCTCAGATAAGGTCGGCTATTTCAATTACGAAACTGGTCCATTTTCCTTTCCGAGCAAATGTCAAGTTTATGGGGCACCAAGTTTGGATTATAATTCTGTTTCAATTTTTTCAGACGAACTCATTGGCGAAAGACAAATTACTCCTGGAGGGTTTTATAAAGACAATGCGGTCTATGATAGTAGTGATTTTATTATGATGGCTTTTAACCCGGATAGCTCTAAACTAGCTTGGCTTAAAGGATTCAATATTCCAATTAATCAAATGGCATTTGACGAAGGTCACCAAATTGTAGGAATTTCTTTGACTGATAGTGTTACTACTATCGATTCATTGACCTTTACGCATGAATTAGGAACAACAGAATCTTTGTTTTTAAGCTATTACAATTGCATGTATTTCAAGCCAAATACAGAAATTTCTCAAATCAATGACACTGTAAGACTTTTAGCATCTGATCTTGAAGCAGACTGGTATTTGAATGGAAATTTAGTAGCTGTTAATTCGGAAAGCTATATAGTGCCTAATCAGTCGGGAATTTACCATGCTATAATGAGAAATGAATTCGGATGCACAGTGTTAAGTGATTCAAGCACTTTTAGCGTGGCTTTAAATGATGAAATACCGGATCAGATAAAAGTATTCCCCAATCCCGCCAGCGACCATATCATTTTCGAAAGTGTGGATTTTTATAATGCTGAAATCAAAGTTTATGATCTAAGAGGCTTTATGATTGAAGATAAAAAGTTGCTTGAAGATGAACTGCGCTTGAATATATCTACTTATCCGCGAGGGCTGTATATCTATAATATTCAAACCAAGAGTGGTAAAATATCCGGGAAGTTTGTGAAGGAGTGAAACGGTTTCATCTTCAACCGAGACTGATATATAACAGAAGTAAGATGAAATTCCAAGAACTCCCTGCCCTGAAGTTCTCTACAAGAATTCAGTACGAGCTCGTCTTGGAATGTCGAATTCTATGAGACGTATTCCGTGTTCCGTATTGTTTATTGTATACTCTTTCATTGCTTAATTAAACTTTTCAAGAATTCATCTGCTGACATGACGGGAATAAGAGATTTTTTAAAATCCTTAGCATTTCTAGTTATGATAATATCACAGTCTGAGTCGGTCGCGCTAAAATATTGCAAGGCATCTTCAAAGTCATTTATTGAAGAGTTAAGTCCTTTTTCGATCGTCAGTTCATCTAAAGAGCTTACTTCGCTAATTATTTTAAACTTGCGCAATTTTTCTTTGGCAACTTTTGGATTCTCAAATTTTGAGAGGAAATAGTTTACCGTTGCAAATGAAAGAGGGGAAACTACCATTGTTAATATATCTTTTTCGGCCAAGGTGGCGATTTTGGCAATCGAATTGTAAAATGGTTTTCTTTCACCTAATAAATCCAACATAATATTGGTATCAATAAAAATCCTCTTTCTCATTTATGTTTTTTCATTAAATGGTCAGAGTATTCATTTTTATAGTCTAAATCAGATGGAAGTTCAGTTCCGGTTGCTATGCTTCTCACGAAAGGAGAAATCTCAAATTCCTTAGATTCTTTTTCTGAAGTTAATGATTGTAAATAGGCTTCAATAATTCGAGAAAGACTTACTTTTTTAATAGATGCGTATTCTTTAGCCTTTTCAATTACTTTTTGATTAAGTTTTAATGTCAACTTTGTGTCCATAATGATACTTATGTTATACGTACAAATATAAATGAAATATCCGTATGTATTTTTGTTCCCTCGCTAGCACAAACGTCTCGCTTGGGCTATTCAATTGAACAATAGTTCAAAAAGGTTGAAGATTATATTTATTCAAGTGCTAGAGGTATTGCTAATGAAAAGGGTCTTATAGATTTACATTTTATTATTTACACATAAGTATAATTAAGTCCAAGTGAGACGCTTGGACAAGGCGGGGGATTAAGATGAAATTCCAAGAACTCACTGAAGAACTCTTCGAGTTTTCAGTGCAGGCTCCTGAAGTACTCTGCGAGTTTTTAACACAAGCTGAATTGGAATGACAAATACAATGGTCAATTCTTTATTAGATATTGTTTGCCGTTTATAACATCCTCTTCATAAACGGATGTAAAATCTCACGATTTTCTTAATTTCGAGCCATCATAGCCTAATTTCATTATTACTAAACCATATATCTATCATGAAAAAGATTTCCGGAGCAATTTTATTTCTCGCTCTATTAAGCCTATCAATTGCTTGTAATCAGCAAGAAGAAAAAGAAAAACCTATGAATGAAAATCCACTGCTGCAAGAATGGAAAGGACCTTATGGAGGGGTGCCGGCATTTGATAAAATGAAACTAGAGGATATCAAAGAAGCCATGCTATTAGGAATGGAAATGCATTTAGAGGATATTGACGCTATTGCCAATAATCCTGATGCTCCAACTTTTGAAAATACAATTGTTGAAATGGAAAAAGCCGGTAAAGAATTGGAAAATGCAAGTAGCTATTACAGCATTTTTAGCGCAAACTTATCTTCTCCTGAATTCAGAGTGATCCAGGAAGAAATAGCGCCACTCTATTCCGAATTCTCGTCTAAAATCACACAGAACGAAAAGCTGTTCAGTCGGATAAAAACTGTTTATGAAGCTTCTCGGGAGAATCCTCTTGAAGATGATCAGCAAAGACTTGTAGAATTGATATACAAGGGTTTTGAAATGAACGGCGCCGAGCTGAGTCCTGAGGACAAAGCAAAATACGCTGAGATCAATAAAACATTATCAAGTCTTTATACCAAGTTTTCAAATAATGTTTTGCACGATGAAGAAAACTATGTAACCTATTTGAATGAAGATCAATTAGGAGGCTTATCCGAGGGATTTATCAAATCAGCGGCGAAAATAGCTGCAGATAAAGGACAAGAAGGAAAATATGCCATCACCAATTCAAGGTCTTCTATGGATCCATTTCTTAAGTCTTCAACAGAAAGAGAATTGCGCAAGCAAGTATGGACAAATTATTATTCCAGAGGTGATAATGGTGATGAATATGATAACAATGCCTTGATCGCCGAAATTTTAAAACTGAGAAGAGAGAAGGTCAATATTTTGGGTTATGACAATTATGCGGAATGGCGTTTGCAAGATCGAATGGCTAAAAAACCTGAGAATGCAATGAATTTAATGGAAGCCGTTTGGCCGGCAGCCATCGCAAGAGTAGCCGAGGAAGTAGCCGATATGCAAGCTGTGGCTGATGCCAATGGCGATAATATTACTATCGAGCCTTGGGATTACAGATTTTATGCTGAAAAAGTAAGAAAGGCAAAGTATGACTTAAACTCTGAAGAAGTAAAGCAATACTTACAGCTCGATAAATTAACGGATGCCATGCATTTTGTAGCCGGTGAGCTTTTCAATTTCAAATTCACTCCAATTGAGGAAGGTGTAGTCCCTGTATTCCATGAAGATGTTAGAGTT
The DNA here is from genome assembly GCA_964351965.1 of uncultured Hyphobacterium sp. Lineage (GTDB taxonomy): Bacteria > Bacteroidota > Bacteroidia > Cytophagales > CCMP332 > CCMP332. The sequence continues at coordinate 360,423 of CAYGPM010000003.1, read as the reverse complement.
TGGGAAGTAACGGATAAAGATTCCGGTAAAAACATCGGTCTTTGGTATTTGGATCCATATGCCAGACAAGGAAAACGATCAGGTGCCTGGGCGATGTCATTTAGAAGTCATACCACATTTGATGGTGAGACTAATGTCTTATCTACCAACAATTCCAATTTTGTGAAGCCTGCTCCGGGAGAAGCATTATTAGTTTCTTGGGATGATGCAACCACATTTTTCCATGAATTCGGACATGCGCTACACGCACTTTCATCTAATGTTAAATACCCAACTTTAAATGGTGGAGTAAGAGATTATACAGAATTTCAGTCACAATTATTGGAAAGATGGTTATCAACAGATGAGGTAATCAATAACTATCTCGTTCACTATAAAACAGGAGAGCCAATTCCTGCAGAACTGGTACAAAAAATTAAAAATGCAGGTACATTCAATCAGGGATTTGAAACAACTGAATATTTGGCCTCTGCGATAATGGATATGAAATTCCATTTGGCTGATCCAGAAGGAATGGATGTTGACGCCTTCGAGCGTGAAACATTGGCAGAGCTAAATATGCCAAAAGAATTACCAATGCGCCATAGATCACCACATTTCGGTCATGTATTTTCAGGCGAGGGTTATGCTACTGCTTACTATGGTTATATGTGGGCCGATGTATTGACATCTGATGCTGCGGAAGCATTTGCGGAAGCACCGGGAGGATTTTACGATAAAGAATTATCAGCTAAGCTTGTGAAGTATTTATTCGCGCCTCGAAATGCGATTGATCCTGCTGAAGCTTATCGTTTGTTCAGAGGTCGCGATGCAAAAATTGAAGCTCTTATGAGAGACAGGGGATTTCCTGTGAGTGAATAGTCAAATCAAAAAACATCTAAAGAGGCTGAGTATCGATTGTACTCAGCCTTTTTTTATTAAACTCTAGCAGCCGATAAGACCAAAAGAGAATACGAATTCCTGTTCTATCTTTTCGCCCTTAGCATTGGCCGCCGCTTCCCATTGTCCGGACACTGATCTGATCAATTGCTCCATTTTTTGATCTACTATTTCATGACCAGAACTTGATTCAAGACGCACATTTTCAATGGTACCGTTCTTAGATACAATAAAATGCAGATTGCCATATTTCAAATCTTCTTTTTTAAAATCTGCAGTCTCAGGAATACTGTTTTCCTTTAGATAATCAACAAGCGCTTTATTTCCATCTTTGAATCGGGCTTCAGTTTCAGGAACCACAGTTACATAATAGACAAAATCATAATTTTCCACTTGTCTATTGAATTCGGAAGTGTGCTTGCAGTCGGCTCGGATATAAAAATTGGTGGAATAATCACTTGTTTTTAAAAGACTCAGTTGAGCATCATTCAACATTTCATTTTGCCCCAATTCAATTGTTTCATTCTCACCATTTAAAATGGCAACTTTAACATTCTGAAAGGATTCCATGCCATGAGTTGCATTTTCAGGGAGCAAGTCTTTAATAGATTTAGCTGAATTCAGCTTTTCTTTTGAGACGGTTGTCATAAACCTTGACCCAAGGCTAAATTCAAAATTAGGATTGGGTAATTTGTCCATAGGGTAGAGCGCATTATGGTAACCCTGTGGCATGCAACAAGCCGTAACTTTTTCCTTCTTTCCGTCTTTTCCCCAATTGGCAAATCCGAATGCAGTAATACCTAAAGCAAGAATGCTAATACTTAAAGCGAAAATTAACTTTTTCATATGTCGTGTTTAAATGTTTCGAACAAATGTATGCGCCATTCAAGTCAGATTTTTAAATCGAATGTAAAATGATGTAAATGTTTTGTAAAAGAGTGAAATAGAACTTTTTACACTATAATTTGTAAATGACATTCTTTGGCAGTCCAACTCAAAAGTGAGATATCTGTAATTATCCGATTTAATTATGTAATAGCTTCCACATCGAACTAGACCAATTTCGCACCTTAATTGATAAATATGGAAAATCAAGATTTTAGCGATGTAAAGAATGCCTTCAGAAAAGGGCCAATGAAAAATTTAATAATTGCTGGGATCGTGGTTCTTGTAATCTTCTTTTTCCACCCTTGGGCACAAGTTGGTGCAGGAGAAAGAGGAATTGTACTGAATTTTGGTGCGGTGCAGGAAAACGTATTAACAGAGGGGATCCATTTCAAAATACCTATTGTGCAAACAGTGATTCTTATGGATGTTAAGATTCAAAAAGCAAAGACCGACGCAGCTTCTTCTTCATCCGATTTGCAAGACGTTGATTTATCAGTAGCATTGAATTACCATATTATTCCGGATAAGGCCAATTTGGTTTATCAAACGATAGGAGTTGAATTCAAGGAGCGTATAATTGACCCGGCCATTCAGGAAGTTATGAAGGCCGTTTCAGCCAGATATACCGCAGAGGAATTAATAACCAAAAGACCGGCAGTTAGCAGAGAAATGCAGGAATCACTTACTTCGCGTTTGCTCGCATCAAACATATCCGTTGATGCCTTTGCAATAACCAATTTTAGCTTTTCTCAAACCTTCACAGATGCCATCGAGGCCAAACAAACGGCTGAACAAAATGCATTAAAAGCGAAGAGAGATCTTGACAGAATTAAAGTAGAGGCTGAACAAACCATAGCCGCTGCTACAGCTGAAGCGGAAGCCTTGCGTCTTCAAAAAATGAATATCTCACCCGATTTGATCGAACTCAGAAAGATCGAAGCCAATCTTAAGGCCATTGAAAAATGGAATGGTATTTTACCGCAGGTTACAGGAGCAGGCGCAATACCATTCATTGGAGTAGGGGATGTATTAAAAAAATAATCAGATTACTCTTTGATCATTTTATTAACTAACTAGGCTTTCTGTACTTTCTGATTTAGAATGAAATAAAACAGATAGGAGATTATAAAAATAATGAATCCGTAAAGCGTTGTGATCGAAGAAACCTTCAATCCCCCTGCAAGCATTTCCATAGATACTCCTCCCATTTTTTCAATCGCTCCAAAAGCTGAATAAAGCCCTATTATTTGTCCAAAGATTCCTATGATGAGTGCAAACCTTCCAATTTCGAGGATTTCATTAATACCTCTTTTGCGTTTTTGCGCATCAGCTTCTTTTGAAATAAAAACATCGTAAAATTTCTTAATTGAAAGTATGATCATGCTAATATTGATGATACTTAGTATTGACATAAACAATACGCCACCTTGAAAAAATAGATCTAACATAATTTATTGATTTTGGTTATGTGGCATAGGTATTAAGTAATATTTCAATCACCCAATTTAGTAGATCAAGGGATTAATATTATCGACATCCTGCACTATCTAAGAAATTACAGAAGTCGATAAAAAATATGTCTTCATCGATACTATGTCAATTTATCCCCCTAAGAGTCTATTTTTGAAGCACTAGAATTTTATAAGTTGAAAATAGGAAACCATATCATATTCTGGCTACTGAGCGGCTTATTCCTGAGTCTTTTTTATGGCTATAGAAATGACAGTATTTCACTTACAATATGGTTTGTTGCTGCATTACTCCCTATATCCATATTCACCACCTACTTTTTCAATTACCGACTGATTCCCGGATTTTTACTCAAAGAGAAATTCAAGAAATTTTTACTTTATTCAATCTATACGCTGATCATCTCAGCATATCTTGAGTTTATCATATTGGTTTTACTCTTTGTATTTCTCGCCAATCTCAAAATCGATGTTGCGAATTTTGATTCTATATTTTTATTGGTGGGCATGTATGTTCCGGTATTGATTGGCGTAGCAGCCAAATTGTTTAAAAGCTGGAAAAGCGCTGAAAATATGCGTTCCACTTTAGAAAATGAGAAAGAGAATATTCTGATGCCCTTCAAGCAGGAGGGAGAGACTATCAAACTCAGAGCAGATAGGAAGACCTATAAAATCAGTCCTGAAGAAATACTCTATATCGAAGGTTTAAAAGACTATGTTAAAGTTCACCTCCAAAAAGGAAAACCACTTATAGTCAAAGAAACTTTGAGTTCGATGGAAGATCAATTAATGCCTTTTGGATTTATCCGAGTGCATAAATCCTTTATCATTTCCATAGCTAAAATTGGATCATTCACCAATACTGAGCTTCTTATCGGGGAATCTACTATTCCTATTGGAAGATCTTATAGAGGTTCGTTTCTGTCTATTGTCAATAAATAGACTCAATTTCAATACAATTCACTAATTACTTTTACATCTTGTAGCCATTCATTCCATTTTGTTTTTTGCGATTGGAAATCATTAGGATATGATCCCATCACAAGGTATAGCTCTGAAGTGTAATTTTCTTTATTTTCTAATACAAGCAATTTCTCTGAAAATGGAACACCATCAAATTCATAGTCTATCTGAATATATAGGTTGCCCCAAAGTGTGGCTGCTATTCCGCTCGCCTTTATGCTATCAGAATTGAGATCTAATTCCAAATTTGTATTATCCGTCCATTCTGAGTTGAAAAAGGTTTCTTTATCAAATCTTTTAGCTAATTTTTTTGCGTAGTCCGTGCTTCTTATAGCTGACCATATTTTTTCTTTGGGAGCCTTAATTTCCAATTTTAAATACACAAAAGGTTGTGCTCCCATTTGATCAATTTCATCATCTGAAAGAAAGCTAACTTCTCCCAGCCATGCGGAGCCATTTCCGCCATGAGGATAACGAAATCCTACGACGGTATCTTCATTGATTATTACAGCCTGAATGATAATTACCAATTCATTCATATCCTTATGTTTGGAATAATGCATGGCCAGTCTAGGGAGTTTTATGTCCATTGCTCTGGCAGTAGGTATTTCTAAAGGATCAAAATACATTAATGAGGTGCCATTTTGTGTTTCCTCTTTACTTGGCAAACGTCCAATAACAACAGGTACCCTATCTAAGTCTTGTATGTCAACAGGAGGGAAGCCATTTAAGTTATCAGGGCAGTACCAACCTCCGTAAGAATGTTGTTTTTCGTATTTCTTTTCCGGTTTTGGTTCTTGCTTTTCAACAGTTTCCTCCATTTTTTTAGAGTCTTCGTTTTGCCCGCAAGATGAAATAATGGCGATACTAATTAAAAAAACGGAAAGTAGGGACTTATGACTTGTCATGCTTATGTTTTGATTAATTCTTACATAAAGCTAGGTATAAACACTTCCTGACATCAATTTGGTATGTAAACTTTTGTAAAAGAAAGGTAAAAATAAAAATGCCCGGCCAATTGATTCTTGTGAAAAAAGCGAATTATCAATTCAACCGGGCATTAAACTAGTATTACCTGATAATACCCTAAACTTTAGCATTTAAAATTAAGATCAGTGAGGACCCTTTCAGTTTCATTTATCGACCAGAATCGAATCAAATACAGATTCTTTTGGAAGCTTTTTCGTACAGAAAAACCAATCCTTACAATCCATGTCCTTATCTACCATCCTGTCTTTAGCTGTTCCACAAGAACCGGCAGGACTTACAATCACATCATCACCGGGTTGCCAATCGGCAGGGGTAGCAACCTGAAACTCATCAGCTGCTTGCAGAGCAATAATGACTCTGTAAAGTTCATCAAAGTTTCGTCCCAAGCTCAGTGGATAATAGATAATAGCTCTTATGATTCCTTTCGGATCAATGAAAAAGACTGCGCGTACTGCTTTGGTCGTGTCTTCATTTGGTTGAATCATACCATACTTTTTCGCAACATCCATTTTTATATCTTCGATCAATGGGAAATTTACCTCCACATTTTTCATTCCTCTGTACTCAATCTTTTCTTTGATTGTACGCAGCCAGGCAATATGACTGTAAAGCCCATCAATAGAAAGACCAACGAGTTCGCAATTGGCCTCATTGAATTTATCTTCCATCGTGGCGAAGGTCATAAACTCCGAAGTGCATACCGGAGTGAAGTCAGCAGGGTGACTAAATAAAATAACCCATTTGCCTTTATAGTCTTGCGGAAAATTAATATCACCTTGGGTTGTTACGGCTTTAAATTCCGGTGCAGCATCACCAATTCTCGGCATGCTTATTATTTCTTGTTCTTGAATCGTTTCCATTATTTTGATTTTATATGAATAATTACTGATGATAAATCTAGTTCATTAAGCCTTCTTCAAACGTAACTATTGTTACTTAAAACCAATTTATTTTCTTAATAATCAAATAATTAGCATGTGCATGGAGAATTTGAAATTTGAACAGAATTATATTAAATTGCATATGTAATATTCTAATATTGTAAATGCAATAAATATGAAAGCTTATAAAATCCCGAAAAATTTAAAAGATATAGATCCTCTCAATGATGGCCTATTCCTAAAGAATGATTCCAAAACTGTATCCTATGCTGAGCTTAAGCCAATATTTGATTATTTGCATTTCAATCAGGCCGATACCGCCAAAGTTTTTGGTGTGAATGAAAGTACTATATCGCGCTGGCAAAAAACACCTGCCATTCAATTAGATAAATTAAAATCGCGACTGATATATGAAATTGACGCAGTACTTCAAGAAGGCTATAGCTTATTCGGCTCAAGTGAATCACTTCAGCAGTGGCTCAATGATGAAAATGAAGCATTGGGTAATAAAAAACCCGCAGATCTCCTCAAAGATCCTTACAAGGTAGAATTAGTGGAAGAAGCGCTCCAAAGTCTTTCATGGGGTAATATTCTTTAAATGAGATTTTACAGGTTCATTCATGAAAAACACAAGGAAAATGTCCTTGGCTTTGGAATGAAAAAGGATGGTAGCTTTTACCCTGGAAGATGGAATTCACATCGTTTTCCGGCTATTTATGCGAGTTCACATTTATCTTTGGCTCAATTAGAAATGCTATCAATATTAGGTACTAAAGTCATTCGAAGAAATTGGCTCATAATTTCGTTTGATATTAAAAAAGAGCCTGATTATTTCAATTTGAATGATCTTCCAAAAAACTGGTCTCAAAACCCAAGACCAAAATCAACGCAAAGGGTGGGAGATTACTTCCTAAAAAACAAAGATAGCCTTGCAGTTAAAATCCCGAGTTCAAGATTGAGTTCTAAAATTTACCCCAATGAATTCAATATTCTCATCAATCCTCTTTTCGATTCTTATGAAGAACATTTGATAAACCCTGAAATTTGGGAAGGCGAGTTTTTCATTAAAGAGTTAAAAGAAAATTGATCAATATATAATCTCAATTTTCATATTGGATTTACTTACTTTGCCGACCCAAAAATAATTAGATTTTGACGTCAATAGGTAATTATCAAAAGCATTCAATAGAGCAGAATTCCATTACTTTTTATTCAGAAAATGAAAAGCTTCGGATTTCAGAAATGGAACATGGCGGTGTTCGTGTACAGGCTGTTAAAGGCAATGAGGAATTCAATGAATTCTCTTATTCTGTATCAAATAATAACAGAAAGGCCATTCAAATACTTGCAGATGAAGAAAATGAATGCATAATCAGCAATGCCTGGTTTCAAATTCGGATTAATAAGTTTCCATTAAGACTGTCTTTTGAGAAATACGATGGCACTGTGATCAATGCGGATGAACCGGCTTTTGGAATAAGCTGGGATGGAGAAGAGGTTTGTAATTATAAGACCATACAAAAGGATGAGATCTTTACGGGAATGGGAGAGAAGACCGGTCCTCTTAACAAAGCCGGCAGACAATATCAACATTGGAATACGGATGAATTCGGATATCATCAGGATACTGATCCGCTTTATACTTCTACGCCATTTTATTTCGCTAAAAATGGCAAAAACTGGTATGGTATATTTTTAGACAATACTTCCAGAACCACATTTAATTTCGGAGCATCAAATCACAGATTTAGCTTTTTTAAAGCAGATAGGGGACAAATGGATTATTATTTTTTCCATTCCGATGATCCTTCAGAAATACTAAAACAATATTGCCATTTAACCGGATTCACACCTTTGCCTGCGAAATGGTCTTTGGGATATCAGCAATGTCGATATTCATATTATCCGGAGTCGGAGATTCTAAATTTAGCTCAAAACTTCAGAGATCGTAAAATACCGGCTGATGTTCTCTACCTCGACATCCATTATATGGATGCCTATAAAGTGTTTACATGGCATCCGGAGCGCTTTTCCAAAGCCAAGGAAATGCTTGCTGATTTAAAGAAACAAGGATTTAAAGTTGTGGTCATAATCGATCCGGGAATTAAGATCGAAGATGGCTATTCGGTGATGGAAGATGGCATCAAAGAGGATGTGTTTCTGAAATACCCCGATGGTGAAAAATACTCAGGTGAAGCATGGCCCGGAAAAATCTATTTCCCTGATTTCACCAAGGAGAAAACAAGAAAGTGGTGGGCGGAATACTTTCAAGATTTAGTCAATGAAGGCGTGGACGGATTCTGGAACGATATGAACGAGCCGGCGGTTTGGGGAAAGAATGTTCCAGATCTTGTAGAATTTGATTATGATGGCCAAAAGGTCAATCATAAATTGGCTCATAATGCATACGGTATGCAGATGGCTAGAGCCACCTTTGAAGGTGCTGAGAAGGCTTTAAAAGGCAAAAGACCATTTGTGCTAACCAGGTCTGCCTTTTCCGGAATTCAACGCTATGCAGCCGTCTGGACAGGTGACAACGTCTCTAATCAGGATCATTTATTCCTTGGTGCAAGGTTAATCACTCAATTAGGTCTGGTCGGTGTGCCCTTTAGCGGAAATGACATCGGAGGTTTCATTGGAGAATCGGATATTCCTCTCTTTAGGAGATGGATAGCTTTAGGAGCATTTACACCTTTCTATCGCGGTCATACAATGATAAATTCCAGAGATGCGGAGCCATGGTCTTTTGGTGAAGAAGCTGAAGAAATTGCAAGGAATTATATATCGCTCAGGTATAAAATGATGCCATATATCTACTCTTGTTTTTATCAGCACAGTCAAGATGGATCACCATTAAATAGGGCATTATTGCTGGATTTTCCACAAGATGAAAATATTTTCAAAGGAGATTTTCAAAATCAGTATTTATTTGGTCCCTCTTTGATGGTTTGCCCTGTTGGCCCTTACAATTCCTTACTGAAAGTGTATTTACCGGAAGGTTTATGGTATGATTTCTTTACTGATAAGCATTACGAAGGGGAGAAGGAGTATATCATTGAATGCCCGAATGATAAGATTCCTCTTTTTGTAAGAGAAGGAGCTATAATCCCAATGCAAAATCAGGTTCAGAATAACATAGAGCACAATGATGGCGAATTAAAATTACATCTGTACAAAGGTGAAAATGATTCTGAATTTGTGTTATACGAAGATGATGGTGAAACATTTTCTTATCAGGAAGGATCTTTTAATAAACGAAAAATCAGTTATGCTGCTAAAAAATCAGAGTTGAGTATTTCCAGTCCCGAAGGCTCTTTTAAGTCGGAATACAAAAGTGTAAAGCTCTATTTACATGGTTTTAAAGCTGATTCCGTAACAGTTGGAAATAAAGTTATTAAAATGGAAAAGGAGGACTATAAATTCATCGATCCGGTTTCAAATTTTGATCCATTTGAAGATAATGCTGATAAGGGCAAACTCGTTAAGGATTTAGCATTTGTTAAGTTTGATTTAGGAACAGCTGAAATAGGAGTTAAAATCTAATTATTTAGCTAATCATTCACCCCGCATCCCTGATAGCTATCGGATATGCGGATATTTCTTTTATTAGGCTTTCAAGAATCATCGATACCTAAGTTTCATTGATAAATTTTCGATTAAAATAAAAATGAGCAGCTATTCCCGCACCCCGCAATAAGTGCTGGGGATGCGGGATCTCCTAGTTCTTTATTAAAATCTTCAAATAAATCTCGCCAATTAGGATTGACACTTTCAATTAATTCATTCTTCCAACTTCGTTTCCAGCGCTTTATTAAATACTCTCTGTGCAAAGCTTCATCGGCGTTATTATGGGATTCAAAGTATACCAATTTGTGAATATTGTATTTTCTTGTAAACTTCCCTTGTAGTCCTTTTTTATGTTCGATTGTTCTTCTGTATATATCATTTGTAAAACCAGTGTATAGAACAGTATTGTTTTTATTGCTTAAGATGTAGACAAAGAATCCTTGAAACATTATCAATGTTAATAAAATATGGATTTATTGAATTAATTAATGTGTGAGAGACCCCGCATAATATGCGGGGATAGTTCTTTAATTAATTTATGTGTATAGTCCTGAAATAGGTTGACTAATTCTTAAACAAGAAGTCTAACAAATTCTGGAATGTACAATAGAGAATTAATAAATAAATAATGATTAATCGTTGTGTTTTGAATAAGCTTATAGCTAGTTTTGCAGCGTCAAATTAAACAGTCATGGCAATTAAGAAACAGTATTTTAAAACAAAAGATGAGTGTAAAGTGACTTTAACTTTATCTCAGGAAGCAGCACAAGATGCTAAGAAAGTAACAGTGGTCGGTGATTTCAATGATTGGAAAAAAACGGCTAACCCAATGAAGAAATTCAAAACCGGGGAGTTTAAAACAACTTTATCTCTTGAAAAGGGGAAGGAATATCAATTCAGATATCTGATTGATGGCAAAGCTTATGAAAACGACTGGGAAGCTGACAAATATGTTCAGAGCCCTGTTTCCACTGAGGAAAACTCAGTAATCGTTCTATAAGAGCTAAATGATGAAATAGAAAAGCCCGCTTTAAGCGGGCTTTTTTTATGATCGTTCGTATTATATTATTGGATATATAAATTATCAACTAAAATATCCATTTGTACAAAATCACCATTTGAATCTTTAGGATTCCACATCGCGAAAGGAATCGATAATTGAGTTAAATCCAGTCCTGAGAAATCAGACATAGGAATACTATATTCCATCCAGCCATTTCCAAGATCAACCGGAGTATAATTTACCAAGAATACCGCAGCAGAAGAAGACTGGTTTGGACTTTCCAACTTAACCTCAACGTCATTCAGATCTTGTTGCGTATTTAATGAGAAGTGTAAATTAGCTCCAGAAATTGCACTAAAATCAACGGGGTTGTCTAATTGGAAAAATGCACCTCCCCAAGATCCACCAGGATAACTTAATAATACACTTGAATCTCCATCAATAGCTTCGGGAGAGACTGAAATGTCGGGTTCACCACCACCTCCATAAACAGTCACATCGATAGATCCGAAATCTTCATATCCCACTTTCACAGCATTATCTGCGATACTTTCATCAATAAATTGACCTAATGTTTCTTCAGCAATATCCAAAGCAGGTGCAGCAGGAGGATTTAAATCATCTTTTGAATAAACCCTTACATAATCCACAAGCATTTCTTGTGGAAATACTGTCGTTCCATCAGGATTACCGGGCCAGTTTCCACCTACAGCAACATTTAAAATTAAATAGTGCTCTCTAAGAAACTCCTTCATATCATCCTCTATAGGAACTTGATTAACCATGTTTCCATCCATATAGAAAGTCATTGATTCCGGTGTCCAGTCGAGTCTGGCTACATGGTAGTCATCTGCGAATGTTCCGTTTGTTAATGTAAATGACTCACCATTTTCACCTTTCCCATTATCAGCATCTACATAATGCACTGTGCTATGAACCACATTTGGCTCATTGCCCAATAATTCAAAGATGTCAATCTCGCCACAACCCGGCCAATCGATTTGCCCTCTGTTTGATCCCAATGTCCAGAATGCAGGCCATAATCCCTGACCCTGAGGTAATTTTACTCTAGCTTCAACTCTTCCAAATCGCAGTCCAAAGGTACCGTTAGTAGTTAATTTGGCAGAGGTATAAGAGCCTCCTGATTCTACGGCAGTAATTGCTAATGTAGAGTTACCATCACTATCTTCTTTGATAGAAGAGTTCTGCTCATCAGAAGTGTATAATTGTAATTCACTATTTCCCCATCCTGCAGGAAGGTCATAATCAGTACCATCACCTAATTCATAAACCCATTTGGAAGCATCGATTTCTGTTCCGTTGAATTCATCGTTCCAAACAAGTGTAAAACCCTCGTATTGTGTAATATCAGATGTTGTATCCGTTGGTGCGGGTGTTGTGCTCCCACCTTTATCATCATCAGATCCACAAGCTATTAAAAATGCTAATCCTATTGAATAGAGTATTTTTTTCATAATGTTGATTTTGATTGAAGTTTAAAAATAGAAATTGATTTGATTCACATTGATTCGGAAATTACATCAATAATTCATCAACTATATTTCTTTTTACATCATTAGTACATCATAGAGGTTCATTTTAACCCAATACGGGCTTATCCTCTGTTGGCAATTCAACGGCTTTATGATCCAAGTTGATATAATCGGCTAAGTCGAATAAAAATGCATCTCTTCCAACGATATATAAATTTTGATGGAGAATTCTGAATACTATGTCTTGGAGTTCATTAAGCTCAGGATAAACACCTATTTCATGCAATAGGGGTAAGGCCTCCCATAAATTTTTTAGAGTCTTTGGGATTTGGAATGATTTCTTACCTACATCAACCAATTTATTAAGTTTTTTAGTAGCCAAGTAATCGAGCAATACTGTGTTCACTTTGAAATTCCATTTTTTGACTTCAGCAATGGCTTCTTCCAAGTCATCTATTGGAATTAAATCACCGTTATGTTCCAAGCATGATGTTAGTCTGTAATCAATTTCTGTTTCAAGGTTCTTTAATAAAATATCCGGAATCTTTAGGTTTGATTTAGACATAAGGTTCATCAAAGAATAGTTATTGGTATTCAAATTTTTCAATGATGATATAGCTTCTTCGGACTTTTCTTCAAGCACTCTTTCAAGTAATTTATGCTGTTCATCTTTAAGTAAATTGAAGAAAGAAAAACTCTTATGACGGAAGTTGTCTTTGATCAATTGGATCACTGAGGCAATATTAGAAGATTCAAAGGCATCTTTGATTTTATTAACTAAAACATGGAATTCCTCCTTGCCTAAAGCATCAGATGCATTTCCTATAAGATGATGATTACCAAGATATAATATAGCAAAACTAAAGTGTTTGTTTGACAGAGTTACCCGAGATTTGACCCTCGTTCTACCAAGTGCTACTACCTGACTACCTCCTTTGAATCTATGGTATTCCTCAGCATTTGAATCGTAATTCAGAACGGTTAATTGCTTGTTGTCCTCTTGGAATAATGAACTCACTGCATAGTGCATACCAACCTGAGTTAAACTCAATCGTTTAGGCATTACAAATCGCTCATAAATAACCCTTCCATTTACATATTCAGGAACATTGGTCGGAATTTTCTCCAGATACTTTTTGAATTTTTCATCCAGACTATCCTTTGTTACATCATATCTTAGCTGAATTGCTCTATTGGCATATTGCAGTATTTGCGTTGTTTCTATTCCTGAAATTTCATCAAAAAACCAACCGCAACTCGTATACATATAAAGCGCCTGTCTTTGCATTTCCAGCAAACGAATCACCTTCGTTTTCTGAATATCGGATAATTCAGGATTTACATATTTCTCAATGAATAAGTTGATTTGCTCAGGAGAGCGTTTGTATAGAACCTCTATATATCGATTTCTTAAAAACCAGCCGTCAACTTTGTATTCCTTTACCTTTTCCTCAAAGCTCTTGATAATTTCATCTCTTAACCAATCCAGAGCTTCTCTTAAGGGTTTTCTCCATTCCTGATTCCAACCGGGATTCATTCCGGAATTACAACCACAGTTATTTCGCCAACGCTCCACTCCATGTGCGCAACTCCAAGAACTATTTTCATAAATCTCAACTTCATGATCAACATCGTAGAGACTCAAAAACTGGCTATAATTGGTAATTGTTGCCATATCATGATCTTCGATATAGCGAATGCAATAGGCGAGAGCCATATCGCCGTTTTTGTGATGATGTCCGTAGGATTCTCCATCTGTTGCGATATGACTGAGTTCCACACCTTTTTCATAATGAAATCCATCAGTCAAGCGATGTGCGAATTTCTTTCCATCATTTAAAACACCTTTAAATGCTACTTCCTGTGACCTTTCACCATCATAGAAGAAGAGGTATATGCTTTTACCACTTGGCAGATTGCATATGTATGGCCTTTTGGTGTCTATGCCCTTTTCCCAACCGGTATCGCCAATTTTCCTATAATGCTTTGCCTGAGAAGGAGCCAAAATGGTGTATTTGACCTCATTTTCTGCCAGCACTTCTAGTGTTTCAATATCAACAGCAGTTTCGGCAAGCCAAATACCTTCAGATTTTCTACCAAAGCGTTGTTCAAAATCATATAAGCCCCAGATGACCTGCGTTTCCTTATCTCGTCTGTTGGCCAGCGGCATAATCATATGATTATATACTTGCGCAATGGCTGAGCCATGACCGTCAAAGTGCTCAAGACTTAGTTTATCAGCCTCTAAAATGCTTTGATAAACCTTTGGAGATTTGTGCTCCATCCATGATAAAAGCGTTGGACCGAAATTAAAATTGATTTTTGAATAGTTGTTTACTATATCGGTGATCTTTCCCTTTTCATTTAGAATTCTGGAAACACCATTGGGTCCATAGCATTCGTTTGATATTCGATCATTCCAATCGTGATAGGGTTGAGCTGACTCTTGCAGCTCTATTTCTTCCAACCAAGCATTCTCACGTGGCGGTTGATAAAAATGTCCGTGTATACAGACATATTTCTTGTCCATAAATTAAGCTCTTTTTAATATAGTAATACCTAAAGGCGGAACTTTGGCTGAGATCGAATAAGGTCTTCCGTGCATCCCTTCTTTACTTGTTTCAAGTACTTCATCGTTCGTGAACCCGCTTCCCCAGTATTCCTTTTTATCAGAATTAAATACCTCTTTCCATTTTCCCTTTTCGGATACGCCAAACTGATAATTTTCTTTGGCATTCGGCGTGAAATTACATAATACGATCAAGTTATTTTTCGCATCATTTCCTTTTCTAATGTAAGAAAGAATGGAATTTTCATGATCATTTAGTTCAATCCACTCAAATCCATCTTGTTCAAAACTTTTTTCATAAAGTGCAGGCTCGTCTTTATAAAGCTTATTTAAATCTCTAACCAATGACTGAACACCTTTATGAGGGTCAAATTGAAGCAAATCCCAACTCAAACTAATATCGTGTTTCCATTCGGATGTTTGTCCGATTTCATCACCCATAAACAAAAGCTTGGTACCCGGATGTGTATACATATAGGAATAAAGCAGTCTCAGATTGGCAAATTTTTGCCATTCATCTCCGGGCATACGCTCTATTAGCGCTCCTTTTCCATGTACTACTTCATCGTGAGAGAGTGGCAGCATAAAGTTTTCGGAGAAAGCATAAGCCAAACTAAATGTGATTTTGTTATGATGATATCTTCTGAATAAAGGATCTTCCTTGAAATACTCAAGCGTATCATTCATCCAGCCCATCATCCATTTCATACCAAATCCCAACCCATTAGCGTATATAGGTTTTGATACTCCTGGAAATGAAGTCGATTCTTCAGCTATAGTTTGAACGTCGGGAAATTTATCATAAACGCTCAAATTCAAGTCCTTTAGAAAGGAAATCGCTTCGAGATTTTCTCTGCCACCATGGATATTTGGAACCCATTCTCCTTCTTTTCTCGAGTAATCTCTGTACAACATAGAAGCTACAGCATCCACGCGTAAGCCATCGAGGTGAAATCGATCGAGCCAGCAATGTGCGCTGGAAATTAAAAATGAGCGAACTTCATTTCTGCCATAATTGAAGATATAACTCTCCCAATCGGGGTGAAATCCTTCTTTATCATCTTCGTGTTCATAAAGCGCGGTTCCATCAAAACGATATAAACCATGATCATCACCGGGAAAATGCGATGGCACCCAGTCAACTAAAACTCCAATTCCTTCCTGATGGAATCTATCCACCAAATATTGAAAGTCGCCGGGAGTTCCAAAACGCGATGTTGGTGCGAAATAACCGTGAATCTGATAGCCCCATGAACCAAAAAATGGATGTTCCATAACAGGCATAAATTCTACATGCGTGAAATTCAAGTCTTTGACATAATTCACAAGCTGATCGGCCATATCCACATAGGATAGACTTTCATCCGGCTTCTCGAGCTTTCTTCTCCAGCTTCCTAAATGCACTTCATAAACTGAGTAGGGTTGATTTAGTGCGTTATTCTTATGACGCCCTTTCATCCATTTGGCATCCTCCCAATGATATTCTTCATCCCAGATTACAGAAGCCGTTTTTGGTGGTACTTCCCAAAGCTTTGCAAAAGGGTCTCCTTTTTCGATAAAACCTCCGTTTTGTGTTTCAATGGAGTATTTATAGGTATCTCCTTTTTTTAGATCCGGAATAAATCCTTCCCAGATGCCAGAGCTATCCCATCTAACGTTAAGCTGATGCTCATGCTTATTCCAACCGTTAAAGCTGCCGACAACATTGACAGATTTTGCATTTGGAGCCCAAACAGCAAAGTAGACACCCTTTTGCTTTTTATCATCGATGATATGAGCACCGAGTTTCTTGTATAATTCTGCGTGTTTGCCTTCGCGAAAAAGATGGATATCTAAATCGCTTAATAGGGAGTAAACCTGAACTGTATTCATATAACAAAGATGCGTTTTAGAATTGGATTGGAAAATTAAAACAATTGCTTATCGGTAGCAACTAAATTGAGTGGTAAACCTTTCAAATGAGGATAAGGTAAGTTTCAACTTAAAACAAAACCTGAAATCCCTCCAAGAAAGGTTTTTATACTAATTTTGAAAAAAAAACCCAACCTTTTTATTTCTAAACTCGTGTATAAGAAAAAACACTATGAAAAAACTTTACATTTTAATCCTAATTACCTTTCCTTTTGTTTTGTCCTCTTTAAATGGATTTAGCCAATCTGGTAATCCAAAGGCAAATTTCAACTTTAATCCGGCTACACCCTGCACTGGAAGTCCCACAACCTTTCGAGCAGATACATTCGGCTTGTCAAATGGGTTTTTTACTTATTACGACTGGAGAATTGATAATTCATATGTTGGGTCAGGAGTTGAACTCATCACAAGTTTGAATTATGGTTACCACGATGTTCAGCTCACAGTAAATGATTCTCTTCTTCAGTTTTTTGATGATACAACCATGACCATTTTTGTTGATAGTATTTGCAATCTAAGTACTATTTCAGGTACTGCTTATTATGATGTTAATGGAAATGGCACGCAGGATTCTGGAGAGCTAGGTGTTAATAATGGTAAAATTAGAATTGATGATGGATCAAATTCCTATTATGCTTTTTGCTCCACAAATGGGATTTATAGTTTGCAAATAAATACAGGCTCATATGATGTTACTATTGATGTTCCTTCATATTACAGCATCACAGAACCATCACCATCAACAAGTTATCAGGTTAATATTCCAACAATTGGATCCACCTCATCAAATAATGATTTTGGAATTAATACTGATTCAGTTGTTGTTGACAAATCCATTTTACTCAGTAATACACCACTAAGACCGGGATTTACAGGGCATTTATTTGCGAATATCAGGAATTTAGGTACTTACCCGGATTCAGGTACTGTTGTGATTTTCCTAGACACACTAACACCCTTTGTAAGTTCAATTCCCGGTGCCGACAGTGTCAATGGTAATATCGTTTATTATTCATTGAATAACCTTTTGCCAAATGGTCTACGCAGAATTAGAATTGAAACTAAAATTGACAGTACAGTTCAATTAAATACTCCTTTTAATCTTAGCGGTTTCGTTTTTCCCGTTGCAGGAGATGTAAATCCATTGAATAATGTTGATACCTTATCCGGAGTAATTGTAGGTTCCTATGACCCCAATGATAAATTGGTTTTCCCAAATGATGATTCTACAAATGCTTTTGAAAGGGGTACTCCAATGACATATACCATACGTTTTCAAAACACCGGGACATTTTTCGCTGAAAATGTAAGATTGGTTGATCAAATTGAGCCAAATCTCGATTTAAATACCTTTCAAATGCTTGGCGCAAGCCATTCTTACACTTATCAAATTAATTCTAATGGTAAAATTGTGTGGAGGTTTGACGGTATCATGTTGCCGGCAGAGCAGGATAATGAACCTGAAAGTCACGGTTTTGTAAAGTTCAGAATTGATGTGGACTCTACACTTTCCTTAGGCGATACAGTTTATAATTCAGCTGAAATCTATTTTGACTTTAACCTTCCAATAATTACAAATACTATTGTTTCAACACTAGATACATTTGTGACTGTATCACTTAGCGATTACAGTCTGGAAGAAGGTTCTGTTTTAAATATATACCCGAATCCATTTAAAGATGAAATCAATATTGAGCTTGTTTCAAGTTCAAATATCCAATTTGAGTTATTCAGCATGCAAGGGGATAGAATCCTCATTCAAAGCATTGAAAATCAGGGACAAATTAAAATGAAGCAGCTCAGTCCGGGAATGTATTTATACAAAGCCATTGACGATTCCGGAAAAATCCAACGTGGTAAATTGATTAAGAATTAATTTTTCTGAAACAGAATTTAAGTCTCTCAAGAAATTGGGAGACTTTTTTTTGTGTATTTACAATTAGGATAGTAGCGATGTTCAATTTTTTAATCGACATCAAAAATTCCGTATATTCAAATCTAAATGCTATTTTAAAGGCCTTATTAATACGATTGATATGTCGAAAAACCTCAGTGAGCTATCGGGAAGACAAGGATTAAAAAACAATCTCTTTGATAAATTAGGCCAATTGGCTATCGAAAATGATGGAACACCGGATCCTGATAAGCTAGATAAACTGGCGGAGGAATTTCTTTATGGAAAGGCCAATACCTACGGCACCACTACTTTTTACGATTTTCTCAAACCGGAAAACAGAGGGAAGAAAGTTTATGTGTGCAATGGCTCTACATGTCTTTGCGCCGGTACTCAGGATAAATTAAAAACAGAACTCAAAAAGCATTTCAAGGAAGAAGAAATAGGACATATGTGCTGTTTGGGCCGATGCCATGAAAATGCAGCATTCCATTACAATGGACAAAACTACTCGGGTTCAGCTCAGCAAGACATAGAAGAAATAGTTCAGAAGAAAGAAGCCAAGGAAGAAAAATACAATGTAAAGGCCATTGGTACTCCGATACTTACAAGACCGTTTGAAGGAATAGAAAAGCACTATAAACCCCTAATTGAAGAATTAAAGAAAGATAGCGCATCTGTATTGGAAGAAATTAAAGGTTCCAAAATAAGAGGCAGAGGGGGAGCCGGCTTTCAAATGGGTAAAAAATGGGAATTCTGCAGGAATGTAGAAAGTGAAGAAAAGTTTGTCATTTGCAACGGCGATGAAGGTGATCCCGGTGCTTTTTCTGATCGTTATTTATTGGAAGAACGTCCCCATTCAGTCCTATTCGGAATGATGATCGCAGGACATTGTATTGGAGCTAAATGGGGTATAGTGTATATCAGAGCTGAGTACCCTGAGTCTGTGGCAGCAGTTGAAAATGCAGTAAAAGAATTATGGGATCATAAATTATTAGGAAAAAACATTCAAGGGACTGGCTTTGATTTTGAATTCAAAGTAATCAAAGCACAAGGGTCTTATATCTGTGGTGAGGAAACGGCTTTGATTAATTCAATTGAAGGACAAAGACCGGAAGTTCGCACCCGGCCTCCTTTTCCGGCAGTATCCGGATTATTCAATAAGCCGACTATCGTTAACAATGTGGAAACTCTAGCTGCAGTACATTTTATCTTGGAGCAAGAAAGCGATGACTATCACGGGTTTGGAACAGAAGAATCTTCAGGAACTAAGCTTGTCAGTCTTGATAGTTTCTTTAATAACCCGGGATTATATGAGGTTCCTATGGGTACGCCTTTGGAAGTTGTAGTTAATGATTTAGGTGGTGGTTTTAGAGAGAAAGTGAAAGCCATTCACATTGGCGGACCTTTGGGCGGATTGGTTCCTGTTTCCAAAATACCTGATCTAACCATTGATTTTGAATCGTTTTCAGAAAATGGATTTCTTTTGGGGCACGCAGGAACGGTATGCATACCTGAGTCATTTCCGATGGTCAAATACATCGAACACCTTTTTGAATTCGCCGCAGATGAAAGTTGCGGTAAATGTTTTCCTTGTCGCTTGGGGACACACAGAGGATATGAAATGTTTAAAAAGGCGCAAGAAGATTCAGACTTTAAAATCGATCGTTATTTAGTTGATGATCTTTTACACACCTTACAAATAGGATCACTCTGCGCCCATGGAGGAGGTATTCCGCTACCTGTAAAAAATGCCATGCAATATTTTAACGACGAACTGAAAGCCTATTTCAAATAAGATTTTAAGAATATGAGCAAAATAGCCTACATCAACGATAAGCCATTTGAAATTAAGGATGGAGAGACCATTCTGACATATGTTAGAAGGGTAGAGGGAAAGAGAGATGCGATACCGACCTTATGCGATGCGCCCAATCTTGATCCATTTGGATCCTGCAGAGTTTGTTCTGTAGATGTTGTCAATGAAAAGAATGGAACAGTTAAAACAGTTGCTTCTTGTCATATTCCAATTGCTGAAGGCCAATATGTTTACACCGATTCTCCGAATGTTCAGAGATTAAGAAAAAATATCATGGAATTGGTTCTTACCGATCATCCATTGGATTGCCTGACTTGTGAAGTGAATGGCAATTGTGAATTGCAGGATGTAGCGGCTAGAGTAGGAATCAGAGAAGTGAGATACCCAGAAGGTAAAAACCATTTAGATAGGGAAAAAGATAAGTCGCATCCTTATATGACTTCGGATTTATCGAAATGTATTAACTGCTATCGTTGTGTGCGAGCATGCGATGAAGTACAAGGAGAAATGGTGCTCAGCATGGCCGGCAGAGGTTTTGATTCGAAAATAGTAAAAGGTAATGATCAAAGCTTTTTTGAATCGGATTGTGTTTCTTGCGGAGCTTGTGCTCAGGCTTGCCCGACGTCTGCCATATCAGATGTATTTCAGTCTAAGGCTGTCAAAGCGCAGGATACAACAAGAACTATTTGTACCTATTGTGGTGTGGGTTGTAATCTGGAAGTGAGTACTATTAATGGAGAAATTCAATCCATACAAGCACCCTATGAAGCCGAAGCGAATGGCGGTCATACTTGTTTAAAGGGGCGTTATGCATTTAAGTTTTACAATCATCCAGACAGGCTAACAAGTCCAATGATCAAACAAAAGGATGGATCATTTAAAGAAGTAAGTTGGGATGAAGCCTATGATTTTATTGTCAATAAATTTCAACAGCTGAAAAAGGATTTCGGACCGGATTCCATTGCAGGTATTTCTTCAGCAAGAACACCCAATGAAGAGAACTATCTTATGCAGAAATTCATGAGAGCGGTGATAGGTTCAAATAATATAGATTGCTGTGCAAGGGTCTGTCATTCTCCAACTGCTTTGGGAATGCAAAGGACATTCGGAACCGGTGCAGCAACTAATTCTATAAAGGATCTTGAAAAGACTGATTGTGTATTTGTAATTGGCGCAAATCCAACTGATGCTCACCCTGTTACGGGTGCTAAGATAAAGCAGAAGTTGATGAAGGGAATCACAGGTATTGTGGTAGATCCTCGTAAGATAGAATTGGCCAAATACGCAACTTATCATTTGCAGTTAAGACCCGGAACCAATGTAGCCTTGCTCAATATGATGTTGTATTTCATTGTTTCCGAAGGCTGGGAGGACGAAAAATTCATTGAAACACGTTTAGAAGGCTGGGAAGATTTCAAGTCGGGAATATTGAGTATCGATGTCGACGAAATGGAGAAAATCACAGGAGTCGATAAGAACTTGGTTAAGGAAGCCACCAAAGCTTATGCAATGGCAAAATCTGCCATGGAATTTCATGGTTTAGGTGTAACAGAACAAAAGCAAGGAACATTCACAGTACAGCTAATTGCAGATTTGGCCATGATTACCGGTAATATCGGAAAACCGGGTGGTGGAGTCAATCCATTAAGAGGACAAAACAATGTACAGGGTGCTGCTGATATGGGTGCACAACCGCATCAAGGAGCCGGATATCTGGATGTTACCGATCCGAACATCAATAAGCGCTATAAGGAGTTTTATGCTTCGGATGTGGTGCCTAGTCATGTGGGATATAAGATTCCCGAAATGTTTGATGCAGCCATTGAAGGCAAGTTAAAAGCCCTTTGGCTGATAGGCGAGGACGTTGTTCAGACTGATCCAAATACTAATAAAGTTAAAAAAGCCATGGATAGTCTGGAGCTATTGATAGTACAAGAACTCTTCATGACCGAAACAGCCAAACATGCGGATGTTATCTTGCCGGGGGCATCCTTCCTTGAAAAAGAAGGAACCTTTACAAACGGAGAACGAAGAATTCAAAGAGTAAATAGAGTTGTTGAACCTTTGGAAGGCACAAAGCCCGATGGTCAAATCATTGTGGATATTATGAACCGAATGGGCTATTCACAGCCTGATTATACAGCAGAGGGCGTTCTTAAAGAAGTATCTGAAATAGTACCATTCTTTGCCGGAGTGACCTGGGAGAATCTGGGAGACAATGGCAAGCAATGGCCTGTATTACCCGATGGTACCGATTCACAGATTCTACATCAGAAAGACTTTAAAAGGGGCAAGGGTAAGTTGTTCTTCATTCCATTTGAAGAAAGTAATGAAATCACAAAGCACGGAAAGGATTATCCATATATCATTACAACCAACAGAGAGCTAGAGCATTATAACTGTGGTGCCATGACAAGAAGAACAGGAAACCTGGATATTCTCACCGAAGATGTTTTACTTATCAATCCGGATGATGCCAAAAAAGAAGGTTTGAAAGACGGTGATATGGTTTGCGTTGAAAGCCCAAGAGGTAAGGTAGATATTAGAGCACAAGTGAGTGATCAAATGAAACCCGGAATATTAAGTTCTACATTCCATTTTCCGGAGGTTATGCTAAATATCATTACCTCTGATGAGCACGATTCTGAAGCCATGTGTCCGGAGTATAAAGTGGTGAGTTGTAGGATAAGGAAAGCGAGGAAGACGCAGAATAGGGAGGCTGGTGAAGTTGATTTAATTAAGAATTAAGAAATTAGATTTGTCTCTTATGCCATCCGCGTTACAAACGCGGACGAGTGGGGGGTTAGTTTATGGCCTATATGAGGCATCAGGAAAACTTGACGAACATTTAATGCTGATACATAACAACACGCAAAGTACACTACATAAATACAATCAATAACAGTCTTGAATGCATTACTTAGTTAGGTTAAATAATTATTCATTTTATGTCTTTTATAATTTTTGTTCAATTTTCAAAAAGAATAAAATAAATGAAGAATGGCTTGAAAATCTTGGGTTTTATATATACTCCTTTCTTTATGGATTAATAATATTGATCTTAACGCTACCCTTAATATTTTCTCCAAACGAATTTGCTGAGACTTCAAGAGGATCAATGAAAGTAGCAATCGCAATTCCTGTTGGATTGAAATATTTAATTGATTATTTCTTGCTTTTTAGAAAAGGAAGATGGATTGAGGCCATTGACTATTTTGAATTAAATTCAGGTCTTATTGAAAAATTCATTTATGCTATAATCCATTTATTAATAATTGGTTGTTCATTCTATTTATTTTTGCCATGGTTTATTGATTAATTCACGTCGGGCTCCATCACCATCTATTCAGTATTGTGAACTAGGTTAAAGAGTCAAAGTCAATAAGGTCTTAGCTTCTAATCCTATCCCAAATGGTACTCGTATCCGCGCGAGGATACGGGCAAGCTGTACCTGCCTACCGGTCAGGCAGGCGAGTACCAGGGCAGTTTAATCATCATCTACTTTTGTGATGTTGACCAATCCCCTTCGTCCACAATAATCCCGAGCACTGGAAAATATGTACTCCTCCGCGTGATCTACAATTTCAGCAATCACCGGATTTTCATGGACATAATGAATCTTTTCCCAGATATCAATATCACCGAGCCAAATCGCGTGATTGTCGTCTTTCCAAATCTTGAAATTCCTCGCTCTATTTATTCGAATTGCTTCTCTATGAAATAATTCCATCATCCATTCCCTTCTGCTTTCAGGAATTTGCTGAATCAATCGTGATAAGCTTATTGAAGTATGTCTTTTAAAATCCCGAAGAGTATTCGACAATAAATGAGGAGTTTTACACCGACAAACCAGGTGCAAATGGTTAGTCATCAACACCCATGAATAAATAATTAGTCCTTTTTCTTTTACGCAATAATTTAGTGAATCTACAATGACATCCTTGTAATCGGGCCGTGTGAATAAATCAATCCAACAAACCACGGTAAGCGTCAGATAATGTGGGTCATTTTGATAAACAATATGGTACTTGTCGCCGGAAATGTTGAAATTGTATTCTGCTAGATAAAATTAAGTCTAAAATTGAAAAGTTTAATGAATGATTTCAGCCCTCGCCTGCCTGTCCGGTAGGCAGGTACAGCACTCGCGCTGGGCATGCGCCGATACGAGGGCTATTGGGAGTGTTTGACATTCTATATGGAGGAAACAGTGATGGAACAAAAGTTCGAGATACCTTCGGAAATAAATGGAAGTCTGGCGGAGGGGGTGTCTCTGGAAGCATTCTTCCAGTTGGGGGTTCTTTTCAAGTGGGTTACACAAAGTTGATAAAATGATAGTTATCTATTTTGTGATTATAATTTGTTCAGCCTTGTTTTCAAGTTATTTGAGGTATTGTATACAAGAAATATTAAAAAGTCAGGGTATAAAAACTTATATAATACCTAGGTTATCTCATGAATCTCGTATTCTTCGAGGACTCATTAAATCATGTGATGACGAAGTAGTTAAAAAAAAATGGCGGATTATATATAATTCATATACAATAAGTAAAATGGTATTCATTTTGACTGCCATTTTACTTATTGTGGAACTCATGGCTTTTACTAATTCTTAGTTTGAAATATTGATTTTATTTATCGATAAAATCCCATGCAATTTTAATGAAAAAAATCAACATTGGGGATGTTTTAATGATTCCATTCAATAATACAGAATGTATCTATGCACGAGTTTTAACTGATGCTTCATATGCTTTTTATGATTGTAAGGATTTTATAAATAAACCAAAAACAGACATTAATGAAATAATTAATAAACCAATTCTTTTCATAATAGCTGTTCATAAAAAAGCAATTAACTCAAAAAGATGGAAAAAGGTTGGTAATATAGAATTGGAGGATAAATTAAAAAGAAATCCACCGAGGTTTTTTGTAGAACATGATCCCAAAGGAGTTCCAATAATGTATAACATTTCAGATAACGGAGAGACTCGATATAATGTAGATAAACAAGAATGTATTGGTCTAGAAGTAAATTTTATCTGGTCTCCTGAAAGAGTTGAAGAAAGAATCAGAAATCACTATGACGGAGTAGATAATTTACAGGCAAATATGTGGAAAGTAGAATGACCTTATTTACATGGTTATTAGAATTTCATTTCTCGAAACACGTCGGGCTACTCCACCGTTCATTCAGTATTGTCAGTTAGGTAATAAGGTTGAAGGCAATTTGGTTTTGAGCATATAACTAAAAATAAAATATCATGAGCAGAATAACTGTTGAAGTAAATTTTGAAGGAGGTTTTGCAGAATCTCAGTTTAATCAATTACCAATTTATTCCGGTATTTATATTGTTTATTCTGGAATATATAATCCACCTCCGCCAGAAAGTTTTGTTTATCACGATTTACTATACATAGGAGAAGCAGAAAACATAAAAGAAAGATTTGACAAACACAAAGAGGTTGATGAATTGAAACTTCAATTAAGAAATCCCCAAATGGTACTCGTATCCGCGCGAGGATGCGGGCAAGCTGTACCTGCCTACCGGTCAGGCAGGCGAGTACCTGGGCAGTTTAATCATCATCTACTTTTGTGATGTTGACCAATCCCCTTCGTCCACAATAATCCCGAGCACTGGAAAATATGTACTCCTCCGCGTGATCTACAATTTCAGCAATCACCGGATTTTCATGGACATAATGAATCTTTTCCCAGATATCAATATCACCGAGCCAAATCGCGTGATTGTCGTCTTTCCAAATCTTGAAATTCCTCGCTCTATTTATTCGAATTGCTTCTCTATGAAATAATTCCATCATCCATTCCCTTCTGCTTTCAGGAATTTGCTGAATCAATCGTGATAAGCTTATTGAAGTATGTCTTTTAAAATCCCGAAGAGTATTCGACAATAAATGAGGAGTTTTACACCGACAAACCAGGTGCAAATGGTTAGTCATCAACACCCATGAATAAATAATTAGTCCTTTTTCTTTTACGCAATAATTTAGTGAATCTACAATGACATCCTTGTAATCGGGCCGTGTGAATAAATCAATCCAACAAACCACGGTAAGCGTCAGATAATGTGGGTCATTTTGATAAACAATATGGTACTTGTCGCCGGAAATGTTGAAATTGTATTCTGCTAGATAAAATTAAGTCTAAAATTGAAAAGTTTAATGAATGATTTCAGCCCTCGCCTGCCTGTCCGGTAGGCAGGTACAGCACTCGCGCTGGGCATGCGCCGATGCGAGGGCTATTGGGGGGTATTGCTCATGAGAAAGGACATATTGAAGGCGAAATATTGGATTATCAAAAATCTAAAGAATTCTTTAACTCAAAATCGGGAGTGAAAGATTATCTTTCAGGCCATTTAAAAGGAGACCCAGGAGGAGATAGGGCCTTTCAGGAAGAAAAAAGATATATGGACTCCAAAAAAGAAATAATAAGATCCAAGGGATTTTATAAGTATTAATATGTATAAAAAAATATTGATATTATTTATTGTATTAGTGAGTTTCAATCTATTGCAATGTAAAGCTCAAAAACTAATAGAAGAAGAGCCAGATATTGGCAATTTAAAATTTCATTTTTTAGTCAATACGATAGTCGATGATTTGAATTCCAAATCTGGCTATTTAAGCGTAGATGAAGCTAGTTGTTTATTTTCTCTGGCTGATTCGTTACAAACAGTAGATAAATTGGGTTCAATTTGGATAAATGTTGATGAATTTCATATTTATGAATTTTTCTACACTCCTTTGATAAGCCCATATTGCTTAAGTCCCAGTGATTCATCAACTTATGTCATGAAGGGAATTAGCAGAAATTCACAGAAAATATTCGGATATAATGAAGGCAATACATACAAATTGACTGGATTTAATTTGAATGATTTGGAGACTCTATGTTCTAAAATGTCTGATGATGATGCAATTTATTTTAAACAAGAATTACATAAATTAACTAAAAAGAAATAATTTTAAAATAATCACTGTTTGTTAAAAATAGTTAATAAACGTCGGGCTCCCTAAACATTCATTCAGTATTGTGAACTAGGTATTAGAGTCTGAGGCAAAGAGGCATTAGGCACATATCTTATCCCCCTTTTGTCATTTGGCAAAAGGTATTCTATTCATACTAGGTCAGTCTTTGAATGCCACAAGAATTTCCATACGCATTAAAGGTCCTGAAGCTAGTTCAGGATAAACAATTAACGAGCAAAAACCCCCACTAGTCCTCGTTTAGCGAAGCGCAACGAGGATTTTCATAACTTGCGTTTAAAACGCAATTTTGAATGAATATTAGTTTTCATGCCATCCGCGTTACAAACGCGGACGAGTGGGGGGGTGAACAGGTATATAATATATCAAAGGATTTATTACCATTTATGTGGTCAGGAGGAAGTGCCGGTAATACAGCAATAGAAAAAGCAAAAAGATAATAATGCATTTCATCACAGAAATAAAAAGAGATTATTCCATGTTATTCATTTATGGTATTATTTTTATTGGAATGAATTTATATACTCTTTATTCATCAGAATTTGATATGTCATTTAAATCAATATTGTCTTATATTATTTTCAATCCCGTTTTCCTTTTGGTATTTTATTTAGATTGGTTAGGGAGAGGGGGAAACAGAATAATTCTGACAAAAGACAAAATTCTAATTGACAGAAGGTATAATTTATTCAAGAAAGATTTAGTCTTTAATATTAAAGAAATAACAAATATAAAATTCAAGCGGATTATAGGCAGATCAGTTATGGAAATTAGTTCAACATATCGTTTTGATCGAATTTATTATTTATCCTACTTTGAGTCCGTTGAAAGATTTGTTGAAAACTTAAATACCACAGGAATACCTGCAAAACACAAATGATATTAATTCACGTCGGGCTACTCCACCATTCATTCAGTATTGTCAACTAGGTAATAGAGGTAAAGGCAATCAGGTCTTAGCACAATACATTATAATTTCCCCGGAGTTTTAGCGATTTGATGACAACTGGAGATAAGACTATTATAATATTTGTCAGCTTGTTGTTCAGACCAAAGTTCAAATGTATAATTCCAAATTTTTGATAAATCCTCAACAGCTTTGTTCGACAGCTTAAACTCAACCATTCGAGTGCTTTTTGGCTTTTAGAGATTCAAGATGTTTTTTTGAGTCAAAGTCCTGTGCTATACCACTGTCTATTCCTTCTTCAATTGCTTGTTTTAAGGCAATTACTTTGTTTTCTTCTTCTTCTAAAAGTCTTAATCCAGCGCGAATTACTTCACTAACATTTTTAAACCTTCCTTCACTTATGCGACTTTGAACGAATTGATCAAAATATTTTCCGAGTGATATAGATGTGTTTTTGTTCATCGCACTATTTTTTATAAAAATACCAAATATTGGTAAAACGACAATAAGCCACCATCAGAGTCATTCGTAGAAGACTCCCTCTCGCCCTCGGTGGTCGAGCTAAAAATTTCAAGGTCTGGAAAGATGACAATCATGCCATCTGTATGAGAGATTTTGATTTGAACGATCGTATTGATTATATCCACAATAATCCTGTGGTGCAGGAAATAGTCCGGCAACCTGAAGATTATATTTATAGCAGTGCATTGGATTTTGAAGGAGGAAAAGGAAAAGTAAAAATTGAAGCTATATAAAATGGCGTTTGGAAATTTAACTGCCGTCAGGTAGACGCCAGTCTAAAAAATCCTCGTTGCGCTTCGCTAAACCTGCCTGCCGGACTCTTGCGCTAAAGCTTCAGCGCCAGCGTGCAGGCAGGCGAGGACTAGATAGAGAGTTTAACTAGCTCTGAAACATTAGTCCTAGAAATTGCAATTTTTGTCCTATCGATAGAGTCGTAAAGTCTATATACTTGGGTTTTAAATAAAAACAGAAACCATGAAAAAGATTTTTACCCTACTATTAACCGTAATTGTTTTACTAAAATTTGATTATTCAAAAGCACAGAATGTTGTATCCATTGATTCGTTTAGGCAAGAATTGCAGAGTATACTCGATGATTACACGGCCAATCAGGGAATGGATGGAGCAGCACTGTCCATAATAATTGGGGATAGTATTCCCATAGAAAATTTTTACAGCGGCTTACGTGCTCCCGGTATAGCGGTTGATACCTTATTACCCTGGCATTTTGCATCGGTGTCTGCAAGTCAGGCAACATATATTGTGTTGAAATTGATTGAAGAAGGTTCTTTAACAATGGATGACTCTATCGGATTGCATATGGATGCAGCTGCAATGGGCTTGGACGGTAGTATTAGAATAAGAGAGTTGCTAAGACATACTAGTCCAATGGAAGAATTTTGGGTACCAGGTGTAACTAGTTGTTTTAGTAATATTTGGAACTCAGCAACAGTTGGTTGTCCTGAAGATATTTTAAGTTGTCGTCCTTCAGATAACCCGTCAAAAAGAGGAACACATGATTTTAACAATATGAATATCATTACCTTAGGATATTTAATCGATTCATTAACAGGTAATTCATATAAGACCGAATTTCAAAATAGAATATTCACGCCTCTTGGAATGGACAGAACTTATATGAGTGGCTGTGATCCCCTTACTATTGATTCCATTAATGGCATTTGGACTACCAACTCAGGCTACGCAAATAATGATTCTTATCAAAGATATTTCAGTACAAATGGCACCAATAGGGGATTAATTTCCAAACCCGAACACGTTGCCGCATTTATGCGAGTTTATTTTCAGGATAAACTTTTATCAACTGCAACTATGGATTCTGTTAGAAAGGAAATACCGGGCTCAGTTACGCCACAAGGCTCTTATGACTGTGCATCGAGCATTACTGCCAAAAGAGGATATAATACAGATATTTTAGAAATAGTTAAAAACACCGGAGATACTATTGTTCTATATGGCAAAGCAGGTCTTGGAATGAACGCATCCCTTTCGTATCACTGGCCTGAAAAAGACTGGACGCTTTCTTTTGTTAATAATGACAGATCAAGACAACTGGAGCTTAGAAATGTTGGAATAGATTTGATTTGTTATCTCGATGATGTTGATTCTGTGATTACCACAACAGTTGGATTAGAGAGCAATGAAACAATGATAAATAAGATCTATCCAAATCCTGCAAATGAAATTGTAAACCTTGACATCAACATTCAGGGCGATATTGAAATTAGTCTAATTGATATTTACGGTAGAGTTTTGGATCAGGTTGAAATAAGCAATAATCGATCTGGTACTATTGAGTATTCCATTCCTTCTAATATCGAAAGAGGTAGCTATTTCATTAAAATTGATAGTGAAATTGGAAATAAGATAAGCAGATTACAGATTCAGCGATGATTGTGAGTGCTGTCACCTAATTTTAAATAATAAGATCCTCAAATTGGGGATCTTTTTTTGTGCTTTAAGCTAAAGTTCATTTGTTCATAGGAATAGGTTAAAACTTTCTGTCTAGCTTAGTTATTATTTAAATCTAAATGGCGCAAAATATAGATCTCCAAATAGCCAAGGACTGGTTTACCAAAAAGCAGTGGAAGCATTTCCCTTTTCAGGAGGAGGTTTGGACTGCTTTTGCAGAAGAGAAAAATGGACTCTTAAATGCGCCTACGGGATCCGGTAAAACATACGCACTTTGGTGGGCGGTTTTATTGGATGCCATTTCAAAACCTGAAGAATACCAAGAGAAAGGATTAAAAGCAATTTGGATTACGCCCATTCGAGCGCTTTCAGGAGAGATTGCCGGGGCTTGTCAGCAGGTTATTGATGATTTGGGTTGGGATTGGACGGTTGGAGTGAGAAACGGGGACACAAGCACTTCAGAACGCGCCAAACAAACTCGCTCAATGCCCGACCTTCTGATTACAACTCCTGAGAGTTTACATCTCTTGCTCGCTCAAAAAGATTATGAAAAGCGTTTTAAAAATCTAAAAGCATTTATTGTAGATGAATGGCATGAACTCACCGGAAATAAAAGGGGAGTCCAAATACAATTGGCGACCTCACGTCTCAAATCTATAAACTCAAGCCTGCGCATTTGGGGTATTTCAGCTACTATAGGAAATCTAGAAGAGTCTGCCTACGTTTTGCTCGGTGCTCAATATCGGAATGAACCATTTAAAATGGTAAAAGCGGATATTCATAAGGAAACAGAAGTCTTCACGATTCTTCCTGATGAAATAGAAAAATTCCCGTGGGCAGGGCATTATGGGACTAAACTTCTTGAAAAGGTGATTCCAATTATTAAAAATTCTACAAGCACTTTGATTTTTACAAATACAAGGGCTCAGTGTGAGATATGGTATCAAAAGCTTTTAGAAGCTGAACCGGATTTTGCCGGAATCATGGCCATGCATCATGGCAGCATCGATAAAGATATTAGAGCCTGGGTTGAAAATGCATTAGACCAGGGTCAATTAAAAGCGGTTGTCTGTACGTCTAGTTTGGATTTGGGTGTTGACTTTCGTCCTGTTGAAACCATCATCCAGGTAGGTGGGCCCAAAAACATTGCTCGATTCATGCAAAGAGCTGGTAGGAGTGGTCATCAACCCGGTGCTATAAGTAGAATCTATTTTTTACCTACACATGCTATAGAACTTATTGAAGGAGCTGCCTTGAGAGAAGGAATTAATACAGGAGTTGTTGAAGGCAGGATACCTTATATCCGCTCTTTTGATGTATTGGTGCAGTATTTGGTGACGCTTTCAGTATCCGGTGGATTTGACCCCGAACAAATCTATAAAGAAGTTAAAAACACCTTTGCTTATAGCAGTATTAACAAGCAGGAGTGGAAATGGACACTTGATTTTATTAGCAAAGGGGGAGAAAGCCTGGATGCCTATGAAGAATTCAGCAAAGTGGGTATTCATAATGGTAAATACTTCATTCAAAATAAACGCGCTGCAATGCGACATCGCTTATCCATTGGAACTATTGTATCCGATCAGATGATGTTGGTGAGATATGTAAGAGGAGGAACAATTGGCAGTGTAGAAGAATGGTTTATTAATAATTTGAAACCGGGAGATGTATTTTGGTTTGCCGGAAGAAGTCTGGAATTTGTACAAGTGAAAAACATGTCGGTGCTGGTTAAAAAAAGCAAAAGCACAAAAGGGAAGGTGCCTTCCTGGCAAGGTGGAAGATTGCCATTATCATCCCAATTGGCTTTTCTTCTTCGCAAAAAACTCGCTGAGGGCATTCGTGGAGAAGTGAGCGATCCGGAAATTGAGACGATATTGCCTTTGCTCCAATTTCAAAAAGAGCGTTCTCATATTCCTGCAGAAGATGAATTTTTGATAGAAGTATTTAATACCCAGGAAGGTCAGCACCTGTGTATATATCCTTTTGATGGACGTTTTGTTCATGAGGGAATGGCTTCATTATTGGCTTATAGAATGTCATTATTGCGCCCTTTTAGTTTTTCTATGGCCTATAATGATTACGGTTTTGAATTACTGTCGGATCAGGAAATACCAATAGAAGAAGCTATTGAAAACGGCTTTTTCACAACTGATCGCTTATATGAAGATATTCAGGCGAGCGTGAATAGCACGGAAATGGCCCGTTCAAAATTCAGAGATATTGCCACAATTTCCGGAATGGTTTTTAATGGATATCCGGGAGCTTATATTGCCGATAAACATTTGAAATCATCATCTGCCTTGTTTTTCGATATGTTTAAGCAATACGAACCCGAAAACCTTTTGCTGAAACAAGCTTACGAAGAAGTGATGGATTTCCAATTGGAAGAAAGTCGCTTGAGGGAATGCTTAGAACGTATTCAAAATCAGAAGTTTATCATTACCTACCCTGATAAACCAACACCATTTTCCTTTCCGATAATGGTGGATCGCCTTCGGGAGAAAATGAGTACGGAATCTTTAGAGGATAGGGTTAGAAAAATGGCAATCGCCTTTGATTAACAGAATTTGCATAATTGGTTACGATAATCTGATTAAAGCTCTTGTCGATTCAACCCGCAAATATGTAGCTACAGCAGAAAAACCTTCTTTAAAGATCCTCGGAGCAAGATCATTGCATAAACAAATTTTTTGCAATGAAACGTCTATTTCTATTATTAACAATTTTATTACCTATCCTGGTTAATGCTCAGGATATCACACAAACAATTAGAGGTCAAATTAAAGATCAGCAATCGGGCATGCCTTTACCGGGTGCAACGGTGCTATTGATAGATTCAGAGCCAATGAATGGTACTGTTTCAGATATAGATGGATATTTTTCTTTATCGGGTGTTCCAGTAGGAAGACAAAGTATTCAAGTCAGTATGCTGGGCTATGATCCTATTTTACTTAATAATCTGGTCATCACATCTGCGAAAGAAGCCTATTTGGAGGTCGCTATGTTGGAAAGGGTTGATCAATTGGATGAAGTTGTTGTAACTGCTGATAACGCCCCGGAAAGAGCGATCAATGATTTTGCAGTTGTTTCGGCACGTCAGTTCTCTCTCGATGAGGCTATGCGTTATGCGGGCGCTTTAAACGATCCGGCGAGGATGGCAGCCAATTTTGCCGGTGTAAGTACTTCAGGCGATGTTCGAAATGATATTGTGGTTCGCGGAAATTCACCAAGCACTGTTTTATATCGTCTTGAAGGTATTCCTGTACCTAATCCAAATCATTTTGGAACCTTTGGAGGTGCCGGAGGAGCGGTTTCCATGATTTCTCAAAACATGCTTGCCAATTCTGATTTCATGACTGGTGCTTTTCCATCAGAATATGGAAATGTATTAGGTGGTGTATTTGACATTAACTTCCGTAAAGGAAATAGCCAAAAAAGAGAACATGGAGTTCAAATAGGAATGAGAGGGGTAGAACTTACAACCGAAGGCCCATTGAGTAAGAAAGATAATGCTTCTTACCTAGCGAATTATCGCTATTCAACTTTGGGAATTTTTGATGCAATTGGTTTGGATATTGGAGTTCCTGCAGTTCCGGAATACCAGGATTTCTCATTTAAATTAGATATACCTACAGGAATAAAATATGGCCGATTCTCCGTTTTCGGACTTGGTGGGACAGCAAATATTAATTTGAACGATAGCGAATTAGAAGATCCTGAAGACTATTTCAGCAAGGATCAGCCTGGTGATATTTTCAATCAGACTAGTTCAGGAGTTGTAGGGATGACTCATGAATACTTTTTTAGTCCAAAAACTTCGGGTAAATTGATTCTCAGTGTTTCGGGAGCTCAGGATAGATATACTTATGATACGCTCAGTGCACCTGATTTTGTAAACAAGTCTCGATTCGCTGAAGGGGTATTTGAAGAAACAAAACTATCCGCCTTTTATAAACTCAGTCATAAAGTAAATTCCAGAAATGTAATTCAAGGCGGTTTTCTAGTAGACTACTCAGATGCAGATTTTACAGAGAGAGCATTTAGAAACG
Source organism: uncultured Hyphobacterium sp. (assembly GCA_964351965.1). Lineage (GTDB taxonomy): Bacteria > Bacteroidota > Bacteroidia > Cytophagales > CCMP332 > CCMP332. The sequence continues at coordinate 325,682 of CAYGPM010000003.1, read as the reverse complement.
GTATTTATCAGGATATTAATGGTTTTGCAGGCAATATTGGTTTGTATCAGGGTTTTGCAGATTGGCAACACAGATTTACAAATAAGTTGTCAATGAATTTAGGCTTGCATTATCAGTATCATGATATTTCAGAATCTCAGGCTATTGAACCTCGAGCCGGCATTAAGTGGGATTTTGCCCAAAATAAATCATTGTCGTTTGGTACAGGACTTCATAGCCAAACACTTCCGGCATATGCATACTTTAGTAAAGAGACTTTAGCTGATGGTACGGTGATCGAGAAGAATAAAAATCTTGGGTTTATGAGAAGCAATCATTACGTGCTGGGATATAATCAACAATTAAATTCAAATTTGAGGTTAAAAATCGAAACCTATTATCAGTATTTATTCGATATTCCTGTTGAAATTGAGAGTTCAAGTTTTTCTGCGATCAATACCGGAAATACCTTCGATGGCTTTCCTGATGATTTAGGATTTTTGGAAAACAGTGGCACAGGTGAAAACATGGGTATTGAAATAACTTTGGAAAAATTCTTCTCAAACAACTACTATTTCCTTGTGACCTCATCTTTCTTTGATTCAAAATATAAAGGAAGTGATGGTATTGAAAGAAATACTGCTTTCAATCAGAACTATGTATTGAATGCCTTAGCAGGAAAGGAGTGGATTGTCGGAAGTTCTGATAATAAAACTATCGGATTAAATATAAGAGCCAACTGGTCAGGTGGATTGCCTTATACTCCGGTAGATCAAAGCCAAAGCCAAAACCTAAAATCTACGCAATTATTAGAAGATCAGGCTTTTTCAGAACGATATAGTGATTATTTTAGAGCCGATGTAAAAGTTTCTTATACAGTGAATAAGCCTAAAATAACACATCAATTATCATTGGATATTCAAAATGTTACGAATAATCAAAATTTGTTTCAGGAGATATACAATGTAAGTACTGACAATTTTAGTCAGGAATTCCAGCAAGGTTTTCTTCCGGAAATACAGTATAAAATAATGTTCTAAATATATGGTTATGGATGAATATAAAGGTTTTCGCCCAAAGGCAATTGCTGTAAAGCTGGGAGCATCTGTTCTCATTTGGATCTTTTTTAAAGTCACCACCGCTCCTGATTATCAGGAGATGGTGACTTTTGATAACATGTCATTTGTATATTTCTTACAGACAATTTTTTTAACATTTACAGCATGGTCCATTAATGAGATTTTTTATCATAGAATTGAAAATAAATATGGCAATGACTTTTTGAGCCCCAAGCCATTGGGTCGTTTATTTTTATATTCCTTTTTATGTGTTACACCTCTTTTGATTTTTGTAACCTGGTTTATGACCATGTATGTTGAAGTCTGGCTAGAATGTGCCAGTACAGTTGATCCATCAGTCCAAATTGTGAGTGACAGTTTTAAGGGAATGATGTTTAATCTGTTGATAGTAGGAGCATTTATCGTAAATCACTTTTGGAAAAATAAACGTGAAAATGAGCTGATCCAGGAAAAGATTATCAAGGAAAATCTTGAGTATAAATACGAGACATTAAAAAGTCACATCAACCCTCATTTTCTATTTAATAGTTTTAGTGTACTTACCTCATTAGTCCATCAAAACTCAGATTTGGCTTCTGATTTTATTTCTCAATTGTCGAAAATTTATCGCTATGTCCTTGAGAATAAAGATAAGGACATGGTACCTGTTGAAGATGAATTATCCTTTTTGGAATCGTATATGTTTCTATTGAAAATCAGACATGATAAAAGCATAGAAGTCAAATACGATGTTCAGATCAAAAAAGGAGCTTATGGAATACCTGCATTAGCACTACAAATGTTGGCTGAAAACGCAGCAAAACACAATAGTTTTTCACAAGAAGATCCTCTTAAAGTAGATGTGTTTACCGAAAATGGAGAATTTCTTGTTATGCGTAATACCTTGAAGGTTAGACAGGTTGAAAATAGCATAGGAACCGGGTTGAAAAACATCAATGAACGCTATGAACTGCTTTCAGAAAAACATCTTCAGGTATCAAGCGAAGATGGATATTTCACTGTTAAGTTACCTCTAATTGAATTGGCCTCATGAGAGTGATAATAATTGAAGATGAAAAATGGACAGCTGATCTTCTAAAAAATATGTTGATCAAATTAGATGAAGATATAGAAGTAATAGCGACTTTAAGCTCTGTTGCCATGGCTTATTCTTGGTTGATGGATAATGAGGAGCCGGATTTAATTTTTATGGATATTGAATTAGGAGATGGAACAGCCTTTGATCTTTTAGAAGTGATAAAAATTAAGTCCAATATCATTTTCACAACGGCCTATAATCAATACGCGATAAAAGCATTTAAGTATAATTCCATTGATTATCTGCTAAAACCGGTTGAAAAGGGTGAACTTATCAAAGCAATAGCGAAATGGAAAAGCCAAAGAAAAAATGAGCCTTCGATGGATTTAATTAATGCACTAAAAAAAGAGCTTAATCAAAATTTCAAGCAGAGGTTTTTGGTAAAATCCGGTGACAAGTATCAAACAATCGAATCCGGAGAAATTGCCTACTTTTTTTCAGAAGATAGTTATACACAAATTATGACCAAGGATGGCAAAAAATGGTTTATAGACTATAGCTTGGAAGATCTTGACGAAATAATGGATCCTGCTCAATTCTTTAGATTGAATCGTAAAGTAATGAGTTCAGTAAATGCCATTGAACAAATCGCGAGCTATTTCAACGGTCGATTGGCTGTAAGATTAAGACCGGAATTTGCAGATCAGATTGTGATAAGTCGCGAGAAGGTTAAACCTTTTAAAGAATGGCTCGACCAATAGTTGGGATTTCATTAATAGGGCTGGAGATCAATGATTTTTCCGCTATTGTGAAAATCTTTCCATTTGTTCCAAAAGTTTTCCGTATATATTTCACCATGCAACTCTTTAAATAAAATCCTCAATGGGCCTTCAGGGATAAGAAATTTTTCAAATTCTTCGGGGAAAATGTCAGTTTTATAAGCAACTATCCACGATTCAGAAGACATTCTTTCATCTTCATCTCTGTACTCAGGCAATTTTCTAAAATTACATTCTGTCACAAGAACGGTTTCATCATAATCATAGAAAACAAGCTTATTTTCTGAACTCATCCCGAAATTTTTCAAAAGAAGATCTCCGGGAAAGAGATTACTCATTGCCAGTTCTTTTATGGCCTTTCCGTAATCAATTATTGCTTTTTCGGCCTTTTCTTTATCAGCATTTTCCAGATAAATATTCAATGGTATAATTTTCCTTTCGGTAAAAATCTCCTTGAAAATTATGCGATCATTATCTATAATGACGGATTGATTGGAGTCCAGTGTAAATGTTTCAATTAATTCTTGCGAAAAAAATTTTTTATCAATTTCCCAATATTCAAACAATTGGGCATCTGCTAGCCTGCCTACTCTGTCGTGTTCTGACACGAAACGATAGCGCTCCAAAACAGCCTTTCGATTGGTATCTTTAATAGGTGATATATGTTCCTTAATAACTTTAAAAACAAAAGGGAGTTTTTCAGAGGTAAACACATGCATTACCATCCCTTCGATACCGGGAGCCTTTTTTAGACTGTCTTTTTCTGAAAAAAAGACATTGATTTCTTGTTTCTGCAAGGATTTCCCCCATTCTTGCCAACCCAAATTGATGATCAGCTGCGCAGTGTCTTTTGTGGGGAGCACTACTTTGAGGAATTTAATCAGACTCTCAGGTGATTCTGTTTCTACAAATAAATATGACCTCGTAAATTCTACAATTCGAATGATTGCGGCTTCACCCTTTAGAAAGCTATCAGCCTGTATGTGTGCATCTGTGTTTATAAATGAAATAGCAAAAGCTTCTTCTTTCGAATCTGTTTGAACATATCCAATCAAATAAGCATGTTGATTTCTATAAAATAATTTTGGCCAAAATTGAATGGATTTGATGTCTTCATAGGAAGAGAATTTACTTTCAAGGAATGCCTGTAATTTAGATTTTTCTAAAACCTTTAGTCTTAAATCAATGGACTCTACTATATTTTGGCTTATGCCTGTTCCGATATTATTGAGTTTGATATATAAACTTGTACTTGAATTTTGCTCAAGTCCATAATTACATTTGATTTCTTCAGGACGGAAGGTATTACCCAAATGCCTTTGCAAAGCATTGTAGTAAGAATGGAAGAGGTTGTTTGAGTAGTGGTGATCCCAAGATTTTATTCGATCATGTACCTGCATGAAGTGCTCTTCATGTTGATTTACTTCTAAAACTCTTAATGACAAACGGTGTATTGAATGGCTAAGCAGGCGATTTCTTAGCCTATTATTTTCTCTTTGTTCATACCAAAGAGCCTGCTCAAAAAGTCGTGTTGTTTTCTTTGTAAGACGATTAAATTCAATTAGATACTTATCGAATTCGTCAAGGATGATATTAAATAAATGAAGACTTTTTTGATGAGGCATAAAAAAAGCCACATCGCTAAATGTGGCTATTAAATTTATTGGCCTTGTCCCAGTGAAAACTTCCTTTCACCATCAAACAAGCACAGGTTTTCCGTTTTAATTATATCAAGTCCTGCTGCTGTTATTTTTTGACTTAAAGCCAAAACATCCTCATAGCTTCCGGGCTTGTCCATTTTTGGAGAGGTAAATCTACATCTCCAGTGATCAGTACAGAATGTCTCCGGCAATCCTTCGGGATACACCTTAACGCCTCTGTTTGTAATTAGCTGTATACTGAATGGCCCTGATGTATGTTTGCTTAATTCTGCTCCCAATACTTCTGGATCTCTTTTTTCACCATTCCAGTGCAGGAATATATCTACACCTACCAAGTCCTTTTTAGCAGGCACTGTAGGTTTGAATGTACCCTGTATTTTAGCCGCGCCTCCGGCTGCATATGTAACAGCTTTCAGTTTTTGTGGCTTTTGTCCAACTCTTTCAATGACTGCTTGAGCAAACTCCTTTGTGCCAACTTTTTGCTTACTGGTTCCTTCTTTAAACAAGTCATAGGTATGAATACCATCTTCCAATGTTCTAAGCCATGCATTATGTACCTTTTCTGCAACTTCCGGCTGACCTATGTAAACCAGCATTTGAATCGCTCCTAGTAATAAACCTGAAGGATTAGCAAGGTTTTGTCCGGCTCTCCGTGGTGCAGAACCGTGAATTGCCTCAAACATTGCATAATCAGCTCCGATATTGGCGCTACCGCCTAAACCTACAGAACCCGTAATCTGAGCAGCGACATCTGAAAGGATATCTCCATAGAGATTTGGCATGACAATGACGTCGAAGTTTTCTGGAGTATCCGCAAGTTTTGCAGCACCGATATCCACTATCCAATGCTCACTCTCCAATTCAGGATATTCCTTTGAAATTTCATCAAATTTCTGATGGAAAAGACCATCTGTCAATTTCATGATATTATCTTTAGTAAAACAAGTCACCTTTTTCCTTCCATATGCTTTTGCATATTCGAAAGCAAAACGAATGATTTTCTCAGTTCCGGGGCTTGTAATTAATTTAAGACATTGAGTAACTTCATCTGTTTGTTGATGCTCGATACCTGCATAAAGATCTTCTTCATTTTCCCTAACGATCACAACATCCATTACAGGATGTTTTGTTGCCACGTATGGGTGATAAGAAATGCAAGGTCTTACATTGGCATAAAGCCCTAATGTTTTTCTAGTAGTTACATTCAAGCTTTTATATCCACCACCTTGAGGTGTAGTGATAGGGGCTTTCAAGAACACTTTTGTTTCTCTCAATGAATCCCAGGCTCTTGGTTCAATACCTGCACTATGTCCTTTGAGATATACTTTTTCCCCAATTTCAATTTCGTCTATTTCGATTTGAGCTCCGGCAGCCTTAATTATATCTAAGGTAGCGTCCATAATTTCCGGACCAATTCCGTCACCCTTTGCAACTGTGATTTTCCTCATTTTCTGTTTTTAATAATTTGTTGTAAAAATATACAAGCTTTTGATTTTTCAGTATTAAATAAACATTATATCGTTGATTTTGATTGAAATGCTTAATCAAACTGTTCTTTAATTATATTCTCATTGAAATATTGGAGGGATCAAAAAGGTATTTTCATTGTATAAAATGACAAAATAGGGGTATGAATGAAAATTCTCAAACAGTTAAATTCCTTGATTAAGCGATTTAGAATTCAATTTGCAGACTTAGTTTTAGTATTGATAAAACCTTTTAGAGAGTTAACTGACAGATCTGTTTTAAAGCCTGATAGAGATTTTATTTAATCAATAAAAAGAGACTTCATTTACATTTATCACTAATGATAAACCGATTTAATTCTTAATGAGTTTTCTTGAGCCAATTGAATTGTTATTTTGTAAAAATTCGAGCGAATAGACTCCTGTGCTAAGATTTTCAATGTTAATCGAATTACTCGAATTGGTATATAATGATTTTTCAATTAATACTTTTCCATTTAGATCCCTGATTCTAATACTTCTTTTTGAATCAGCCTCCACAAGCCAATCAATGTTTAAAATATCTTGACTTGGGTTAGGATAGAAGTGGATATCAAATTCACGGATTTGTGATTTTATATTTTCAATTCCCACTATACTATTATTGATTGTCCAGGACACTGTATAATAGTGAAAATGATTATTTACTCTTAAAAATGCCGAAGTATCTTCGATGCTTACTTCCACAGCATTAGAACCAATATTTAAGCTAGCAGCAAAAACCTCTATGGAGTCGGTATTTGATTGGAAGACTGAATTATTAATTGTCCATTCGGTTTTTAAGGTATTAGGGATTGGTTTAATCAAATCTAATTTAAAAGGAAAGGGATAGGCAGTGGGAATTAATGTGGTGTTAGTAGGTTGAAATCCTTCAATGGGTGAAATGAGGTCATGAATTTTTTCAATCGTTCCTTCTTTGCATACAGCACAAAAAGGACTATTTAAATATCGCATTTTACAATTCTGATGTGGGCGGTACCAATTAGAAGAATTACCACCGCAACAATGCTGATATGTGCTAATACCATTTGAACCAGACCAATTAGACCATTTTGCTAAAGTTGGATCAGATTCGGCTGTCATGTTAATTCCTTCACGTGCGTAGATATCACCGGCATAATACTCATCAATAAGTCCAACAAATGAATGTCCTATTTCATGAATTGCAATTTCATTAGCTGCCGCATCAAGAGAAGTTGTTGCCACAGAACCTCCGCTTCCTCCATAATAGGGGGTATTGACTAAAACAAGAACCTGATCATAATTAGGAAAATTATTGGCCAGTACTGTATTAATTGCAGTGTTATTAGTTGCAACTAATAATCTGTGAATATCAAAATAGTCGAATGTCGAACCGAAATAATTATTTACACTAGAAATGGGATGTGCAGGCTCCGTGACATCAGTTGCAGTTCCGGGATGGCTGGCACCGCTTTCAACAGATGGTACAGAAATGGTAAAAACGTTGAAGTAGTTTGCGTAATTGGAATAGGGTGATTGTCCGAAAAAATCATTCTTAAAACTATTGGCATCAATAATAAATTGATTCAGTTCATTACTTTGATAGCCGTCAGCTAGAATGACCAAATTTATTCTATCATTACTATTTCCATTGAAAAGTAGAGTGTCTACAGTAAACAACTGTGCTTTTGCTAAAAAGGAATACAGCAAGAGAAATATGATTGTAGATAATTTATTCATTTTACTTTATTTCAGTTGTTAGTAATTCAATGGTATTCAACTCGGAATCTTTTATTAACTCTACAACTACTTTTCGACATTGGTTTTGAAGCTGAAGTCTAATACCAAATTCGCTACTATCCATTTGGATAACTTTTCTTTGAAACTGACCATTTTCATCTACAAATTCAACTTCTCTTGTCAACGGATTGGAAAGATAATATACGTCCAATTCATTCCCTTGTAAATCTTGCTGAATAAACTTTAAATTGCCTATCTTAAGATATTGAATATTAGAATTATATCCTTTTATATTTCCTTTATTTATGATTTGATTTATGACGCTTAAATTAATTTCTCCTCCTGATTCTTTGGCAATTTTATAATTGAGAAAAAGAATTTTTTCCTCATCAACTTCCACTTCCTCCTGAATTATATTTTCCACTTTATAATTAGTAGTCAAATTCTCATTTGCCTTACAGCCAGCTAAATAAGAGTTAAGGAAAATAATAAGACAGATGAACAAAAGCTCAATATTTCGCATTGAGGAGACTTGTCTCATTTATTTAAACATCATGCTTACTTTTCCTTTAACATAGGCAGCAGCTGTTTTTAAGCCTTTTCCTTTGTTTTTCCTGCCTATTTCAAATGCATCCCACATTTCTTCGGTAATGACATCCAAATTATTGAATTCGCCGGCGCCTTTTAACCATTCTCCACCATCGATGGTCATGACCTCTCCATTGACATAGGCGGAATAATCGGATAGGAGATAAGCAGCCAAATTTGCGAGTTCCTGATGATCGCCTACTCTTCCTACAGGGACTTTCTTTGCAGGATCAAATTTCTTAACTAAATCACCCGGTAATAGCCTGCTCCATGCACCTTCTGTTGGGAAAGGCCCGGGTGCAATTGCATTGGTTCTAATGCCATATTTTGCCCATTCTACAGCTAGTGAGCGTGTCATGGCCAAAACTCCTGCCTTGCTAACAGCAGAGGGTACCACATAAGCAGAACCTGTCCAGGCGTAAGTGGTAACTATGTTTAACACAGTGGCTTGAATTTTATTTTCAATCCAATATTTTCCGGTGGCAAGTGTGAAATTATAACTACCTCTGAGTACTATATCTACTACTATGTCAAATGCACGATTGGAGAGTCTTTCTGTTGGGGATATGAAATTGCCGGCAGCATTATTTAAAAGAGCATTGACTGATCCAAACTTATCGCAAGCCTGCTTGATGACATTTTCTACTTCTGAATATTCTCTTACATCGCATTGTACAGGAAGAACCTGTCCGCCTTTCTTCTCCATCATTTCTTTGGCAGCTTTCTCTAATACTTCCAACCTGCGACTGCAGATCACGACATTCGCCCCTAGTTCAAGACAATATTCCCCAATGGATCGGCCTAAACCGGTTCCACCGCCAGTTATTATTATGGTTCTGCCTTTTAGAGCATCCGCTTTTAACATTCCCTCAGCCTTTATCATGATTTTTTTAATTTCTGTGAAGATGTGAAATATTTATGATTATTCCTTTGCGTAAAAATAGATTAAAAATGCACCTAATATTGGCATAGCTCCACCAATCAAACATATGTACTGATAGATATCGAGGAAGCTTTCCCGAATATTTGTATTGATTTCAAACTGTTCCTCATCTGTGAATATCTCCGGCGCCTTAGCCTCTGCAAAATTCAAGAGTTCATTTTCCAAGGCCTGTCTTTCAACTGCAGTATATGATTTCATGCTCATATCTTCTTTAAAATCTGCTTTGAATTGGATTAGAGCATAAGAACCCAAAATTGCCAAGGCTATTACTCCTGCAGCCCTTGCTATGGTATTATTAATTCCACTAGCTGCTCCGGTAAATTTATCTTCTATAGAAAGCATAACACCTGTAGTTAGCGGAACTACCGTCAAACCCATACCAATGCCACAAAGAATAAGCGCAGGTAAAAATGTATAAAGGAAGCTTATATTATTTCCCGTATAACCTATCAAAGAAAATGAGCCAAATCCAATTCCTGTTATGATAGGGCCAATAATGAGAAGTCTTTTAAACCCGTATTTGTCTACCCATTTGCCGGAGGCCTTAGCCAGAAAGGATATAAGTAAGCCAAATGGAAGAATACCTAAGCCGGCTACAATTTCAGAATAACCTTGAATTTGAATGATATTTAATGGAAGAAAAAACAGCACAGCTCCAAGTGAGCCATACACGAGAAAGGTAAGTAGATTTAAGGATGAAAATGTATTGTTTTTAAAAAGGAATAAGGGCATTAATGGGTTTTTGGCCTTTTTTTCAATTAAAATAAATAGGATAAAGAAAATGGCACTGAGGATCAGACTTCCATAAATAAAGGGATGAGAGAATGTCCATTCTGATGATTGTATAAAACCATAAGTTGCAAAGCCGAGAGAGAGTGTGATCATTAAAGCACCGATATAATCAAGAGAACCTTCATTTTTCTGAATTTTAGACTCCGGAATTTTAGACATCAGAATCCATATGGCCATAATTCCCAATGGGATATTGATAAAGAAGACCCATCGCCATAATCCTAGATTGGCGAAAATTCCTCCTAAGACAGGTCCTAGTATGGTTGTGAGCGCCGAAAACATTGACCATGTGCCAATGGCCCAACCTTTCTTTTCCTGAGGAAATAGCGAGGCAATGAGTGTTAAACTTCCCGGGATCATTAATGCACCGCCAATACCTTGTACAGAACGTGCTATGATTAAAAAAAGACCATTGGGTGAAATGCCACAGGCTAAGGAGCTTATTGTAAATATTCCTATCCCTATCATGAAGACTTTTTTTCTGCCCATATAATCTCCAAGGGAGCCGCCAACCAACAGGAGTGAAGAGAGAAAAAGTAAATAGGAATTGACCACCCATAATAATTGTGCTCCTGTAATACCTAAAGATTTCTGCAATGCAGGAAGAGCAACATTAAGAGCTGTTGAATCTATCATCGCCATACTCGAAGCAGTGATAGTCGCTATAAGTAACCAAATTTCATTTTTTGGGGCTATTTTTTCCTTAGCGTCCATATTCTCAAGTAATTCAGGCTTTGAAATTAACAAGTATTATTTGACGTTTTACATATTGAATAATTAAAGTCACAGTAATTGACTGCCTGTTTATTCCTGCATGTGCCAATATTGCTTTATGAAAAAATTAGTTGTTATCGGGATATTTTGGGCATTTGCCTATCAACTTTTTGCTCAAGCGCAATATGATGGTGCCTTGGAGCGCTATAAAATGAAATCAGATCAATCGGTTCGAGATGGGCTTGTAGGGGAGTATTACTCCGGAATTAACTTTAATAAGCTGGTCAAGGTTAGACAGGACAAGGAAATTTATTTTGACTGGGATTACTCAAACCCTGTTTCAGAACTTGGTTCAGATTATTTTTCTGTTCGCTGGAGAGGTAAAGTTTATGCTGAAAAGGCGGGTAAATACGTTTTTACTGCATATACGGATGATGGTATGCGCATATGGTTAAATGGCCGGCTGATTATCAATGCATGGAAGGACCAGCCGCCGACCTTATATGAAGCAAGAGTAGTTTTGGAAGGTGATCAGTTTTATGATATCAGAGTAGATTATTATCAAAAGGAATTTCAGACAACAGCAGGAGTATTTTTTAATCCGGAAGGAGAGAAGAGACAAGCGTTAAATGCATCGAATACAGTGTTTGGAAGAAATCTGGAAGCCAGTAATGCAAAATTTGACTTTTATGAAAAACCTAGCCTAATGGATGATTTCTGGTCTTGGATGGGCATGGATGAAAAGGAAGAAGCACAGCCATTTATGGATCGATCTTACAAACCTGATAATGAAACTCCTCAAAAAGTTGTGGCCATCAGAGAGGAGCAAAAGACTGACGATGATTTTGAGGCTGTAAAAAGAACAGATGATCGTTCTTCGGTGAAAGTATCAAATGATGTGATAAGCATAACACCAAAAACGGAAACAAAACTAGATTCTTCAGACAATAAATATGAGAAAATGCTACCCGGTGAAACGCTCATAGTAGATAATATCTATTTTGATCAAGGAAAAGCAAAGCTCAGAGAAGAATCATATCGGGAACTAGAAAAACTAATTGCAGCGCTTAATAATCATCCGGAATGGCGAATTAAAATTGATGGACATACAGACAATGTGGGCTATGCTGCCTTAAATCTTGAATTATCTTTTGACCGGGCCAGGTCTGTTTACTTCTACCTTATAAAAAATGGAATTGATAAATCCAGACTTAAATATGAGGGCTTTGGAAGTAGCAGGCCTTTGGCCGATAATAATTCTGAGGAAAATAAACAGATGAATAGAAGGGTAGAGGTGTCTCTTTTGGAAAATGCATCTATTTCATCTTCTGAAGAAAAGCTATAATTTTCGATGCCCTACTTTTAAATCCGCTTGTCTGATAGGGAAATTGTTCTTCTAAGGAGAACAACAATTCTTCCCTCAGTTCGGGCACCCCTATTACGATATTCTTGAGAATCTCCATGGCATGAACTTTAACAGCAATGGCTTCTTCTTTGCTTTTCAATAATTCAAAACAAATTTCTGCTGCTTCTCCCAAATATTCCTCTGCTATGGTCTTATCAGCTAAGGATCTTAATCCTGCGCGTTTTACAGCATCGTGAACTTCGTGACTTTTGAGAGTCTTTATGATAAGCGATTGATATGAGTCGGTTTGTGTAGGGAAGGTATCATGCACGTGGCTCATAACCCATGCAGCTCTTCTGGCAATTTCTTGATTTGAGTCAGAATACAATGACATTAGTTCTGCCATTTTATTGCTATCAAGACCTATATAATCAGCTATTTCCTGAGTTTTATGTTTGCTGTGCTCTTTAAGAAGTTCTTCTTTTATGTTCATTCATGATCTTCAATTCTGATATCATCGCTGAGCTCATTCGTATCGTCGCTTCGAACGTGAAAGCCATTCTTAATAAGTAGGTCTTTACAAGCATGAATTGCTTTGACAAGTCCATCGGCAACGTTTTTATTTTTGATACCTTCCAAAATTAATTGAACAACCTCATCCCAATCTTTTTGCTCAACTTTTTGATTAATACCGCTATCGCCCATCACTATTACCTGATGTTCCATTGCACTTATATAAAATAATATACCCGTCCTATCTCTTGTATTAAAAACCTCGTCATTGATGAATGCTTCAATGGCTCTTAATCTGACTTTCTCATAAGCACTTTCCCTTCCAACAATGAATAGTCTGTATGCCGGAAGAGCACCTGCTAATACATAGCCGAAAATACCGCAAAGAAGAATGAATCCACTGGTTTCGAAAGTACCTATATTCCCCGGGAGCCACCACATATAAGCCATTATAGTAAGCATAAATGTAGCTGAAGCCATAAACAAAAGCGCATTCGACCATTTAGCCGAATCATAATTACTTGATTTACGAGCAAAATAGGTGACTATTTCGCCTGAAGAGACTTTTTCAAGCTCCTCTACGGCTTTTTTAACCTTTTCTTTATCTTTTTCGCTGAAATTAAAATTTGCCATAATATTTTACCATCCTCCGGATGCGCCACCACCGCCGAAACTACCGCCGCCTCCGCTAAATCCTCCGCCGAAACTACCTCCACTACTGAAACCGCCTCCACCGAAGCCACCAAAACCTCCGTAACCTCTATAACCACCACCGGATTTCCCACCACCATAACCGGTTAGATTAACGATAAATGTTAAGAATACCGAGATAACTGCAGCAACCACAAAAATTGAAAAAAGTAAATAATATACTAGAAAAGCCCCGCCTAAAACTACCACACTAGCTTTCCATCTTCCTAATTTCTTTTTAATCGCAGAACCAACAGAAATAATTAAAATCATGAAGATCATTGTAAGAGGAGCGATATACCCAAAATTTTGAAAATCCTTTGAAGCTTCCAGGCTGGGAGTTGGTAGACCTTCTCCATTGATTAATGATACTGCTGCATAAAGACCCTCACTAATACCATGGTAGAAATCCCCTGATCTGAATTCGGGAAGAATTATAGTTTCTATAATTCTCTTAGCATATGCATCGGGAATAGCTCCTTCCAAGCCATAGCCAACTTCAAAGCGAATTTTTCGGTCTTCCTTTGCTACAATTAGAATAAGCCCATCATCTTGATCTGCTCTACCGATCTTCCATTTTTCTGCTAACCTTATCCCAAATTCTTCGATACTTTCTTCGCCGGTGGTTGGAAGAATAAGAACAGCTATCTGACTACCTTTTTCGGTGCTATAGTCGATAAGGAAGCTATCTATTTTTGCCTTTTGTATAGAATGTAATGTTGATGTTAAATCTGTAACGGGCCCGGTTAGTTTAGGAATTGGAATTAAGTCCTGAGCCTTCGCTGTTGAAATTATAAATAAGATCAACAAAAGAATCTGTGGAAATGCTATTTTAAATCTTCTCGTAATCGACATTATTCAAGTAAATATCTACTGAAAAATTAAAGAATAAAAGCTAATGCTTAATTTTGCGGCAAAACACTAAATTATGAAAAGATCTTGGATCATTATAGGTATTATAGTAGTTGTCATCATTATTGCTTATTCAAGCATTAAAGGGACTTACAATTCAATGGTAAGTAAAGACGAGGTTGTTTCGGCACAGTGGGCCAATGTAGAAACACAATATCAAAGAAGATTGGACCTAATTCCAAATTTGGTTAACACTGTTAAAGGTTTTGCCCAGCAGGAAAAAGATGTATTGGTTGGTGTAACAGAAGCCAGAGCCAATGCAAGCAGTATTAAAATAGACCCTTCCAACGCAGCAGATTTGCAAAAATTTCAGGCAGCACAAGGTCAACTAAATTCAGCACTAAGTCGATTATTGGTAACTGTGGAGCGTTATCCTGATATCAAATCCAATCAGAATTTCCTTGAATTACAAGCTCAATTAGAAGGAACCGAAAACAGAATCGCCGTAGAAAGAAAAAGATTCAATGATGCAGTAAGAGACTATAATACTTACGTTCGTCAATTCCCAAATAATATCTATGCCGGTTTCTTTGATTTCGAAAAAAGACCAATGTTCGAAGCGGATGAGGGCGCAGAAGCAGCTCCAAAAGTGGAATTCTAGTGCTTTTAGAAAAAAAATCACTCTATGGCACAAGTTTTGTATTTCAAAGGCATCTAAGTAATTGTAACAAAATTTAAAATCATGAAAAGGAGATTCAAATTAATTTCAACTAGCCTATTCGCAATGTTATTAACATTGCCATTCTTAACTTTTGCTCAACAAGCTCCGCAAGGCCAAAGAGGTCAGCAGGATCAGCAAATGAGACAAAAACAAGAAATGAAAAAGGACAGAATGGAAGAGCATATTCCTAATTTGACAGATGAGCAAAAGAAAAGCATAGAAGAAATACGTATTGCTACTATGAAGGATATGCAGCCATTGAAAAATGAATTAGGTGAGAAAGAAGCCAAATTCAGAACATTAAATTCAGCGGATAAGCCTGATATGGATGCGATTAATAAGCAGATTGATGAGATTGCGGTAATTAAAACAAAAATTGCTAAAAGGGAAGCTAAAGCTCATCAGGATGTTCGTGCTCTCCTTGATGAAGATCAGCGTATTAAGTTTGATATGCACCACAATAAAAGACGAATGGAAAAAGGAAAGCAAAAAGCACATTATTAATTATAATTGGCCATTCTAACAAGGATGGCCTTTTTTGTTATCCATAAATGCTGTTAAAAACCGACGAGATTCTTGTTCATGAAACAGGTCAGCGAAATGACTCTTCATTTAAGGAATTGGTAATACGATTTCAGGATAGAGTATATAATACATGTTTTGGGTTTTTGAAGAAAGCTGAAGACGCTCAAGAAATAGCCCAGGATGTTTTTCTGCATATTTATGAAAATGCAAAAGCTTTTAGGGGAGATTCCAAAGCATCGACTTGGATTTATAAAATTGCAGTTAATAAATCACTTGAGTACATAAGATGGAAATCGAGAAAAAAGCGAAGTGGCTTTTTTACTGCCGTTTCTATAGATAATAATAGAGCGGACTGGGAGCATCCGGGAATCAAACTGGAAAACAAGGAGCGCGCGAATATCTTATTCTCCAAAATAGAATTGCTTCCCGAAAATCAGCGGATAGCCTTTACACTACATAAGATTGAAGGTATTTCATATAAGGAGATAGCGGAAATCATGGAGCTGACTTTAAGCGCAGTGGAATCACTGATTTTCAGAGCGAATGCCAATTTGAGAAAGTCTTTAGAAAATTATTATAAATCCTAACGCAAGTTTTTGAAACACAGGGCATCTAATATTTATGAAAATGGACTACAATAAAGAAATAGAGCATACACTAAATAGCCTTGAAGAAATAGGCAAAGCGAAAGCCCCGGACTCATTTTTTGATGATCTTAAAGATAGCTTTGACAAAAGAGATAATGAATTTATCATTCCTATGTATTTATTGAGGATTGCTGCAATGTTGATACTTATTTTAAATCTGTCGGTTTTATATCCAATGGGGCTGTTCAATTTTGATGAAAAAGAATCTGCTTCAAACTTAAGCGAAGAGTACTTCTCCGATTATAATTTAAATATTGACTCATATACTGAATTAGCCGAAAATGAAAAGTAATAGAGTTTTAATAGCATTAGTAATAACACTTGCTATTCTGAATGTATTTAGCCTTGGTTTTATCTGGTACGGACATATCAAGAACCACTCTAAGGATTTTCCTCGTCTAAAAGCAAGAAGCAAATCCGAAATGATAATGAAAAAAGAAATTGGTTTATCTCAAGAACAAATGGATCAATTTAAAAAAGCCCGCAGATCGCACTTTGAAAAATTAAGACCAATAGAAACCAAATTACGTGAAGAGAAAAAAAGACTATATCAAGCTAATGTGAGAAATGAAAAGCCGGAATCAGTAAGTCCTATATTGCGTAGAATTGGAGAATTGCAGATTGAAATTGATAGTCTCACTTATATACATTTTGCTGAATTGCGTTCTTATTGCGATGATTCGCAGATAGATGATTTTGATAAAATGCTCGCAAAGATGCTTAGGAGAGAATTTGGAAGACCGCGTAAAGAAAGGGCTGATTAACTTATTTTATTATTCGAAATTTGTTTCTGCCGTGAACATTTAAAGCGTTGTACAGAGTCATCTCTTAGTTTCAAATGCTTAGTTTTTCTACCCTGAACATGCTCGCGCCATCTTTTAAAGCTTTTTGACTTTAATTCTGTGCGCATTAATTCAATGACTTCTTTTTCGGTTAGGTCAAACTGAAAATGAATGGCCTCGAAAGGGGTTCTGTCTTCCCAGGCCATTTCTATTACTCTGTCAGTTTCTCTTTGGTTTAGATTCAATTAAAACGCGGAGTTAAATAATTCTGTCATTTCTTCCCAACTGGCTTTATCGGCCTCTTCATTGTAGGCTAAAGGCAACTCGAATTTCTTACCCAATGAATCCGCTCCAGGATTGGTAAAAGCATGAACTACACCCGGATAAGTGATGTATTTATAATCAGCACCTGCAGCATCCATAGCATCCTGATAAGCTTTAGCCTGATCGGCAGGTACCATTGGATCGTCTCCACCATTGCACACCAGTACCTTAGCTTTGAGGTTTTCACTTGGCATTACGGGCAATTGAACACCTGAATGGAAAGCTGCAACAGCATCTAAATCCATTCCCGAATTTGCCATTGTCAGTACTACACTTCCTCCAAAACAAAATCCAATTGCTCCCATTTTTTCGGGATCTGTATTTTCATTTGATTGCAATAGATCATATGCGGCCTGAAATCGTGATGTAGCTTCATCTAAATTACCCATTACCATTCCCGCAAATTTTCCCGCATCCTGTGGGTGCGTCGCTTGTTTTCCGTCGCCATACATATCTACTGCAAGAGCAACATAGCCCATTTCAGCTAATTTAACAGCTTGATTTCTTGAATGCTCATTATGACCCCACCATTCGTGTACCACGAGAATTCCGGGTTTTGGATTTGGGTTGTTGGCATCATAAACCATATACCCTCTCATTTCAATTGAATCTGCAGAATAAACTACTTCCTCACCAACGATATTCTGTTCTTGAACTTCAGTTTCGATGATTGTAGAATCTTCAGATTCTGAGTTTTCAGATTGATTTTCTGCTGTTCCACAAGCACTTAAATAAATCAGTGCAATAAAAAGTAAGTGTAAATGTTTCATAAGTTGTTTTTTTCTAAACATTCAATTTAAGGAATTGTTGTTTCATTTAAGTATCCTCCGGCTTTTGATATTCAATCGCCCAAATGAAAGTGCTGAAATAAATAGAATCAGAGAATTAAATTAAATTTCGACCAATTATCATAAAACAGATGGTTGTACCGAATTAAATTTTGTATTTCGATACAAATTTGATCGACCAATAAACTTTAGAATCACCCATAACAAATTAATTATGAAAGGTTATTTACTTTTTTTTCTAACTACGCTAGTTACAATTTCAACCTTCGC
This sequence comes from uncultured Hyphobacterium sp., assembly GCA_964351965.1. Lineage (GTDB taxonomy): Bacteria > Bacteroidota > Bacteroidia > Cytophagales > CCMP332 > CCMP332. Next base: position 307,466 of record CAYGPM010000003.1, on the reverse strand, counting down.
TGAAGAAGCACTCTGGTTGAGGTATGCAAGTATATCACCTGATGGAACTCAGGTTGCCTTTTCTTATAAAGGCGATATATATAAGGTGAATTCTTCAGGTGGAGAAGCAAAACAACTAACAGTTCATGAGGCATACGATTCACATCCAATATGGAGCAATGATGGAAAAAAGATAGCCTTTGCCTCATCGAGATACGGTAATTACGACATTTTTATCATGTCATCGGAAGGTGGTAAAACCGCAAGACTGACTTACCATTCGTCAAATGATTACCCTAGTGACTTCAGTAAAGACAATAAGCATATAATTTTCACATCTTCAAGACTTGATGCTCAGAGTTCAATACAGAATCCCTCAGGTGTGCTTTCTGAAGCTTATTTGGTTTCAGATACGGGTGGCAGAGTAGAGCAAGTGATTACCACGCCGGCAGAAGACATTCAATTTAGTCCTGATGGTAAAAAAATCTTGTATCACGACAGAAAGGGGTATGAAAATGAATATCGGAAACATCACACTTCATCTGTGACAAGAGATATATTTACTTATAATCTTGAAACAGGCAAATACAATAAGGTTGTATCCTGGAAAGGAGAGGACCGAAACCCTTTATGGATCAACGATAACGAAATTTACTTTTTAAGCGAAAGGAGCGGATCTTTCAATGTTTGGAAGACCGATATATCTTCCGGATCGGAGAATAACAGCACACAGATTAGCAATTTTGATACTCATCCGGCAAGGTATCTGAGTAAAAGTGATGAGGGTCTTTTGTGCTATACTTACGATGGCGCCATTTATACTCAAAAAGAAGGTGCGGCAGCCCAAAGGTTAAAAGTTGAGGTAAAAAAAGATGAGCGCTATAATCAGGTCATTGTAAAATTGATAAATAGTGATGCCGAGGACTTTGCCGTATCTCCTAATGGAAAGGAAATCGCATTCATAGTCAGAGGAGAACTTTTTGTAACATCAGTAGAATTTGGTAACACGAAAAGAATCACAAATACTCCGGAACAAGAAAGAAGTCCGGATTTTAATGATGATGGAAGCAAATTAATTTATGCCTCTGAAAGAGGTGAAAGTTGGAATATTTATGAGGCTACTTTGGGAAGAGAGGAGGATAAGTATTTCTATAATGCCACAATCATCAATGAAAAGCCTTTGATTAAAACTGATAAAGAGACCTTTCAGCCTCTTTTTTCACCCGATGGCAAAGAAGTAGCCTATTTAGAAGATCGCACCGCTATCAAGGTTTATAATTTGGCATCAAAAGAGAGCCGACTTGTTCATGCCGGGATTCACCGATATTCTTATTCCGACGGAGATCAATACTTTGCTTGGTCGCCCGATAGCAAATGGCTCCTAATTGAGTATTTGAGTAGCGATAGATGGAATTATGATGTGGGTTTGATAAAAGCCAGTGGCAAGGAAGATCCTATTAACCTAACCAAATCGGGATATAATAATGGCCGACCAAAATTTGGCATGAAAGGCGAGATGGTTTATTGGGAAACGGACAAAGACGGATACAGATCTCATGGAAGTTGGGGCTCTGAAAGCGATGTATATGCCATATTTCTGACAGAAGATGCTTGGCAGCGTTTTAATCTGAGCAAAGCAGATTACGAATTGTGGAAGGAGCAAAAGGATAGCAAGAAGGATGAGGATGAAGATGATGATAAAAAGAAGAAAAAGGATAAGGACAAAGAAGAAGAGACTGTTTCATCACTCAAAATTGAAATGAAGGGACTTTATGATAGAAAGAAAAAGTTGACCATTCACTCTTCCTTTCTTTCTGATTTCCTAATTGATGAAAAAGGCGAAAACCTCTATTATCTGACTCAATTTGAAAAGGGTTATGACTTGTGGAAAACTGACTTTAAAGAAAGTGAAACCAAATTGTTGACCAAAATGAATGGAGGGGGTTCAGCCTTAGTGTTTGATAAGGATGAGAAGAACATTTATTTAAATATGCGAGGAAGTTTAAGTAAAGTATCTGTCTCTGATGGAAAGAAAACGGGCATTTCTTTTAGCAGTGAAATGAATCTAAACGAAGACGCTGAACGCGCCTATATGTTTAATCATGCTTGGCGACAACTAAGAGAGAAGTTTTATGTAAAGGATCTTCATGGAGTAGACTGGGATATGTATAAAAAGGAATATGCTAAATTTTTACCTCAGATTAATAACTCAGTTGATTTTGCTGATTTGCTAAGTGAAATGCTCGGTGAAGTAAATGCTTCACATACAGGAGGAAGATACTATGAAAAAATGCCTACAGGGGATAAAACAGCTGCTCTGGGCGCCTTTTATGATCCAAATTTTAATTCTGATGGTTTGAGAATTATTGAGGTAATGGACAAAAGTCCATTGATCACCGATAAAAACTTAATCAAAGCCGGTGTTATAATTGAAAAAATTAATGGAAATAAAATTCTTGCCGGCGAAAACTACTACAAACACTTTAATCGAATTGAAAATGAGAAAACGCTAATCTCTTTTTACAATCCAAAAACCAAACAAAGATGGGATGAAGTAATAACACCAATCAGTTTGGGTGAAGAAAATCAATTGAGATATGAGCGTTGGATCAAAACAAGAGAAGAGGCAGTGGATTCTCTCTCAAAAGGAAGACTAGGCTATGTTCATGTGAGAGGAATGAATTCATCCAGCTTTAGGGAAGTCTTTGAGCAAGCGCTTGGAAAACACCATAAAAAGGAAGCTCTGATTGTTGATACCCGTTTTAATGGCGGGGGCTGGTTGCACGATGATTTGGCAACATTCCTAAGCGGTGAAATGTATATGAAATTTGAGCCAAGAGGTCAAAAAAATATGGGTGCTGAGCCACTTTCCAAATGGTATAAGCCTTCTATTGTAATTATGAGTGAGAGCAATTATTCCGATGCGCATATGTTTCCGTATACCTACAAAGCATTGGATATTGGGAAATTAGTGGGTATGCCTGTTCCGGGTACGGGTACAGCAGTATGGTGGGAAACTATGGTTGATGGGAAAACTGTATTTGGTATTCCGCAAGTAGGAATGCGAGGTATGGATGGTAAATTATTGGAAAACAATCAATTAGAGCCAGATGTTAAAGTTGATAATACGCCTGAAATGGCTTCAAAAGGAATCGATCAACAGCTATCGAAAGCAGTTGAAGTTATGTTATCAGACTTGGACAAATAGAAAATAAATAAATGGAAAAGAAGCAAAAAAGGGAAATAGGAATGTTTCCCTTTTCTTTTGAAATGAAAATAAATCTTAAAACTATTTACTTGTATTTGCTCCTAAATTATTTTTCTAGAGCAGTATAGACGTACTTTGCATCTCAATGGGCTTTTCAGCCAAATAATAAAACTCACAAATGAACTTTAATGAACTCAACCTGAGTCCGCCTATTTTAAAGGCGCTCAAGGAAAAAAAATATCACACACCTACAGAAATACAGCAAAAAGCGATTCCACTAATACTTCAGAAAGTTGACATTTTAGGAAGTGCTCAAACAGGAACAGGTAAAACTGCTGCATTTGCATTGCCGATAATACAATTAATTGATGCCATGGACAGAGATGGCAAGAAAGTAGTCAGATCATTAATCGTAACCCCAACTCGTGAACTGGCAATTCAAATAGGCGAGAATATAGAATACTATTCCAAATACACAGATATAAAACATACGGTTGTATTTGGTGGCGTCAATCAAAATGCCCAGGTAAACTCCGTTAAAAGAGGAGTTGATATTCTAATTGCCACACCGGGCAGATTATTAGACCTGATTAATCAGGGATTTATAAAATTACATACCATCAAATTGTTTGTTTTAGATGAAGCAGACAGAATGTTGGACATGGGTTTTATAAATGATATCAGAAAGATTATTCAATTATTGCCGGAGCAAAGACAATCACTATTTTTCTCAGCTACTATGCCTGATAACATAGTCGAATTGTCGAGGGACATATTAAGAAACCCTAGAAAGATAGAAGTTAGCCCTGTTTCTTCAGCAGCAGAGACTATCCAGCAGTATAAATATTATACAAACAAAAGCTCAAAGCGAGATTTATTAATACATGTTCTTAAAGATGAGTCAATTGATCAAGTATTGTTATTTTCAAGAACTAAGCACGGTGCGGATAAGATTGCAAAAAGCCTGAATAACAAAAACATTCACGCAGCTGCCATTCATGGCGATAAGGCTCAAAACAATAGACAAAAAGTACTTTCTCAGTTTAAAAATGGCAATTTAAGAGTCTTGGTTGCTACAGATATTGCCGCCAGAGGTATTGATATTGACAAATTGAAATACGTTATCAATTATGATATTCCCGATCAGGCAGAAACATATGTTCACCGTATAGGAAGATCTGGAAGAGCGGGAGAGAGTGGCACTGCTATTTCATTTGCTGAGCCTGAAGAAAACATCTATGTAAAAGATATTGAAAAGCTTATAAATAAAACTATCATAACGATAGATGATAATCCCTATCCACAGACGGATAAAGCCATGACGGCAAAAGAGAAAGCTGAATTCAACAAGGAAAAACAAAAGAAGAAACAGGAGTTTTTTGCCAATAGAAAGAAAAAGAAAAGGTATTAGATCTTCTCTTTTGGAGAATTAGTGATAGTTCTGAAATCAAATCGTTTTGTTATTTTTAGCAAGACGATTTTTTTTATGACCAGTATTAGAATTAGACCGCGCTTTAGGAAACAATACGACTTGTCTTTAGAAACTGTGGAAGGAATAATCAAGGGAAAATTGAATTCCAATACTGATTTCTCCGCAAGTCTGGATAGCGGTCATTTTACCATAAGAATAAAACCTGAGGATCGGCATTTTTGGTCGCCACAGCTTGCTTTGAGTTTAGAGGAAGAAGATAGTAAAACGTTGATTCGGGGTTTGTATGGTCCTGCACCTAATGTTTGGACTATATTTCTATTGGCATATTTGGCTATTGGTGTGCTTTCCTTATTTGCCCTCTTTTTAGGAATGTCATATTGGATGTTGGGACAGGAGATACAAATTTTATGGGCACTACCAATTCTTGCTGTACTTGCTCTAGTAGTCTATTTCATCGCTCAATTCGGGCAAAAATTAGGAGCAGAGCAAACCTTCAGATTGCATCAATTTATTGAATCCTGTTTTCAGGATCATATAGAAATAGAGTAATTCTTTATTTCTTAAGTCTGGAATATTTGAAAAGAGCAGCTTGTTTTACACCATCCTTTTCATCTACAATCAGGTTAATCCGGAGGCTGTCTTCACTTAATGAAAATGTTAAAGCATCAAAATATGCTGTTTCGTCTACCACTTCTACAAGTTTAAACTCTTCATATTTATCTTTTTCCTCCCAAGCCTTCATGTTTTTATCAAAATGCTTGATTTTAAGAGTCAAACTGCCATTCTCTTCTGAAATAGTCATGAATTCATAAACCTGAATTTCGTCCTTATAAAGCCTAAACATCCCCATCATTTGATCCGATACTGGTTTTGTCCAAACTTCTTCAATTTTTGAATCGTTAAACTCACCAATCCAATGCCCTGATAACCAATTCATTTCACGAATTTGACCTTTTCCCGGTTCTTTCCCGTCGAGAAATTTTATTTCCTGAGCAAAACCTATGGACATGAATAGTGTACTTAACTGAAAAAAAATAGCTTTCATATTTTATTCCATTAATTCGTTTTTATAAATAAAAGGCTGCATCTCCTCATCAATGCTTCTTCTTAACTCCATAAGCTTGACAGCATGCTTTTCATGGGCTAATTCATCCTCAGTTTGTGGTTCCCATTTAGGTACAGGAATTGGTTGTCCTTTATCGTCAACAGCCACGAAAACAATAATACAATGTGTTGTTTTAATGAATTTTGATTTGTTGATGGGCTTAGAAAAAACATCAACTGCTATATGCATACTGGATGTGCCGGTTAATATTATCCTTGCATCTACCTGCACGATTTCCCCAATTTTAATAGGTTGTATAAATCGAATGCCACCGACATAAATGGTTACACAATATCCGGAACACCAATTTGAGGCACAGGCATAAGCTGCTTGGTCGATCCATTTCATAACAGTGCCACCATGAACCTTACCACCGAAGTTTACATCTGAAGGTTCCGATAAAAAACGAAAAGTAATTTCTGACTTCATCTCTTGAAATACGTCACATTTACTAAGAAATTCAATTTTTATTGTCTAATTCACTTATTTTGCTTTCAAATTAACTTATTGAAAAATGAAAAACCTGTCACAAATTATTAGTCTAAGTCTCATTACACTTATTCTGATGTCCTGCGGTGGAAACGACTCAGAAAACCCGACACCACCAGAAAATAATTCAGTACATGTACCCACATATTACAGTCATGAACTGACTCCCCCAAATAAGGTCAATGTCATATTTCAATTGAGTGATCAAGGACAGGTTCCCTTATCCGGCCTTCTTGCTCAGGATGTTAAGGTAACGGAAGATGGAGAATCATTGAATTCAGCCGAAAATAATTTTGATATTACTTCAAGTTCAGATTATTCCTTTTCTCCTTTTGTCACACTCTTGATTGATGTTAATCTCACTAATGAAACAGTATTAACCGATTTAATCGATGCTGGGAAAACAGTTTTGGCCAGTCTTCCAACAGGTTCTAGTGTTCAAGTATATACCTATGATACTGAGGTTTCAGGTTATTCAGGGTTTAACACAGATCTGGCAGAAGTGGCGACAAACCTTGACAATATAGAACTGGGTGATGAAGGTTCAAATTTACTTCAGGCAATAGAATTTGGAATGAATACCTTGAAAGACTCACTCACTTTTGGAGTAAATAGAATAGCTCCCGGATTTGTAATTGCTATTGCTGCAAACGCCGACACAGAGGGAAGATCCTCGGTTGAGGATATCAATACTATTAGCGAGAATATAAGACTCTACTCTGTTTCATTAGGCGCAGCAGCGGATTCTTCCATGGTAGATATTGAAAATAGAAGAGGTTTTATTGCCAATGATCCTTCGGAACTTGACGCTAGAATTGCAGAAGTGGAAGGGCAAATTAATTTATTAGAAAACAGCTTTTACGTTTTCAACTATGAATCGGATAAAGAAGGAACAGAAGAAGTGAGTGCAATTCTTGCAACTTCAAGATCTGAAGCAGATGATAATATTCTCTATACTTATGAACCGGGTTTATTTTTCAACCCTGATAGTTTTGAAATTAAGTCAGACATTCTAAAAGTGGTGCTAACAGGTGCAGTTCGCAATGGAAGTGTAATTGTAAGAAAAGACATTAGAAATGATTCAGTTGATTTTCAGTTGTTTTCAGGATTTGGGCCAAGCAGGTATGACATAATATATACAGATAAGGATCCTGCCATTTTTAATGACTGGGCTAATCTGGTAAATGATCCTGACAAGATTCAATTAAGAATTTTGAGTTCTGATTTTGTTTTGGAAGAGGGATTTCAAAGTGCCTATCTCGACCCTGCTATTTGGGAAAAGAAATATATGGTTATTCGCGATGATCTGAATCGAAGAGATGTCAGTTATATACAAATGACAAATCAATAATTTTAAAGCCCTTGAAAAAGGGCTTTTTTTAATGTTCTCCTGCCAAATAGGATTCAATATTTTTGAAGAATTCTTCTTTTGGAGGTGGTTTATCATCATAGTGAATGCGGCTCACAAAAAGCTGATCATCAATCACTCTTTCTTTTCGATATCCCAATAGGTGAAATAACTGTAAGGCAAATGCAAAGGCTATACTTCTGTCAACTTGAAATCTTTGCTCTTTATGGTCAAATTCATTGACTCCCGGCAAAAAGTGGATATAATTATCAATATTCCTAAGTCTAAGCCATTTGGAAATATTCATCCAAATCGGTTTTATTTTTCTAATTAAAAAATATCCGTCTTCACCTTTGCTTTGATACAGCGGCATAAACATTAAATCCTTGTGCGGCGCAAGTATTTCTCCTCTGTTGTTTTTGGCTAAGGCTTGATTTTTAGCAATAGCTTGAAAGCTTTCAAAACCCGGATTCATCACAAATTGATCTTCAGCTTCAATAGGGTACCTGAACGTCACTTCATAAAAACCTTCTTTTCCCTTTGAGGCTTTTTTTAGAATCTCTCGGTTTTTTTGCATTGTCTTGACTACATTTCTTTGAATGCAGCCCAGTTTGCACAGCATATACCAAAGAAATGCTTCATGATAATCGATTGTCTCTTCGGCATCGTGTTGTCCGGCTTCAAATAAAACTGCCGGAAGTCCCATGTCGTTGAGGATTCCATTTAGAGTGCCCTCAATTTGTTCCTGAAGCCCTAATATTACAGGTACAGGCAATCCTTTAACCACACTTCTATTGTATAGAGAGTCGTTGATAGCAATAAATGGCAGGCTAGGGGCAGAGGTGCTGTGAAGATCGAAGAAAATGCAAGGTTCAGTAGCATCCTTCATTGTGTCCATTATAGTTTGAATCAAAGATTCTCGTTCGGAGTCTTCAATATTAATAACAGTAGAAGCAGAGGCTTTTCGTCGCATATAGCGATACCATTGCCGATTCATATCTTCCTCAATAAAACGCTCTTCTTGACTAAGCGCCCTTAAATTTCCTCTGAAACCATGAATTTGCCCATTGAAAGGAATGTTTCGTTTTTCAAGTGTTTCAAGAACTCTTTCAAAAGCTTTTATCCCTGCAGGTTCGTTGCCATGGAGACCTCCCAGAACCATAATGGTGGGACCTTCAGAGCCATAAAAAGAGCCTATTTTCCTATCCGCATATTTGTGATCAAATTGAATTGGCTCTTCAAGGTTTTGCATTCTGTAAAAATCGTAAAAAGAGGTATGCTTACAAATTTGAGATATGAATTATTATGCAATTATGATATTGCTCATAAAATTATCGTGAATGTGTACATTTTTGATTTTCATAAGGCCGAAGAAAAAAAAATTGAATTATCATTCGATAATTAATAAAAGCTAAAATATTCCCTTTTGAATTTATCTTAAAATATTATCTTTCGAGTGATCAAAGAATACTATGGCAAAAAAGAATACACAACTTGAAGATTCCATACTCATAGAATGTGCCTGGGAAGTATGTAATCAAGTAGGAGGCATTTACACAGTTATCCGATCAAAAGTACCTGCAATGATCGACAAGTGGGGGGATAACTATTGTCTATTGGGGCCTCTTGAAAATTCAAACATCAGTGCAGAATTTGACCCTATTTCAGATTTATCCGATCCTATAGGTAAAGCGGTAGAGAAGATGAGAAATATGGGTTATGATGTTTGGTATGGCAGATGGCTGGTTACCGGTAGACCCAAAGTGGTACTACTGAACCCCGAAAATGTATTCAATAGATTAGAGACACTCCAAAAGCATTTATATGAGGACTATAAACTGGATGTAATTGTAGAACATGAGTTATTGGAGAAAATGATCATGTGGTATGATCTGAACAGAACATTTATTACCATACTTTGCAAAGACGTTCTGAAGGGTAAAACTGATCTAATCACTCATTTTCACGAATGGATGGCATGCCTTCCGATACTTGACATCAAGAAAAAAGGCTTAAAATGCAAGACAGTATTTACCACCCATGCTACCATGTTGGGTAGATATCTCGCAATGAACGATGAGAACTTTTATCAAAAGTTGCCGAAATACGACTGGGAAAAGGAAGCCAAGCATTACAATATTCTGCCCATGGTTCAAATTGAAAGAGCAGCTGCAGCTAATGCAGATTCTTTCACCACCGTTAGTCAGCTCACTTCCAATGAGTGTGAGTCCCTCCTTGGTAAAAAACCTGATACCATTACTCCAAATGGATTAAACATAAAACGGTTTGCAGCTTATCACGAAGTTCAGAATCTTCATCAAAAATTTAAGGAGGAGATCCATCAGTTTGTGATAGGACATTTCTTTCATAGCTATGATTTCGATCTGGAAGACACGCTTTACTTCTTTACTTCCGGACGCTACGAATACAAAAACAAAGGTTTTGATTTAACACTTGATGCTCTGAATCTGCTCAATAGCATGATGCTAAAAGAGAAGATTAAGACAAGCGTTGTAATGTTTTTCATAACAAAACAGCCTACTTGGTCTATTAATCCCGACGTATTGCAGAGCAGGGGCGTGATGGAGGAAATTCGAAATAATTGTAAAGCAATCGAGCATCAATTAGGTCAGAGGTTGTTTTATGCTGCTGCAAAATCTAAGAATGAGCATAAACTGCCTGATTTAAATAATCTTATTGATGATTATTGGAAACTGCGTTATAGAAGAACCATTCAATCATGGAAAACGGATAAATGGCCAATAATTGTTACGCACAACCTTGTGAATGATTTGGATGATGACATACTTAATTATCTGAGAACAAACCAATTGGTTAATAGTCCTTTGGATAGAGTTAAAATGGTATATCATCCGGATTTTATAAGCTCAACCAATCCTCTTTTTGGTATAGATTATGGCGACTTTGTAAGAGGTTGTCATTTGGGAATTTTCCCAAGTTATTATGAGCCATGGGGATATACACCTTTGGAATGTATCGCGAGAGGTGTGCCGGCCATAACCTCAGATTTATCAGGCTTTGGCGATTATGTAGGAAGTATGGACAAAGAGCACGAAGACAAGGGAATATTTGTATTAAAGCGCTACAAAAAATCATACGATAAAGCCGTACAAGATCTGGCTAAATTTATGTTGCATTTTGTAAAATCAACAAGAAGGTACCGTATGATTCAAAGAAATAAATCGGAAGATTTCTCAGAGAACTTTGATTGGAAAACTCTAAGAGCTGAATATGAAAAATCGTATGCTCATGCGCTACAATCTAAATCCTGATCCGGCTCCCATTCATCAAGGAAATTTCGAATTTTTTCCAAGCCGATGATTAGTGGAATCGGGTCAAACTGTTTGGCTGCATAATAGCAAGGACTAAGGTGTTCTTCGTAGGGCCAAATTCCCTCTCCGGGAATAATCATGTATTTAAAGTTTACACTTTTTGTAACATGCTCAATTTGAAGGAGGTGTAGGATTCTGTCGAGATACTCATTTTCACAATGAATAACAAAATATGCTTCTTCTTTGAATTGCTCCAGAATTCTATCTGCGAGCTTGATTTCAACCTTTAAGAACTGTTCTTCTATTTTCAATTCTATTGGATGTTTTCTTCAACAAAAGACAAAACTAAGCGATTATAAAAATCTGGCCTTTCAATATTGCAAATATGTCCACTTTTTGGGATCACCTTAAGATAAGTCTCAGGGTATAAACTGCAAAAGTCCCTTGCAGGTTTTAAAAAAAGATGATCTTCTGCACCCATTATTACCAAAACGGGCTTATTCTGTTTTTTAAAATTCAGTTTTTCAACAGTGTCACGAAATTTGCCATATAGATTCAACCATCGCAAATATTCACGTTTAACGAGCTTTTTCGAGGCGCTTATAAAGATCTTTCTGGACAAAGCATGATTTTTTCTTGGCATTACGATATATGCGAATGATGAATACAAAAATGGATACGGGAATACTTTAGCTAGTAAAAAGGCTGTTTTACTGAAATAATGTATTTGCCAATTGATTTTATAAATCCCGCCGGTGCCTATAATACTCTTAACTTTCTGCGGATGAAGATCACAGAAACTATGTATGATTAGGGAGCCAATTGATAATCCAATGAAATGGGCACTTTCAATTTCATGAAATAACATCAATTCGTTGATGTCCTTGGCTATATTCCGGAATGTATAGGGTTCTTCTTCATCCCTGCTTTCAGATTTACCATGTCCTCTTAAATCAAAAAGCAATAAATTGAAATGTTCTTTGAAAAATGGAATTTGAAATTTCCATGTTGAAATATTTCCTCCCGCGCCATGAACAAATACAAGCCATTCCTTATTATTTGAGTGAAAATATGTTTCTGAATATAACAATGAGCTTATAGAATTACTGAGATGACAGATATAACAGAGAAAAAGGTTAAGAGTTTATCAAATAACAAATGGGTTTTAATCACCGGTGCAAGCTCGGGCCTTGGTAAAGACTTGAGCTATCTTTTTGCAAAGGAAAAATACAATTTGGTATTAATTGCAAGATCTGAAGATAAACTGAATGAAATAGCTCTTGATTTAAGAGAAAAGTACAATTCAGAGGTCGAGATAATTATTCAGGATTTAAGTGAAATTGGAGCCCCCGCCAAAATATTTGATTGGTGTCAATCGGCAAGTATTCAGATAGATATACTTGTTAACAATGCAGGTTTTGCCTTTTGGGGGAATTTCTATGAGCAGGGAGATGAAGCAATTGCCGAGATGCTCAATTTAATGGTAGTTAATACCACATTACTAACGAGTATATTCGGAAGGGAGATGCATAAGAACTCAAGAGGGAAAATCGTGCAAATTTCATCGACAGCAGCATTTCAGGCCGGTCCATTTATGTCGACCTATTTTGCCTCCAAATCCTATTTATTACTTCTGAGTGAAGCAATTCAAATTGAATCCAAATTCCCAAAAATTCAAATTGTATGTCCCGGTGCTTTTCATTCCAATTTTGAAGACAGATCTGAAATGAAGGATGTCTTGTTTTTCAAAAGGGCAGGAGTACCGGATTCAAAGCAAATAGCTGATAAAATATTCAGCTTCATACATTCAGACAGGGAAATTTATATCCCGGGATTTATGAATAAAATGATTGTTTTTCTTCTCCGATTTTCACCAAGAAAGCTTGCTCATAAGATAATTGCGGGGTTTTTATCTAAGAAATAGGTTTAGAATAATGAAAAAGCTAATCAAAATAAGGTAAACAGGAATACCGATGGCATTTTGCTTTTTGTATGATCCTTGCCAGTAAATGATCTGCAATGCGAAACCTGTAATAAACCAGCCCAGATAATTTTTAAGAGGAATAATATCATTTTCCCATGACCAAAAGTTGAGATCACTGGAAATTGGTTCTATCCATAAATCGATGAAAAGCATTAGTACGGTTGATAAAAATGCTTTAAGCAAAAGAGGATATTTTGAACTACTAAAAAATGATGCTGAAGCGACGATTAATATCCACCAATTGATACCAATCACAGGTGGTGTTGCCAATATTTTAGGACCAAGACTATCGAGGTATTGATAATTACCAAAAAACAATCCTGTGCTTACGCCAATAATTTCAATGATATAGGCAAATACAACTATTATAATTGAATTGATAATAAAAGGAGTATTTTTCTCTTTTTGGTTAAGATATATTAAGTAGCTGATAATTAGTAAATTGACAGGTGTTAGCGGTAGTATATACTGAGAGTAGCCAAGAAAAAAGGTAGACAATGCTACAAGGTGTAGTATCAATACTATTCCGATGGAATATTTAGCTGTCGAAATTTTCATTTTATTAATTCTGCTACTATTTTTCCCGAAAGCAAACATAAAGGAATTCCGCCACCGGGATGCACACTACCGCCGCAAAAGTAAAGCCCTTTTATTTTTTGACTGAAATTTGGATGACGCAAAAATGCTGAAAATCTGGTATTTGAACTGGTTCCATATAAAGAACCCTGATATGAAGAGGTCTTTGACTCTATTGACCTTGGGTCAAGAATAGATTCATTTTCAATATAATCTTCGATTCTGGTATCTAGAAGTTTATTGATCTTATTTTGAATATTCCTTCTTGACTTCTCAATAAATTCATCCCAGTTCTGACCAATATTTGCAGGGGCATTGATCATGACAAACCAGTTTTCAGAAGCACGTGGTGCGTCCTCAGGACTGTATTTAGAGCTTATATTAATATAGACTGTAGGGTCATCATAAAGGTCGTTTTTCTCAAAAAGGTGCTTAAACTCTTCTTTATAATTTCCCGAAAATAGAATATTGTGAAGGTCTAACTGTGGGAACTCTTTTTTTATTCCCCAATAGAATATCAATGCAGAGCTGGATCTTTCTTGCTTCAAGATCTTTTTAGGCTCCTTAGTGCCACTCAAAAGCTTTTTATAAGTAGGGTAAACGTCTGAATTAGAAATAACATGATCGAATTTCAGATCCTCATTATTCACGCGAATACCATTAACTGTATTTCCATTTAAAAGTATTTTTTCAACTCTGGAATTGTAGTTGAAGTTTACTCCGAGATCCTTTCCCAGTTTTTCAAGTGAAAGCGTGATTTCATGCATTCCGCCTTCGGGATAATAGGTGCCAATATTATGTTCTAAATGAGGAATAATATTTAAAACGCCCGGCGCTTTATAAGGATTAGAGCCATTATAGGTAGCAAATCGGTCAAAAAGCTGAACTAGCCTTGGATCGTTAAATCGCTTTGTGTTCACCTCATGCATTGTAGTGCTAAGGTTCAACTTGAATACGTTCAACATAGCATCAAGCACATCAGCAGAAAAATAGTTTTGAAGTTTATGGAGGGATCTTTCCATAAAGAGTTTATGCGTTTTTTCATATAAAAATGCACTTTCCTCTAAATGCTTTAAGATTAGACTTGAAGAGTTGCCCAGTTTGTCTTCAACTTCTTTAGCAAATTCCACCTTATTGCTGTAGGCTATGAGTTTTGTCTTAACATCGAAAAAATAAACACAGCTGAGAGGTATTTTTTTATAATTGTAGTAATCGCGTGGGTTTTTTCCGGAGTCGATAAAAACCTGATCCAAATGTTGGGGTAATGTAAAAAGAGAAGGGCCGGCATCGAATCTATATTGACCTTGTTGAAATGCCGTTAATTTTCCACCGGGATAATCATTTGCTTCAAAAATGGAAACCTTATGCCCATTTGCTGCTAAACGAGCTGCTGCTGAAAGACCTGCGACGCCTGAACCTATAACTGCGATTTTCATAAAGTTTCAACAATAAGAAAATTGTGCTGTTTTAATCTGATTGTATAGATATAAAAAAAAGGCGGACTAATTAGCCCGCCTTTAGTTTAAAAGTTCTTAAAGATTATTTGGCTGCCATCAATTGAATATCCAATTGAATCTCATCAGCTAAAACCTTGTCGGCAACAGGCATTTCAAAAGAAACATCGTAATTCATTCTATTGAATGTCATTGTACCTCTTATTACCTTGTTTCCGTCTTCATCATTAATAGTGATGTTTTCAACAGTTTCAGGATTACTTTTACCTCTTACGGTTAAAGTTCCTGATGCAGTATTTCCTTCAACACTTTCAATAGTGAAAGAAGCCGTTGGGAAAGAATCTACATTGAAAAAATCAGGAGACGATAAGTGGGCAACAAGATCACTAGGTGTACTACCTTTTTCCTCTTTGTAATTTTCATCTGTAGGAGTCATTGTGGTTAAGTCAACCACGAAATTACCACCGGTGATTTGACCATTTTCCATCATTAAATTAGCTTCTGAAAGCCCTAGGGTGCCTTCATGTGAATATAGGCCTAACATTTCGCCTTTCCACATAACTTGACTTTCTTCTGCTGATACGGAGAAATCTTCCATTGTTGATTCCGCAGCTTCTGCTTCCATATTTTCAGTATCAGCTTCAGCTTCTGAGTTTTCTTGGCCACCGGAACATGCTAGCATAAACATACTTGCCGCAAATAGCATTGATAAAAATAATTTGTTAGTCTTCATTTTGTGCATTTAGTTTTAATTCTTGTTTAAATATTAACTTTTAATCATCTATATAAAATGATATTTTCATAAATAACAAAAGCTTAACACTCAAATAACCAATCTGTTTTAAAACTGACAAAATATGGCTGAATTAAAAACCAAAAAAACGGATGATGATGTAATGAAATTCATCAATTCGGTGGAAAATCTTCAAAAAAGGGAAGATTCTAAGACGATTTTAAAGCTAATGGAAGATATTTCGGGAGAAGAAGCCAAGATGTGGGGCTCTTCAATTATTGGTTTTGGAGATTATCATTATATCTACGAAAGTGGGAGAGAGGGCGATTTTTTCTGTACAGGCTTTTCCCCGAGAAAACAGGCCTTGACACTCTATATTATGGGTGGTTTTAAAAGGTATGATGAGCTAGTTAATAATTTAGGCAAATTCAAGCACGGTAAATCTTGTTTGTATATTAAAAGTCTTAATGATATTGATATGGAGGTTTTAAAAAAGCTTATCAAAGAATCCTATGACTATATTAAGAATAAGAAATGGCCTTAATATAAGATGCTGTATTTCTAAACTATCCTTTTAACTTTGCTCAAAAAGGAATGCCGCCAAAAATTTTAGTAATCAGTAATTACAACGATCCTGTTGTAACACGCCCGGAAGCAGAAATATTTATTGGACTAAAAAAAGAGGGTCTTGATATTGAAATCATTACGCCCGGAGATTCAGAATACGCGGCAAAATTCAAAGAAAACGGTATTAAAATCTATGATCTACTCATTTCTCATAAGTACAATAAGGTAGAGGTAAATTTTATTAAAGAAATTCTCATTTCCGGAAAGCACGATGTATTGCAATTATTTAATGGAGCCGCCATTGTAAACGGAATCCAAGCTGCTAAAAAATTAGATGTCGCAGTTGTTCTCTATAGAGGATTTTCAGGCCATATTCATTGGTGGGATCCTTCGGCCTACACTAAGTTTTTGCATCCCCGAGCAGATAAGATTATTTGCAATTCCATCGGAGTGAAGGAAATATTTGATCGTCAATTATTTTTTGATTCCTCAAAAGCAATTGCCATCAATAAGGGGCACAATTTAGATTGGTATAAAGATGTGCATCCTTTTTCGAGGGAGGAACTCGGTATTGAAGAATCAAGTCTTGCGATGGTTTGTGTTGCTAATAATAGACCAATGAAAGGCGTAAAATACATCATGGAGGCCATAACAAAAGTTCCTGAAAATTTGAATTTTGACCTTTTTCTTGTTGGTAAAGGACTGGATGGCGAAGAATTCAAATCCATTATTAAAGGTCATCCTAATGAAAAGAAGGTTCATTTTATGGGATTTAGAAAAGATGCTTTGCGAATCGTATCTGCATGTGATACAATGATAATGGCTTCAACTAAAGGAGAATCCATAACTAAAGCAGTACTGGAGGCTATGTCATTAGGGTTGGCTCCAATTATTAGTGATATACCGGGAAATAGAGAGTTGGTAGTTCAGGATGAAAATGGCCTTATATTTCCTTCAACAAACAGCGATAAACTGGCAGAAGCTATTCAAAAGATGGAATCAGACAGGGCTAAGGTCAAAGAAATGGGAGAGAAGTCAAAAGAAAGAATCGGAGGTCTTTTAAATATTAGGACCACGATTTCAAAGTACAAAAAATTGTATGAGGAATTGAGTCAGAAGAATTAGGATACTAGTTTTGCCAGGGCCTGATCTACGTATTCGAATGTAGATAAGACTTCAGGTTTTCCGTCAACTATTGCTACATCATGTTCAAAGTGAGCAGAAGGTTTTTTATCTGCGGTGGTAATTGTCCATCCATCTGAATGCTGAACAATATTTCTGGTTCCCATATTAATCATGGGTTCAATGGCTAACACAACACCGTTTTTCAATTTTGGTCCTTTGCCTCTTTTACCATAATTGGGTACTTCTGGTTTTTCATGCATTTCTCTGCCTAAACCATGCCCTACAAGCTCTCTGACAACGCCATAACCATGACTTTCAGCGTGTTCCTGAATGGCATAACTAATATCTCCAACTCTATTCCCTGAGCGGCATTGTTCGATTCCCTTATCTAAGCATTCCCTAGTGACTCTCAATAACTTCTTTGTTTCTTCATCAACTTCACCAACTTCAAAAGTAAAAGCGTGATCACCATAGAAACCATTCATAAGCACGCCACAATCCACAGAAATGATATCTCCATTTTTTAAGGGCTTTTTTGTGGGAATACCATGAACAACCTGCTCATTGGCCGACATGCATAGCGTATTTGGGAAACCATACATTCCTAAAAAACCCGGAATACCACCGTGATCCCTTATGAATTCTTCTGCTATTGCATCCAATTCAAGTGAGGTAACTCCCGGACGGATATTTTCAGCCATAAGCCCCAAAGTTTTGGATACTAGCCTTGCGCTCATGCGCATTAATTCTATTTCTTCAGCAGTCTTAAGTGGGATATTGAGCATAGTGGCAAAACTAACAAAATTAGGAATGAATTATTCAAAGCGGTCAGCAGAGATTCCCAACCAAGATAAAATAGATTTATTAAAAATATTCTCAACAGTTTTATTATCCAGATCCATTTCCTCGATGAATTTTCCAATCTCCAGATCTCCCAGTGGAAATGGATAATCAGAGCCCAGACAAACTTTTTCTGAACCCTGCATGTCGAGTACGTAGTTTAGCATTTTGGGATCATGCGTGATGCAGTCTACCCAAAACTTACCTAAGTATTCACGTGGGTTAATTGGATTGTCAATCGCTACCAAATCCGGTCGGCAATTAAAACCATGTTCAATTCTGCCTATTGTGGGCAAAAAAGAACCACCGGCATGTGCAAAACAAACTCTAAGCTTTGGGAGTTTTTCCAGTACGCCTCCAAATATCATAGATGTAATAGCCCTGGAAGTTTCAGCTGGCATACCAACTAACCAAGGCAGCCAATATTCTTCCATGCTGTCTTTTCCCATCATGTCCCAGGGATGTACCAAAATAGCCATATCCAAATCCTGAGCTGCTTCAAATATTGGATACAAGTCATTGTCTGACAAGTTCTTATCATTGATATTTGAACCAATCTGAACACCCGGAAATTCACATTCATTCTTACACCTTTCCAGTTCTTGAATGGCCAGGTCGGTATCTTGCATGGGTAGTGTTCCTAACCCTATATAGTTCTTAGGGTATTTTGCTTGAACCTCGGCAATATCATCATTGAGGAATTTTGATACTTCAAGACCGTCATTTGCCTCTGCCCAATAAGAAAACATTACGGGAATTGTGCATACCACTTGAACCTGTGTTTTAAATTCTGAGTATTCCTTTATCCTTATTTCAGGGTCCCAGCAATTTTCTTTGATTTCTCTAAAGAATTTAGTGCCCGACATCATTCTCGCAAAACCCGGCTTATGATGATCAAGTGTTATAAAATTTCCATAACCGAACTTCCCTGAGAAATCGGGCAGGTTTTTAGGAAAAATATGACTGTGCATGTCAATCTTGAGCATAGGTCAGGCTTAAAATGCTAAGCTAATAAATATTTGATATTAGTCCTGAGGGTGTAGGCCTGAGCTTTCAGGATTGCAGATATTATTCAACAATCAACTTATGATGAAAAATTCCTTTGTCAGTTCCAATTTTAATCAGATATACTCCCTCAGAAAAGTCATTCAGGTCAATATGATCTTCGTTGAATTTAGTTTTTAGATGATGTCCTTGAAGATCGTATAATTCTACTTTATTAATCTTATTATCCTTAATTGAAATATATACCTTATCTCTGGCCGGGTTAGGATAGATAGTAAGTTCTGAATTAAGTCCCTTAGCCAGTGCTGAAGTATTCAAAGTAATTTCAAAATCATTAGTATTAATATCGAAATAGATATTATCCACAGCAGCTACTTTAATACGTGCGGTATTTGTATTGATATTTGGCAAAGTCACCATGGCTGAGCCGTTATTTGCGGTAGCACTATCCAGAATATAGGGATAGGTATAGCCTCCATCATCCGATAAGCTGATTTCAACAAATTGAGTATTTACAGGCATTGAATCTGTTCCATTAACATTCCAGGTAACCTGCTGAATGGTACTGCCCAAATAAGATATATTAATCACATTCTGACTTGTTACTTCAAAGGGTCCGGCATTTGCTACAGTCACACGAATATCATCTGATGACACGCCTCCTGCTTCAATGCTATCTCCTTGATATAAAATTTTATGATGATCATTGACCATCACTCTGAAATCCATAACTCTTGCCTGAGTTGGCAATTGTTCCTGATTGTTTGAGTTATTATTGGCAATCACATCCTGCATTTTCGGAAAGGTTCTGTCGGATTCAGGAGAGGGCAGGAGTCTCCAGAAAAGAGCACCTTTTATATCATTGCTAATAGGAAATTGCTGCATAGGACCGGGACTGATATTGTCCCAAACAAAAGTGAGTGAATCTCCCGGGTCATTATCAAAACCTGATGAAGACAATTTGAATGGTGTGCTATGTGGTATTGCAACATCGGGGCCTGCTTGAATACTTGGTATTGAATTACCTGTGGGAATTTTAGTTCCAACATTAGAATTTGGGCCTGCTAGGTTTATTGCAAGCTGATGAAAGGACACTGCATGTGGAAATCCATGTCCATTACCGCCCTGTACTGTCCATGCGCCGGTTTCAAGTTCATAGTTATTATCACCGGAGTTATTTATAGTATGTGCTTGACCAAACTGATGACCCATTTCATGACGAGTTACAGGTATATTAAGTCCTCCGGATACTGCAGATTTTAATCCACCGGCACATCCGCCACCAAATGGACTTCCTACTATAACATGGCTGATATCGTAATTCTGTGAACCGATGATATTGTCAATAACAGTGGCTTGATCATTTAATATTAATGAGGCATTGGTGCAGCCTCCGGATCCGGGAGGAAGCGTGGCCCATGGATCTGTATTTGGATCCGGGAAAATAAGTTGATCATTATTTGGTATAAGTTCAAACTGAAGGCTGTATTCACGACCGTATAATTCATTAATGTCTTCAAGCCAAGCATCGATTAATGCGCTTGAATTGGCTATGCCTCCATTTTGGGTTGTAAACTCCCCATTGGTTGAAACAGCGAGTCTTAGAACCCTGAGGGTATCACCACGACTTGGGTTAATGCCAAAAAATTCTGAAGGGCAATAGACATAGGCACTATCCAGATTATCCGGCCAGATATTGTGAAGCAATGGAAATCCATTGAAAAGCGATAAATTATCATTTATGAAATTGGTTGTAAAAGCTATTCCAAACAACTGAGACACGCTGTTCATCGGATATTGAGAAACGCCACCCGGATAACTCCAGCCCAAACCTGCAATTAATAAACCGCCACCATTGGCCACAAAGTTGTCAATTGCACTGAGTTCCATTGATGTATAATCTGCATTCCCGTTCCAGTCATTTCCTAAAATGAGTATGTCTGTATTCGCAAGAGAAGCTGCCGAAATGGTTGCTATAGTAGTGAAGGTATGTCCGTTATTGGTGAGACTCGATTGTAAAACGCTTGAATTTCCGGTATTGACCCATCCCTGTTTTAACGATACAGTGGAATTAGGACCGGGTGAAATCCAATCAATGGCATTTTCAATGAAAGTGAGATTATCTTTTTCAATAATACTTTGATTAGCTAATATTCCTTCATGTGCTACTACGAAAACTTTTCCGTTTTGATACTGAACGGCAGCTGCAAAATGATCAACAGGTGGACTGCAGGCTCTGCTTGAAGCTAGTGGAACAACATTGGGGTTTAATAAATTTAAAGTTCCGGGCGTTCCTCCAGGCCAAATGGTGTCGACGTTAAGGACAATATCACCGGGGCTTTGGGAAAAGGAGGAATCAAAAACGAATAAAAATAGAATGAGAATTGTATAGAATTTCTTCATGTATATGGATTGAGTCTTAAAGATAGAATTTTGAAATTATGATTTATTTATAGTTCAAGATTCTAAATGAAGAATTCGAGATCTGTTGGTTTTGGGGATTTATTTGTGGTGTTTAAATAGTGGGCTCTACGATTTGGCTATGCGCAGTAGCATGCCGCAGGGGCGCTAATGTTTATAGGTTTTGTTGGCAGTAGTATGTATTATTTTTTTCCACTCAATTTCTATTGCTTCCTGATTCAAACCAGTGATTTCATTTACAGTTTGAACAATATTGTCAAACCCTGCTGTATTTGCTGTAATTAATTGAATTATACCTTTATCTCCACTTACTTTGTGCACAAGCTCACAAATTGCTGCTCCGGCAGGGTAGGCAGTTTGATACCCATTAAATCTAGTCTGTTGGGATATTGTTGATTGAAAGTTGATTTTATCGGAATTGCTTACTAAGTCCAAATCAAGTTTTTTCATAAGCTTCACATATTCAACAGTATCTTCTTTCGTTCCTAAAAAAGTCGCTAATCCTTCTTCAATTATGTAGCTTCTGTTTGTATTTAGAGGTAGCAATTTGCGGACGAATTCGTGGGGATAATATTCATTTCCCTTAGAAGTCAATATCATTGTTTCTCTTGCTTTTCCACTGGTTATTCCGGCGAAATAGTAGTCGAAGTTTTCTAACAAGCCCATTTCATCCTTGCTATTAGTTACATAGTAATCAAAGCTATCTTGAAATGACGGGTTGAAGCGTTGTATCATTTTCTGACAAAAAGCCTTACCTCGTTCAGCTTCTTTTTGATTGAAACTGTGTGTTGGTGGGTATATGTATTTTATAAACCCCACTTGTTTAGAAGACCAGCTTTTTGACAAATCCACAAGCAAATTTTCAAATACCCAAGTTTGGTTTTCTTTAATCGCATTTAGTTTTTGAATACACCAAACTTTTGAACCTGCATATTTTGGGTCTGTAGTGGGGGAAGAAAACAATACCCTAATTTGGTATTTACTTCCAATGGGTTCGACAGACATTACAAAAGGTGAAAAGTATTTGAACAACTTTTCTGCGTTCATTCCGCCTTGAAAAATACTAGCACGTGAGAAGTCAAAGTCTTCATATAGCTCCTTTTCTTTTGAGTTCCAATATGGGTTATCATATATCGAATCCGGATTTGACTTGTAGTAATCTTCGTAAAGCTTGATTATTGAGTTTATATCTTCAGAAGTTGTGTCAACTCGTGAACTAACTAGAAGTTTGATTGTACGTGAATTCTCTTGAGCGTGGAGATTTAAGCTGGTTGCCAGCACAAAAAGTATAAGAAATCTAAATATCATTTCTCTCATATTAGCACCAACGGTTCGGCTAAGGATTCATTGCGGACGTTTCGAGAGGAACTTGTCCGTATAAAATCCAGCCGGTTAGTGGTTATTATTTTCAAGTTAGTTAAAAGGCAGCAATGAATTATTGACATCTTAAGTTGGCAGTTCCTGGTTTATTCTTTCAGCCTAATTTTCCTGCGTTTAGTCTTATTGAACTCATTAGTCAAGTCAAGCTTTATTACATTTTCGTTACTGAGTTTATATGAAAGAAAAAATTTATTCTCTGTTAAATCAATAAAGGAAGAGTAAACGGTGCCACCAAGGCGACCTTCTTCGTTTTTCCTAGGTAATTGAGCCGCCTGCCCAAAAGTGTTTCCAACTTTTAAAAGGTCAATTTCTTCTCCACTTTTCTCCATTTCAGAAATTCGTTCTTCAATGCTTTTATAGCGATAGCAAGGATAGTTTCCAGCTTCTGGTTCAGACAAAAGATAATTGGTCATAATTAACTTGTTGTCTTCAATCCAATGAAGTATTCTTTCTCCATTTATCCATTCTACAACAACAGCTTTCCCTGATTTATCGCCAAACATCATATGACTTTTATTCAAAGCTATTTTATCTTTTTCTAAAAATGCCAAGGCTTCTTCCACCGTCGAGCAATGAGCTAAAATTTTATCTCCCAAATTGTTTTTTGGATTCCCATAGCCTTTTATTTTTTCTTTTTCAGGTGTTACAGCGGCATCAAAAAAAAGTCCTTTATCATTGATTCCACCTTGTGCAAAATCATCCCATCCGTACCACAGTCGGGCAAACTCATTTTTTGATTTGGGTTCAATTTGGATGTATGCATCAACATCTAACCAATAGTCTTCGTTATTGACAGCATATATTTTACCCGTTTTTGAATCAACATAGTAGAGCACTGAACAAGCTATTGATATGTTTGGAATCATTAAAAATCCCAAAAATGCCATCAGAAGTTGTTTTATTTTCTTCATCTTTTTCGGTTATTTCTGAATTTCACAATTCTGACAAAGGGTAAAATTACCAAAACGTATATTGTTGTAAATGAGTATTTTTCAATTTTATCCTTAGCAAGAGAAATTAATCAACCTTGGGAGAAATTGACATCTTTTGTCATCAATTTTGGACAGGCTGATGTGAGGAATGACTGACAACGCTCAGATATGGCACGTGCCTCTGGACTTTTTAAATATCTACTAAAGTATCGGTTTTGCATTTCAGTTTCAAGGAGCTCAGTAGAGGCATGTGCTATATCGTTTGTTACATTTCGTTTTTTATAGTAAAGAATAATTTGTTCCAGGACCGATTCCATGGCGTTCGATTAAATTCAAACTTAGCAAATCGCTAAGTACACGTTTAACAGTAGGGTTCGGTATATCAAGATTTTTAGCAATGTCTCCTGATTTGCATCCTGCATGGTCTGAAATGAATGCCAATATTGACTTTTCTCGCGGGGATAATTTTGAAGTTGTTCCAGTTTGTTCCAGTTTGGCCAAAAGCTGTTCTTGAATATTCATTAAAGCACTGAAAAAGAAGTTGATCCAAGTTGTTACGTTCTCATTTGGCCGTTGAGCTTGACAGCTTCTTAATTCTCGGTAATATTCGGGTTTTCGACTTTCAATTTCATGTTCGAAACTGACATACTGAAGCCATTTATACCCACTTTTTAGAATGAGTAGACTGGCTAGTAATCTACTTAGTCTTCCATTACCATCTTGAAAAGGGTGAATGGAAACAAATTCGTAGGAGAAAAGAGCACTTTTGACAAGTTGGTGTGTTTGAGTATCCTTATTGTACCATTCAAACAGAGATCTCATCGCATCATCTGTTTCAAAACCTGGAAGAGTTGTCTGAAAAATTAGTTGTTTGGTACCTTCGGGTAAATTAGCTTCCACATTATTACTGTGTTGCTTATAATCGCCTTTATGCCATTGATCTTTTTCGCTATATTTCAAAAGGATATTGTGGAGATTTTTTATTTCGTTTTCCGTTACTTGTATGTCATTGTATGATTCCGAAATAATATCTAAAGCTTCAAAGTATCCAGCGACCTCTTGCTTATCTCTTTCAGTTAATTTGTCGATTGAAAGATTGCGTAATAAAATATTAACCTCTTCATCACTCATCTTCGATCCTTCAATGCGTGTAGAAGCGCCTACACTTCTGACTGTTGCAATAGACTTGAGCTGCTTAAGGCTTTGACCTTCCCTTTTTTCAATTGAATTCCAGGAGGCATCAAATCGATCCAGTTTGCTAATGTTGTTGACCAGTTCCCAGTCAAAATCTAATTCAAAATTGTATACTTTCATTTAAAATGATACGATATGATTCGTAAATATACGATAATGAAACGATAAGTTTGATACGATATGAGCTGAAAATATACGTAAATGAGACAGACCTTATGAAATGTAACGTTTAGCTATGATGAGTGGGGATTAGAAAGCGCTAATCTTTCAGCATCTTCAAAGCCACATCGCTATTTAAATTTATTAATTGTGGCGGACTTTCCAATCCCCAAGAAAATATCCTGACCGATAAAACCCCATTCATTCATAGAATTTGTTGTGCATTGGCATTTATATTCCATATGCCCTTTTAGCAATTTCAGTTTGCTCATGCTCTGTTGTCACAGGATAGAATTGATACCTTGGCGCAATGATTGGTCTCACGTTTTCAGCCGTTATTTTGAAGACTGTTTTGAATGGGAATTTGCCTTCTGTCATTCGAGTTAGGGAGTGCTCTATTTCATAAAAATCAGGGTGAGATGAATCAATGACCTCAGCTTTGCCCTTGATTTGAAACCCCTTCTGTACCAAGATGTCAATAAAGCTCACACTAACATTGTCATTTTCCTGGATATTACGAGCGCTTTGAGGCGAGGCTATGTTGGCAATGATGATCTTATCGGTCTGGTAATAAGTGAATATTTCTTTGGGCGAAACATTTGGAATGTTCTTAGTGGATACGGTTGCTAGCCAGCACAGTACGCTAGCATCCATGGATGCTCTTATTTCTTCTGTTATTTCCAATTTTGTAATTCAATTAAATTTCCTTCAGGGTCTCTTACATAAATAAAGGTAAGTTCCCCAACGCCCTCTATTTTTCTTTTTGTGATTTCACCGAAGGCCTCACCACCATTTTCTATTAAAATGTCCAGTACATGTTCCACACTTTCTACTTCAAAGGCGATATGTCCAAAACCTTTTGAATTGGGCACTTTGGCTTCTTGTTGTTCAATGAATTGGTACTGGTAAATCTCCAATGTAGGACCATTTTCACCATACCCCGGAAGCAATAAATGAGCACCTTCCAATTGTGCATTTTTCATTCCTGTGCCTGAGTCTAGCCATTGGCCGGATTGTTTCCTAATAGGGGGAATGATCTTGCAGTTGAATGTTTTTATGTAAAAATCAGCAAGCTTTTCCCAGTTTGAACTGACTATGTTGGTATGGGCAAATCTCATAAGGTTGCTTTAAATTTTGTCTAAATCAGAGACTGTCAGATGGTTATTTACATTGCCTGTATTCAAGGTAGATGCAGGTTCGAACAGCATAACATGAACCTCTTCCGGAGCATAAGGTTTATGATCTACCCCTTTAGGGATCACAACAAATTCTCCCTCTTTTAAACGCAATGTTTTTTCCTTCAATTCGATAAATAACTCACCAGCGATCACATAAAAAAATTCATCTTCCTGTTCGTGTTTGTGCATTACAAACTCTCCTTTGAATTTGGCCACTTTTACCAATTGATGGTTTAAAGCCCCAATGTTTTTAGGTGACCAATACTCGCTGAAGGTGCTGAGTTTATCTACTAAGTTGACTTTGGTGATTTTCATAATTTTGATTTTTAGATTTCTATTCAATATCAAACATCAAGGAAGAATCGTTCTTTACTCTTTGATTTTGCACCTATTCTGTGATAGAAGTTAATGGCTCGTAGATTGAAATCTGGCGTTTGCCATTGAATATGGCTACTCTTAGTTTTACGTGCTTCTTCTTTAATTCGCTCAATTAATCTCTCGCCAATTCCATACCCTCTGGAAGCTTCTTTCAAGAACAAGCAGTCCATATAAATATAAAAAGCCGCATCCCATGTGGAAAACTGCTTCATATAGGTAGTATATCCTACGAGCTCATTGGATTGCTCAACAACCAAGCAGAACAAGCTAGGTTGAGCTGAAAAAATATGGTTGCTTAACAAATTGTTTTTATTCGTGCGATTATATTCAGCCTTTTCAAAGGCAGCATGCAATTCACATAGATGAATTAATGCGTCCAAGTCTGATTTTTTCACAAAGCGAATTGTTGGTTCTTTCATTATAACTCTATATTTATCGTATCACTTAAATAGTATTTAAAGTTGGGCTCAGATGGTTTTAGGATATGGTTTAACCAGGAAGTTCGCTCATGATTGATGATTTCCAGTTCCCAAATACAAGGAGCTAAACCAGTTCCGGAAATCATTTTAAATTCATCTATTTGGTCATGCTGACTTAAAAAGATATGCGTATTGAGCATGTTTCTTCCTACCCACCAATTGATTAAAGAAAAAATGCCTTCTGTTCCGGAATGAAGGATAAGAAAAGCGATTTTGTCATTCGAGCTGTCAAATCCATTGTCATAGCTCAGCCATTTAGGTATTTGTTTGCATGCATTTTGGTAAAAAGAGTCATTCTCAAACGCACCGGCTTTTGCAATGGTGTAGACTTTGATGTGCCAATCATTCAATTTGATAAGCTCTTTAAATCTAATTTTTCTAGGTTGATAATTTCCCATTACGATTTACTGGCTTACTGGAGGTACTAGTTACTTGATTATGATTAATATTGAAGTTGCATGAGTTGGCTATGAAGCACATTTTGTTGGCTTCTTCATGAAGTTGGTTGGCTTTATCTATCATAGCCACGTCCAACACTTTTACAAATGGGTTGAGCGTAACTTCAATAAAGCGTCCACTTCCAGTTTCATCTTCTTCCATGATGCCTGTGGCATTGTCTACATAATCTGTGACAATAACCTGATGTACCGAACATATATGTAAATACCAAAGCATGTGGCAGGAAGACAAGGAAGAAAGGAAAAGTTCCTCAGGATTGTATCTAGCCTTATCCCCTAAGAAGTAAGGATCAGAGGACCCAAGAATTCCATGGTGTTTCCCTGCTACAC
This sequence comes from uncultured Hyphobacterium sp., assembly GCA_964351965.1. Classification (GTDB taxonomy): domain Bacteria; phylum Bacteroidota; class Bacteroidia; order Cytophagales; family CCMP332; genus CCMP332. The sequence continues at coordinate 279,419 of CAYGPM010000003.1, read as the reverse complement.
TGACCACATGATTTCTGTTGTACGAGCGATAGCCTTGTGTACCACTTCCTTCGTTACCTGTCCATTCAAGGAATGTTTTATAATGATGCCTTTTCATTGGTTGTATTTTTTTAGTTCATCGGCAATACGCTGGCCAAATGAAGTTTCCTCAAGATTGGATTCCAGCAACTCCAAATGATGCATGATTTCAGTGTTTTGATTGAGCAGATCGTAGGTTACTTTTTTCCCTATTTCCCATATTTGGGTAAATAGAGGAAGTTTGTCCTCCGTTTTTTTGGTTAGTTTGAAAATGGTTTTTCTTTTATCAATAGCGTCTTTTTCACTTTGGAGATAACCTTTTTTGATCATCTTATTCGTCATGTTGATCACAGACTGGTGGGTGAATTTTAACCTTGAAGCGATTTCCATGACGGAGACATTGGGTTGTTCGTTTACAATCCATAGTACCAAATACCAATTGGGCTCAGTATCCATCTCAAGATCCCGATACATGGCTCTCAAACTATGAGACATCTTATCACTGATTCGCTTGAGTCTTGTGTCAAGATTGGCATAGCCTAGTTGCTTCACTAAATCATTATTCATTCTATCTTGCTTTAAGCAAATATACATTTTACGCAGTTAACTGCATATATTTCAATGAAGAATTGTACAAATGGTCAAAAAATTAGAAAAGGCTAGATTGGTGGGCTTATGCATAACGGTCTAGTATAAGAATAGTAGCGGATTTTACACACTAACTTTTCTGTTAAACACAGACCTTATTTATATTTACTTACTTTAGATTTAGGACTAAAACCGCTATTATTTTTATACATTGTAGCCCACAGTTGTTTTCCGCTGTCTGTTCTTTTTTCGGATTATGAATATCGATAAAGCAATAATAATTATATAACCAATTATCAATAAAGTTAATACGTATGATTTATTACGTTGCATTACAACATAGTCAGCAATTCCTGCTTTCCAAAAAATCCACTCATCTGCAATTGAAGATGCTATATTCCAGTTTCCAGTTTCTAAAATTATTATTCCAGATTTAGATTTGAGGTCAATTCTCGCAGCAGTATTGATAGCATTATTTCCGCTACCATCGTGACCAATAATATTTGATTTTGTGTCGTTTTGACTATATAAATGAGGACCTAATCCATAAACACCAATGGTATTTATAAACGTTTCAGGTGTGGTCATTTTCGTAATTGTTTCTTTAGAAAGAACTGCGTTACTTGAAATATTTGCTTCTAAAAATTTTGATAAATCTGCTGAAGTAGTAAATAATGATGCCGCAGCAAGTGCAGTAAATTTGTTCATTTCCCTAGTTGTTCCGTCATTTCTAAAAATTTGAGCTAACTGAATATTTGATTTTTCTGTTAGTACGAATGTCGAGTTTTCCATTTTCAAAGGTTCTAAAACCTCTTGTGTCATATACTCTTGAAATGATTTACCGCTAATTTCTTCAATTAATAATTGCAATATTGTATATCCAGCTCCTGAATACATATACTTACTACCAGGTTCATAGCCAACTATTGCAACACCATTAGAGTATTCCGTGTCTGAAGCTTTAGTTAATGATTCTTCAATTGTTTGCAAGGTTTCATTTGGTGAGAAACCATCATAGCCAAGGTCGTCAATTAAACCAGAGGAATGTGAGAGTAATTTCCTAACAGTCACTTTTTTATTGTCAAATTCACTTTCTGGTAGATGCCATCTTGTTAGGTAATTGTCAACTGGTTTGTCTAAATCCAATTTGCCTTGTTCTACTAATTTTAAGACTCCAAAAGATGTAATCCATTTGCTGATTGATGCAACTGGGAAAACAGTATTTTCATTTACGGGTTTGTCAACAGAATAGAAGAAGTGCTTTGAAATTTTTCCATTTTCAATTAGTGTCATTGCGAAATTTCCAACAAATTCATCGTCTATTTTCTTTTTGGTTGCCTCAATAAAAGCCTCCGATGTTTGTTTTGAAGTAATAGGTTTTAAAAGAAACCCGTTCATAAATCCGTAACCGATGAACGCAGTCCAAATTATTATTGTAAGGAATATTATTGTGAAGTATTTAAAGTTTCTCATTAAGTTTATTTTTTGCTCGTGTTTTTTTCAATTGTGGGCAACGGTCTCGGCTATGCGTAGTGCGGGATTTTAAGGAACTTTACTTTCCGCCTACAGAAAATTTATTGAATGTAATTGCTTTCATATCAGCGCTTTTTCCCGTATTACGTATAGTTCCCATGTAATAATCTTCATCGTTAATCTTAAAAAAAGACTAATATGGAGCAAATTACTGAAAAGCATCTATATGTGGAGATAGATGTGAACAAAAGACAATGAAGTGTGAGTATTTTCACTTCCCTTATTCACCATAGGACCTTCGGTAAAGCACCTGAGACGCAGTAAATAAAAGGACCACCTGATTTTAAAGGATACCCTAATCTAAAGACGGGCAGGGAAGCATGTTTCTTATTATTCAAACTCATAAAATTAGATTTTCAATATGAAGTCCCTTTTCTATTATACCCTTAATTCGAGGGGCTGGGATAGGAATGTCAAAACTAAGCTAAGAGCAAATGGTTAAATTTTTAACTGAAAATTGCGAATCAATCGTTTAATTGCATTTTGGATAAAGGAGATTATTCATGGAACACCTTGTTGTGCTTTCGTTTATAGCGGCATATTTTTCCGTGACACAATTTAGTGAATCGAACTAAATCGTCATGTTTTGCTCTATCCCTTTTCCGCTTTATTATAGTATAGAATAAAGCTCAACAGGATAAGAATTCCGAAGTAAATTAGTGATATCCAAAGTTGGGTGTTTGTTGTATCCTGATCAAAGTAGCGCAAAACAAAACTGAATGGGCTTAGGTTACCAATAGCGCCTAATCTTATACCCGGCATACTCCCAACATATACTGTCAGGCCTATCCCGAACGCCACTAAAAAACTCCTGAAATGCAAACTGAGTAGAAACTGAAAGGCAAGAATAGGCAAGGTCAGCACAAAACATTTGAGCGTTTCAAAAAAGAAATAATTGAGCGGAATAGGATATTTCGGTAGCCTTCCGTCTAAGACTAAGCATGGAATAGCACCCTGTATTACAACCCCCAGATTTAAGAGAAAGAACACAATAACAGTCAATGCCAATACAATAGTAAACTTGGTTAAAAAGACAGTCACATAACGCTGAGGCGTTGTATGTACTTGTTTCCAATTGTTGTTGCTATACTCTATCTGGGTCATCAAGGCGCAAATCAACATAGCACCGATTGGGATAATAAATCCTAAGAAAGGTCTTGAACTTTGAGAGAAAAGATTCTTCCATACTTCCTCATTACTAGATAGATTGATGTGATTATCTATAACGATAAACCGAATAGTAAAAATGACCGAGAGCAATAGGCCACCGAATAATGTGACCAATGGAATTCGACTTCCTTTTAATTTCAAGCATTCGCTTTGTAAGCTCCGATAGAATTCCATACCAGAGTCAGTTATTGGTTAAGTTGATGAACGTAGCCTCCAAATCCATCGATTCATTCACGACTTGATATATTTCTATATCATCCAACACCAATTGTTTTATCAGATCAGCTAATACCGTGTGTGGGAGATTCCCAAATGAGATGGTCTTGTCGTCCATGGAACTCTCAATGCCATTACTCAAAAGGATCTCTTGTGCTTTTCTAGGCTCATTGATGGTTATCCTGATCTTCGATATCTCATCTTGCCGCATTTTCAATTCCTTCATCGAACCTTGAAATACGAGCTTGCCCTCATTGAGAATTCCCAAGTGATTGACCAATTTTTCAATTTCAGCTAAAAGATGACTAGATATGATAATCGTGGTACCGAAGGTTGCATTGATGCTTTTTAAGAGGTTACGTATTTCAATAATTCCATTCGGATCCAAGCCATTGGTCGGTTCATCTAAAATCAAAAGCTTCGGGCTGTGGAGTAAAGCAATGGCGATACCAAGCCTTTGTTTCATCCCCAGTGAGAAATTCTTGACTTTCTTCGGTCCTGTTTGGGATAGCCCCACGGTATCAAGAACAGTATCAATTTGCTCCACAGGACATTCATAGATCTTTTGAAGCACTCTTAGGTTGTCTTTGGCTGAAAGGTGGCCATAGAAGGAAGGGGATTCCACCAATGAGCCGACCAGTTTTAAAGTTGAAACCCTATTTTCCCTTAATTTATTTTCAAAGATCAGAATCTCTCCTTCCTGTATTTCGAGCAATCCTAAAATCAGTTTTAGGGTGGTTGTCTTACCCGAACCGTTTTTGCCTATGAACCCGTAAATGCTGCCCAAAGGGACTTGAATATCCAGATTATCTAGTAACAATGACTCATTAGAGAATCGATGTACCAATTTTTTAGTTTCAACTAAATAGGTCATGGAATCGTAATAGGAATTGGTTGGGCTACAATGGTTTCGTTCGGTATAAAGACGAGCAGTTAGCAAATTTGTTGTGTGCGATCTAAATAATTGTCAATCGTATCTCCATAAATCAATCGCTTTTTCACGGTTTATTAAGCATCCGTAATAATTGCAGACAACATAGTGGGCTGGACTAATTGTGACTGAATTGATTGAAACGTAATTTTTCAATCATTGAATAATGAAGCACAACGCTAAGCTATGATGAGTGGGGATTAGAAAGCACTAACCTTTCCTCTCGCACATAGCCACCTGCCTGCCGGCAGGCCGCCTTGATTTAAATTTAAAACTTGTAGCGGACTTTCCAATCCCCAAGAAAATATCCTGACCGATAAAACCCCATTCATTCATAGAATATGTTAGCCATAGTCTTTTCGGGTATTTTACACAAATCAACCTCGCATTACTTTTGGATATTGCTTATTTCTTGCTGGATCAATCGAGAGAATATGTCAAAATCGTCTTTCTCTAATCGTTCATTGGTCATTTGAAGAAGTGCCTTATTCAGCAATTGTTCTAACAGAACTATTTGCTCTTTATCATCTAATTGCTTCGAACGAATATCAATGAAGTTCAGGAAATACAAATCAATCCGTTCCTTTTTAATTGCTTTCAGCCTATTCCTGAGTCCTTGAATCAAACCATAAATGACCGCAGCGATTGAAACTAAGAAAGCTAGTGCATCTGCATATCGTTCTAAAAAACTGGGTTGATCTCTCCGTAAATAAGCGTCTGTACCACGGTGTAAAGGGAATAGTAAAGCAGAAGCATCAATGAATTCGTTTACTGAACGATACATTATATCAAAGCTCATTAGCTCTAGTCGATGCTCAATAATATATTGAGTCAACTTATAGATGGTTTTTTCTCCTAACCTGCTGCTTCCAACCAGATAGGTGTCAACTGAAAATGTATTCATATCTTTTGACTCCACTACACCGGGAATTGATGGAAGTAAAAATGGTTTAAGTGTTGGCTGGTTTAATGTTAAAAAGTTGACCATAGAGGGCTCTAAGGAGACTTCTTGCCAGCCTTCATCAATTAACTTTGTGGCTCTGTCACCATAGTAAGTACCCCAAAAATGAATATAATCAGGATTATCACTTTTATCAACAATATCAACTCCATCAATTTGTGCTAAATCAATAATTCTTCTAAGGTTTTGATGAGTCTCACCATTTAAAACTTCAATCCCAATTTTCTTGCCTTCTAATGTAAACCCCCTACTTAATGTACTATCATGCCTAGTACGAGAGAAAACAAAGAATAACCGCTCATACAATAAACTGATTGTTCTTAGACTTCCCACATTACCTGAAAGTTTCTTGGGGATGAAATCGCTATTGTTCATTACAAAAGTCAGGTCTGCATAGCCATCGAGTACCATCTGGTTAGCACTAATTGCATTATCCGTTTCTATTATCTGAACATTAAACCCACCGTTTTCCAAAAAAGATTTAAGATGAGAACTTGAATTTATATAGGAGTAATCACCCTTAGGAACTGCAATCCGAAATGATTTTTGGGGCCTGAAGCTGTCGCAGCTACTGCAAATCACCAATCCAAAAAGTATAAGTTTCAAGTAAGTATTCATAATGGCTAACGTCTGTATAAAGTCTACCTACATTACATTTCGGTAGATAAATATGCACCCCAAAATAAAACTTCGATTATTTGGGGCGTGTTTTATTTCTACTATGTTTCATGCGCTTTATTCCTCCAATTTAGCAGTATAAAGTGCATGATTTATAAATATATTAAAAATTCTATACGCAGATAGCCTTTTTATTTATGGCAATGAGCTACTTTTTCATTAAGCTTTTAAAGCGAAATCAATTGCATTATTTCTTAGTTTCTTTCTTGGGTACGGGATCATAACCCGATGTTCCCCAGGGATGGCATTTTCTAATTCGATTAAAACCCAATTGTAAACCCTTTAATGGTCCCCAGATTTTAATTGCTTCTATGGCATATTGTGAACATGTAGGCACATGACGACAGTTTTGACCTAATATTGGTGACAATGTCCACTGATAAAAGCGAATGGGGATAATGAGAATATAAGAGAAGAATTTTCTCATTCTACTGAATAAGAAGATCCTTCTTTTCCATCCATTAACTTAATACCGGATTTATTTAGTTCATCGCGGATTTTATCGGCGAGTTCGTATTGCTTTTTAAGTTTCGCATCCGCTCTTAGTTCCATAAGAACTCCCATTGCAGCATCGAGATGTGTACTTTGATTTTCTTCTTCTGCAATTAAGCCCAGTACATCTTTTACAAAACCTATGTATGTTTCTTTCAGGAAATTAAACGTTGCCTCTGAAATGGTTTCAAGACTTTTAGGATTATCATTGAAGGCATTTACCTTACTTGAAAGCTCAAAAAGACTTGCCAAGGTTTTAGCAGAATTGAAGTCATCCGACATGTTTTTATAGCACATCTCAGAAGTATTTTGGATTTCTTTATCCAGACTGTCATTCAAATTACCTGAAGACCTGTATTCTAAACTTTCAAGAATTTTCAGACTTTTCATCAGTTTTTTATATCCTTTTTCAGCCGCGCGAAGCGCTTCATTTGAAAAGTCTAGTGTGCTTGCATAATGCGCTTGCAACATGAAAAAGCGAATGGTCATAGGGGAGAAGCCCTGATCCAACAAGGGATGATTTCCGGTCATTAGTTCTTCCGGTGTGAACCCATTGCCATCGGACTTGCTCATTTTCTTTCCGTTAACCGTAAGCATATTTGTATGCATCCAGTATTTAATGGTATCCTTTCCAAAAGAAATTCGATTCTGGGCTATTTCACATTCATGATGTGGAAATTTTAAGTCCATCCCGCCTCCGTGAATATCAAATTGCTCACCCAGATATTTATTGCTCATAACGGAACACTCCAAATGCCATCCGGGAAAGCCTTCTCCCCAGGGAGAATTCCATCTCATTATATGGTTTTCCTCTGCTTTTTTCCAGATTGCAAAATCAAGAGGGTTTCTTTTTTCATCTTGTCCGTCCAGTTCTCTGGTATTGGACATCATATCTTCAATATTACGGCCGGAAAGGTTGCCGTATTTAAAATCCTTATCGTATTTCTCAACATCAAAATATACGGAACCATTGGCTTCGTAGGCATATCCGTCTTTGAGTATTTTCTGAACCATTTCAATTTGTTCAATGAGATGTGCAGTAGCAGTCGGCTCTATACTAGGTGGTATGGTATTGAACAAATCCATTACCTGATGAAATCCGTTGGTGTATTTCTGTACGATTTCCATCGGTTCCAGATTTTCCAATTTGGCTTTTTTGGCAATTTTATCCTCGCCGCTATCATCATCATTTAGCAAGTGACCTACATCAGTAATATTTCGTACATACCTCACTTTATAATCCAAAAATTTTAAGTATCTGTAAATCAGATCAAAACTGGTGAAGGTTCTTACATTACCTAAATGAACATCAGAATAAACAGTTGGTCCACAGACATACATGCCTACATAACCTTCCACATGTGGTTTGAATATTTCTTTTTTCCTACTTAGAGAATTAACAAGACTGATGGGATACTTTTTGTACTTCATTTTATGAGTCTGAAATATTCTGCAAAGAAATGTTTTTAGATGCGGAATATTAAATTATGATGAGCTTTTTATCTAATGGCAAAGAACATTTGCTGCTCCGGTGGCCATCAACAGATTGGGTTTTGTTTTGGCCTTAAAACCTAGAGATTCTACATAGCCAACCGCTGCTTTTTGTAATTTATATGATACAAAGCGTGGGTTATCATTATAATCGAGATCTATTTGATGAACATCAAAGCCACAGTCATTTTTTAGAAAAAGCGCCAGGTTTGTAGACTTCTCAAGTTCTCTCCATAATCTGGTCCATATATCGGTAATTTTCGGAACCCTTTCTTTTTTGTATATCACATGAGCTCCTTGTTTTACAAACCTAAAAACGACCGTCGTTACATATACAGTATGCTTGGAGTAATTTTGACTATCGGTGCCAATATGCAGTTCAACCGCGGGATTTTTAATGAGTAATCCGGAAACATAGTCATCTACCTGCACTTGTGTACCACAGCCCATTTTATTGTAAATTATATTGCCCATACCCGCCTGGTTTTCTTATGGATTCACATAAATATAATTTACAGAAGTCAAAAATGTTTAATAAATGAACAAATCAATTAAAATAGATTTGTTAAAGGTCTATAAAATTGGATTTGAGAACATTTATTGAGAAGTTTACTATGAGCAAACTGTTATGAAAGAATTCATCGCAAAATTTCGAAAGTGGGTATTGCGGATATTTTTTGCCGCCATCCTAATATTTATAGTCGTCGTGATTTTTTTGAGTTCAATGACTTATAGCGAAGGCTTTATTATTGGCAAGGCAACCACATTCAGCAAAAAGGGAATTATATTCAAAACTTACGAAGGTGAGATCAAAGTTTCCGGTACCGACCTTTCTGAACTTGAAGGCATAGAGTCCGGAAAATGGGAATTTAGTGTCAAGAAAAATATTGAAAAAGATGTTTTAAAGTCAATCGAAAAAGCGATTGAAGAAAATAGAAGAGCTAAATTTTACTACAAAGAAAAATATTGGAAATCAGCCTGGTCGGGAGATACTAAATACTATGTATATGATGTTGAAATTTTGGAATAGTAGGTTTTTAATAATCCTGGCAGTTATTGTTTTTTCAAATTTTGCCAAAGCTCAGGAGGAATCTGAATCAAAGCAGATCATTTGGGTATTGATTGAAAACAACAAACTTGAAAGTGATTCTAATGCGAAAAATGATCATGCTAAGATCATGAGACAGCATATGGATTATCTGAGTAAAATTCACAATCAGGAAAAAATGTTAGCCTCAATATCTTTTCAGGGTGGCGGTGGATTGATGTTTTTCAAAAGCAATATGGATAGCATTAAGAATTGGATGTCTATGGATCCGGGTATTATTAATAACCTGTTTAAGCTCAGTTACTACACTTGGGTGCCCGAGAAGGGAAATATTTGCCAGACAGATAAATCTAGTCAATTGGGCAATGTGCAAGTCACGTTTATAAATGCCACAGCGCCAAAAGATCCGGACCTAAGAGAAAGAATTATAAAACGAAGAAATAAGATTATTACGGATCTAAATGCCAGTGAAGGGACATTGTGTCTTGGGCAAATCAAAGAGGGCAATTCATATGCCTTAATCAGCTTAAGTCCTGCAGGTTCTGAGGAAATAAATGAATTAGAAAAAATTAACGGTGGTGGAATAACAAGCAATAGTTATAAAGCATGGGCTCCTCTTTCTGCTTTCTGCGAATAATCCATGGGTTCTAAGAAAAAAAATGCATTTTCGGTATCCGGCATCAAAGAATTTATTGATCACGGTATTTGGCAAATCAAAGCCGACCCCAAAAAAGAATTACCCAAATATTATCTATTAAGCTCAGCGAAGGTATTAATATTATCATTCCAGGGTTTTTTAAAAGACGATGTACAAATACGATCCTCTGCGTTAACCTTTTTTTCACTTCTGAGTATCGTGCCTGTACTTGCAATGGCATTCGGAATTGCCAAGGGCTTTGAACTTGAAAAACAGCTTGAAGAAAAATTAATTGAAAATTTTAAAGGTCAGGCTGAGGTCATTGATCAAAGTATTGCATTTGCGCGAAATCTTCTCGATAGCACAGAAGGAGGCCTGGTAGCGGGTATTGGATTTTTAGTTTTACTGTACTCGGTGATAAAACTATTCTCAAATATAGAGCAGAGCTTTAATTCCATTTGGAATGTTAAAAAGGAAAGGACCATTGTAAGAAAGTTAACAGATTATATGGCTATCGTAATATTAGCGCCTGTTTTCTTAGTCGGAGCAAGTAGTCTTACAATTCAAATAGCCAGTACAATTGAAGAATTAACCAGCGGCGTTGAAATACTGGGTATAATAGATAAGGTATTTTTGCCTCTTCTTGGACTTTTGCCTTATACAGTCATTTGGATTTTATTCCTGCTGATGTATATGATTATGCCAAATACAAAGGTGAAGTTCAAATCAGCCTTGATTGCAGCCATCATTGCAGGTACAGCATATCAATTAACACAGTGGGGCCTTATTAATTTCCAGGTTGGAGTTTCACGTTACAATGCCATTTATGGCAGCTTTGCTGCATTACCCTTATTTCTATTTTGGCTTCAGCTAAGTTGGTTAATATTTCTTTTTGGTGCGGAAGTTGCCTTTTCACATCAAAATGTAGGAAATTATGAGAAAGATTATGCTGAAAATGATTTGAGTAGGCATGCAAAGATGGAAGCCATATTTGTAATCGTAGCTTATGTCGTAAAAAGGTTTGTTCAAAAAGAACATGCTCCTGACTTCGAATCGATAGCGCAAAACTTAAAATTGCCGGTTAAAATCACCCATTCCTTACTGGAAGAACTTGTGGATGCGGAGATTTTGACACGGACAGAAAATGAAGATGGTGATTTAACAGCTTATCAGCCGGCAACAGATCCTGCTTATATATCTTTTGCTTATATTTTAGAGAAATTGAATAAAGAAGGAAATATCTCAATTTGGGATGAAGAAGATTTTCAATTTGAAAATGTAAGAGTTCAAATGAGTTTGATTGAAAATGAGATAAATCTTTCTTCAGGATCAGTTTTGCTCAAAGATGTGAACCTCTAGGTATTTTTAAGTTTGGATAGCCCTAAAAAAACAACACAATCGCAGGAAACCCACGATTGTGTTCAGACCTAACTTCAATACGATTAACGATTCAAAACTAGAACATGAAAATATAAATCTGTCAATATTTTATAATTTATTGACATTTTTTGTTTTTATTTTATTTTTGGGCATTAATAATTATTATTCTTTCAATTATTACACAAAAATATGCTCAACTATTATAAAATTGATAAAGTAGATAAGCAGATAATCAATCATTTGTCAAATGATGCCAGAATGCCTTATACTGAAATCGCCAAAATCATCGGCGTTTCTGTCGGCACAGTTCATGGAAGAGTTAAAAAGCTAGAAGAAGCAGGGATTATTAAGGGAGCTACTTTGACTATTGATTATGTTCGACTTGGTTATAGATTCATTGCATATGTGGGTATTTTCCTTAGGGAGACCTATCGTTCAGATGATGTAATTAAGGAATTATTTAAAATACCGGAAGTAACAATTTCTAATGTGACCTCAGGACAGTTCTCAATATTCTGTAAAATCAGATGCAGAGATACTCAGCACGCCAAAAAAGTAATTGATAAAATACTGAGCATAAAAGGTGTAAGGAGAACAGAGTCTATGATTGCCTTGGAAGAGAGCTTTAATTCAAAAGACAGATTGATAAAATCTATTCTTGAACAGATGTAATTAAAAAGCAAAAACCATTCTCTTGCTTTCCACTTTAGTATTATCAATTACCAGTGTATAAATAAATGTTCCGGTTTTATTAAAGCCATGACTATACATTATTTCGTTCATTCCCTCCTTTACTTCAACAGAAATACGTTCTACCTCTTTACCGTTTAAGCCTCTAATTTGAATATAGGCTTCATTGTATTTTGGAACGTAGTCTGCGTAAAAAGCGATCATTGTAGCTTCATCAAATGGATTGGGCTTATTTTGTAGTAATGTAATTCCGGAATATGGGCCTTTTAATTCTTCCTTCAATCCTGTGGTGCTAATCGTTACGAACTCTTCATTCGAAAAAGTACTTTCAATACCGTTTTGATCTACAGCACATGCACTTAAGAAATAAAATCCGGGACCGCTATTCGGAAATGAATCAACCAGACTATTAATCAAATACAAAGAATCAAAATCATTGCCTCCCGATCGGATCCCAACTTTATAAGTACCTATGCTATCAGGATCAGTGATCTCTATTTTAAGAAAATTATTACTTGCAATACTAGCTTGAATACTTACACGGTTTGGTGCAGAACTCAATGCCGTAGCTGCCGCAGCATTTATCACTGCATTTCTGGCTAAATAGTTAAAATCCACAAAAAAGCTATCTATGATATTATCATTATCCGTATCAAGGCCCAAAATATCACTGCTGGTATGTTGTCTATCTGTATATCCCGGTCCTGTAGAAGCATTTCCATGCTCGTTGGCTGAAGTAAATCGCATTGAAGCATAGTTTTGTTGACGGAAGGGGATATGGTCTCCTCCGCGACCTGAGCGGTCCTCTTGCGACATCACCGTCAATTGCATTGGAACTGAAACAATAGGTAATAACTCATCCTGATAGGTCAATTTAATATATCTGCTAAGGGCTTTATGTTTTGAATTAAGTCCTCCTCCGGAAAATAAACGCAGCTGAGTAGAGTCGATATGGTTAAAACCAGGGCAACTAGGAGCTGAGCTGGTTTGTCCGCAAATAATTCCACCAACAATATCATTATTCAATACGGCTTTAATGGGTAAATTATTAGCATCGGCATATTGAGCCATAGCTTCGGCACCCAATAATCCTTGCTCTTCTCCAATAGTCAACATGAATACCATTGTTCCTTTGAAGGTGTATTTACTCATAATTCTGGCCAATTCTAACACAAGGGCGGTACCACTGGCATTATCTTCAACTCCTTCCGCAATGCATGCAGTATCACATAAAACATCACAACGCGAATCCATATGAGCCTCCATTAAAATGATTTGATGTTTCAATGAATCGGAGCCCGGTAATACGGCCAGAACATTTTTATGCTTATCAACGCCGCATATTGTCAAGTCAAAGTCTAAATAGGAAGTAAGTAGTCTGCCATTGTTCTGATTACTAATTTCTTGAAATTTTGAATAGGCCCATCTTCTGGATGCACCGATACCGGTTGTATTGGAAATTGTGTCTGAACCGGTATTTCTTGTTCCAAACTCACTTAATTTGATTAGATATGACTTTAATGAATCAGTGTTAATATCAGCATTTATACCTTGTATAATGGTATGAGGATCTTCAACAATAAATGGAGGAAGGTAATTTTGTGTATTGTAAATTCCTTTTAATACCGAATCGGCTTCACTATTACTCATCCTGATATTGCTTTGTGCAAGTGACAGAAATGATGCAAATAAGATAATCAGAGAAGAGAAAAGATATTTCATTTGATGGTAATTAGATAAGCTGTTTCAGAATAAAGATATAATTTAACAGCATGAAAGTAAGTGAATTTAAACATATCAAAGTTTTAGCTCCTGTTTTACTCATTTTATCATTGGCATCATGTGGTGAAAAAGAAGCGAATACCAAAGATAAAGGAGATCTGGGAAAAATTGTTTTCGAGAACAGTGGCTCGGAAGAGGCCCAAGAAGCATTTTATCGTGGCGTTTTAGCAATGCATAATTTTTGGTACCCATTGGCTGAGTCATCATTTAAGGAAGCAAGAGAAATCGATCCTGACTTTGCAATGGCCTACTGGGGAGAAGCTATGAGTAATAATAAGGCTCTTTGGCAAATTCAAAATAGGGATCGTGCACTTGAAATTCTTAAGGAATTGGGTGAAACAGAAGAGGAGAGAACAATCAAAGCAAAACTGGATGTGGAAAAGGATTTTATTAAATCCTTAGATATTTTGTTTTCCGAGGAAGAGGACAAATTAGAAAGAGACCTTGCTTATATGAGCTATATGGAAAAAATGAATGAGAAATACCCTGATAACCTTGAGGTAAGATCATTCTATGCTTTGTCATTGCTGGGTTTATTAAGAGATAATCAGGGAAATGAGGATACAAGAATGAAATGCGCAGCTGTTTCGCAGCAAATCCTTGATGTGAATCCTGAACATCCCGGAGGTTTGCATTATAAAATACACGCTTTAGATGATCCTTTACATGCCATATTAGCTTTAGATGCAGCTTACAAATATGCTGAGGTAGCTCCAAGGAGCAATCATGCATTACATATGCCTTCTCATATTTTTGTTCAATTGGGAATGTGGGAAAATGTCATTTCTTCAAATATTGACGCCAGAAAAGCATCTGAGAGCTGGGTAGCAGAAGAAGGTCTGGATAATACATATTTGGATGATCACAGTTTGGCTTGGTTAGCTTATGGTTATACACAAGCAGGTTTATTTGACAGTGCAATGAGTCAATTAAATAAAATTCAGCAAAACAATTCCGATACTTCATCAAAAAGAACAAAGCATTATGAAATTGATATGCTTACAAGAATCTGGGTTGAAAACTCAAGTGATCTTGAAAATTTGAGTTTTGACGTGGCCGATTTAGAAATACTTGGTAAGGGAGATAAATCAAAATTTGAATTCACTAAAGGATGGAGAAGTCTGGAGAGTGGCGAAAAAGATTCTTGTCTCTCTTCAATAGAAAAAATATCGACCTACAAATCGGAAATAGACTCAAGCGATCTTTTTGATATTGCGATTGTCGGAATTTATTTGAATTCTCTGAAAGGACTGTATAGTTATGAAACTTTGGGCTTTTCAGATGCTCAGACTCATTTCGAAAAAGCCGTTGAAATCGAAGAGTCACTTAATCCACCTACAGGTCCTCCGGATATTATAAAGCCAATTCACGAGTTATACGCAGAAATCTGTCTCAAAGAGGGTAAACTAGACAAGTCTATTAGCCTATTTAAAACCAGTCTTGAAAGAACGCCAAATAGGAGTATGAGCAGATTAGGCTTAGCCAGAGCTTATCGCATAAAGGGAGATTTGGCTTCTGCTAAATTTCAATATGAGAAGTTGGCTGAAAATTATGCAAGAGCAAGCAATGATGATAACCAAAGCGAGGCTTTATCTTTTATTAAAAATAATGAAGATGTTTCTTCAACTGACTTTCTGAGTGATTCAAAGCAAGAATTGCAATACGATTCCAAACTAAAAATCACACAGTGTTTGCCCCTTAACTAATTATTTGTTGATGATTGTAAAAACGCGATTGACATTAAAACCAAAATAGATATCGCCATCCATAATATTGCCATCAGTTTCGGGAATGGAATAAGCCGCTATCATTGATCTGGAGTTTGTAACATGTAGTGAGAAAATATGGCCTCCAGTTTCAATATCAACACCTAAGGCTACGGCATCATATCTGTCAGTGCGATTCTGATTTAATTGATAGAAGTACTCAGCATTTAAAGTGACCATTCTACTCAATTTAATGCGCTGTCCGAAACCAATTGAATAAATATCATTAGGATCTTCTGTTGTAGCTACTAAATTTCTATGCACCACACCCGGTGTTAATTGAAAGGAAAAAGCGTTGCTGATTTTTCTTGCAATGAGTAGTTGATGATTGAAAAAGTATCGTGACGTAAAATAATTTTCCCTTTCCGGATCATCATATTTAAGACCATTGATCGCCATATTCCCATAATAGACAACTGTAATTGGCATTTTTTTCAGACCTGTTGATTGTCTTAATAATTTGTATTTTACTTCCCCATCAACTGTTTTACCAACTGTGCTTCTCCCAATTCCAATGGCTAATCTTTCCGTTAGGCCATATTCAAGTCCCAATCGTATTGTTGCATTATCCAAACCAAAAAGATCATAAGCGCCATCGCTAAGCTTGCCAAATCGGTGACCAATAACGAATTGCATTACACCATGTGCAGGGTTTTCGACGGATTGCCCATTAATGATTCTGGTAGTCTTAAAGGTTGCATAGGTATATTCTGTCTTTTCTACCTCAGTCTCTTCTTCCAGAAGATCCATAAGATCATCTTGAGAAAAACTCGGAAAGGAAAAACATAAAAGTAATACCGAAAGGAGGAGTATTTTATTTACCATAAGGTTCGTAGCTTGTTTCAACAGTAATTTCAAGAACATCTGCGATGTTATTCACCTTACCTGCTGGAATTTTAATATCGTGATCTGAAACCTTAATGTTGAACTTAGAATCTCCTTTAATTTTTTCGCCTTCCTTCGTCAAGGTTCCGTTTATGGTATATTCTTTTGAAATACCATGAATTTCAAGTTGACCTTTTACACTGACATCATAAGAACCGTCTTTAGTTAAGTCAATTGAACTGAAATTTTCAATTGTGCCTTTAAAAGTTGATTTCGGATACTTTTCAGACTCCACATAGCTTTCATTGAAATGCTCTTGCATTAGCGCTTTTTCAAATTCAAAACCCTTCATCAACATAGAGAATACCATATCGCCATTTGAAGTGTTCAAAATACTCGTAACCTGATGATTATGTGCTTCAATATTTTCCATAGGTGCTTCGGAAAAAAATGAAACATGGCCTGTTCTAGTGATATACTTGTCTTGGGCCATCAATGCAGTTGAGGCGAAAAACAGAATTGAAATAATTAATGTTCTCATAATTTTAGTTTTGTGGAGCCCCATTGTTTATCCAGGCTTCCAGTTGTTTAATTTCACAATCGTTTAGAGCGTTTGAGCTTAAAGGAGGCATTGTCTTTTGGTCAACAGCTCTTGTTTTAATTCTGTCTTTGCTTGTATTTACAGAATTGTAATCTGATAAATTTGGACTCTGAGTTCCTCCATGACAGGCAGGAGTAGCGCATTTGCTATTAATTATAGTTGCAATATTTGCATCATAAGTAAGGCTGTCAGTGCTGCACTCAGTTACTGTTGGGTATAATTCTTCCTCATTATCGTAATAGCAAGAAGAGATTATTCCTGAGATTATAAATCCAATAAAAAGTAATTTAGTTATCCGACGCTCCATTTTCTATCCACGCTTTAAGTTTATCGATTTCACAATTAGGTAAAGGCCCTGAAGGAGGCATGGGTGCTGACGTTCTATCAATTACCCTAACTTGAAATTTGCTGATATTGTTTTTTACTGTTTGATAATCATCCCATATCGGTCGGCCTGATGAAGCTCCGTGGCAGCTGGAGCCTGTATTGCAACTGCGTTCCAAGATTGGAATCAAATCATTGGCAAAGGAAACATTTGAAGTATCACAAGCATCACATTTATTGTTTTTTGCACCTTGCAAAATCCAAGTTTGAATTAAATCAATCTTAGCCTGGTCGAGTTTTTCACCCATTTGTGTTCCAACAATACGAGGCATTAAATCTTCATCATTTATTCCGAGATTAATGTCTCGAAAAATTTTACTTCCGTTCAAATCGAATGGTTCTATATCCTCCATTATTTCCCTGTAATTAGATAAACCTAGGCCACTTTCATGGTTTTCATTTGTATGGCAGGGTGCGAATGCGCAATTGGCTTGAAAAATTGGAAGGATATCATTTTCAAAATAAACAGAATCTGGATCGCATGAGCCATCGGCAGGATTATTTCCTGTAGTATCAATAGGATTCGTTCCACCTTCAGTAATATCCGGGATTATAGGATCGTGCTTACATGTGACAATAAGCAGCATTGTTAATACACTAAAAAATATATTGGAATACTTCATTTTCAATTAAGAATGGAACATTTTTTCATTGTTATAGTAGGTTCAATTAAATCATCAAAACCTACAAATAAGCCTTTAAGTTTAATGCTTTCTCCTTTACTGTAGTAATCTGTTGAACTGTCCAGCATTTCACAATTGGCAATTCCCATGCCACCGTCAGATAAGAATAGGTGTACATGTTCACCATCTTGTATATCGCTCATAGTTGCTTCAATCATCAACACCTTATCTGCATATTTTACATTTGCCTCATCAGCATTTGAAGTGAACTCATCCATTAAAGTGCTCAGATGCAATTCATAATCTACCTTTGCTGACTCAATATCTTTATGTGGCTTGTTATATATACGATAAACAACGAAAAGGGCACCTATTGCCACTAAAACTAATCCAAAAAATATTTTCCAATTCATAATGCTATTTTTCTTAAAAATACAATTTTATTATTTGATGAAAAATGACTTCAAATAATTTCAATTAATGCTTTTAATTGAAGCTATTTGGCTAATCCGGGCAGCAGTTCGGCGATACCATTGGCCATCATTTCAATAGCAAGAGCTGCTAATAACATACCCATTACTCTCGTTGCAATTTTAATACCCGAAACTCCTAGGTACTTTCCAACTCTTGAAGCAAAGAGTAACAAAACTGTAATAAATACAGCTACTATAAGTGAAATCCCTACTAAAAGAATCTTATCCAGATAATTTGGATACTGATTAGAATAGATAATTAAGGTACTTATTGTTCCCGGTCCGGCAATGATAGGAAGGGCAAGAGGTACGATAGCTATTTCCTCTTTTTCTTCTGCATGCTTTTGCTCTTGTTTGGTATGCTTTATTCCGCTTGGTTTTGAGTTTATCATAGAAATACCCAAAAGGAATATAATAACTCCTCCGGCAACTCTAAATGCATTAACTGAAATTCCAAATATTCCCAAAACAAAGCTTCCTGCAAGTATCACAACCGCAAATATTATGGACACTGAAAGCCCGGCTTTAAGGGCAATATGCTTTCTCTCTACTAAAGTATTTGTAGTGGTCAGACTTAAAAATATAGGAATAGCACTAAAGGCATTAGTGATTACAATAAGGGCAATTATAAACTTTATTATATCGGTGCTATTCATCAGGCTGCAATTTTAGATAATTTTTTAATCTAATTCTTCAATAAATCTATGATTAATGTATTTTCAATAATTTTACCACCTTCAAATCTGAAACAAATTCTATGGACATAACTCATGCAAAAGTAAGAGGCTACCATTTAGACCTTTATGGTCATGTTAATAATGCCAGATATCTGGAGTTTCTCGAAGAGGGTAGATGGTCATTTTACGAAAAACGTGTCGATAGAGATCAAATTCATAGCCGCGGCTTAGGACTTGTTGTGGTTAACAATAACATTAATTACCGTTATCCTGCAAGGCTTCATGATATTCTCGAAATTCGCACTGATGTTGAGCGAATCGGAGGGAAGAGCCTTACCTTTAAACAGGAAATATATCTAAAAGGCACAAATACTTTGGTCATTGATGCCTCTGTTGTTTTTGTAATTTTAAATATGAAAACCGGAAAAGCCATTGAGATAGATGAGGAATTAAGATCTTATCTAAAAGGCAAATAAGCTATCTCAATCTACCGGATTGATAATCCTCAAAAGCTTGGTAAATCTCTTCTTGAGTATTCATAACAAATGGACCTTGAGCAACGATTGGCTCATTAAAAGGAAGGCCGTAGCAATAAATCAATTGCGAGTCTTCATTAGCCTTAAATTCTATTCCTTGGCCATCTGTACTTAACTCAACAAGGCTATGTTCTCTAATTTCTTCGCCTTGCATTTCAATTTTACCATTTAAGACATATAATAAAACATTGGTTCCTTCAGGTGTATCGTCTGAAAAATGACCACCTGATTTAATATCAATATTTGAAGTAAAAAGATTAGCGGGGGAGTTTACCGGTCCTTTTGTACCTTGAAAATCTCCTGAAATCAAGTGTAAAACACCTTTGTCATTATCAAACATCAATTCGGGAATGTCGGCTTTTTCCAGACCTGTATAATTGGGTTTTGTCATTTTTAAGTTTGAAGGAAGATTCATCCATATTTGAATCACCTCTTCCATGCCACCCTTTTTCTTGAATTCATCAGAAGAGACCTCAGAATGGATTAAACCGCTCCCGGCCGTCATCCATTGAATTCCACCTTCTTTTATAACACTCTCTCCACTGTGCGAATCTTTATGGGTAATATCGCCCTGTAATACAAATGTCAATGTTTCAAATCCCCTATGTGGATGAGGACCGAAGGGCAATCCATTATTATTTGGGCCATAATTTTGTGGACCATGATGATTTAAAAATAAAAAAGGATCAAGATGATTTATCGATCGTGTAGGCATTGCTCTCCATGTAGAAAGATCAGCTATAGGATCATAAACGGCTTGATGGATATTGATTATCTGTTTCATAATGAATTTAAATGTATATACATCTATTGTACTGTTTTCTGAACAGAAAACAATAATGGAAGTTCAATTTTTAATGATTTTTTGAATATTCTCTGAGCAAAGAGGCCGTATTCTTTTGCAGTTTTGACTTGAAGAAGGCTGTCCAGCCGATTAGTAATCCTTTAAAGCCAAAAGCTTGAATAGACCAGTTGTAGAGATTAAAATTGTCTTTATGGCGAAATATTTTTCCGTCTTTAAATTCAAAATTTGCCTGTATTACGTTTAAGACATTTCTGTTGGTTTTGCTAAAAACGTATTTCGCTTCCCATTTTGCACTGCCGGTTTTAGAATTGGCATGCACTTCATAATACTCAACTAAGAATTTCTTACCCTTTTGTGAGTCACATAGCATTCTCCACATATTGCATGCGTCTTGAGACTTTAGAATTCCGAAAGCGGGGTCTTCAAATTCAACATCAGGATGATAATGTTTAATCATTCCTTCAGCATCGAGTTTTTTAAAACAAGTATAGAAATCGCGAATTACATTCTCCACGATAGAAAACTAAGAAAATTCGATAAAATTATCATGATTCTATATGAGATTAATCTTTGAGTTCGGCCGGCTTGATATTGTCGTCGTAAACGCGATCGATCAATAGATTTCGGGGATCAACTCCGGCTTTTGCCGGTTTCTGATCCAATAGAACAGTATATTGACTTTTATTGGAATTTATTTTGACCATTTTTAAATAGATTAAATTCTCTTCATCATCATCCGAAAAAACACCTATCTCAATCCAATCATTAATCGCAATATCTCTTTCATTCCCAAGTGAATCAGATCTTACTTTTCTTGTTTCCAAGTCCATGGTTAATTCATATTTGTTTTCAGAGATTTCCTTATAGGAAACATCGGTTACGCGATTATCATAAAGCGTAATTTCCTTAAACAAATCTTCAATCAAATAATCCAAAGAATCAGGTACCTCAGGTTCTAAGTAATTAAGAAAATCTAATGTTGTAGGGTAAGGAGGACCTTTGTATCGATATTCTTCTAAAAAGCCCTTCATGGCCTTATTTACTTTTTCCTCACCGATATATTCCTGAAGCGCGTATAGAATAACACTTCCCTTACCGTAATGTATATATGTTTGATTTTCCACTTTGTACAGAGGCAATTCCTTTTGTGTTTCACCACTTCTTCCGCGCAAATACCTGTCGTGATCGTACTTAAGAAATTCTCGCATTTTCATAGGTGAATCGGTAATACTTTTCATTGTCATTAATGAAGAATATTCAGAAAAGCTTTCACTTAACATTGTACCCCCTTGAACCTTGGCGCCAATTAGTTGGTGAGCCCACCATTGATGAGCCATTTCATGAGCTATGACTGCATCGATTACGTTATTTCCATTTTCATCTTCTAAATTAGTAATAAACCCAAAAGATTCTGAATAAGGCATTGTGCCGGGAAATGCTTGGGCAAATGTTGAGTATCTTGGGAATTCAATTATTCGACATTGCTTGTGAAAATAAGGCCCAAAATGTTCAGTATAGTAGGCCAATGATCTTTCGACGGCGTCAAGCATCATTTCTATATTTACACCATGCTTTTCATCATAGTATACTTCTATATCAATTCCGTTCCACTTTCTTATTTTTATTTTATAATTGGCTGATATAAAAGCATAGAAATCCAAAGAAGGATGATCTACTTTATAGTGGTAATAATTTCTGTTATCTTCTTTCCATTGTTTTGTTAAAGATCCTGGCGCTATTGCAATTTGATCTTCAGAAGTTGAAATAATTGTTTCTACATTGATAAAATCTGATCTTCCATCACTTAAGTAATTAATATCACAATCGGAACCGCAATTTTCTTTTAGCTTAGGCATTCGATCCTTTTTAGGGAGATCATACTTCTTTCTCGTATTTGGATCAGAGATTTCATTACCTTCTGAATAACCCAAATAGGGTAGAAGGGAGTAGTTATTTATGAACGTTCCGTTTTCTACTATTGAAGTATTTCCTCTTTCATTTTCAAAGCCTTGTGTTACATACTTTGTATTAATTGTCACAGGAATTTCTTCTCCCGGCATTATCGGTTTATCTAATTTGAAAATAGTAAAATCCAAGTCTTTGTCTTCAAAAACGATCTTTGCTCCAGGAATTAGTATTTCAGGATCCCAATCAGAATTCATAGTATAGGCAATGGAGTCAATTGAAACTGTACCTGAGTTTTTATATTTCAATTCAGCTTTTACAAATACATCTCTTTCCTTGGGGAATATTTCAATGTTATACTTTGCTTGTGTAATCTTAGGGAGAGGCATATCCCGATACTTTCCATATTTATTCTCATAGTCTACTTGCCCTTCTTCTATTTCGTCAGCGGTTTTGTAGGAATTAAGAATTTGAGTGTTATAATAAAGGAAGCCGGCGGTTAAGATCCAGGCGGATAGAACAGATACAAAAGTAACTTTATAGGACTTAGACGTTGAGTTGATCATTGAAAGGAATCTCTCCTTTAAGGATGATCTGGTTCCTCTTGTCCATAAGGCAGCCGCCAACATCAAACACATTGCCGAAAACAAAATCCAATATGCACTAAACCAAAGAGCTCCTCTCAGACCGGGCCCAAAACCATTCATGTCTGAATATTGGACTGAGGGAGTACCATCGATGTTCAGCATATTTGATTCAATATCGAAAATTGCAAAGACTATGTCTGTGGCGAAAAGAATGGCAATAGACACAAAGTATCCGACGTATTTATTGTTCACTAAAACTTGAATCAGTATCAAAATTCCACTCCAAGTGATATAAGTTAGAAGAACACGAACGAAGAAATCCATTAAATAAACATCGAGCTCTATTCGCGTATAGCCCATTATCAATTGGTATATAACTCCACAGAAAATGAAGAAAAAGTGAAGCAGGGTAGTAATGGCAATTAATGATATTGCCTTGGCTATTAAGGATGAAATGGAAGAATGTGGCGTCGAGTCTATTACTTCATTTATTTTAAAATCCCGGTCTCTCCAAACCAATTCACCGCAGAAAAAAACCAGTATTATCATCACATACAGCACGGAGGCATTGTTGATGGTATCAACTACTTTGTATGTGACCGGATAAGATTGTAAGCCGAAGTATTCAAATCCACCTACCAGGTTGCTGATTAGGATGATAGCGCTGAAAAGAAAAAGTATAATGAATGTAATATTCTTACTGATACTCAGGAAGTTGGTAACAAAAAAGCTTTTGAATTGTAAATTTGTTGTGAGTCTGCCGAAGCTCTTATTGCTAGAAGGCATCGATAAATGCTCTGGTTTATCTTGTTTTACTTTTTTCTCCGCCTTGGTTTTTTTTCCTTTTTCCTGAAATGAAAATGAGAAATACGATAAGGAAAGAATAACCGCTCCAACAGTCATCCAAATCAATCGGTTCAAGATTATAAGGCCTTCAAAACCAATTACGAAAGTATTCTTTTCGGCAGGAGTAAAGTATTTCGAATACAGGTTATAAGTGCGAATTCCAAAAACATCGGTTAAAGCGGCGATTGTTTCACTATCAAGATCAGATAACAATGTTCCCGAGACGATATACGCGATTATTATTATAAGAGTGCCTACAAAAGAAAGAACTGTATTTTTCCATTTGTTCGCGATGGCAAAAATGACTGCACCGGCAAAAAACATATTTGGCAGAATAAAAACAAGGTAATTGTTGAGGAAAGCATGATAAGAAATTGCAGAAAATCGATCCGGTTCAATCCAGCCGGCTAATGGCGCTATCCACGTTCCAAACATAATGCCAAGAAAAACACCCAATAATGGAATGGTTGAAAGAATAAGGGCTCCAAAAAATCTACCAAAGAAAAACCCTTGTTTACTCAGTGGAGTCGTAAACAATATCTCATTAAATCCATTTTTAAAGTCCCTGAGAGCAGCATTATTAAAAAATGCTGTGGCTATCAATAAACCAAAAATGCTCATTATGCCTGCATAAATTGTAATAATATGCGGCGAATTTCTGTTGACATTACCAACAGCACCACCAATCATAACATTATCACTTGAAACTGCACCGAAAACGAGAAGTGTAAACAGCCCCAAGAAGATATAAATCATTGGCTGCCTTAGCGCATATTTTAATTCGGAAAGGAAAAATGTTTTAAACATAGCTCGGGATTAAACTAATACACCGCCGGTGTTGATTTTGGAAAAGAATACATCTTCAAGATTGGGTCTTACAACTTCAAAACCTTTACCGGGATTAATTTCGCTGAAAATATGAATCACAGGTTTTCCGGCAATCATCTTATTTGAAATTATAGAAAACTCTTTAGCATAATCCTCTAATTCTTCTCTTTCTACCACTTTTTGAAACACCTTTCCCTCAAGATCATCAATGGCTGTTTGCGGTGAGCCGTGAAAAACCAATTGACCGAAATTCATTATGGCCATTTTGGTGCAAAGTTCTCTGACATCATCAACTATATGTGTAGATAGGATTACAACTACTTCTTTTCCAACATCAGCTAAGAGATTGTAGAACCTGTTTCTTTCACCCGGATCCAAACCGGCAGTAGGTTCATCAACGATGATCAATTTAGGATTGCCGATTAGCGCTTGTGCAATTCCGATTCTTTGTTTCATTCCACCGGAAAAACCCTTTACGCTTTTATTCTTTTTATCATAGAGATTTACCTTGTGCAAAAGATATTCAACCTGTTCTTTTCTCTCTTTTGCATTGCTAATTCCCTTTAGAATCGACATATGATCAAGCAATTGTTCTGCGGTGATTCTTGGATATACTCCGAATTCCTGGGGCAGATAGCCAAGATTCTTTCTAAGTTCATCAGGATTAGAAAACACATCGATATCATTAAAAATGATGGAACCTTGATCTGCATCTTGTAAAGTGGCTATTGTACGCATTAGAGAAGATTTCCCGGCTCCATTTGGCCCCAATAAACCAAACATTCCATTTTCTATTTCAATACTCACATCATCAAGAGCTTTGACACCATTGGAGTAGGTTTTGGAGAGATTTTTTACAATAAGTTTATTCATACTAAAAACTATTTAGACTGAGCGAATCTCAGAAAGATGAAATGATTTATTTAAAGCTTTTACACAAAAGGTAAAATAAATGATTTTGTATTCCCCTTTACTCGTTTTGGCTATTAATTGAACACAAAAGATAGCCCCGCACCTAGGTTGACATGAGAATTATTTAATAACTCATCATCAGGTAGTGTGATTATGTTCCCGTTGACATTTATTTTAGAAATAGAGTTAACCAGATATGAAACACCCAAATTGAGAAGTATTCCTTTCGTCAATTGGATATCTAATGCCATGTTTGCCATTAATCCAAAACCTTCACCGCTTATTCGAATGGTTTGGTTAAATGCCGAACCATTATTGACATAAGAAACATAGCCTGCTGAAAATCCAAATAACAGAGCACTTTCATTAATCCCTAAGGTACTTCGAGAACTTATTTGAGGACCGACATAGATGATATTTATATTGTCTTCCACATCAAAAATAATTTCTTCATTGAGATCAGGATCAAAAAAACTGAAAGTGCCTGAATTGGAAGAGCTGAAGGAGTTTAGTCTTAAACCATATCCAGCTTTATCGATTTTCGGGAAATAAAGAAAGCTTGCTCCAAAATGGGCTCCGGATCGAATTTCGTCCTCATATGCTTGTAGATCTGGCGAAAGCCCTGTACTTCCTTTGCCTGTTAAATAACTATAACCTCCAAAAACACTTAACCGATAAATTGCATCATTTTGTTTTTTATTCGCCTTGACATACTTATTCATGTTTTCCTCATATTGATCATTATAAGTGGGGAAATCATCATTGGGTTTTTGTGCTTTTTCAGCACTATTTTGAGTTTTTGGGGTTTGGTTTGGCCCGGAACCTCGATCGTACGTATTGACCTGATCCAGCAGAATTACGGTAGATCGTGTTTCATCACCGACCTGATAATCAAAATGAATAAAGCGTTCGGAAATTTTTGTGATCTTACATTCAAAAGTATCGCCCTTTATTGTAACAATATAATCCTGCGCCTGGGCTAAAAATGAAATGAAAATAATGGGAATTATTAAAAGCAGTCTTCTCATAAATCAAGTTTGCATCAGGTGAATTAAGACAATATTTTATAAATTATATAATTCAGTAGGTGTTTATTTACTAAGGATTATAGATATTCATGGAATATTCTCTTTGTATAAAAGCTTCTAGTTATGATATAAATTATCAATCCCACCGGACCAAACATAAAAGTAAATAGAAGTGAAGGGATTAAAATATATCTATTGATATTATGTTTTTTAGCACTATTGATTATAAACATACCAACCATCAGATCGAAAGCCAGATAATGAATCCAGCCAACTAATACGGCTTTTTTACTTGAGAATAAGGCCATTACTTCGTCGAGACTTGAAAAACCACCATCACCGTCTAATGCGGTAAATATGAGCGATGCATACATGATTGCAAGACCTGTGATTACAAGACCAATTACATATTTACTTAACCAATCTTTAAATGTAAATAGGAGTATGAAAACCCATGTTATGGCAGCAAGAGAATTGGCGATTTGAAAAAGTATTTCGTCCATATGTTTTTTGAATAAGAAAAAATTATGTTCAACAAATTTCCAAAATGATTATTTCAAGTCTATTATTTGATCCCGGAGATTAAAAGCCTCTAAATATTAAATAATTTAATCATTGGTTTCAATTTACTCTTAAAAAAATCATTTTTGGTCTTAGAATCGTACAAACAAAAGTCAAAAAAGCTTAAATGAAATTTTTTCTTGGCTCTATTTTTTTTGTGATAATATTTTCTGTGCATGCGCAAAAGGAAAGTGCAGTCATCGATTCGTTAAAATCTATCAATTCAAGCTCGGATTCATTAGCAAAAGTTGTAATAAAGTCAATAATAAAGGAGTACGAAAAACGCGCTAAATACGATTCTGCAAAAGTATATCTCAAAAAATTGAAAGATATACAAGATAATACTGAAGATATAATTTTCTATAATTATCACTTAGGGACTATTCTATTTACTGATAATCCTGATTCTTCAAGGATTTATTATAATAAGGCTTATGCTTTATCTGTCAGGTCTAAAAATGATTCCTACAGGTGTTTCACTTTATTGTCTTTGGGGGCATTAGAACATATGTTGGGAAATGACAGCATTTCATTGAGTTTTTACGAAGAAGGTATCAGGATAAGTGATAGTCTTCAAAAAGCGGATTATAAGCCTGAATATTTTAAGCTTTTCAAGAATAAGTGCAGATTAAATATGACTGCCATTTATATCGAGGATGGCCAGTACGAGGAATCTAACAAACTCACCTTCATTGGAATAAAGGAAGCAAGGGAACTTCAAAATGATGATCTTCTTGCGAGAATGCTGATTATGGCTATAAATAATAATATGGCTTGGTTAAATACAACTGAAGGGACAATAAGAGATAAAGTTCTCGCAGAAATAAACTCTTACTTGAAAGAGGGCTTAGAGCTCACCAATAAGCTAAATAATGATTGGCTTGAATCTTATTTGCTCAGTGCCAAATACCAATTATTTTATGATGATGAAAATTTCGATAGCGCTTTAGTCTATATCAAAAGAGCCTATATTATCAACCAGAATTCAAATGATAAAGAGAATATGATTGTAAGAGGTTCAAGAATTGCCAGATGTTATGGACAACTCGGAGTCTCGGATTCAGCATTATATTACGCTGATTTATCTATAGAATTAGCCAAAGAATTAAATAGTGTTGATGACTATTACGATGTTTTAATAGCTAAGGTAGAGGTTCTTAAAATTCTCAATTTGAATAGGAGAGCCATTCAGTTTTTAGAGCAAATTCAAAAAGATGAGGCGTATATGACTCTACCTCAAAAAGAAAGACTCTATACTTTATTTAAATCAATATTAATTTCCCAAAACCAGTATAAAGAGGCTTTGCACATTGATTCTTTATTAAACAACACCAAAGATTCTCTGGAAATACAAAGGCAATTTGAAACAATTGAAGAACTTAAAACAAAGTATGAAACCATTGAGAAAGAAGCTAAAATAAAGATTCTGGAATTGGAGGATCAGGAAAGTAAAAGAAAAATAAAGTCTCAAAATACAATTATTCTTCTGGCAGTAATTCTTATTCTTTCTTTAATTGTCTTAACCATTTATGTGATTCGAACAATAAAATTCAAACAAAGAACACAAAGCTTAATTCTAAAACATAAAATTCTAAGGGCTCAAATTAATCCTCATTTTTTCTTCAATGCTTTGCAAGCACTGCAGTTCAAATTATTAGAACTAGAAGCAAGCAGAGAACTCGTTCAACAAACATCAACACTGGCAAAATTGATGAGGAAGGTGTTGAACTTTAGCGTAGAAGAAAGCGTGAGTATTGAAGAAGAAATAGATCTTATTAAGACTTACTTGGATAGTCAGATCATTCGTGGCCAAATTGAAATAAATCTGGGAATTGAAATAGGAGAGGATATAGATATCGCTGAGCAAAAAATACCACCATTGATCACTCAACCTTTAATTGAAAACTGTATAGAACATGGCTTTAAAGGGTTAAAAAAAGGTACAATTGAAATTTCAATTAATCGAAAAAGCAGCTATTTAGAAATCATAATCCAAGATGATGGTTTGGGATTTCCCGAAAAGCAAATTGATGAAAATTCAAAGGGGATAAGTATTATTCAAGATCGGTTAAATCTTTTAAATGATAGATCAAATTCAAATTTCAGATTAGATATAACAAATCTTAGTGTTGAAGACAGTTCAAAAAGAGGGACCAAGGCAACCATTAGTTTACCTTTAAATCTTTAAAATGCTTGAAATAATAATTATCGAAAATGAAGAAACTTCAGCAAAGGCTCTTTTGAAAATGCTGGATATTATTGGAGAGGAATTCAAGCTGCTCCATTCTCCAATCAAAACTGTCACAGAAGCGATTGAGGTATTGAAAAAACACAACCCTGATGTTCTATTCATGGATGTGGAACTTGATGATGGAAATGCATTTGATATTCTAGAAGCGATAAAGTTGGATCCGAAAACATCTTTAATCATGACGACAGCCCATGACCGCTACGCAATTCAAGCATTTCATTTCTCTGCGTTAAATTTTATGCTGAAACCTTATGATCTTCAAGACCTAGAGGAATCTTTGAAGAGAGTCCTTAATAGCCAAAAATCAAATTCTACCCAAGCACAAGTTGATTTGCTTTTGGGAAATGCAAAATCAAATGCCGGAGATAGAAGCATTAGTTTAAATGACAACAAATTCATTCACATTGAAAAAATTGCCAACATTTGTCATATTAATGCTGATGGACCTTATTCCATCTTTCATTTAATCGAGGGACAAAAAATTGTGATTTCAAAAAATATCAAACATTACGAAAACGTTCTTCATGGCCTGGGATTTATAAGATGCCACCATTCTTACCTTGTAAATTCTAATTGCATAAAAAAGTTTGATAAGACCAATGGTGGAGAATTGATTTTGAAAAATGGTTTGACAATCCCGGTTTCCAACCGAAAAAAGGAGGAGATCATAAGCATTTTAAACAACAGCTCAATTCATTAAAGAATAATCTATATTCACTTATAAAGAAAATCCGGGCATCTGTTAAAAGTCTCAGAATTAGTTATTGTATCCTTCTAGTTTCATAATAAAAAACTATGAAGAGATTTTTACAAATTAGCCTTATTGCGAGCATTGCTTGTGTTTTTCAGATGGCTAAGGCTCAAAAATTATACGAGGATGTACTTTTGTATGTTCCTTTCAACGATTCCATTTCAGATTATAGCTCATATCAAACCAATATATTTTCAAGTGCCTATGATCCTGATACAACTATAGACAGGTATGGAAAGTCTGCTGCGGCATTACAATTTGATGGTGATTCTAGCTGGATTGAGCTTGACAGCCAGGTGCACTTACAACCTTCCTTTCCATTTTCTTATATAGCCTGGGTCTATTTGGATTCATTTCAGCAAAATAATTCGCCAATTTATTATTCAAACAATTATGCAAATGTGTATGCCGGGGCAAGTTTTAATATCTCACCTACCGGTGCATTAAATGCAACTACAGGCAATGGACTTGGTGCAGCCCCTCAATCCCGAAGAACTGCAGTTAGTACATCTACACTGTCACTCCAAACTTGGCACCAAGTCGCTGTAGTATTTTTAGATTTCGATAGTATGCAGTTTTTTTTAGATGGAACAGAAATAGGACTTTCATATTCCGGATCATCTGCATTTATGGCGTATAATAATGAACCGACACTTATTGGTGGGGCTGATAATCCTTTTGTAGGGAGAAGTAGCTTTCCGGGTAAAATTGATGATTTATTTGTTATAGATGCTGCCATTGATTCCATGGGTCTCACACTGTTAAATTCGCTGGTACTTAGTTTGCCAATGGACGGAAACGGAATTGATTATGCAAGTGCATCAAATGATGGCCAATTAAACAATGTGATTGCTACCAAGGACCGATTTGGTAATGATAATTCAGCATTGAATTTTAACGGTCAAAACTCAACTTTTATAATTCCTGATGACAGTAATTATAAAATTCAATTTCCGTTTTCATTATCATTTTGGTTTCGTCCAGATTCCTTTGAGTCTTGGCCGTTATTTTACAATAATTCGCATGATTTCCAGAATTACAAAGGCGTTTGGTCTAATAATGTGACAGCAGGAGGCTTGAGTACGAGTTATGGGAATAATGTTAATTCAGGACCGGGAGGTAGATATACTATAAGAAACGACGACCCACTTGCTGCTAATTTCTGGCATCATTATGTGGCCATTTTTGAAGATTCTCGTACACTTTCCATTTATGTAGATGGAAGTAGAGATACAACCGTAACCATAAGCGGATCAGCATCAACAATTTTTTACAATAATGCACCGGCAGAAATAGGATTCTACAAAAGTCCTTTTGCGGGTGGTTCAATTGATTACTATAGAGGAAACATGGATGAACTAAACCTTTGGAATACGGCCTTGGATTCAAATCAGGTAAAAATATTATTTCAACCTGGCATATATGTCAATCAAGATCCTTCTGATATTATTGATAGTGTCGGAAATAGCGTTCAGTTTGAAGTAGAATTTATTGGAACAGGAAGTGATATTCAATATCAATGGCAGTTTAACGATGGAAGTACATGGCAAAATATCGCTAATTCTAACTCGAATTCATTGATTCTACCATCAATAACATTTAGCGATTCTGGACTTTACAGGTGTATTGCAGAGAATTTTCAAATTGCTGATACCTCAAATAGCGCTAAACTAACAGTGCTAGAAAACACAGTTGGCTTCGAAGAAATAATTAGGAGAAGCAGTCCAAAAATTTATCCAAATCCTGCTAATGATTTACTTTACATTAAACATGATCTGGAAATAGAGGAATTAGAAATTATTAATTCCTTGGGCGAATCGATGTTATTCCAAAAAGGAATGAATAAAGATTATATTGAAATAGCGAGTTTAGAAAGTGGTGTGTACTTCTTAAAAATTTGGGATAAAAACGGACATTTCCATTTAAGATGGATAAAATTGTAATGTTTCTTATAAGAATGAAAGGGTCAGCTAATTTAGTTGACCATTTTTTATTTACCCAGTTAAATATTTGAAGTTCAAATAATTAAAACCATTCTTCTAACTTTTCCTTAATCCTTATAAGGAATACTCAAAATTAATTGTTCCAATGCTGTGATAATAGCCCCATTCCTTGAGTTTCCATCTATAAAAAACCATGGCGCAATTTTGGTATTGGTTAGATCAAACATCCTCTTCTCATATTCGGAATATTTATCCCATAGCTTTTGTGCTTTAGAATCTACAGGAGTCATACGCCATTTTTTAAGCGGATTAGATTTCATATCAGATAACCTCCTATGCTGCTCTTCTTTGCTCACATTCAAAAAAAACTTAATGAGGTAATTATCCGACTCTTTAAGCATTCTTTCAAAATCATTGACCTGTCCCATAAATATTTCATATTCTTTCTGAGTGCAAAAATTATTTACAGGTTCAACTACAGCTCTATTGTACCAACTTCTATCAAAAAAGACCATTTCACCAGGACGAGGTAATTTCTCTACATAACGTTTAAAATACCATTCACCCTTTTGATCTTCGCTCGGTTTCGAGAGAGCTACTGTTTTATAATGTCTTGGATTGATGAATGCAGTCATGCCATTGATCGCTCCACCTTTTCCGGCGGCATCTCTACCTTCAAAGATGACGATCACCTTTTTATTATTCTTTAATACCCACTCCTGAATCTTGACTAGTTCAATCCTTAATTCTTCTAATCTATTTGATTCTTTCAGTTCTTTAAGAATGTCAACTATATCGAGCGTCTCATGCTTAAAAAGCATTCTTAATCCTTTGTTTGAATTGAGGAGTTTTAAGTCATCTTTATTTAATTCGGTTTTACTTTTTGTTGTCGACATGTTTATTCTTCTATCCTCCTGTAATATCTGTAGAGTAGATTGGGATCAATTAACAAATTTGAATCTGATTCCTTTTTATGATCGTAATCAAATTTTGAAAGCACATAACGAATACATTCCAGTCGCGCCTCCTTTTTATTGTCTGTATTAACGATTATCCATGGACTGAACGAGGAGTGAGTTCTTGAAAACATTTGCTCTTTGTATTCAGTGTACTTATCCCAAAGTTTATGACCTTTTAAATCAACAGGACTTACTTTCCATTGCTTTAAAGGATTCTTTTGTCTGCCTTTTATGCGTTTTAATTGTTCGCCTTTACTTATATCAAGCCAAAATTTTATTAAGACCACCCCATCTTCATAGAGCATATGTTCAAATTCATTGACATGGCCCATAAAGCGTTGATATTCTTCTTTGCTACAGAAGCCCATAATTGGCTCTACAACGGCTCTGTTATACCAACTTCTATCAAAAAACACCATTTCTCCGGGGTTAGGCATTTCTTTTATGTAACGCCTAAAGTACCATTGTCCTCTTTCAATTTCTGTGGGCTTATTTAAAGCGACAGTGCGCATTGACCTGGGATTTAGGTGTTCGGAAAAGCGTTGAATTGCACCGCCTTTACCGGCAGTATCTCTCCCTTCAAATAAAATAGCAACTCTGGAATTCGTTTTCTCAATCCAATGCTGAAGATTGACCAATTCTATTTGTAGTCCGTGCAGAGATTCTTCATAAGCTTGGTTATCAAAGATCTTATCCAGATTTATCTTTTTCTTTTCCGCAATTTTAATTAGATCGTTTCTACTTGTGGCTTTTAAAATATCCTGCTTAGTGAA
The DNA here is from genome assembly GCA_964351965.1 of uncultured Hyphobacterium sp. Taxonomy (GTDB): domain Bacteria; phylum Bacteroidota; class Bacteroidia; order Cytophagales; family CCMP332; genus CCMP332. The sequence continues at coordinate 245,770 of CAYGPM010000003.1, read as the reverse complement.
TTTTTTCATCCTATGAGGTATGCAGGTGACTGCGATTGAGAATATAATTTAAGATGAATCTAATGTACGATATATTGAATATAGGAGCACATTTAGCCAATATTATTTTCTACTAATTATTGAATATTACAGAAATGACTTTTTCTTGGATGTGATTTAAAATTTTAAATACACACCTCCACCAATTCCGCTACTGAAAAACTCAACAGGTGCTAATGGAAACAATTCTGCGGTTCTATAATCCATTTCATAATTAACTCTTAAATGGAAGCGATCTGTAAAAACGACATTGAAGCCGGTATTAAAACCGGCAGTGTGGGTAAAGGGTGAATAGAAATTTAATCCATAGGCGAAATGAGGACGAATTCTGTATTTAGGATACAAGTATTCAATCATCAATGGTGTTTTGTAAACTAATTTGGCTTGACCTTCTTGTGCCAAATTTGCAAAACTAAGACCTGTGCGAATAAAGATTTTCTCACTGGTTTTGGGCATCCAGATATGTACTGTAATACCAGTTTGAATTGCATTCGAAGCATTTAATCCATAATCAAGAAAATACTCAGCTTCTTGTCTAAAGTCGGAATAGTAAGTGTTTAGCTCAAGAGCAACCTTAAAGGGCATTTTACCTTGTTGATAAATAATACAATCTTCTGTTGGGCAAACTTCTTCATGGTAGTTTTTTGCAAATCGAACAAGGTTTTTATCATTTGGCTTACCAATAGAATTAGCTTTATCTGTCATTTGAGGAGTATCCTGGATGAATAAATTGAGAATTCCATTGTGGACTGTGCTTTCATAACTATAGAATTTACCGTCCTTTTCTCTTAAACCTTTTTCATAAACCAATTTGGTTAATGGGATTGTATCTTTTTCTATGTAATAATCACCTTCTCCCCAAGCTCTTAAATACAATATGTCTATTTCTCCATTTATCAAATATTCAAAGAAATATCGTTTGTTTTCATATTCCCTGCTCACATAGTATTTGCTGTTTATAAAGCCGAATGCTTTTAATTGGGATGGTGAGTAAATGATCAGCTCAGAGTTCAATGATTCTTTGAAACGACATTCTTTGGCCATAAGATGATCACCACGATAATCAATCAAACCTTTTAGACTGTCGCCGGAATTGAGAATGACAAAGCCCTCTTTGAACATACTCTGCGCAAAAAGAAGTTCGCAGTTAAGGATTAAAGCAAATAGGAAAATGGGTTTGATTATGTTCCTCATTCAAAGAAATAGTTCACTTAATTCAAAACACGAATTTAAATATTTAATGAACAAATGAACGATTCAGACTTATATTCCGAATACATTTTAAAACGAGTTTATATTTTGAAAATAAAAAAACCCTGAAGTTTAACACCGCAGGGTTTGTGATTTTTATCTTCCCAAGTAGGGGATAAGCGATTTACTTCGCGAGGTTGACCTCAGTTTGCGAAGCGCCTTCTCTTTTATCTGTCTGACTCTTTCTCTGGTTAAACCCAAGTTTTCGCCAATTTCTAAAAGAGACATGTTTCTTTCCATCCCGATACCGAAAAATAATTTAATGACTTCTCTTTCCCTTTCGTCAAGAGTTTGAAGTGCTCTTTCGGTTTCTATTCTCAATGAATCTCTATACTCAAGACCTTCATCAGTTTTTTCAGCATCTGCATTTTCCAATACATCAAGAAGTGAATTACTTTCGCCTTCTTGGAATGGAGCATCTACAGAAACAGATCTGGAAGCGGCTTTAAGAGTAGATTTAACTTCATCAGTAGTTAATTCAAGAATCTCAGATAATTCTTCCGGAGTTGGTTCTCTTTCGAACTCTTGCTCCATTTGAGAAATACCCTTATTGATTTTTGATAAGGATGATATTTTATTAAGAGGTAATCTTACCAAACGACTTTGCTCGGCTAATGCCTGAATAATCGATTGTCTAATCCACCATACAGCGTATGAAATGAATTTAAAACCTCTTGTTTCATCAAATCTTTGGGCAGCTTTAACTAAACCCAAGTTACCTTCATTGATAAGGTCATTTAATGAAATATTGTTGTTCTGATATTGTTTCGCAACAGAAACTACGAATCGAAGATTGGCTTTAGTCAGTTTTTCCAGGGCTATTTGATCTCCCGCTTTGATTCTTCTGGCCAGCTCTACTTCTTCTTCAGGTGTAATCAGGTCCACCTTATTAATTTCTTGAAAATATTTCTCGAGAGATTGTGACTCCCGATTAGTAATAGTTTTGGAAATTTTAAGTTGACGCATTCAATAAATTAATTTAAGTAAATAACGCGTTTTGAAAATAAGGATGCAAAAGTACTCTTTTTCTGACAATTGTTTGTCATGTACCCATTGTATTAATACATTTTGCTTAAAACTTGGTGAATATTTTGATCGAAGTAACGATGCAGCTTATTACCAAACACAAGCATTAAACTCCTAATAAATAAAAAAGGTTCGTAAAATTTCAAGTTTTGAACAATAAAATCTTGGCATGATAGCTAATTCCTTGTTATGTTTGGACGAAAGAAATTTAATACCATGAAAAGAATTATTCCTTTCCTAGCTTTTGCACTCTTATTATTTATCGCTTCTTGCGGCGGTGAAGAGAAAAAATCTGAGTCTTCATCGAAAGACATGAGTAATGAAGAAATCGAAGAATTAGCTGCTGAAGAAGCAAAAAATTCAAATGTTTCCGGATATGCAAGTTTAGATGAACTCAGCCGAGAAGTAGTTGAATCCATTAAGGCAAATGATTACGAAGATTATTTGAAGCATGTTATGACCAAAGAAATGGAGACAACTGTGGTCAACGAAATTAAGAATGAAGAAAAGAGAGATTATTTTTTAGGGGAGTTTGGTTTCAGTCTTGACAGGGAGAAGGAAGAATTTGACAACCTGATAACGTATCTAAAAGATAGAGATGTAAGTTTGGACAGTATTAACTTCGAGGAAGTAGAAGTCATTGACTATCATCATGATGATTACGCGCCTTTAACTTTAAAGGAAGTCGTAATTATAGTCCCTCACGAATACGATATACTTTTGATTTACACCGCCATAAAAATACAAGATCGTTGGTTTCTAACTTCTGAATTGGAAGTGTAATAGATCAACTATTTAATTTAAAACCACGCAGCCTGCATAAGTGCAGAACATGCGTGGTTTTTTTTTGCTCGTATTTTACCGGCAACCAATTTGAAAAAGACTCTTAATATGTATATTGGTGAGCTAAATTTTTGACTACGACCTATGAATGCTTCACGATGTTTCGATTTTCTTCATAATCAACTGCAGAAATTCCCAATCCAAGATTGCATGTCGGCAAAGGTGAATGGCGAATGGAAAAAATATAGTACTCAGGATGTCATAAATATATCCAATAAATTGAGCCACGGCTTATTGGCCAGAGGAATTAAAAAAGGTGATAAGATTGCCATTATTTCTGAAAACAGGCCTGAATGGTTGTTTGTGGATCATGCCATTCAACAAATAGGCGCGGTATCAGTTCCTCTTTATCCAAATGCAGTAGCTAAGGATTATGAATATGCTTTCAATCATGCCGGTGTCAAGTTTGTTTTTTTCTCATCTCAAGAAATCGGTAATAAAATTCATGATGCGCTTGGTGATAAAATAGAGGTTCACTCATTTTCATTTGATAAGCTTGCTTCTTTTTTGAGTTGGGAAAGTGTATTGGCAGAAGGTGATGATGCAGTTTTGGAGAAGTCACGAGCGGAGGTGAAACAGGAAGATCTGTTTACGATTATTTACACCTCCGGAACAACTGGGCAATCAAAAGGTGTAATGCTTTCACATAATAATGTGGTGAGCAATACAATAGCTGTTGGCAAAAGAATTAATCTGGAAAGAGGAAACTCCAGAATATTAAGTTTCTTGCCTTTATGCCATATTTTCGAACGTACAGCCTCATATTTCTATATCTCATCGGGTATTTCTATCTATTATGCAGAGAGTATTGATACTATCGGTGATAATCTTAGAGAAATAAAGCCAAATTTCTTTGTAACAGTACCAAGACTGCTTGAAAAGATATATGAGAAGATCGAAGTGAAAGGAAGGGACCTGTCAGGTATAAAACGTTTTTTGTTTTATTGGGCACTTGACCTTGGCTTAAAATACGAACCCAATGAAAACCAGGGTTTATGGTATAATCTTCAACTGAGCATTGCCAATAAATTGATTTTCTCTAAATGGAGAGAAGCGCTTGGTGGAAATGTAGAAATTATTGGTTCCGGTGCTGCTGCCTTACAACCAAAATTAGCACGTGTATTTTGGGCAGCCAAAATAAAGGTGATAGAAGCCTATGGTCTAACCGAATCCTCGCCTGGAATAACAGTTTCTTTAGATACCAAGGAAGGAATTCGTATCGGTAGTGTAGGGCCGGCTATTGAAGGCGTTGAGATTAAAATAGCAGAGGATGGGGAAGTACTTTGCAAAGGACCAAACATTATGATGGGTTATTATAAAGAGCCTGAAATGACCGCTGAAACAATCGTGGATGGATGGCTGCATACCGGAGATGTTGGAGAAATGATTGACGGAAAGTTTTTGAAAATAACTGACCGTAAAAAGGAGATTTTTAAAACCTCTGGCGGTAAATATGTTGCACCTCAGCCAATAGAGAATCAACTGAAAAATTCCATTTTAGTGGATAATGCTATGGTTATTGGAGAAAATGAGAAATTCCCTGCAGCTTTGCTTGTTCCTAATGTCGAAGAACTGAAGATTTGGGCGGAAAGACATGAATTAAAGTATACTGATATCGATCAGTTGATTTCAAGTGAAAAGGTTTTGCACAAATTCCGGACTGAAGTGGAAAAAGCAAATCGTCATTTGGGGCAATGGGAAAAAATAAAGGATTTCCGCTTGCTAAGAGATATTTGGAGTATAGACTCCGGTGAATTAACACCCACTCTCAAACTTAAAAGAAGAATAATAGTTCAAAAGCATCAAGAACAAATTGATGATATATACTCCAGTCACAAATCTCTTTAATAAATCATTTTGAATACTTTCTCATTGATTTTTCATAATTTGACTTATCTGTAAAAGTTCTTTGATGAATATAAATCTGAATCAATGAAAATTATACCTATTCTATTCGTAATCGTATCTTTCATGAGTTCATGTGCTCTTGAGCAGGCGAGCCCTTCTGATTATAACGATGCTATATACCGAGAGCAAATGAAGATTAAGGAGAAGATAAATTTATTGGCAAAAACCAATGATGCAGCCAGACAAAAAGAGATAGTAGAAGAACTTAAAATCCAGAGTAAAGAATCCTATCAAAAAATAGTAGAAATTGGCGCATTTCGTGGCGATGAGCAATTGTTCATAGCAGCAGAGAAATTATTTATTTTTTATAAAAAAATGATTAACGAAGGTTTGGATACAGAACCGGAGAACATCTCCAGTGAACTGGATCAGTGGAGAAAACAAATGGCTGATGAAGAGCATGAGTTTTTGAGGGCTCAGGGAAAATTCGCTGAAACCTATGAGCTATTTCTGTGATAGCAGTCATTCAACGTGTTTCTCAAGCCGAATGTCAGATTAATTCTAAAGTCTATTCAAGTATAGGTCAAGGGCTATTAGTGCTTCTGGGAGTTGAAGAAAGGGACAGGGAAGAAGATGTCAAATGGCTTTCCAAAAAAATTATCAATATGCGCATATTCTCGGACGACGAGGATAAAATGAACTTATCATGTTTAGACATCGGAGGTTCTGCACTGGTAATTTCGCAATTCACTTTGCACGCAAGCACAAAAAAAGGTAATCGTCCTTCGTTTATTAAAGCCGCAAAACCCGAAAAAGCCCTTCCACTCTATGAACATATGTTGAGAGAAATAGGTGATAGCGGTATTGAAGTGAGGAGTGGTGAATTTGGTGCCGACATGAAGATTACTCTTGTTAATGATGGTCCGGTCACTATCATAATTGACTCTCAGGATAGAAAGTAAAATCTAATTTCCACCCAAAGCCACTTCAAAGAAATAAATCTATTTGTTTCTATTCTTTATGAAGTATACATTTGCTAAAATTATATTTTAGGTTAGTCTAAATATATGATTAGTAAAACCAAAATAATATTTCTTACACTTCTAATTATTACTGCATCAATTCATTTTTTGAATGCGCAGAATTGTTCCATTAGGGGTCAAATAGTTCATAATGAAAAACCGTTAGATTGGGTCAGTATTCAAGTTGAAAATACTCAATTCCAAACTATCAGTGATGAAAATGGGATGTTTAGAATCGACTCAATGAGAGAGGGAAAATACTCCATTCATTTTCATTCCCTGGGCTTCAAGGAATACACTAGAGATATTGAGCTCGATGAAGACCAGACGATCTTTCTTAAAATAGATTTATTTGAAGATCGCTTAAACCTTGATGAAGTGGTCATTAGCGGAACAAGATATGAACTGGATAAAAGAGAGTCGCCGGTAATTGTTAATGTATTAAAACCTCGAACCCTTGAAGCGAGTCAATCAATGGCTATTTCCGAAGGCTTGAATTATCAACCCGGTGTTAGAATTGAGAATAATTGTCAAAATTGTGGATTTACCCAAGTCAGACTCAATGGTCTTGATGGTGCCTATTCACAAATTCTAATCAATAATAGAGCTGTTTTTAGTGCTCTTAATGCTGTGTATGGATTAGATCAGATTCCAACGAACATCGTAGAAAGGATTGAAATTGTCAGAGGAGGCGGCTCTGCACTTTACGGCTCAAATGCTATTGCCGGCACCATTAATATCATAACACGTGAACCATTATTCAATGCCTGGAGAGCAGGAACAAACCTTGCATTAATAGATGGTGAGAAAGTTGATAATACAAGCAACTTCAATGCCTCCCTTGTCAATAATGACTTAAGCGCCGGGAGTACTGTGTTCGGTATGAAAAGACTAAGAGAAGCATATGATGCTAATGCCGATGGATTTTCGGAGATAACCCAATTGTCAAGTATAACTATAGGCTCCAAATCATTCATCAAACCAACAAAAAGTTCTAAGCTCAACTTTGACTTTAGCGTTATACAAGAGGATAGAAGAGGTGGAGATCAATTTAATTTAGAACCGCATTTTACAGATATAACGGAGCAATTGGAGCATAATACGCTGTTTTATGGTTTGACTTATGATCAGTTTATGGACAAGCATATGCGGCATAAATTAACCACATATATTTCAGGACAATTAACAAAACGAGATAGCTATTATGGTGGTTTAGGCGGAGGGCGGACTCTAGAAGACAGTTTATTGGCCCTGAATGCTTATGGTAATACGATGGATCAGTCGACAGTCAGTGGTTTGCAATATAGCTTGAGTTTTAAGAGTTCAAATGTGCTGATAATGGGTATTGAACATCAAAATAACATGGTTGAAGATGAGATATCCGGTTATAAGCGATTGGTAGATCAGGATGTAAATACCTTGGGTTTCTATTCGCAATTCGAATGGAAACTTAATCCCAAATTAAAATTGCTAAGTGGTCTTAGATTTGATTTTAGCAAAGTTAAGGGCCGATATGAACTTGGTGATATTAACCGAAATTCCGATGTGGATTTAAATGTATTAAGTCCCAGAATAACTGCGCTTTACAATGCAATACCTCAAGTACAATTCAGAGCCGGCTATGCTCGAGGATTTAGAGCGCCACAAGCTTTTAATGAAGATTTGCATATATCCTCAGTTGGCGGAGAACCAAGATTTGTGATTTTAAGCCAAGAACTTGAAAAAGAACTGTCTGACTCCTATACGCTATCTGCCAATTACAGCAGCAATGAATCAAAAATTCAGACGAACTTCATACTAGAAGGGTTTTATACTACACTTCGGAATCCTTTTACAATAGTAAATATGGGTCTGCAATTATCAAATGGCTCGATCGTAGAAGAGTTAAAAAATGGAGAAGAAGCTATCGTAAGAGGTGTTAATTTAGAGGCCAATGTTTCTCCTCATCACGACATACGTTTTGAGAATGGTTTAACAATTCAAGAATCCATTTATAAATCAAAGCAGGTTTTATTTCAAGAAGATGAAAACGTCCCCGAATCAGAAAGAGTTGAAACAACACGATTCCTTAGAACGCCCAATGTTTATGGGTATTCAACCTTTAATTGGAGTCCGATTGAATCCTTTTCCACTGATATTACAGCCACATATACCGGGGAAATGATAGTTCCAAAAGTGATTTCATCCAATGGAAGAATTGATCTTGGAAGAAGTAACCCCTTTATCGACACCAATTTGAAATTCAGTTATCATTTTGATCTAAAGGCTAATTTGAAGTTGGAATTCGCTCTTGGTATCCAAAATATTTTCAATGCCTATCAAAATGATTTTGCTGAGGGTGCTCAAAGAGATTCTGATTATATATATGGCCCGGCCAGACCGAGAACATACTTTTTTAGTATTAATTTAGGGAATTATCATTGAGGATATAATTTCTCTCAAGGGGTTAAAGAATGGCAACTATATATAACTTTACACTAAATAATTTTATTATTATGTAATTATCTACTATATTTGTAATGTAATTGTTACAGATATGGTAAACACACATAATTTCAAATCTCTTTTAGACTTATTCAAAGCATTTCCTGATGAACAGACTTGCATTGACCATTTAACTGAATTAAGATGGAATGGTAATGTAGTAAGTCCTTTTGATCCTACTTCAAAAGTCTATGTCTGTAAAGATAATAAATACCGTTGCAAGAATTCTGGTAAGTATTTCAATGTAAAAACTAATACCTTATTTGATAATAGTAAGGTTAAACTTCAAACTTGGTTTGTGGCTATCTATATTGTAACAGGACACACTAAAGGAATATCTTCAGTTCAACTTTCTAAAGACTTAGATGTAACACAGAAAACGGCTTGGTTCATGCTTCAAAGGATTAGAAACTGTTTTGGAATGGATGAAGAGCAATTGGATGGAGAAGTTGAAATAGATGAAACTTATGTAGGAGGAAAGAATAAGAACCGACACGCCAATAAAAAGATTGAAGGCTCGCAAGGTCGCTCTTCAAAAGATAAAACGCCTGTGCTTGGTATGGTTCAAAGAGACGGTAAATTAAAGGCGATAACGGTACAAGATGTGAAAGGTACTACTTTGTAGCCCGAGATAATTAAAGCCGTTAAGGATTCAGCTAAAGTATATACAGATGAATGGTTAGGATATAAAGGACTTCATAGAATTTATGACCACGCTTTTATTAAGCACAATGAAGGTGAATATGTAAATGGCAGAATCCACACAAATACAATTGAAGGATTTTGGTCGCTCTTAAAAAGAGGAATCTTTGGCATTTATCACTTCACTTCTAAAAAGCATTTACAGAAATACGTGGATGAATATGTATTCAGATACAATTTGAGAGATAAAAGTATTAATGCTAAATTTAATACCATGCTCGTACAATCAGAGAACAGATTAACTTATAAAGAACTAATAGGATGAAAGAAAATAAAGTTAAATATGATGGTGTAATTGAGCTAAACAATACGAGTATTGATTGCTATGTATTGGAAGACGGAAGGCGAGTTTTAGCAAGTAGGGAGATGCAAAGAGTATTGAGTATGGTGGATGAAACAGAGGACCAAACATCTCAAAGTAGTGGGGCCAGATTGAACCGATATTTAAGCCAAAAAAGCCTTAAGCCATTCATTTATAAGGATAAAGAAGAGGGCCACTTTGATCCAATTATATGTTATCAGGGAAACAAAAAAATAAATGGATTTGAAGCGACTGTCCTTATTGATATTTGTGATGCTTTTCTGCAAGCAAGAAAAGAAATTAACCTTTCAACAAGGCAGGCAATAATAGCTGATCAATGTGAAATATTAGTTAGAAGTTTTGCTAAAATTGGATTAATAGCGTTAATCGATGAGGCAACAGGTTATCAGTATGATAGGGAGGAAAAAGAACTCCAATTAATCTTAAAAACATTTATTTCTGATGAAATATTAGAATATCAAAAACAATTTCAATTATCATTTTATCGTGAAATATACAGGCTTTGGGATATACCTTTTACACCAAAGAACATACAAAAAAAACCACAGTTTATAGGACACATTACTAATAGATATGTTTACTCTAATCTTCCAAAAGGTTCATTTGTATTAGATAAGTTAAAAAAATTAACACCTAAAACAAAAAAAGGAAACAGAGCATATCAATTTCATAGACACTTAACGCCAGATGGTAAAGAGTCTTTAAAAAAAGTACTTTACACTATTGAAGCACTTGCTTCTGTCTCTCAAGATAAAGAACACTTTGATAGACTTGTTCAAGAGAAATATGGGCAAAAATCACTTCCTTTTGCAGATTTAGACTCATATAAAAGACTTGATGTTGAAGAACCAAAAAACATATCAAACTTTGACCAAAAATTAAAGAAGGCTATTGATTACAATAAAAAAGAGCCTACATAAACGTTTTAGGTGATGGTATTAATCTCTTTCTTAAATGTTTTGGCGTTTTGTAAAGCAAAATAGTCATGGATTTTATTTTTTCGAAAGTCTGTTTTATTTCAGCTAAACTCATGTTTTGAAAAGATTTAGATAAATCAACAGAATATTTTTTGGATGCCACATTCATCAATTGCTTAAAACTATTTGAATTAACCAATCTTAAACCTTCCTTTTCATCAATATTTGAAATTGTCAATAACAAAAATGATTCAATTGACCGTTTTTTAAACATTTTAGTAGTTTCCATCTTTAATATCTTTTATCATATCCAATGCATATCGTGCAGGGGCACAATTTATCATGTTTGTCCACACATATTTGCTATCAACAATATCATGTATTTTTTCATCTCCTTTTTCTCTTACAGGCCACTTATATTCACTCAAATCCCGCCACTCCTGAAAAGACACCACAGCGATTATTTCACCATTTGAATCAAAAATAGGTCCTCCAGAATTTCCGGGATGTAAAGAAGCATCAATTGTAATATTAGTTAAATAGAAGGCGTCTTTATCTTTATTGTAAGTGCGATCCAATCGGCTAATTATACCCTTAAATAAGCTTTGAAAAACCGTATTAGTATCATGTGATAGAGGAAACCCCGAACACCCTATCCATTCGCCTTCAAACAATTGCCTTTGTCCAACAATAGGGGAATAAGGGAATTTGAAATCATTATCGTTTATCACCTTAATGACAGCCAAATCGTATTCTTCTGAACCTAAAATTACTTCAGGCGAAGCTGATAATATGGCATACCCACCCTTTATATTGTAAGAAGGAATAATTACATTAAGATTTTTTATATCATTGATTGAGCCAATATCCTCTTCATCAACAATGCAGTGTTTGGCGGTCACAAAAATTCCGGAAGGATCAACACAAAATGCACTACTATTAATTGAAAAATCAACCTTTTTGCCCATCTGTGTTTTAGTTCCTAACGCAACAACAGAAGGTTTAATCTTTTTGTATATTTCTACATAATTCATTGTAGAAATATAAATAATCAATATCGTACATAAAATATTCAGTGTAAAATTATATATAGTCGCCTAAAGAATTTTTAAACGAGGATTTTGCTGATTATCATTATTTATGGAAATATCTGAAGCACAAGAATTAGTCGATAAATGGATCAAGGAATACGGAGTGCGTTATTTTAGCGAGCTCACTAATATGGCCATTTTAACCGAAGAAGTAGGGGAGTTGGCCAGAATAATGGCAAGGAAATACGGTGATCAGTCTTTTAAAGAAAGTGATAAAAAACACAATCTGGAAGATGAAATGGCCGATGTTCTTTGGGTCTTAATTTGTTTGGCAAACCAAACGGGAGTAGATCTAAACGAGGCTTTGAAAAAAAATATTGAGAAGAAAACAGAAAGAGATTCTCAACGACATAAAGACAATCCTAAATTGTAATAAGACTCCTAACTCATTTTGGACCCCTGTGTTAATTATATTTTTACTTAGGTCAGTGTTTCAACAAATAAGACATGCTGTATTTTGGCCGAGCCTTCTAGCGCTTTTAATTGCTTTAGTATTTAGCATATATGATAAAACCCTATTTCTCGAAATTGTAAGCAACATTAATGACAAAATCCTAAATAATTTTTCCTGGTTATTTAGCACAGCGACAATATTACTTTTACTGATTTCAATAATCATACCTTTTAGTCCGCTCGGAAAAATCAGAATTGGTGGTGAAAATGCTAAACCTATTTTAAATCGCTGGAGATGGTTTAGTATAATTCTATGCACCACGATAGCTACCGGGATTCTCTTCTGGGGAATGGCAGAGCCGATATTTCATTATATCAAACCTCCGGAATCACTGGGAATCGAACCTAATAGTAAAGCAGCCGCAGTATTTTCAATGTCGACAATGTATTTACATTGGAGTTTTACACCCTATGCTATCTATGTAGTCCCTTCCTTACTTTTTGCTTTGGCTTTTTTTAACAAGGGCTATGATTATTCTATTTCCTCTACGCTTTTTCCTCTTTTAGGAAAAAATCAAAATGGCCTTTTATCGCAAGGGCTCGACTCGATAGCTTTATTTTCGCTTGTTGCAGGAATGTCGGCAAGTTTAGGCGCAGGATTATTAACATTGGCAGGAGGCATCAATCTTATTCTAGGAACTGAAACAAACTTTTTGCTTTTAGCTATCATCTGCTCAGCAGTAGTGGGTGTTTTTCTGTTATCTGCCGTTTCGGGCTTATTAAAAGGTGTTAGAATATTATCAGACTGGAATATGAGGGTCTTCATAGTCCTGATACTTATTTTCATTTCATTTATCCCTCTTCAAGAAATTGTGATTCTCAATCTTCAAGGCTTGAAGTTATACTTTACTGATTTTATTGGAAAGAGCACCTTTACAGGAGATGTTGCGGGTGATGTATGGCCAAAAAAATGGACTATTTTTAATTGGGCCAATTGGATGGCATGGGCTCCTGTTACCGCTTTATTCTTGGGCAATCTGGGTTATGGAAGAACAGTAAAGGAGTTTATGCTATTTACCTGGATTTTGCCCGCACTATTTGCAATTTTATGGATGTCGGTTTTTTCGGGTTCTGCTTTAATTTATCAGGACTTATCAATAATAGATTTAGCAAGCAAACTGCAGGAATCAGGACCGGAGAGTATAATATATGCAGTAATAGAATATTTCCCCGGAGGCAATTTCATTGCTATGTTATTTATTATTGCTGTTTTTATTTCCTTTGTTACGGCAGCAGATTCAACAACAATAGCCATGGGAGCTCTTAGCACATCCGGGTTGACGCCCGAAAATCCTGACCCACCCACCGCGATCAAAATTCTCTGGGGGGTCTTAGTGGGAATCATGGCATTGATTATGGTCGGCTATGCGGGTATTGATGGAATCAAAATGATTTCAACATTGGGAGGCTTACCAATAGCTTTCTACATGATTGCTATTTGTATAGCGGCAATGGTATATATTTATAAAAAATTAAGTAGCGGCTAGCCTTTAAACATACATGTGGAACTCTTCAAAACAAATCAGATTTACAACCACTATTCTTCTGGTTTTAATGTTTTCGACCATTGGATTAGCACAAGAAAATTCAAGAAAACTAGCACTAGTTCTAAGTGGAGGAGGAGCCAAGGGTCTTGCGCATATTCCATTGCTAAAAACACTTGATTCAATGGGTGTTAAGCCGGATTTAATTGTCGGAAATAGTATGGGGAGCATAGTTGGGGGGCTTTATGCAATGGGATATTCGGGAGAAGAAATTGAGGAAATTGCGAAAGCATCAGAATGGGATATTTTACTGGGGAACAAACTGTCATTGGATTATCTCAACAATGCAGAACGAGATGAGTTTCAAAAATACGCTGTGGAATTTGAAATGGATGGATTCAGTCCAAAATTACCTGCAGGTCTCATTCAGGGCGAGGAACTGGAATTGTATCTCGCCAGACTTTCATATCCGGTTTATCATATCAACGATTTTGACAGTCTGCCAATTCCATTCAGATGCGTCGCGGTTGATATTGTAAATGGAGATGAAGTTATTTTTAAATCCGGTTCAATTGCCAAGGCTATGCGTTCAAGTATGTCAATTCCAACGGTTTTTGCTCCGGTTGAATATGAAGGCACTTTACTACTTGATGGTGGGATTTTAAATAATTTTCCTGTCAACTTAGCCCGGGAATGGGGAGCTGATGTAATTATAGGAAGTGATGTTTCCGGTGGTATGATGAGCAAGGAAGATGTGAATTCGATACTTGGTCTGTTGGTGCAATCAAGCACTATTGCCTCAAATGTCCGAAACAAAGAACAGCAGGATTCATGTGACCTGCTTATTGATCATCTACCAAATCTTAGTTATTCAACAGGTGACTTTACAAGTGCCAATGCCATAATAGAAGAGGGGAAAATAGCTATTGACTCCAATAGAAAGGAAATTATTGAAATTCTGGAAGAGTTTAGAAACAGACCCAATGCTGAGAAGATCAAAATAGACAACAACATTAATGAGCCCATTACATTTGATCGAGTTGAAATTATGGGCGTTGGTAAAGAAAAAATAGAACTCTTGGAATCTCATTTTCATTTTAATAAAACCTCTCAGTCTTTAAAACAGATAGAAGAAAACATTCGTCTAGCGTATGGTTCACGACTATTTACCAAAATATCCTATGAAGTTCGAAATGAAAATGGAAAACGAGTGCTTTTGTATAATGTAAAAGAAAAAGAAAATAATTTCCTTAAGGGGGCCATACATTATGATACTGAAAGAGGAGCGGGAATTGTATTGAATTATACAGCAAGAGATTTAATTGGTAGAAACAGCCGTACTCTAGTTTCATTTGATGCTGCTGAAAATCCTAAATTCAGAGTACAGCAACAAGCCTATTTTGGACGCTTTAGTAAATGGTGGTACAGATTAGAGTATTTCACGGAAAGGATTACTCAAAATAATTACTCAAATGGTAACAGAATAAATGAATTCATCTTCAATTATAGCAGTACTTTTTTAAGCCTAAGGAGAGATTTGGGGTCTAATACTTTTTTAAGTTTTGATGGGCTTATCGATATTGACAGATACCAACCACAAGTAAGTGCGGAGTCCAACGGAATTTCCAGAGATAGTCTGGTATTAGATTTGGAGAAACTCAGACATGTAAGTTATGGAGCTTCATTTGGTCTTAATACAAATACTTTGAATAGCAGATTTTATTCGACGAGTGGATTTGAACAGAATCTGAAAGTGCTTTGGTTTATTCAAAATGAACTTCTAGTTGATTTTTATTCAGACATTTTTGGGAGTCAAAATATTAGTTTTACGAATCTTTGGAGACTTGAATATTCGCTTGGTAAAAATTTGCGAATTAATAATAATTGGGTTTTAAAACCTGAATTAAATATTCGTCACCTTATTGCGACCAGAGAGATGGACTATAGCCTATCAGCGCTCAAATATCAATTTATTGGAGGAATAGAACCAAGACCCGGCACGCAGTTTCTTAATTTTAATGGGCTTCGAAATGGTGAATTACCTTCTACACAGGCTCAAATTTTAAGTATTAAAGCCCAATGGAATCCGGGTCAGAATATCTATATAAGTCCTCAATTAAGCGGTGGCATAATTGGCTCAGGAAGTATCAATGAATATTTTGATAATTATTTAAAAGCCAAACCCAAATGGTTTGAATTTGCTTCAGCTGCTTATGTCTATTCCTATGGCATGAATTTTGGATACTTGAGCCCAATTGGTCCTATACAATTTAATGTTGCAAAGGTGAGCGAACTCAATAAGCTCAGTGAAATAAGGCTTTATTTTAGCTTGGGGTATCAGTTTTTTTAGAACCAACTCCGTATTTTATTAAATAGAACAAGAATAAAATCATTCTATAGATTTACTTATCCTCTTTTCAATACTTTTATGTCTTTAAAATCTAATGCTATGATTAATTTATGAGTTCTTCAGGTGCTTTGAATAATAAGGAATTCGAACTATCAATTGATGGCGAAAAATTAATATTCGATTTTAGAAGAGCCATGTATTGGCCGAAAAAAAAGATCTTAATTATTGCAGACATGCATATCGGCAAAGCCGGTCATTTTCGAAAAAATGGTATCTCTATATCCAATTCAGTGGCACTTGAAGATTTTGAAAGGCTAGAAGATTTAGTTAATTCTTATTTGCCCGAGGAGCTAATGATATTGGGAGACCTTTCGCATTCCAGAATGAACAAGGATTGGGACTATTGGCTTAAATTCAGGATAAAGCATTCAAGCCTCAAAATTACCTTAGTACCGGGAAATCATGATATATTGCCTGATATTGCTTATGATCATGCCAGGATACTTCTAACTGATTCTATTCATATAATTGACCCATTTGTGTTCATACATGAATCTGGCCTTATCTTAGATTTAGAACTGAGACAAATTTCAGGACATATACATCCGGGAGTTAGATTAAGTGGGGCGGCACGTCAAGGTATAACTCTACCTTGTTTTCACATAACAGAAACAAATATCACTTTACCAGCATTTTCGGGATTTACAGGTAGGTTTAAAATCAAGCCTAAGAAGAATGACAAGGTAATTGCCATTACTCAAAAGCAATTGTTTTTGATTGAATAATACTCTCATTTATGATGAATAATGCGGCTTAGCAAATTAATATTTATCTTTATCCACTTAAATTATCACAAATACCTATGAAAAAAATTTACTTATTAATTACAGCTACCTTTCTATTTTCCTTTGGAGCTTATTCGCAACTGACGAAAACGAACCCAGAGCTATTCAAAGCTTCTTTAGCTAAAACTGAAATTGCTAAAACAGGAGCGGAAAACTTAAATATTCAAAAAGGCTCATATCTTAAACAACCGGCTTCAATACCATCATATGGAACCGTAGTAGGTTATACCTGGTATGATCTTCAAACAAATGCAGGAGTATCAAGAAGAATTTATCGTGATTCTAATGGTAATATTCAAGTCGTATGGACTAAGGGATTAGATACTATTACAGATCCAACGCTTGCACTTAGAGGTATTGGATATAACTATTATGATGCATCTTCTCAAACATGGATTCCGGGTGATTCTTTGGATACTCCTTTTGGAATTGCTGATCAGAGAATGGGTTGGCCATCTGTAGCTCCAATTGAAGGTTCTACGAATGAAGCAATCTTTGCTCACCCAAGAAGGTTATTCACAAATCCTGTTAAAGGACAAACAGATTATACAGCGACTGATTTGACTGCACCATTGCATGGTGTGAACAATGAACCATTTCAGTGGTATAATGTGGCTGCTGAAGGAAACTCGCTTTATGCTGTTGCTCAAGTTGCCAATGCCAGTTGTGAATTTGGTCGTTCAGATGATGGTGGACAAACATGGGTAATTAATAGTGTATTCCCTGACTCACTAGCCGGAGCTCCTTTAAGAGGTACAGGTGCTGATGGTTATGATATTGATACAAAAGGAGATACCGTGGTTATTGTAACAGGCGGTTATACAGGTTATACAGGAACTGAGCCTAATGACCTTGTTATGCTTATGTCGACAGATAGAGGTGCAACATGGACTTCAACTGCCATTCATGTATTTGATACTGTAAATGCAGAGTTAGACTCGGCTACCGGTGGTTATTTGGTACTGACTCCTCATCCGGATGCAAGAGTAACCATAGCAAACGATGGTACAATTCATGTCACAGGTAGTTTGATGGCCGGATTAACTACAGCCGGTACATTATCTTCTGCTTCATGGTTTCCTCTTACTAGAGGGATCTGGTATTGGAATTCAAATATGACTCCTGGATTTGATTTGAACGATTCAACAGATTATGCCAATCATATTATCACAGATTCAATCCCTGATATGACGACTATGGGTTCATACCCTAGTGCAATTGCTGATCAACCAAGTTATGTTGCGGGTTCAATGACACACCCTTCAGTTTGCTACGACGTGAATACAGGAGATCTTTATATAGTTTTTGATGCTGTAACTTGTGGTTCTGACAATAATCCTTTTGATAATCTTTTCAGAAGAGATCTATTTGTTACAAAATCAGGTGATGGCGGAATGAACTGGTCAGAGGTAAAAAATATTGCTTCTCTTTTATTCGCAAATGATATCACTGATGGTACAGTAGGAGAAGAAGCTTTTCCTAGTATGACCAAGAGATCTGATGATGGTAATCTTCATATCTTATTTCAGCATGATTCATGGGGAGGTACTTTACTGGTAGACGCAACCGTATTGGAAGAAAATTCAATTGTCTATTTGGAATTAGACATGTCAATTGTTTCAGGAATTGAGGATATTGAAAGTAATGTTAACTCATTAAAACTTTATCCTAATCCAACTAAAGGAAGTGTAAACTTGAGTTTCGAGTCGTCGGTTAATGGTGAATCAACTGTTTTGATTACTAATTTGATCGGACAGACGCTTTTAACAAATTCTATTGATATAGTTAATGGAAGCAATGATATTTCAATTGATGTTTCCGGTCTTACAAGTGGAATTTATATCCTAAGTGTAGGAAATGGAAGTAATAAACTTACCAAGAAGCTTATTATTGAATAAATAAGACAAGCTTAAATTAAAACCTCATTCTTAACTGAATGAGGTTTTTTTTTGCTTTTTGAATCTAGTATTAATAATCTTATGTTATACATTCAATTACTAGTCTAGAAAGGAAAATGAAATGAAAATATCTGTAAATATCATTTTGATTGTTTTAGTTTTTTGTCTTACTGCAATGGGGCAGGAGATTCGTGATGCATACAATGCTACTAGTTCCTATGATATTAATGTTTACAACAAAGTCACGGATAAGGAAAGTGGTAAGGTTCATAAAGAGCTGAAGACGAAATCTAGAGTGTATTACGATGAAAGCAATGATTTTGTAATTCTGGAGGAACTTGATGTCAATACCAATGAAGCTTTGGAGGTAACGATAATTGATTTTAAAAATGGCACCCATATTTTGCTAAAAGACAAAAGTGATAAAACAGCTATAATAAAATCATATTCAAGCCCTATCATTCCGAGTCATTTGAAAAAGGAATATGATTTACAGATGGGAAAAGAAGAAAAGCATTCCGGCCTAAATGTAAAGTCGGCGAAATACATAGTCAAGGATCAACATTTAGAGCAGGTTGATTTAAAGCTTTCACCAAGTATTGTTGCTCCAAGCTATCTAGATTGGATGCCCTTACTACATGATGATCTCGCGGGGCATTTCCCTGTAAAAACCGAGTACAGGAGCGAAGGTAAAGATGGAATCATGACCGAAACAATGATTGAAGCATCAGAATTCAAACATGAGAATCCTTTTCACATTGCCACATTTGATCTAAATATCAAAAAATGAAATTGATATAGAGTTTTGTTAATCCTCTTCTTCCTTCTTTTTTGAAGGAGAGTAAATCACAATAAACTGGATTAGAAGGGCTAAAAATATTAAAAAGTAAATTTCCATTTGTGTATATAGCTCCACCGCATCCATGGCTTTTTTACTCACCCAGAATTGCTTACTTCCTTCAGTGATTTGAATTTTGGATAATTCATTGAGATAAATTTTGGTTTCCTCCATTTGCTTGATCCAAACATCATCGCTATCAATGGTTTGTGGTTTTAGAAATCCTTCCAGTTTTTTCAACTTATCCAAATTCATTATGAATTTATCTAATGCCTTCTTTTCATTATGAGTTAATCGCGCTTCGGAAAATATCAGGGTCAATCCATCCAATGATTCATTTATAGATGTATTGTTTTCTATAAAAAATGCAGTGTCGCGCTTTAAATAGGCAATTTCTTTTTTGTGAAGAAGGTCGGCCATATCGTATAGTGCCCCTTTAACTACAAGCCTGTCTTCATAAATATTGACAACCGAATTTTTGACTGTTTCAAAATTATTCCTGTCAATAAGATTGGTACTTAAAATAATCAGGAAAACTACCAAGATCCCTAAAATCCATTTTACTTTATTGAATAGCGTCATAGCTTTATAGTTAAATTCTTAATATTCTACTTGGTTAAAATCTTTAATTATTTCTTTATACGGAACACATAATCAAATAGCTGTAAATATAATTAGTATGTTAAAAATAGTCATTCCTCAAATTAATCGTGAGCCTTTAGTTCCGCCAAGACACAATAGTAGAAGTAAAACCATGCCTTATTGTTCTATGATAGGATAATTATAATGGAGATAACTTAGTTTTAATGACATAAAAGAGTGCCTTGAAAAATATTCAAATAGTCATCAGCTCGGAACATACGGGAAATGAAATACCCATTGATTTCAAAAAGGCCTTTGCCAATGCAAAAGAAAAACTCGAAACGCATTGGGGCTACGATATTGGAGCATCATTTCTTGCTTTAGAAATCAGTAAGATTTTAAAATCAGTAATTTATGAAACCAAGGTTAGTCGATTATTGGTAGATTGTAATCGAAGCCTGTATAGGGATGATCTCTTTTCAGAATTCAGCAGAGATTTTAATAATGAGATAAAACAAGAAATTTTGGCTAATTACTATTATCCTCATAGAAATAGGGTAGAGGAGTATGTTTCTCAGCATCAAAAGCAGTCTACGGTTATACATCTTAGTATACACACATTTACTCCAAATTGGAAAGGTAAAGAACGTCAGGTAGATATTGGGCTTCTTTTTGATGAGGACAGGAAAAATGAATCAGCACTATGTAACCTATGGAAAGAGGAACTTCAAAAATTGCTGCCAGCAAAAAAAGTTAAACATAACAGTCCATATCAGGGTGCTCCTGATGGACTTACAGCGCATCTAAGAAAGATATTTACCGACGATTCATATATGGGAATTGAAATTGAAGTGAATCAGAAATACGTTGGCTCAAGTGTAATAAATGGAATTGCAAAAGCACTAATAGAAACGTTAAAGACTTCTTTGCTTAAATTAGACTACAGAATCCCCAATTTTCTTTAAAAGATTCCTCATAAATCAATTATGGCCTTTTTAATTAGCCCAAAAACCAGATACAATATTTACAGAATACTGCCATTTGGCATCATATTCTTTCTGACCGGGACCTTATTTATGGTTACAGAAATGATTGCCACAAGGAATACAGAAATGAGTGGGAAGGAAGTAATCTCTCCGGATTTGAAAATATTTCTTTTTGCCAGTTTGTCTGTTTTCCTTTTTGGACTTTTCATGGGGTTTTTAGAAATCGTAGTTTTCAAAAATCTGTTTAAAGGTCAGAGTTTAAGACGAAAAATAGTTTCTAAACTCGCTCTATACACAGTTTTCTTCGTTATTGTAATCTGCATTACATATCCTATAGCAGCAGCAATGGAAGCCGGACTAGCAATAAATGATTCAGAAGTCATTGATCGTTTTATGCATTTTCTTTTTAGTGTTACGTTCTTTAATGCTTTATTTCAACTTTCTTTTTCCCTATTTATCTGTCTGATTTATTCTTCTATTAGTGAAAATATCGGCCATTCTGTTCTTATAGATTTTCTCAGCGGGAGATACGCCAAACCAAGGGAGGAGATAAGGATCTTCATGTTTCTGGACATGAAGTCTTCAACGAGCATCGCCGAACAATTGGGCCATATCGAGTACTTTAATTTCCTTAAAGCATATTATGACGTTTTTTCAGCTCCGATTATAGAACACCAAGGAGTGGTTTATGAATATATAGGAGATGAAATTGTGATAACATGGCCTCTCAAAAAAGGAATTGACAAGGGTAATTGTTTGGAATGCTTTTTTGCAATGAAGAAGGCTCTCGAAAAAAGCAATGAACGATTCATTAATAAATTTGGGATCAGTCCTGATTTTAAAGTAGGTATGCATATGGGAAGGGTAACCACCGGCGAAATTGGTGCCTTGAAAAAACAAATCATATTCACCGGTGATGTCTTGAATACAACATCCAGAATTCAAGGAATGTGCACTGAATTGAATTCTGATCTTCTTATCTCTAAGGAACTCTACGACTTGGTCATACGCCATAAGAATTACCCATTGCAAAACAAAGGGGAAGTAGTATTAAAAGGCAAGCGAGAACTTATGAACTTATATGCACTGGCTGATTAATTTTCAATTCTGTTTTCTTGAGCTTTAAGCCAAATAAGG
The DNA here is from genome assembly GCA_964351965.1 of uncultured Hyphobacterium sp. Classification (GTDB taxonomy): domain Bacteria; phylum Bacteroidota; class Bacteroidia; order Cytophagales; family CCMP332; genus CCMP332. The sequence goes on along the minus strand of CAYGPM010000003.1, from coordinate 223,652 downwards.
GTCTGAAAACCGATAGATTTCTTATGAGGACATGATAGACCAGTAAAGAGCCAAATAAAGTGAAAAGTACCAGCCCAATAAATTGAAGCTCAATAGGAATATCCAATCCAAATATGATGATTGAGCCCAAATGAATAACAATCCAGTGAATGATATATATAGGATATACAGCCTCACTTAAATACTTCAAAGCCTTGTTGTTAATGTTTAAATAGCTATAAGCGAGTCCCAAAATTGCATAAATCCAAATCACCGTTTCCAATGCCATAAGGAATTTTGGACCTTCCATTTCGTAAAAAATGACGCGAATAAGATAGAAACCAAAAGCAATTAATAAATAGATCCATTTCCATTTTTTAACTGTATCCCAGAATACTTTCCCGCTAAATACAAATAGAAACCCGAATACAAAAGCCAGAAAACCGATAACAAATCCGTGCAAAGTCATTGCATAAGTCGGATAAGAATCAGGATTGATAATCCAAGATGCTAACATAAATGGAATGGCAATTAGTATCAGCTTAAAAGGATTATTGAAAATCTTTGAAAGAGCATTTTTCCATTTTTCCTCATGTTTTTTTATCAAATAAAATAGCGGAACCACCATTAATACATAGGAGAAAATATTTCCCAAAAACCACAAATGAGCCTGATGAAATGTATATATTAAGTCCTGGTGGTAATAGTATTGCCATAGGTAGATATGAAGGGGAACAATCGCGAATACTCCAAATACAAATGGCAGGAAAATTCTCAGTGTTCTTTCTTTAAAAAGATCCAGTAAATTCCTTTTTCTCATGGAGAAATAGACTCCCATTCCCGAAACGAAGAATAAAAGTGGTATTCTCCAGATGTTGATCATTGACATGCCTATCCATACAGAATCCAATGTTTCATTACTTGTGATAAAGCCGATGAATATGCCCCATGGTTGAAAGGGAATTGCCACATGATAGACTATTAATAGTCCGATGGCAATTACCCTTAACCAATCAATATCATATCTCCTGATTGCTGTTTCCATTATTGCTTCTTTGCGGCTGATTCAAGGATTAGAGCAATTTTATTGCGTTCCTCTTTTAAGTTATCATAGTCCAGTTTGAAACCCATAGGTCCAAGATCTTTACTCAATTGATCATATACAGGTTTTAGCTGGTCAAAAGGCATCGTAACATTGTCTAAAGCTGTGGCGCCATAGCTATTTCTCGCCTCGATATTTGCACCAGCTTCAATCAAGGATTCAATAATACTAGTTCTTCCAAAGAATGCTGCGGAAATCAAAGGTGTTGATCCATCAGAAGATGGCATTTCTAAATCTGCACCTCCTTTAATCAATTCTGTTGCCACATCTTTTTTGTTAAATGTGATCGCTATACTTAATGGAGTAGAGCCATAATCGTCTTTTACATTTAAGTCAGAGCCATAAGCAATATGCTCTTTGATAGCATCTACATTACCGAAAAAACTGGCTTCAATGATATTTACTTTAGGTGCAGAATTCTCTGAATCCGATTCCTGATTTTCGCTTTTTGAGCCACAGGCAAATGAGAAAAAGACCAGACTGATGATGAATAATGAATTTAAGATTTTCATAATAATTTTATGTTTTGATTATGAAAGCAAAGGTGGAACCTAAATAGAGGTGGGACTTAGTATTTAGACTTCAATAAGTATAAAAAATGATTCAGGAATATCAATTTTGCGTCATTTGCAGCCATTATGATTCAATGCAATGATTTTACATCTTTAAGACTTGAAAAGAATGCCAAATATCTAAGTAATTTCTGATTCAAAAATATGAGTGCTGAAGATTCGGTTCTTGAGAAGATTATAAAAGCCATTGAAGATAATTTAGCCAATGAAAATTTTGGCGTAGCTGATCTGGCGGATCTTTTATCTGTAAGCAAATCAACTTTGCTGAGAACGGTTAAAAAGCATAGCTCTGTATCTGTCAATCAATTTATCCGTGACATCAGATTAGAACATGCTAAAAACAAGCTCGAAGAAAGTGAATTGAGCATTTCTGAAATCGCCTTTCAAACCGGATTTAGCAGTCCATCATATTTCATAAAGTGCTATAAAGATAAATATGGCAGTTCGCCCGGTGAGCACAGGCAAAGAGGAAGTGGAAATGAGATTCAGAGTGAAAATCAGAATGAAAGTGAGAGTGAAAAAGAGAATAAAAAGGATTCAAGTCAAAAAAAGACCTTTATAAAACCAAATTATATAATTGCTTTAATGGTCATTTTTCTATTGGTGGCCTTGTCTTATTACTTTTTCAAACCTGCATCATCAGAAAAACAGGAAATCAAATCAATAGCCGTTTTGCCATTTAAAAACGAGAGTAGCGACAGTACGAACCTTTATTTCGTGAACGGTATGATGGAATCTATTTTGAACAACCTTCAGAAAATCAGCGAGCTGAGGGTAATCAGCAGGACTTCTGTTGAGAAATATCGAAATAAAGACCTGTCCTTACCAGAAATTGCCAAAGAACTAAATGTAAAATATATCCTTGAAGGAAGTGGCCAGAAAATGGGAGAGGAGATACTTTTAACCGTGCAACTCATAGAAGCTGAAAGCGATAATCATTTGTGGTCAGAACAGTATCAAAGAAATTTGGCGAATGTTTTCGATTTACAAACAGAGATATCTAAAAAAATTGCTAAAAGTATAGAAGCTATTATTCAGCCGGAGGAACTGGATTTGATTACCAAAATACCAACTGAGAATCTGGAAGCCTACGATCATTTCCTCAAAGGAATGGAATTTATAAAATCGGAAAGTGACAATGGTCTGGATTCAGCTTTATTTTATTACCAAAAGGCCATAGCGCTGGATGATGAATTTGCCGAACCTTATGCTTATTCCGCTATTTGTTACTACTATAAAGATTTGCTAAAAAGCGATAAATCCTATCTTGAGGAACTGAATTCTTTTTCTGATAAGGCCATTTTGCTTGATGCTAAATCACCTGAAGCCTTAATTGCTAAAGGCATGTATTATTTGCAGACCGGCAAGATTGATAATGCTGTAGAGTATTTTGAAAAGTCTCTTAAAATCAGTCCTAATTCAGCATGGGCGCATAATTTCCTTTCTGAAATTTATCACCGTTATATCCCTGATACTGATAAATACCTTATTCATGCCTTAGCAGCTATGCAATTGGATTACAGTAAAGTTGATTCGAATGATGCTAGTTTTTCGCATTTGATACTTGCCAATGCGCTGAGTCAGGGAGGTATGATGGAAAAAGCAAAAGAACATGTCAAACGCTCTCTCGACTACAATCCGGAGAATGTCTTTTCCATTTATCTGGACATTTACATAGACATGGCCATGGACGAAAATATTGATTTAGCCATTGAGAGAATGCTCGCGGTATATCAAAGAGATACAAGCCGTCTTGATGTAGTCAAAGAACTTGCAAAACTGAATTACGCCAATAAAGATTATAAGAAGTCCTATAAGTATTATACAAAACTTTACTATCTGAAAGATTTATATGGTGTTAAATTATTTCCCGAAGAAGATTTGACTTTCGCATTTGTTGCGAAGAAAACAGGAGATATTGAAAAGGCTGATTCATTATTTGAAAGCTATAAAGCCTATGTTGATAAAACTTCGCATCCTTATACTCATTTTCAAAAAGCCTTAATTCATATGTATGAAGGAAATAAAAAACAGGCAATAGAATCGCTCAGAGAATTCTCCAAAGAAGATAATATCATGTATTGGATTACGCTAATTGATGATGACCCAATGCTAGAACCCATTTCACAGGATCCACAATTTAAGTCCATCGTGAAACAAATCAAGACAGGTTTCGAAAAGAAAAAGCAGGAACGAATCCAAATGCTGGAAGAAATGGGATTATGGTGATTACATAGACCTGAAATTCCTTTTACAAAGTCAAAAATTTACTATCCGATTATTTCAGAAAATCTACTTTTTTCTTCTCGTCAAAAATGATGTATCCATTGACTCCGACATCAAAAAGATCCAATTCACCTTTACTAACCTTTATACTTTGAATTTCATCATTGGGACTTAAAGCAATAAGTTCTTCCTTTTCATTTCTTACAAATACTTTCAGTTTGTCTTGATCCGCTAAGGTGCTTGTCCATTTAAAGTACAAACTAGAACTTACAGAATCGTAGAAATAGCTTATTGTAGGCACTTCAGTATTTCTCAAATAGATATCAAACAACCAACCAAAGTCTTCACCCAAATTCTCATTTAAATATATTTCAAATTGCTCCGTGCTTATGTTTTGCAAAGCAAAATGCGTACTGGCATCGCGAATAACTGAAAGGAATAAAGAATCATTTCCAAACTGCTGTCTTAAGGTATGCATACACATTGCGCCTTTATAATATATATTTTGATCTCTATTGCTCACCCAACTATTGTAAAGTACATCCTTGGTTTTAATAACCGGTCGGTGGTTATCAGTATAGTATTTCATCATATTGGCAGACCACAAATAATAGCGCATGCCGTATATTTTTTCAATAACTAATAACTCGGCATAAGTAGCCATACCTTCGTGGATCCACATATCGGCATAATCATCGGCTGTGATCATATTTCCCCACCATTCATGTGCTAGCTCGTGAACTACTGTTGTATTAATATGCTTTTTACCGGGAGGCACATAATCGTAATAAAAAATAGAGCCCATTGAGATGGCAGATTGATGTTCCATGGCAGATGTCCCAAGAGTTGATTGAACAAACTTACAGCCATCGCTCCACCATGGAAAAGGACCGAATAGTGATTCTAAATGTTCCATAAACAAGGGCAAATCATTATAAAAGGTATCCGCTCTGTCTTTATCTTGTGCTAAAGGGAAAATTTGGATGGTTCTGTCCATACCTTCATGATCAATATATGGCTTTTCAAGTTTCACAAAATCACCAATGTTAAATGAGATATTATAAATATTGATTGGATTATGAACAGAATGATGATAGATATGAGAATTGGGCTTTTCTGTAATGCTATCCAATTTCCCATTGGCTACAACTACTAAATCTTTATCAGTTTCTACCCTAATGAAGCATGCTTCAGGCTCATCGTAAAGGTGAATTTTACAAGGCATCATATAATGGGCACCGATACCTTCCGTTTGCGTAGAAATCCAGTCTTTTCCGTTATTATCATTTTTCCACTGTATAGGCCCTTCCTTTCTTATAGAAACAGGTTTTCCATGATATTGAATTGAAAGTTGAGTTTTCTTTTCGAGTTTCAATGGCTCTTTGAAATATATGTAAAGCAAGTCTCCTTTATGTTCGTATTTATCCAAAGGAAAATCACTTTGAATGTCATCAATTTTTAGTCTTTTGTGCAGGTCAAGTAAAATTGTATTATTGTTTCTTTTGGCGATAAAGTCAATTTTCATCGTCCCTTCAATGGACTTATTTTTAGAATCAGGCTTGATATACCAATCGTACTTGATCAAATCATAAGAAGTTCGCAATTCGTTTTTAGAGCCTTTGAAATAGTCATTTTTCTTAAATGACGGAAGATTTGTGTCCTTGTTTTGAAAGAGATACTTAATGAATGGCTGGTATCTACAGGCGCTGAGTGTGTAAATGAGAACTAGAAGAAGCAGGCTGACACTTATTTTGGACTTAATCATATATTAAATGAATCATTTAAGAATAGCTTAATACAAAATTTTATTGCTCAGTAAAAAAAGGAAAATAAAAATATGTAATCTCATTTTATCCAAAAGAACTTCAAATTAAATGAACCATTTGATTGGGATGAAATTCTATGAAATTTTAATGGTGATACTACAATTCTGTAATAATTCATTTCCTCTTTTAAACAATTCATCTAATAATGCATTTATAAGGTAATAACTACCTTAAATAATGAGACTCTACCCATTCATTCGCGATATGTCGGAACAATACGTCCGCTTTGATCGCAAAGAATTCCCCCTGATTAAAATGACATTTACCGGCGAGGCGCCCAACGATGATAGTTTTATGGCTTATCTGGATGGCTTAAAGGCTAATTATGATAGGAGGGAAAACATCGTGCTGCTCTTCGATGCGAGTAATGCCGGTTTGCCTACTTTAAAATATCAGAAGCAGCAAGCGAATTGGATGAAGGAAAACGATGAGCTGATTAAAAAATACTGTGCCGGTATAGCTTATGTTGTTCCTCAAATTGTAATCCGTGGAGCACTCAAAATGATTTTAAAGTTTTATAATAATCCTGTTCCTTTTCAAGTATTTGAAAGTCTGGAAGAAGGAGAAGCCTGGCTCAAGGATCAATTGCTTCATCAAAAAAATCAGTCAAAGAAAGATTCCCTTCTTAGCGCCTGAGATTATTGTTGATCTATTTCAATTGATATATAATAATTTAATTATTTTCGGATCTGATTCCGAAAATGAATGCAGTTAAATAAGACTTCCATTACTTTAAGACAGTTCATAATAAGTCTTCTTATTGCATGTACACTCTTAATTTCATACGAATTTTACTGGATAGATAAAGGGCAGCTTCCAAGCTATAATATGTCCAGCGCTTTTTGGGCAAAATGGCGCAGACAAGTGGATAATCTCAATTCTGATGATATTATAATTCTGGGTAGCTCCAGAGCCTTTTTCAATATCAATCTGCATTTGTTTGAAGAGTTATCGGGTAAAAAACCAATTATGCTCGCCATAGAAGGAGGAACGCCGCGTGTGACTTTAGAAGATATTGTCAGGAATACAGACTTCGATGGCCTTATCCTTTGCGGTGTATCAGGTGATTTATTTTATACCACCTCCAACTCCTGGACCTCAAAACGAGTACAAAAGGAGTTCGTCAAGTTTGCGGAAGAACAGACATTGGCTTCGCGTTTTAACGAGTCTATTTTTAAGTATCTAGATCGGAATCTTGCCTATATCGACTATGAATTATCGCTAAAAAAATTAATTGAGGTGATACCGGTCCCCGCGAGAGACTCTGTTTGGAAGCCTGTTTTATGGCCTCAAATGGTAACATTAGATGAATACCGATCCGCCCGAATGACGGACTTATTTGAGCGAGATACAGCATTGCAAAATATTCAAAAGACCTTTTGGTTTGAACCGGGTGATGAATTGGATACCCTCGATGAATATGCCGACAGCACAGAAGCCATTCTTAATTTTTACGCCGGTCATGCCGAATCCTTTGTCGAAAAAGGAGGGAGGATCGCTTTTTTTCAGTCTCCGGTAAGCGGACCTTACTATACTTTAAATACTACTATTTACCCCCGCGAGAAATATTGGGATGAACTCCTTCGCAAAGCAAAAGTTCCGGGATATCATTATAGAGACTATCCCGAAAGCAGAGATATGATACCACCTGAATGGTCGCATTTGAATAAAAAGGATGCTGATGACTTTACCAGGTTGATAGTTAGACTATTGAAAAAAGATGGACTCATTTAAGCAATAAGGTATGCTATTCAACACAACCGGCTTCATTCTTTATTTCGCAATAGTCTTAGTGTTTTACTATTTGGTTCCAATTAACTGGAAACAGAAAAAGGCCATGCTCTTATTCGCGAGTTATGTCTTTTACGGTTTATGGAATCCTCCTTTGATCCTTTTACTCTGGATCTCTACAGTGGTGGATTATACAGCAGGTTTAAAACTTCAAAAGCTGGAAAATGAGGCAAAGCGGAAATTTTGGCTGATTCTGAGTATCTGTGTGAATCTGGGCTTTCTGGCCTTTTTCAAATACGGCAATTTCCTTCTCGAAAACTTTCAGGCGCTCGTAAGTCTGGTGGGAATAGAATATCAAGCTCCTGAAATGGATATTTTGCTTCCAATGGGTATATCATTTTACACCTTTCAAACAATGTCATATACCATCGATTTGTATAAGCGTAGGGTAGAGCCGGCAAGAACCTTTCTTGATTTTGCTTTATATGTAACATTCTTCCCTCAACTAGTAGCCGGACCGATTGTGCGTTCCAACGATCTGATAACACAATTTTATGAACCAAAGCGCGCCGATCAGAATAAATTCTTTTTGGGAATTCTTTTGCTTACAATAGGCTTATTTGAAAAAACGGTATTCGCCGATTCACTTTTAGCGCCTGTTTCTGAGGATGTATTTGGCTCAGGCGGTTTATTGCTTGCATTAGATGCCTGGGTGGGTGTGCTGGCCTTTTCCGGACAGATCTTCTTTGACTTTGCAGGTTATTCCATGTGCGCAATAGGTATAGCCATGATGTTGGGAATACATCTTCCCGATAATTTCAGATATCCTTATGGCAGTATAGGTTTTTCCGACTTTTGGAAAAGGTGGCATATCACTTTATCCACCTGGTTGAGAGATTATTTGTATATACCATTAGGAGGTAATCAATCAAGTAAAATACGCACTTATATCAATTTGCTTCTGACCATGTTATTAGGAGGTTTATGGCACGGTGCTTCATGGAACTTTGTGATTTGGGGAGCCCTTCACGGGATTTATTTAATTGTACAGAGACTTTTATCAAATTCAATAAGAATCAAGACAGATGCCCTTATTACGCGCTTATTATTGGCATTTCTGACCTTTACCTGCATAAATATCACATGGGTCTTTTTTCGGGCAGAAGATTTCAAGAAAGCTATCAATTTATTAGGGTCCATGTTCTTTGTTCATGGAAGCAAAGCTGTAGTGCTCAGTCCTCATTTAGTTTTGGTACCGGCATTAATGCTAATGGTATTCTTTGCGCATTTCGCCATGCGGAATCATACCTTGGTCGAAGTGATTTACAAAACACCCCGAGCATTGCTAATTGCTATCTGGGCTTTTATGCTTTTTGGTTTGATGATCGTGCAGGCCAGCGGTCAGCAGTTTATCTACTTCCAGTTTTAGAAAAAGCTAAACTATATTTGTGTTTTAATATTCTATTTAATTATAAATATTTGATATACAATATTTTATACTAATTTAATAAATTAGTTTTCAAAGCTTGAGACTATGTTAGTACACAATAATAAAAGTCTTTTCCTGCTATTTGGCCTCATAATATGCATATCATTCTGTTGCACATCATGCAATGACCAATCAGATTCCAATCGTCCACAACCTGCACAACCTGAATGTATCACAACAGAAGGAAATTTCCCCAGATTCATAGAATTACCACCGACTGGTGATAATGGTTCCTATGATCCCACATTAGCGGGGGATCCTGTAACCGGAAGAGTATGGATGGTTTTTTCAAGAGTTGATGGAGCCGGAGGGGAAGGAAAAGTAAGTACTCATTTGGCTTATAGTGATGATCATGGTACAACTTGGTGTTATGTAAATCAGATAAATGCTTCAGAAGATGTTGCATTAAATACCTTGCCGCAGGAATACGCTTTCGCTGTCTCAGCGCATTGGAGCCATGAAGTGCCCAGTATCGCTTATGATCCAACTGCAAATGCTTCAGAACGTTGGAAAATGACCTGGCATCGTTATTTACATGTCAATGATGGTAATCTTGGAAATGATGATCGGCAATTTGCTTATGGCTGGATAGCCATGAAAACAGCCTCAAGTCCTGAACTATTCACTCAGTCGCCTGAAATCAAGTTATTTAGTGCTCAGGGCGATTATAAAGACCAGGAAACAGAGAATTACAATAATTCGATCAACGGTTTGCCTGAAATCAAAGTCAACGATTTACACCCTGAATTGGCTAGCACGGCCTTGCTAACCGAAACAGGCATGCATGTTTTTAACAATGAATTGTATTTAAGTGCATTAAAAGGCGATTTGGTTAATGGAAATGGAATTATCCTCATGAAGCGAACACCTTCAGGTAATTGGGAGTACGTCTCCACATTGTTAACTTCTACAGATGCGCTTACCTTAAATTCCAGCTGGACTGGTTTTTCAGCTACTGATTTGTTTCAAGTTGAAAATAAAGCATATCTGCTGGTTTCGCCTGTTTCCAGTTTATATGAAGGTTTGGCCCTATTCGAATTGGATTTGAATACTGGCTTACTCTTAGATTCAGATGGAAATGGTCCGGATACACTGTGGACACTTCCTAAAACAAGTGGTGATGATATTTTTCAAACCGGCGTAGGGACCTATGACGAACTGAGTTTTAATTCAGGAATTCTCTCAGGAGATGCTTTAGCTGATGTACCTCAGTTTAGAATTTATGCGACAGGCTATAAACCTGAATAAATAACTAATACAAAAAAAAACTCCTTCAATCAGCCATTCAAGACAAGACTATCTAATAAAAAAAGCAGGAAATCTCAAAAGACTTCAAAAAGCTAAGGAAATCATTGAGGAACCTAAAGTGAATCAAGTTCAGAGGGCGGCTTAACTTTGTCTCAGGCTTGGAACCACCAGTCAGGTTAGTAGAAAAAATTAAGAGCTGATCCTATTAGAAATTTAGCCGCCATTATTTATCGTTGAACCCTTAAATAGAATCAAATTTCTTGTGCGCAAACTCAAGATATGGAATAGCTTCACTAGTTTCTGGCCATAATCTGGCTTTTTCTGTAATATACAAGTGAAAAGTATTAGAATTATTGAGCTTAATAAAAGATTCTTCATAAAGTTTTTCATAGTTTAAAGGGGATTTTACGGGTTTATTTTAGCACACTAAAAAAACAAAAAGATCAAATAAAAATTAATGCTATAACCCAAAGTGTCTTTCTTTTGTTATGACAATTTCAAATGCACACAATGCAATGAGATAGACATACCAGCTGCAAAAAAAGAAGAAATGAAAATAACAAGCTTGCTGCATTTAATTAGGAACGTGCAGGTGAAAACATTGGAAAAGGGCGAAGTTCTGTTGCCGCAAGGTTCTACCAGCCAACATTTATTTTTAGTTCGAAAAGGGCTTATTAGGAGTTTTCGTGCACCAAATAAAGCAGAACAAGAAGAAACTACTTTCCAGCTTTTTTCTGAACATCAATTAGCTGGAAATGTTCATGCCATCTTATTGAATGAACCTTCTGTTCTAACTTATGAGGCCATTGAAAAAACCAAGGTTTATATCATTGATTATGGCGTATTCAACCAAGCCGTAGTAAAAAAACCCGAGCTTGGTGAGTTTAGTAGAAAATTCTTGGGGAAAAGGATGGTAAAGCAGGCTTTTCAACGCATAGAATCCTTTGTTTTCTTGACACCAGAAAAGCGCTATTTAAAATATATTGATGATTTTCCGAATATTATTAATCGTGCTCCTGACAAGTATATTGCAAATATTTTAGGAATTACCCCAACATCTTTAAGTAGAATCAGAAAGCGAATCTCAACAAAGGGATGAGAATGGAGTGAGTTTTTCAATGCGTATATCTGAAATAATTGGGCAATATTATCATGAATATGATTGCTTATTTCTTGTCTTTTGTTAATTGTTCTCAAGCCCATATTAAATTAATTTTGTTCAGTGCTTTATTTATTATTTATGAAATGGTAGATACTATTCAAAATATCTTTTGGATTTTCAAGCCATTGTGTTTGGAATAAAAAATAAGAATATGTTTATGTGCATTAGGAACATCTTTTGGAGTGGTATATCTGCTATTTGTTTCCTTAGTCTCATATTCATGTCTTGCTCTAAAAGCGAGGATGAAGATGAAGAATTAAAACCTGTAGCTGATCAAATCTATCGAATACCTGTCATCGTACATGTCGTGCACAATGGAGAATCCATCGGTTTTGGTGCTAATATATTAGAAACACAAGTTCAATCACAAATTGAAGTTCTCAATGAGGACTTTCGAAGATTGTCGGGTACAAGAGGCTTTAATTCATCAGGTGTTGATACACATATAGAGTTCTACTTAGCTTTAACCGACCCAAATGGAGACACGCTTGTTGAGCCTGGTATTGATCGAATAGATGGAGGATTGCCCATTTGGCCAACAGGCATTGCGAGTACTGTGAATACCTTCCTTAAACCCAATACCTTTTGGGATCCAAATCGCTATTTTAACATATGGACTGTTAATTTTGGTGGTTTTGTAGGTCGGAATTTGCTTGGATACGCACAGTTTCCTTCTGGCTCGGGTTTAGCGGGTTTAAATTCTGATGAAGGACCTGCTGAAACCGATGGAGTGGTGGTTGGCTATAAATATTTCGGTAGCGCTGATAAAGGTAATTTCCCAAACCTCAATACAACCTATAATCTTGGTAGAACTTGTACTCATGAAGTTGGGCACTGGTTGGGGCTTCGCCATATTTGGGGAGACGGGGACTGTTCTGTTGATGATTTTTGCGTAGATACTCCAAGTTCTGATGAGCCTAACTACTCTTGTTCAGAGCATACATCATGTGGGTCAAGAGATATGATTGAAAATTATATGGATTATACACAGGATCAATGCATGAGTCTTTTTACTCAGAATCAAAAAGAAAGGATGGTTCAGGTATTGCTAAATAGCCCACGAAGGAAAACACTTTATTAATGAGTAAAATACTTTTTCTTTTTGCTATTTGCATTGCATTTGGCAATTGTTTCGGTCAAGATATTGAATTTTTGGGTCTAGAGTATGCACTTTATCCCAGCTCAAAAGTATCTAGCGTTGATTCACTTGCTTCAGGTTTTACAGAATTAGAAATGGCTTTACTAATTCCTACTGTTATTAAGAAAAGATTTAATCTTTTGCTTGGAGGAGTTTATCGGCTTGTCATTCCTGAAGGTGACAATCGCACTTCTAATGTTAATCTATTCTTTTTAGGTGCTAATATTATAGCAGCCTATAACTTCTCGGAAAGAAAGCAGTTGATATTGACTGCTATTCCTGCTACCTCGACCACCACGGATTCAAGAGGTTTAGCAACTGATAACTTTTTGATGCAAGGAGGTCTCTTGTACCGAAAAACTGTAAGCTCGGTTTTTACTTATACTCTCGGTCTTTTAAGTACAAGTAGATTCGGTTCACCAATTGTTGTTCCAGCCCTTGGCATTCTCTACAAAACAGAAAAAATAAAACTTACGGTCAACCTACCCTTTTTAATTCAATCTACATGGAATTATCAAGGAAACTTGGCTTACAGTCTTAAAATTGCTGTAAATGGAAGTCAATACAATTTTGAAAACGAGTTTTATAATGAAGATCAATTAGATGTAGTAAATTTTTCCAGAATAAGAATTGGCCCTGAGTTACAATACCGGATTAAAGGGCCTTTATTAGTTTCACTTTATGGTGGCATAGCTGCTAATCGCACTTATGACTTTGAATTAATGAATGGAGATGACATAGATCTTAGCCTGGTGAATGGACCTTTTATCGCAGCTCGAATTTTCTTAAAACCACTCCATAAAAACAACTAAATTTAATCAAAAATGAAAACGCTTTTAATCTCTTTTTTACTTCTTTTTGTTTCTATCAGTCAAGATGGAAGTGATATTGCCGGCACATGGAAAATAAATGAAAATAATACTGAAGTTGAAATCAAAAAAGAAGGTGACGTGTACAATGGTACAGTAGTCAAATCCGATATTGAGAAAGCTATCGGTAAGGTGATCCTTCGAGATTTCAAAAAAGAAGGTGATAAGTGGAAGGGAAAATTCTATGCTGTCAAAAAAGATCGCTTAGTGGATGCTACCCTGAATTCAGTCGCTGAAGATATGATGAAAATGATGGTTATGGCTGGCCCTAGAACAAAAACGGTTCCGATGACAAGAGTTAAATAAATTCCTTTTTAATTCGATCAGGTTTTGTTGTCCTTAAATCTGCGAATTACGATTTAACACTCATGCAAAGATTATTACTTCTTTTTTTCTTCTGTGTCTCAATTACTGTTCTTTTTGGACAGACGAAGATTGGAATCATTACTGACGTGGAAGAGAATCCCCAGTCTAAGTTCATCATCGATGAGATAATCAAAGAAATTGATAAAACGACGGGCGTAAACTTGAAAGTCGAGACTTCAGAAGAGTTTCATTTTTTTGATATTTCTTCGGAATCTGAGGCGCAGGAAGTCTACCGAAAGTTGAATTCAGACCTAATAATTTCTATTGGAGGTTTATCAACAGCTTCCTTAGCCAAACTCTCTGATCTCCAAACACCTGTCATAGGCATCGGAGTAGCATCTCCGTCGCTCCAAAATATCGCTTTCGAACAGGGAAAGTCGGGAAAGAGAAATTTTACCTATTTGCTTACCTCGAGAGATATCGTAAAAGAACTTCAAAGCTTTCAAAAACTTGTTGGATTTGAAAGTTTAACCTTAGTTATAGACCCAGCACCAAATAAAGCTCTTACCGAGTCTATAAGAAAGGTGCTTATAGACTCCATTCAAAATGAGTTAAATATCAAAGTTGATATAGCCGTAGCCGGAACCATTGATGAAACTAAAAGCATTTTAGGGAACTCTGAGGCGGTCTATCTCACTTCAATGATAAGTCGAAATACGGCTTATATTACTGAGATCAGTGATTATTTAATTGAACAAAAGATTCCTTCTTTTTCTGCTTCTAAACAACATGTTGAGTCGGGTATTTTAGGATCGGCATCTGGGGATAATGGTCCTGAGCAGCTTATTAGACGAATTGGTATCATGGCGGATGATATTCTTTCTGGAAGAAATGCTTCTCAGATACCTGTTGAGTTTATTATTAGTGAGAACTTTAACCTGAATATAGAAACCGCTCGAAGGATGGGTTTTTCAATTCCTTTTGAGATATTATTGACCGCTAATTTAGAAGGAGAAAAAATTACAGAAAATAAAACCTATACTTTTTCAGAAATAGCAAACCTCTCTCTGGAAGAGAACCTAAACTTAAAGATTAGCTATCAGGATATTGAACTTGCCGACCTGGATATACGGGCGAGTAGAGCGAGCATTTTGCCACAGCTTTCTAGTGGCTTATCAGGAATACAAATTAACGAAGAGCGTGCTAATGCCTCAATTAATTCGCCTGAAAAATCATTTAATCTGGATTTAACCTTACAACAGGTAATCTATTCGGAAGAGGCACTTGCCTCTATAAAGATTAACAAATACCTAAAAACTGCTCAAGAATATCAGACGCAAGTGGATGTGCTGAATGTGCTTCTCGACACTTATAATGCTTATCTCGATGTTCTTGCAGCAAAGACCAACCTGGCGATCCAGCGAGAAAATCTTGAAAACACACGCACCAACTTGGAACTTGCCAAGGTTCGAGTAGACATCGGTTCCTCTAATACCTCCGATTTCTACCGCTGGGAAAGCGAACTTGCCAATGCCACCCAATCAGTAATTGAGGCACAGGCAGGTGTCCTAGCCCTGAAACTTCAACTCAATAATCTACTGGCAAATGGCCTTGAGGATGATTTTGAAGTGAATGACATCGGATTGGAGGATGAACTTTATAAGACCTATACAAATGGGCCACTTAATGGTCTCATAACTACACCTCAAAGTTTAAAAGTTGCCTCTGATTTTTTGGTTTATGAGAGCATTGCTAATAATCCAAACAAGCTGCAATTACTTGAAAATATTAAAGCCTCCGAAAGACAATTCGAACTCAATAAAAGATTGATTTACATGCCTACCATAGCTTTTCAAGCTCAGACTAGCGAAGTGCTGGCTAGAGGAGGAGAAGGTTCTGAGAATCCTCCATCTCAACCTAATATGCCAACTTTTGGCACTGGATTAGTAGACAACTCCTGGTCCGCAGGCTTAAGCTTGTCCTATCCAATTTTTACAGGCTTTAGCCGAAGTGTGAACAAGCAAAAGTCACGAGTACAATTAGAACAGCTTAGCAATACCAATACCAACCTAGATCAAGGATTGGAGTTAAGCATCCGCTCTAGTACAATTAGCTTAATGAGTGCCACTACCAACCTTACCTATAGCAAAAAGTCAGCAGAAAGTGCAATTCAAAATTTTAAGCTGGTTCAAAACAATTATAAAGCAGGCAATGTAAATATTACCCAATTGATTGATGCTCAACAGGCTGCTTTAGGAGCTCAGATTGCTGCAGCTATTTCGATTTATGATTTTATTTCAGCTAACCTTCAGATCGAATATGCGCTTGGTTTCTTTAGTATGTTTAAAAGCGAACAAGAACTTGCTGATTTTCAAATTAGATTTTTAGAATACGTTTCCAATAATTAAAACCAACCAAAATGAACTGGAATTTTTATCTGATACTTTTCTTATCTGCAATTTTGTTACAGAATTGCGGTGTTAGCAAAGAGGACCAGGGGCAGGAAAAACTAAAGGCAGTCAAATATGCAAAAATTGAACAGTCGGGTGGGATTATTGAAAGAAGCTATTCCGGGGTTACTCAATCATCGTCTTTGACCAATTTGAGTTTTAGAACAGGTGGATTGCTTCTTAAGCTCAATGCTAAAGTAGGTCAGAGGGTGAAAAAAGGTGCTTTATTAGCCCAGTTAGATCAGAAAGATACCAAATTAGCCTATGATCAAGCGCTCGTAGACGTACAAAATGCAAAAGTGCAATATGATGCAGCTGCCTCTGACTTTCAGCGAACTAAGCGGCTCTATGAAACAGATAATGCATCATTAAGTGATTATGAGAGGGCTGAGTCTACATATTCAAATGCAGAATCTTCATATGAAATATCCTTAAAACGATTAGATCTTCAACAGTCTCAGATTGATTACACTGAAATCATAGCACCTATGAATGGAATAATTTCTGAAGTGAGAAGTGAAATAAACGAGGTGATAAAATCAGGTAGCACGATCATCGTAATGAGTAGCGAAGCGAAAAACGATATAGAAGCAAAAATAGGAGTTCCCGAAAAGTATATTAATGACATTCAAAATGGCGACCCAGTATCTTTGTCCATTCAGTCAATTAACCAAACATTTAAAGGCTCAGTAACAGAGGTAGCTTATGCGTCTTCCTCATCTGGAGTAACCTATCCGGTCACAGTGACTATTGAAAGTCTAGGAAATAAAAACTTACGACCTGATATGCCGGTAGAAGTTACCTTCCAGTTCGGGTCAGCAGATCAAGAGACCATTTTAGTCGCTCCTCTTAAGGCGATAGCCAGTGGAGTTGAAGGGAATTATGTGTTCAAAATAATGCCAAATGGAGATAACTTTATAGCTAGTAAAGTGTCAGTAGAGTTAGGAGAAATCACCAATAACGGTTATGAAATCAAGTCAGGAGTAGTAAAAGGAGATATTGTGGCAGTGGCAGGACTGAGCTTTTTGTATGAAGGTAGAAAGGTGAAATTGTTAGAAAAGTAGTCCTATGAATCTAACTGGAATTGCATTAAAATATAACCGCGTCAGCATTCTTGCATTGGTCGTTGTAGTTATTCTGGGATTCATTGAGTACGGGAATCTTTCGCGCGACAGTATGCCTCCATTTGTAGTACGTACTGCCACCATCATCACGCAGTTCCCAGGTGCAAGCCCTGAGCGCGTAGAATCTCTGGTCACTCAAAAAATCGAAAAAGCACTTCAGGAAATCCCAGAGGTAAAAACACTTAGCAGTCAAAGTAGAACAGGTGTTTCCCAGATCGGCATGACCCTTCAAGACGATGTTCCCGAAAGCGAATTGCAGGCTATCTGGGACTTGGCAAGAAGAAAGATCGAAAATATAAAAGGTGATTTTCCAGATGGGATTATAGGTCCTAACCTCAATGATGAAGATATTGGAGTGGTATTCGGAGTATCTGTCGGTCTGGAAGGAGATGGATTCGATTATGATGAGCTAAAGGAATATGCAGATGATCTAAGAGATGATCTTATCGCCCTCGATGATGCGGCCAAAGTGATTATTGGAGGTGAGGTGAATGAAAAAATTTATGTGGATTATGATGAAGCAAAACTTGCATCCATCGGGCTAAGCTCTTATCAATTACAAAGTATCATTTCAGGAAGTAATATTATAATACCTTCCGGAGAAGTGAACCTTGGTGAAGAGCGTGTAATCCTTGAAGCTTCAGGAAATTTTGAATCCGTAGACGCCATCAAAAACCTTTTAATACCTGTTGGTATGAAAGGCGAAACCATACCGCTGGGAGATATTACGAACATCAGAAGAGGATATGAATCTCCAAAAAAGGAGATCGTTAGAATTAATGGCAATCCTGCTCTAACCTTACATGTTTCCTTAAAAAATGGAGCCAACATCATCGACTTGGGAAAAGACACTGATAAACTGATTACATACTACAATAAAAACCAGCTTCCACTAGGTATTCGAGCCTCTCGCACAGCCTCCCAAGATATTTATGTAGAAAGCAAGATTGACGTGTTCGTAGGCAATCTGATCCAAAGTATTATAATTGTGCTCTTTGTGATTTTGTTGGTTCTGGGATGGCGCGCGGGGGTGATCATCGCCAGTATGGTACCAGGCACCATGGTACTTACGTTCTGGCTCATGGGGCTATTCGATGTCGGACTTAATCAGGTTACACTTGCTTCCTTGATCATGGCGCTAGGGCTTTTAGTGGATAACGGAATTGTGATGGTAGAATCATTACTGGAAAAATTGCAGGAGGGCCAATCAAAGTTTGAAGCTGGGGTTAATTCAGCGAAGGAATTCATGGTTCCCTTGCTGATCTCTACCCTCACTACAAGTGCAGCTTTTCTGGCCTTTTATTTAGCAGTAGGTACTATGGGTGAGATTATGGGGAATATCTTTCTCGTAATTACGATGGCATTACTTTCTTCCTGGTTCTTTGCCTTCACAATAATACCTTTAGTTGGCACTAATCTTTTAAAGGTTAAAAAAGATATTGAGCATACTACCATCTTTGACAAGCTAAGGAGTGGTTATAATGGCTTTTTAGATAAAAGTCTAGCAAGACCGGTATTTACCCTTTCCATTATCGTAGTGCTTTTCGCCGTTTCCATGATTGGTTTTACTCAAGTGCCTAGCATCTTTATGCCGCCAAGTGATCGAAACCTGGTAATAGTGGATCTATCGTTTCCGCCTGGAACACATATAGAAGTCACTGACCGGAATGTAGCGCTGATTGAGCGGTTCATTAAGGACAGTCTTCAGACTTTTGAAAATCGCAAAGAAGGTATTGTGGATTGGTCATCTTATATCGGTAAAGGCCCAGAATCATACGATCTGGGATATTTCCCGGGAGAACCTAACTCCTCCTATGCGCATATGCTCATCAATACAACTTCAGATGTAGCCAATGATCTTATAATCGGTAAACTCAGAGAATTCACGGACCAAAATATTTTTGATGCAGACATTAAAATTGACCGACTAGTTGGGGCAGGAGGGGCAGAAGCGCCCATAGAAATCAGATTGTCAGGAAGAGAGCCAGATGAATTATTTCAGTTGGCTGATCGTGTCAAAACAAAATTATTTAAAACACCCGGTACCATCAACGTGACCGACGACTGGGGTGCACGAACTAAAAAAGTTTATGTAAATATTAACGATAACCAATTAGCACAATCTGGGCTAACCAATCAAGATGTGGCACTTTCACTTCTGACGTCTCTTTCCGGATTTGATGTGGGTGATTTTAGAGAAGAAGACAAAAACATTCCTATTGTGATGCGTGAGACTAACAGTGAGGAGATTAACTATACCGATATTGAAAACCTAACTGTATTTTCCCAAGTTACAGGTTCCAGTAATCCATTGGTTCAGGTAGCAGAAATTGAAGTGCCATGGCAATATTCAAAAATACTTCGTAGAAACCTAAAACGAAGTATGTCAATTCAATGTGGTGTAAAAGAGGGCTATCTCTCGAGTGAAATCATGGAAACCTTGCGGCCATTTATGGCAGAGGAATCGGTAAATTGGAAAAATAGCTACACCTTTGAATTTGGAGGTGATGCAGAAGGTAGTAATGACGCAATGGGAGCAATTGCACTCAACCTGCCACTTTCATTCTTTATCATTGTTCTGCTCTTAGTGATTCAATTCAATTCCTTCAGGAAAGCATCCATAATTTTCATGACCATCCCTTTAGTTCTTGTAGGGGTAACAGCTGGATTATTAGGTACTGGTTCTTTTTTTAGTTTCACAGCATTTTTAGGAATTATTTCACTTGCTGGGATTGTCATCAATGATTCGATCGTATTAGTAGATAAAATTGGAACTGAGTTGGAAAGCGGAAAGACTCTAATTGAAAGTATTAAGCAGTCAGCCAATGATCGATTCAGTCCAATTCTCTTAACTACTTTAACCACTTCTTGTGGAATGATACCGCTATGGACGGGTGGGGGCGCATTGTGGTCTCCTATGGCGATTTCTATGATTTTCGGGCTCCTTTTTGCGACGATAGTATTGCTAATTTTTGTCCCAGTTATTTTTAAGCTATTGTTTAGGAATACCTAAACTGTTCCTTTTATTATTTTTATTCGTAATAGTAAAATTCGTCATTTCTGTCATGAAAGATGATTTGAATTTTTCTAAACTAATTTAGATAAATATGGGAAACTTAGTTTTAATTCAAGCATTGTTTCTGTTGATGAGGTAGAAAATATGCCTCAGTTCAGGTTTTAGACAATAGGTTATAAACCTGAATAAATCTCTAGTTCTCAAAAAAACCTCCTTCAATGAGCCATTCAAGACAAGCCTATCTAGTAAAAAAAGCTGGAAATCTCAAAAGACTTCAAAAAGTAAAGGAAATTATTGAGGAACCTAAAGCGAATCAAGTTCAGGTGGAAGTTAAATGCATAGGACTCAATTTTGCAGATATATTTGCTATTCTTGGACTATATGGCGCCACTCCAAAGGGAAGTTTTGTACCAGGATTGGAATACTCGGGAATCATCAAATCCGTAGGAGAGGGGCATTCAAAATTCAAAGTTGGCGATAGAATAATGGGTATCACACGTTTTGGTGCCTATACCACGCATATCAATATAGATGCTGATTATGTACAGCCACTGCCTGAAAACTGGTCTTTTGAAGAAGGAGCAGCTTATTTAGTACAAGGTTTAACCGCCTATTATGGTCTGGTTCATTTGGGAAGACTGAAGAAAGGTGAAACGATACTCATTCACAGCGCTGCAGGTGGGGTTGGACTATTAGCTAATCGAATAGCCAAAAAATACGATGCCTATACCATAGGAACTGTTAGTTCAGAAAGCAAAGTGGATTTGCTCAAGCAGGAAGGTTATGATGATTGGATTATTCGAGATAAGGATTTCAAGTCTAAGCTATCTGCAGCATTGAAAAACAGAGAATTAGATATTGTAATGGAATGTATCGGCGGAGATATATTCAAAGCGGGATATGAAGCTTTGGCTGCACAAGGCCGCTTAATTAATTATGGATCTGCACGATATGGCGATAATTCCAATTCACCGAATTGGATTCGACTGGCCTATTTATACCTGACCAGACCTAAGATCGATCCGCAGAAAATGATTGAGACGAATAAAGCCATATTGGGATTTAATCTGATCTGGTTGTACAAAAAGAAAAACCTAATGCATGAGATCTTGACAGAAATGAATGCGCTGAATCTTGAAGCGCCAAAGGTTGGACATGTCTTTGACTTTGATAACATGTATGATGCGATCAAAATATTTCAGTCGGGGAAGTCACAGGGGAAAGTTGTTGTGTCAATTAATAATTGACAATTAAAATTAGTAAATGCTCATTACTCATTACCTCATTTACATATCAATCAACACAAAAGAAGCCCAATAGTAGGGTTGAGGATACTTCTCTTTTAAATCGCTGGAGTATCACCATATTCAATCGAAATGTTCAAATTGATGTCTAACAAATAGCTTTTGCATAATAGCATAAGAGACTCTGCATCAATGTATTTACCCGTATTTTCCCATGTTGCGGATATTTGTTTTTGAGATTATAGGTATTGAGAAATTCCTGATTCTGAGCAGTGAGCTATTAAAAAAATAATTCAGTAGAATTATGCTTAGTAGGAATTTCAAATTGTAAGTTGGATAGCTAATTATAAAGATCAATAAAGTTTTATTAAGAGCCTTTTATTCTGTTCCAAAGTTCAGACAACATTTTATTTGCATCACGGCGGTCTTTTTTAACCTCTGTAATTTCCACCTCAGCATTGTTTTTCTGCTCAATTTTGTATTTGAAGACAAAATCATTGGAACCGGGTTCCAGACTCAATAAACCAAATCGAAGATCATTAAAATACAATTCTCCATTTTCAGATGAAATGATGTACCAGCCTTTTGAAATTCGGATCATTCGCTGGATATTATCATTATCGATGAGTTCGCCTAATAAGTGATGGTTTTTGGGATATTTATTAAATGAAATTTCCTCAGAGTCAAAAAAGGAATAATCACCTATGAGATAAGCATCCTTTGTATCCACATTCGCGCTCCACAATATAGTATTAAGGGGAGAAGGGCGCGTTTCCATCTCGGAGTATTCTATATTTTGTTTTTCAAGTGCTTTTTCAAATTGGATGAAGGATAAACCTTTGAGGATTAGAGTTATAATTAAATAAGTTGAACTTATAATCAAGCCGAGATTATTATAGAATAGGCGCTTTGGATCTGTTCGCTTGCGGATCATGGCCAAAATCAGGAATACCAAAAAGGGCAGGGTATAGAGTGGGTCTATTACAAATATCGATTTAAAGGCCAGGCGAATATCCAAAGGCCAGAAGAGCTGCGTTCCCCAGGTAGTATGGGCATCCAAAAGGGGATGCGTGAAAAATGCCCAAAAGAAGAGAAGGGACCAACCTTTGAAGTCCTTGTATTTTTCATATCTGCTCACAATCCAGGCGAATAGAGGAGCGAAAATAACCGAGAAGATAATGGAATGGGTAAAACCCCGATGAAATTCCAAAGCCCGACTTGTTTCCATGAAATTGAAAGCCAGCACATCCAGATCGGGAATAGTTCCGGCAATAGCGCCGTATAACATAGCTTTATTACCGATTTTTCTTCCCAAAACCACTTCGCCAACAGCAGCACCTAATACAATTTGTGTTAATGAATCCATTTCACCTCTTTCAACCTTTAAAATGAGTAAAT
This sequence comes from uncultured Hyphobacterium sp., assembly GCA_964351965.1. Classification (GTDB taxonomy): domain Bacteria; phylum Bacteroidota; class Bacteroidia; order Cytophagales; family CCMP332; genus CCMP332. The sequence continues at coordinate 200,772 of CAYGPM010000003.1, read as the reverse complement.
GTTGTATATCATCGAGCGAATTAGAACTTATAAATTTTTAAGAAACTCAATAAATGCATCACCACGGGATACGAATCTATAGTCCATGACGGCTGTGAAAATAAAAAGCAATATAAATCCAAGCGACAATCCTTTCTATTAGACGCAAATTCACAATCAAGTAATAATAAAATATCTTTCCCCATCTGTCCCATTTTATCCGGCTCATTCATTAAGTGATTGAATATTAAATTTTTTAACTTAAACCGAAAAAACATGAAAGATTTTATGATGCTCTTCCACAGCGAACCCGATCCCAATATGGAACCAACTCCGGCCGAGATCGAAGCCGAAATCAAGGAATGGATGGATTGGATTGGAGAAATTGGCGCCCAGGGAAAATTAAAGCACCCGGGTGAGGCGCTGGGCTTTGAAGGTAAAACCATGCATGCAGATGGCTCTATTACGGATGGCCCGTATGCCGAAGTCAAGGAAATCGTAGGTGGCTTTATTATGGTTTCTACAGCTACCCTCGATGAAGCCATGGAACTGGCCAAAGGTTGTCCTTCTTTGTCAAATGGCGGTAAAGTGGAAGTCCGGGAGATTATGCCTACCGGAGATTTGCCAAACAAGTCGTGAAGAATTTTAAATGGTAAAACATGTAGAACAGTTCGACATTAACCTGATAAAATTTTCATGACAGTCATGAAGAATTTTAAATGATAAAACATGAAGATCAGTTCGACATTAACCAGGTAAAATTTTCATGACTAGTCAAGAAGAACTTTCCGAAATTTTTAAAACTGAGTACAGTAATCTAATGGCTGTACTCAGTCATTATTATGGCATAAGCGATCTGCAGTTGGCCGAAGACATCGTTTCGGAGACTTTTCTAAAAGCCATGAAGTCCTGGTCGCATAAGGGAATACCTCAATACCCACGAGCCTGGTTGAGGAAAGTGGCGCAGAACATTTTTCTTGAAGAGCTCCGCAGAAAGAAAACCTTTGAGGATAAAATCAGCAAAGAGGTATTTAGCGGACAGCAAGCAACAGAAAATATAGAGATCACAGAACAACTTATTGAAGACAGCCAGCTGAGGATGATCTTTTTGCTTTGTGAACCCGAACTCAAACGAGAAGCGCAATTGTGCATCGCCTTACGCATTCTATGCGGATTCAGCACAGAGGAAATTGCCAAAGCCCTTCTTTCCAATAAAGAAACTGTTAATAAAAGACTCTACAGGGCCAAAAAAACGCTCCAAAGCCGTTTATCCATTGACAGGGTATTGAGTCCTGCCGATTATAAAGAAAGACTGGACAATGTATTGCGGGTGATTTATCTGCTATTTAACGAAGGTTATTACAGTTCGACCGTAGAAGACAATATCCGACATGATTTGTGCTGGGAAGCCATGCGATTGGGTATATTTTTATCAAAACAGAATAATTTCGAGCTTGCTCATGTGCATGCACTTATTGCACTTATGTGTTTTCATGCCTCCAGATTTAATGCCCGGCAATCGGGCGAGAATGGAGATCTCTTGTATCATGAACAGGACAGATCTCAATGGGATCAGAGACTCATACAAAAGGGGCAGTATTACCTCAGATTAGCCTCCGAAGGTAAAATTGTATCCAAATACCATTTAGAAGCCAGTATCGCTTTTTGGCATACACGGGAAGAAGAAAGCAAATGGGAGCAGATCCTCATGCATTACAATAAACTGCTGACCATAGAGTATTCCCCGGTGATAGCCATGAACCGATCCTATGCACTGGCCAAAGCCCATTCACCACAAAAAGCCATAGAAAGCGCCTCCAAATTAGAACTAAATGACAATGCCCATTATTTCTGTCTGATGGCCGAATTATACCGCATGAACGCGGATACAGACCGGGAGATCAAAAACCTCAACAAAGCCCTAAAACTCGCTAAAAAGGAAAATGAAAAGGAGTTGATAAGGAGGAAGTTGGAGAGGGTGCTGGGAGCTTCATAGGCGTATTATACAATGCCCAGCCTTAAGAAAGACAATGCTTTAAATCTTTAAAAAGAGACAGTTCATTTCTCAAAGGAATAGAGCACGATTTGGTTACTTATGCCGATCGCGGAAAAACATGCCACAGTGAAGGATGTTGGCCGGGAGTGAAGATGATATTCAAAATGGTAAGGCCCCAATAGTTTAATTGAAGTACAAAAAGTTTAAATCTTTAAAAGCTATACCAATCCTGATCATGTGAACATGTTGCTGATAGTCAATAAGCGATTCGGCATTACCATTATAATATTGTAGGTAAATGAATTGATTTCTATTCTTAACCAGTCTATAATTCGCCGTAAGCATCACTCTACCTAATAACTCTGAAGTGAAAGACCTTCTAAAATCTCCTTGAAAAATCCATTTGTGAGTAGGATAGTAGGTCAAGCCCAATTCAAAGTTTGATCTATAATTAAGAATATCACTATTTTCCTCTGCTACTGCCAAGGGAAGCCAGCCCTCTATGGAACCATACCAAGCCTTAGTCAAGGTAGTGGCGTATTTGAGGGAAATGAAATTCCAGCTTCTCGAGTCTTCGCCATCCAGACCGTTTGACTCATGTTGCATTTCCATCCATATACCTCCATTTACTTTATTGTCTTTAATTAATATTTTGCCAAATAAAATGGAAGGATTGTAATTAGTTTCTCTGAATGGCAATGAGTTTTGATAGATGCCCCAAAAAGATAGCTGCCGATATGTCAAAAACAGATAAGTATCGAAGAAATTATCAAACCTCGCAAGACGTTGTTTGAAGCCTATTTGAAATTTTGCATCACTATTAGTTTTTGTTGGAGTTTCACCAATTTCAGTACCTGTAATCAGGTAATTATCACCATAGATGCTGAATGAAGGCTGACTTTTAATGCTGTCGATAGGGGTTTTACCTGCATCCGGGCTATCCTGCCCATGAACAGCTGAATTTAATACCCCCAAATACAGGAATATAAAGGGCGCTATTATTTTGATTACTTGCTTCATTGACTTGTTTCAAGCTGCAAGCTATTGGATTTGTATGAGATCAATAATAATGATATCTATTAATTGAAAAGTAATATTTTCATAAGATTACTATTATGTTGAATCTGTCGAGTCTACAGGGTTGATTAGCGCTTTGCGCTTAATTCACAAAGTATTTTCTTTAGAAATAGAATAAGTCGTTAGACTGGGTTGATTACGGCGAAGCCGTAAATCTGCTTGGCAGCTTTTTGAATTCCATTATGATAACTAATAATTGATAAATGTTGATTTCTAGCTTTTATATCGAAAGCAGATTTAATCAACTATGATTTCTAATAATCGAAATGTGGTATTTTTTAAGATTACTATTATGTTGAATCTGTCGAGTCTACAGGGTTGATTAGACGGGCTTTAGGAATGACAATTTCTTTTTTGAATTCCTTTGAACAATAGATTACATTAAAAATATTAATTTCTATTCCCGTCTAAATCCGCCGGATATCACAAACACCTTAAGATTGATTTGAATGTAGTTAACAATAAACTTATTTGGTACAAGGTTAAAGCGGATTTAATCAACCCTGTTAGATAATGGCCTGCGTTATGTTAATATAGCTTCGGTTCAGGGTTGGCCTGTCCTGACCGATAGCGTCAAGGGGATTAATAGTTAAGGGTTTGGCCTTTTTCATCAATTAGAAGTAATCATATCAATTTTTAGCAATAACGAGCACTCTTTCAGCTTTTTAGGGTAGGATGGGGTAGGAAAAAAGTGTATGTGTGCGACTATCACACTAAATCCCCACTTAATTAGCAGGTAATACCTATATAATTCTTATGTACTTCCTCTTTTAATCAGGTGAGTGTCTAGTATGATTTGTTTAGAAACAAACACGTGATCAGGATCCTTTTTTCTAAGTTCAATATCTTCAATAAGTAAATTTGCTGAGGTTTCTCCAATTTCATATCCGGGTTGATGAATGGTAGTAAGGGGAGGATTTGAAACCTGTGCAATTTGGGAATCACTGAAACCTACAATTTTAATGTCACGAGGTACTTTCAAACCGGCATCTTTAATGGCATTCAAAGCTCCGACACCTACCTGATCTGAAACTGCAAAAATACCATCAGGTGGAATAGAGAGCTTTAGTAATTCCTTACATAATTGATAGCCTTCATCGTAATTGACTTCCATACACTCTTTAACTAAGGAGGGATCAAAGCCTATATTGGCTTCTACTAATGCTTTTTTATAACCTTCAAATCTGCCCACAGAATTTAAGGGATTTTTTGGTCCCCTTATATGTGCTATTCTCTTACAGCCACACATAATTAAATGTTTACAAGCAACATATCCCCCTTTGACATCATCAATAATTACTTTGTTAGAGTCAAAATCTTCGTTCACTTTGTCAAACATAACTACCGGGATATCGTATTCTTTGAGGATGTCTAAATGTGTCATAGACTTTGTTTCATTGGCAAGCGAGATCATGACTCCATCTACTTTGGTGCTGAATAGTAGATTGATCTGCTTCTTCTCCATTTCCAAACTGTTATTAGAAAGTGCTATCAAAACTCTGTAACCCTTTAACTCAGCCTGGTTCATTATTCCATTAATAACATTGGAAAAAAAATAATGCACGATTTCAGGAATGATTAAACCAATTGTTTTTGATCCTTTAACTCGAAGGGCAACTGCTTGTGAGTCGGGCTGGTATTGTAATTCTTCAGCCAATTGCCTGACCTTTATTTTTGTTGCTTTACTGATGTCAGGATAATCCTTGAGTGCCTTTGAAACTGTGGTTACGGTAATCCCCAGTTTTTTAGCAATATCCTTCATTGTAATTCTATGTCTTGTCATAGAGGGTCCAGTCTCGGTTCCATCTAAAAATGGGAGAATTATTATTTAGAATGAATCTAAATTTAAAATATTTTGATATACGAAATCGATAACGTTAAGGATTTCGTAAAAAAACGATCTCGTATCGCTTTGATTATTAAAATATTACGGAATAAATTGGCTTTCGATCAAAAACAACTTTTCGCACGATTAACGACGCATTTCCTATAATTTTTTTGTCAGAAATCTTATTGAAAAGGATTAAAAATTCTAAAAATGAAAAGACCATTACTAAACAAAACGATTTCAAAGGCACTCAAATTGAGTAGCATTTTATTATTGATTTTAGGGCTTGCCGGAAGTGGCTTTGCTCAATCAAAGATTAAGGGTACTGTAAGTGATGAAAATGGAGAACCATTTCCGGGCGTTTCAGTTGTAATTGAAGGCACTACTCAAGGTGGTGTTTCGAGCATTGATGGAAATTATGAGATTAATACCGACCTAACGGGTGAATACAATCTTGCGTTGTCCTTTATAGGATATAAAAGGATTGTAGAGCCAATTCAACTTAGTTCGGGGGAAGTCACAAAGGATTTTCAAATGCAACTAGATATGATTGGATTAGATGAGGTGATCATAACAGGTGTTGTAAATCCTAAATCCAAATTAGAATCTAGTGTATCAATTACCACTTTGGATTCAAGGGCAATTGCACAGTCGGCACCAAGAACAACTGCAGAAATTTTCAGAACAATTCCTGGTATCAAATCTGAAGCTTCTGCCGGAGATGGAAACACCAATATTACAGTGAGAGGGGTTCCAATATCCGCCGGTGGGTCGAGATATCTGCAACTGCAGGAAGATGGTCTTCCAGTATTGCTTTATGGTGATATTGCCTTTAGTACACAAGATCAATACATCCGTGCAGATCAGACAATTGAAAGAATTGAAGCGATAAGAGGTGGGTCAGCTGCTGTAACTACAAGTAACGGGCCAGCTGGTATTATAAATTTCATATCCAAAACAGGAAATGTTGAGGGTGGAAGTGTTGGAACTTCTTTTGGCTTGAATTACAATTCATTCCGAACAGATTTTGAGTACGGTTCACCAATTGGAAATAATACTTCATTTCACATTGGAGGATTCCTGAGACAAGGGGAAGGTCCAAGAAATGCCAATCACACAGTCAATCATGGAGGGCAAATCAAAGCAAACCTCACCAAAAATTTCAAGAATGGTTTAGCAAGAGTATATTATAAAATGCTTAACGATAATACAGCAGCATATATGCCAATGCCAATTGAAGTTTCAGGCACAAATGCAAGTCCAACATGGAAGTCTATTGATGGCTTTGATGCAGCATCAAATGGACTTCAATCTCCATTTTTCCAGCAAAATTTTGGATTAGGTCCTGATGGAAATGCTAGAAACGTATCTATTACGGATGGCATTCATTCAAATTCTCAAACCGTGGGTTCTTATTTGGAATTTGATCTATCTGACAGCTGGACTATTTCAAATAGTTCAAGAATTGCCTTTAATAAAGGAAGGTTTGTTGCTCCTTTTACTGCCGAAGTAGGTGTGGGAACAAACATCGTTCAACCCATTCTTGTTGCCAATGGAGATACCAATGCGACCGGAGGAGCATTGCCTTTTTCTTTGAATACGGTCTCCAGCGGGAATACGGTAAACCCAAATGATATCTTGCAAAGAATCCATCTTTTTGACGTAGAATTGGAAAACTTCAACAATTTCATGAGCAATACACAGCTAACTAAGAGATTTAATAATCTGGCTGTGACAGCAGGGTTTTTTAAGGCTTATCAAAATATTGAAATGTCGTGGTTGTGGAATACATACCTGATGCAGGTAAAAGAAGATGCTGAACTTGTTAATATCAACTCAAATGGAGCGGATATTACTGATGATGGTTTAGTAAACTATGGCGTGCCTTTATGGGGAAACTGTTGTACAGGAAAATACAATACCAATTATGATGTAACGGCACCGTTTTTAAATGCTGCATTTGAAATTTCAGAGAATTTGAATGTTGATGCGGGCGTTAGATACGATATTGTAGAAGTTGGAGGATTAGTGACACCCAGTCAGCAATTAACAAATTTTGATATAAATGGAAACAACACCATCGAAGCTCCGGAAAAAAGTGTTTCACGAGTTGATAACGCCAATTCTAAAGTTGTAAACTATAGCTATGATTATGTAAGTTATTCAGCAGGTGCGAACTATAAACTATCAAATAATACTGCTGTTTTTGCCAGATTGAGTCAGGGTTATGTTGGAAATGGCGAGAGAGCCACATGGCATCAGGGCGGCCCATATTTAGAAAATAAAGCACCAAAAAATTCTCTTTTTCAAGCTGAAGCAGGATATAAGAAAAGATTCGAAAAAGGTGGATTATTTGTAACGGGTTTCTACGCAGATACAAGGGAAGAAGCAGGAGTAGAAGCTACAACGCAGAATGTGTTAAGCAATGATTATCGGTCTTTTGGTTTGGAAATTGAGAGTAATTTCAGATTTAAGGCATTTGATATTAGAACTGCCCTTACATATGTTGATGCAGAAATCGTAGATAATGATGGAGATATGAATATTGGGAATACACCAAGAAGACAGCCGGCATTCCAATTCAATTTAATTCCGTCTTACAACCATTCTAAAGGTCATTCGATTGGTTTGAGTTTGATAGGTCAAACCGAATCCTACGCTCAGGATAACAACGAACTTGTTATGCCGGGATATCTTATTATAAATGGTTATATCTCTGCTAAACTTTCGGAAGGTCTTACTTTTTCCGTAAATGCTAATAACTTGGCAAATGCCATTGGTATCACAGAATCTGAAGAAGGCTCTATAACAGAGAACACAACAAATTATATCAGAGCCAGATCAATTGCAGGAAGATCGCTTGTGGCTAGCTTGAATTTGAGATTCTAATATTTTTAAAAAACAAAGGGTGGCTCCAGGTCACCCTTTATCTTGTCATGGATAACAAAGTTCAACTTGTCACTTATGTAGATAGATTCGGAAGAGGATATCTGAAAGATTTTAAGGATTTTTTAGAAAAAGAAATGCCTGATTTATTTGCAGGCTTACATCTTCTTCCATTTTTCTATCCTTATGACGGTGCTGATGCCGGTTATGATCCCAATGATAATAGAACACTCGATCCGAGAATAGGAGAGTGGGAAAATGTAAAATCACTTTCATCTGATTATCCTATAATACTGGATTTAATTATTAATCACATTTCGGAAAAATCCACTGAATTTCGGGATGTCTTATCCAATGGGAGTAAATCCAAATATTTCGACCTTTTTCTTACTAAAGAAAAAGTTTTTGGTGGAATGCCAAAGGAGTCGGAAATAGATAAAATTTACAGACCAAGACCAAATCGACCTTTTTCGCTTAGAAAAATCGAAAATGGCGAAAACATTGAATTTTGGACAACATTTAGCCATAAGCAGATTGATATAGATGTCAACTCAATTCTTGGAAAACAATACATTGATTCGATTTTAAAAATATTTTCGGATAATGAGATTAAAATTATTCGTCTTGACGCAGTGGGCTATGCAATTAAGAAACCGGGTACCTCCTGTTTTATGATTCCAGAGACTTATGCTTTTATCGATAAAGTGGTAAGTCATGCTCATAGCTATGGCATTGAAGTTTTAGTTGAAATTCACTCGCATTATCAAACGCAAATAGAAATTGCAAAACATAGCGACTATGTCTATGATTTTGCACTACCACCTCTTGTACTTCACAGTTTGTTTTCCAAAAACTTTGAACGCTTGAAATATTGGTATACGATCAGTCCTAAAAACTGTATTACCGTACTCGATACACACGATGGAATTGGTGTAATGGATGTCGCTTCAGCGGAAAATTCAGAAGGCCTGATCACGGACACTGAACTTGACAAGCTTGTTAATACCATTCACAGCAATTCAAATGGAGAAAGCCAGAAAGCAACCGGGAGTGCTGCGTCAAACCTCGATTTATATCAGGTAAACTGTACATTTTATAGTGCTTTATCTTGCAGTGACGCAGAATATATCATAGCAAGAGCCATCCAATTCTTTAGTCCAGGTATTCCTCAAGTGTATTATGCTGGTTTTTTGGCTGAAGCCAATGATATGGAATTGCTTAAAAGCACAAGCGTGGGAAGAGACATCAACAGGCCCTATCTGGATAGGTCAGAGATCAAAGACAAGCTTGAAAAACCGGTAGTTAAAGTTTTAATTGACTTAATAAAATTTAGGAATACGAATGCTTCTTTCATGGGAGAATTTAACCTAATAGAATCAAATAAGGAGGTATTGCACATAGTCTGGACAAATGATAAAGTCAAATCAGAATTGATAATTGACTTGTTAAAAACAAGTTGTCAGATTAAACTTACTGAGGATAATAAAAGTCAATGGATTGATCTAATGCACTTGCTTAACGATTACAATAATGTTCAAAAAACCAAAGCTTAATTTTTGGCAGATATGGAATATGAATGTTGGATTCTTCGGTATCCAATTCAGTTTTGGTCTCCAGCAAACTGCAGTAAATCCAATCTTCTCTTTTTTAGGTGCTGATCACGCTGATTTACCACTTTTAAATCTAGCCGGACCCGTTACGGGCTTTATTATTCAACCAATCATAGGTGCCATTTCTGACAAGACCTGGATACCGGGTTGGGGTAGAAGAAAGCCATTTTTTATGATGGGCGCTATTTTGGCGAGCTTATGCCTATTTGCCTTTCCATATAGTTCAGAGTTATGGTTCGCTGTTGGGTTATTATGGATTCTTGATGTGGGCAATAACACTGCAATGGAGCCTTACCGTGCCTTTGTTGGTGATAAATTGGCGGATGACCAACTGACCTATGGTTTTCAAATGCAAAGCTTATTTGTTGGAGCTGGTATTACCCTAGCCAATTTTTCCATCTTTATGTTCCAGGATTGGTTTAGCGATCCAGGCCTGAGTTCAAGCATCTGCGACCCCACCGATGAGACAGTTACATCTATTCCTACCTGGGTATACTATTCATTTTTTCTAGGTGCTATCGTCTCAATTATTACAACAGTGTGGACAGTATTAACTACCCCGGCCATTCCTCCATCTGAGAAACAATTGGCTGAAATAAAAGAATTTAGAAGTAAGCCATTTGGAACGAGAATTTCGGAACCATTCAAAGAAATTATAGACGCGATTGGCGATATGCCAAAATTACTAAAGGATCTTTCCCTTGTTTACTTGTTTCAGTGGTATGCACTATTTATTTATTGGCAGTTTATTACGCCCATGTTGAGAAGAAGTATGTTTGGAATTAGCAATGAAGACATAAGCAAACTTGAAGGAATTAAGGAAATCTGCATGGCAGGTGGTGACATTATTCCGGCAGATTTAGGATTTGCTGAGCGAATACAAAACATGTCTGAGCAAGCATTGGCTCAAACTGGCCTTATGAACGGTACATACAATTTTGTGACAATGATTGTAGCCTTGGCACTCGTGCCAATCGCAGCAAAAGTTGGAAACAAAATAGTGTATGTTTCCAGCTTATTTCTCACAGGAATTGCCATGTTTATGTTACCATTTATTCAGGATCAATGGTTACTACTTTTTCCTATGATTCTATTTGGTATAGGATGGGCGACTATGATGGGCGTGCCTTATTCCATGGTTTCAAAGGTGATACCTCAGGAAAGGAGAGGAGTATACATGGGGATCGTCAATATGATGATCGTCATCCCTATGTTCATTCAAACCCTTTCATTTGGGCCCATTGTAAAACACCTGCTAAATGACAATCCGCTCAATGCTATTCTTTTTGCAGGAACGGCATTTTTAATTGCCGGATTTTTAGCACTAAGACTTAAAGTATCAAAGCAATATTTATGAGCCTTGGGTTATTAATCTTTTTTGGTTCGATTTTTTTAGTTTTTGGATTTGCATCAATGCAGGCACCTAAGCTAGTTAATCATGAATTGGGTCATGCAATCAATAATGGCCGTTAAGAGAGGAATATAATCAATAGGGCCATTTTAATTTAAATTGCAGAAGTACAAAAGGAAATCTAGCAAATGAATATTCTTGTTTTCGGTGAAATATTATGGGACATCATTGAGGAGAAAGAGCACCTTGGCGGAGCACCATTAAACTTTGCGGCACACACTGCTCAATTGGGAAATAAACTTTCCATCATTTCAGCAGTTGGCAAGGATCGACTGGGCTTACAAGCCTTACAAGAACTCGCCAAATTAACAATAGATACACAGTTTATTCAGGTATTAAAAAAAGCCCCGACAGGTACTGTTCAGGTAAAATTGGATCATGGGCAGCCTGAGTATAAAATCATTGAAAAAGTTGCTTACGATTTCGTTGGTTTTGATGAAATGGATACTCGATTATTGAGTGAATTTGATGTCTTTTATTTTGGAACCTTAGCTCAAAGAAATCGGAAAAGCCGAAACACCTTAGCAAAGCTATTTAGGTACTGTTCCTTCCAACATATTTTTTGTGATTTAAACCTTCGAAAAGCTTGCTATTCCAAAGAAATCATCACTTCATCTATTGCACAGTGTACTATGCTAAAGTTAAATGATGAAGAGGTTGAAGAGGTTTCAAATCTATTGTTTGACACAAATGCAGCTGGGTTTACTGAATTTTGGGAAATGCTTAGCAATCGATTCTCAAATGTTAAAATAGTGATTATCACGCTGGGGAAGGAAGGATGTCAGATTATCACAAAGGATGTTGATTTACACATTCCGGCTGAGCCTTGCCAAGTGAAGGATACAATTGGCGCTGGAGATGCCTTTTCTGCAGCATTTGTCAATGAATATTTAAAGCAGGGAGATCTGGAGCTTGCAGGGCAAAGAGCAAATAAAGTTGCAGCTTTTGTGGCATCTTCTAGCGGTGCAATACCTCAGTTGCCCGATAATTTTCTGTAATTGCATGAGTTTATGAATAAGATACTTATTATGTTAAGTAGAATCAATTCTTCATCCAGGCGGGTTGGCATGGCAAAATACCGGTGGTGCGGTGGGTTGTGTGTTGGGAGTGATTATTTTGCCTAGATTTTTGCATACTTTTCATCAATGGAAAAGTATGAGCCCAGCGGCTTGAGCGATTAGGCGAACACAGACTAGGCGTCCCCGATAAAAGACAGATGACCTGTGAGCTCTTCAGATTCTGCTACAAGCGTCTGTGAGATCCTTCGATAAACTCAGGATGACAAACACATGGTGAGCTTTACCAAACAAAGCGCCGCGCCTGCCTAAGTACCTTAGTACGGCGGGCAGGTTGGCCAGCAAGTGTATCACAGGCAAAATCCTAATCACTGAGAATGCCGTATTTAAAAACGATCAATTCCCCGAATAACGAAATTTTGAACGACAAGCTTTGCCTGAGATTCTCTTGCATTCGGGCTGGTAATCAGGCCAGAGCCTGAAAGCGGGTGGGAAACAATTAATAGGCGCTTGGTCAGGGCTTGGTGTGAGGATGTTCAGCAGGCTTTAACATCTTCGTATATATGGCCGCAAATCCCTTAACATAAAACACAATGTTATTTTACTTTCTTCGCTACGCTCGAATGTCTAATAACGGTTTTATGTTAAATATCCGGCTGCGCCGTCTATTACGGGATTTGCTATATTTGTTTCATAATTTATATTATGTTAAGTAACAAATATCACAACCTCAGATACATAGCTACTAAATGTGGATAACCTCACTCCTGATTTTTTGATAAATAATTAGAATGTTACTGTTTGAATTATTTATAATTCGTACATTCAATTCTTAAATCTCTGAATCATGTTAAAGAAGGTATTAATCGGTATTGGAATTGTAGTTGGAATATTTATAATCTGGTCTGTCTATGGCTTATTTTTTGCCACACCTGTTAGTCCTCCGGCCACGGCTACTTATAATCAGGATGGCTTAGAAATTACAATTGAATACAGTCAGCCGTCTAAAAAAGGTAGATTGATTTTTGGTTCTGAAGAAGATGGTGCGCTTCAACCCTATGGCAAATACTGGAGACTGGGTGCCAATGCTCCCACGGAAATAACCATTAATAAAGATGTTAATTTCGGAGGAAAGTCATTAGAAGCAGGAACTTACAAAATGTATGCAATTCCCGGTCCTGATGCTTTTAAAGTTATTCTAAACTCTGAAACAGGCGGTTTCTTTGGTGCGGTGGAACCTGACCCGGAATTAGATATTATGACTGTAGAAGCAGCAGTACAAAAACCAATGGCCGAAGTTGAAACTTTTACGATTGATTTTGCTTCTACCGATTTGGGCGTTGATATTGTTTTTAGCTGGGATCAAAGCGTATTTACAGTACCTGTCACAATGTAATAGAATTGGAGATAGGATTTGAAATTGAGCCTCTACCCTTTTTATTACTTAACTTTAAATATGTTAATTAATTGATAAATAGATATTTATGATATTCTAAATTATGAATATTATGTAATTCTAATTACTTTGAAAATGAGTGGGATCTCTCCCATTATAATGTTCTAAATTCTTTCGACCTTCAGAACAAATTCACGAGGATTAGCTGTAACTTGCCGCTTTATTTCTCATCTCAATCCTGAAAATACATGGTATATCAAGTGTTGATTTTTGCAGGGTTGATCCTGGCTTCCTTCTGGCTGCTTTTATACCTATTACCAATCAATCTTTGGATCACTGCTCAATTCTCCGGAGTGCGGATCAATCTTATGGATCTGGCATTTATGCGTTTTCGAAAAGTGCCGCCAAATCTTATCGCCCGCTCTCTGATTTTGGGTCAAAAGGCCGGTCTGAAAGACATTAATTCAAATCTTTTGGAAACACATTATCTGGCCAAGGGCAATGTAATAAATGTAATTAAAGCCATGATTGTAGCCGATAAGGCGAATCTGGAATTGAGTTTTGCCAATGCTTGTTCTATCGATTTGGCCGGTAGAGATGTGCTTGAGGCTGTCAGAATTTCTGTAACGCCCTATATTATCGTGGTACCTGCTGTAATGGGTGTTTCGAATGATGGCATTCAATTGATTGCCGAAGTAATGGTAACGGTGCGTACCAATCTAAAACAACTGGTGGGTGGTGCCGGTGAGGAAACGATCAAAGCCCGTGTCGGACAGGGAATTATATCTAGTATTGGTGCAGCTAGTAGTTTTTTGGAAGTTCTGGAAAAACCCGGTGAAATATCCAAATTGGTATTATCGCACGGTCTGGATTCGGGTACTGCCTATGAAATCCTTTCAATAGACATCGCCGATATCAATATCGGAAGAAATATAGGCGCCAAATTGCAAATCGATCAGGCAATGGCGGATCTTGAAATCGCCAAAGCCAAAGCAGAACAGCGAAGAGCTCAGGCTGTGGCTGCAGAACAGGAAATGATGGCTAAAATTGAAGAATCCAAGGCAAAAGTGATCCAGTTTGAAGCCCAAATTCCTTCGGCAATGTCAGAGGCTTTTAGAAATGGCAATTTCTTTCCAAAAGGAATGGTTCAAAAGAAATAGCCTTATAATAATAAGCTCAATGGCAGGGTTTCATTCTTTTACAAAACGGATCTTCTTATAGTGCTCATCTTCCGTTTGCACGTGTAAAATATAAAGCGAAGGCTGAAACGAAGACAGGTAGATGGCTTTGTAATAATACTGTCCGGTTGAAAGGCCTTTGGTAGAAATGGTTTTCACAGGCGCTTTTGATTTTATATCTGCCTCCAGAAACTCGCGTACCCACGGCAAAAACCATGTGATCATAATACCCAACACCAGTGATTACGGCATTACCATTAGCCCTTGGTATTGATGTTTCCCAAGCAATGCTTTGGCCATGTGTAATCTTTAATCCCATGGTCAAGAACATAGCAAATAGTATGGTAAGCCTCATTCCTTAACAACTTTCCCCCTCTTAAACCGCTCTCCACTCTGAATTTCATAGATATACAAACCAATGGGAAGAGATGTAATGGAAATTGAAGCACTTTCTTGATTTATTTGGTTTTGAAATTGAAGCCGACCTTGCAAATCAAACAATCTAAAAACTGCATGGTCCATATCCTGATCGAATTCTATGCACAGCTTATCTTTGGCTGGGTTGGGATAAATGGAAATGGTAAATTCTTTAAGGGATTCAATTCCAGTTTCGCCGAAGACTAAAGTTTGATTGACAGTATCTGTACATCCATACCAATTACTAATAACCAATTCAATGTCGAGAGTCTTGTTAATGGCGGAATCAAAAAGCACTATTAAGCTATCATCAGAACCAGAAAAACCCACACTTGTAGTCCATTGCCAAGTATAAACTGTATCTAAGTATTTTAAACCGCCTGAAGAGGTGTCTCGAAGCGTGAGGACAGGATAGTTATATTCATATTCAAATCCTGCTACTGGTGGTTGGTATGAGCAACGGTCTGGGATCCATTCTTCTCCAGCATTGCTTATTTTTGAAATCCAATAATCTGCAGTATTGTTATTGTATCCAACATATCCCACACATATTAAATCAGTTGATTTAAAAGAACTAAAATCATAAATTTCTCTTATTGTCCCGTTAACTGGAAATGAAATTGCCGAAACATTAGAATTTAAATTATCGAACCAATTCATACTTGTTGAATCTGGCAGGTGGTAATTCTCAATTGAGAAAGAGGAGTCATCGAAAACCACCAAGTCGTTAAGAATACCATTGACCCCATTTTCAACAAATATTATATTTAGCCTGTCGTCTAAAATGATCTGTTGACTATTGTACCAACTACCATTATAAGCGTCACTTGTGAGGATCAAGCGGTTACCATGAAATAAGAAGATATTATTTCTTATACCAGAGACTCCGGTTCCACTAATCAAAGTATCTTTTATCAACTCTCCATTGAACCTGATTTTATAAAGGACATTATTCCCATTGCTCCCTCCTGAAATTACCATGCTGCCGTCCAACATTTCGGTTATCCCCCAACCCTCTGATAAATTACTATATGGATAAGATTCCTCCCATAATGTGTTTCCAAGACTATCAATACGCTTCGCAATGGTTTCAACCCCATTGGGGGTTTGTCGAACCCCTGCTATGACAATGGATTTATCATCGAGCTGCAAACAAGCCCTGACTGTTGAGTAGATTCCCAATTCTGTATAATATTTCGTCCAAAGTGTATCTCCGATAGAATCAATTTTGGCTACAACATCAGGCCCTCCTCCAGCGAAAAATGCTCGCCCAAAAACATAAAAATTGGGCTCATCTTTGACTTTCAGTATATGATAAAGCGTTGATTTGGGATAGCCGCCGACATTGAAATTTCTTCTCCAAACCTCATTGCCTCCACTATCCAGCTTAATCAGTTGCCCTTGATCAGAATTCAAATTTCCAGCACAGTAGATTGAATTATCAAGAATTTCAACACTTTGTATTCTTTGTAAACCACCTGGGATGATAATAGGCTTTTCCCATGCAATATACTGAGCATATAGAACATGCAGAGGAGCAAGAAGGGCCACTGTAATCAATATAATGTTGATTCTATTCACTTACTAATACAATTTTACTCCTATGAACCCGTCCTAAGCTCTGGAGATGAGATAATGAACAAAAACAAATGATAATGACTACAAGAACTTGTTAAATATGCATCTTAACGTTAATGTAGGCTTTACTTTTTTCCTTTTATCATTTCATCCAAATCATTTTCTGTATCAATGTCAATATGACCCATGATGAAGTCTACAAAGCGAACATTTGGATCTTCCGGATTGATTAAACTTTTGGCTCCATGATTATCTCCTATGCGCATAAGCTCTTCGAATTTGTTTTTGCCAAATAGTGCCGGCACGCCAAATGCGCTGTTTTGATATTTGGAGGCTACAATATCTATATCTTCATTAAAACTATTCGTCAAGCGATCGAAGACTTCTCCGGATATGTAGGGCTGGTCGCAAACGGAAATGATGATACTATCGAGCTGCGTGTACAGTTCTAAAGCATTTTGAAGACCAAATTTAAAGGAATTACCCATACCCTTTTGCCAATTGGGGTTTGTAGTGTACTGCAGATTCTCCGGGATTTCTTTTGAAATAGATTCTGAATGATGTCCTAATACGATGAGAATATGATCTGCTTGACTATTTATTGCAGCTTCAATGGAAGTTTTGAGCAGGCTTCGCTCATTTATCTTTAGCAATTGCTTATCGCGACCCAGTCTTGAGGAATTTCCCGCTGCGAGAATGATAATAGCATTTTTAGCCACTCTGCCTACTTTTCTCCGATGGTTTTATATAAACCTGCTTAAATACTTCTCCCGATTTAGGGTCTTTATCGTGTATTGGACCGCTTTTGTATTTCAGAAATCCCGAAGAGCGTCCTGAAAATTTACTCTGTACTTCAGCGATAATGGATAATGCGATTTCTTCGGGATTATCAGCCCCTATATCCAATCCAATTGGATTGTGAATGCGATGTTTGTCAAAATTTGACAGTTTAATACCTTCTGCAGCCAATTCATCAAGCATCTTCTCCCCTTTCTTTTTAGGTCCTAAAATGCCGATATAGCTAATATCCGTGTTCAGTAATTGCTTCAATACATCTAAATCGTAATGATAATTATGAGACATCAGTACGGCTGCTGAAAATGGTTTTACCTTAATCTTGTTTGATACAAGATTGCGATTAAAGCTCTGAAGCTGGCAACTTGGAAAGTTTATGGGCAAGAGATGGGCAACACATTCATCTAAAACAGATACGGTCCATCCCAATTGTTTGGCAATGGCGGCTACCGGCTGAGCATCAAAGCCTCCTCCAAAAATCATCAGATCAATGGCCGGAAAATAGGTTTCTATAAATACCTCAAAGGATCCTGAATCCGTTTTATATTCCTTTGTAAATGAAGATCTGGACTTAATGCTATAGTCTAAATCTTTGGATATAAGTTCTTGTAAATCAGTAGTATTTTCATCATTTAAACCAAAGCGCTTACCTATTGAAATCGCGTTTGTATCAGACTTATAAACCAAAGCAACAGATTTTATATTTTCTGAATTATTGACTTCTATCAAGCTGTCTATTGGATTATTCTGATTGGTAATTGGTTCGAGTAAGACATGGATAATACCATTGCAACCCAAACTGACACCCAAAGCATTATTTTCATCGTCCATGGTATCGTAGCTTACCAATTCAGCTTGTCCATTCAGCATTATTTTTCTTGCTTTTCGCAGTGCATCTCCTTCCAGACATCCCCCACTAATGGAGCCAAACCATTTCCCATCATCAGTAATAAGCATTTTTGCACCCGGACTACGA
Source organism: uncultured Hyphobacterium sp. (assembly GCA_964351965.1). Classification (GTDB taxonomy): domain Bacteria; phylum Bacteroidota; class Bacteroidia; order Cytophagales; family CCMP332; genus CCMP332. The sequence continues at coordinate 182,629 of CAYGPM010000003.1, read as the reverse complement.
TAAGAAGAGCCCGTGACCTTTACCACAGTCGCCAAAGCGGCTTTTCGCTTTGTCAAATCTAGCTTTTGATAGGCCTCTAGTATTTTATCCAGTTCCTTCATACTTTATTTAAATGAATTCCTCCTGATCGGCTATCATAAATGGCTGACTGTAAAAACGTTTTCCTGTAGCCTTGTATAAGGCATTAGCAAGTGCACCGATTACCGTTGGAAATGGCGGCTCGCCCAATCCGGTCGGATCGACATCGCTATCCACAAAATACACTTTAATGTCTTTTGGAGCCTGATGATGTCGAATCAGCTTATACCTGTTGAAATTACTCTGCTCAGGTACGCCATCTTTAAGAGTAATCTGAGAGTACATGGCATGTCCAATTCCATCAATGGTACCTCCTTCTATCATATTGGTAGCACCCAATGGATTGACGACAATACCACAATCTACGGCGCAATGCACATTATCAATGTACGGTTTATCATCCTCAATTCTCATTTCGACTACATTAGCCACATATGAATTATGACAGTAATAGGCCGATACTCCCTGATGAATCAGATTATCTTTATTATCCCAACCCGATTTCTCCCTTACTAATTTAAGCACGCCGGCGTAGCGCTCAGCATCATAATCGTTTTTCTCACCAACCGGATTGCTTTTTGCTCTTTCAAGGAGCTCTAAACGAAAATCTATAGGATCTTTTTCTGCAGCTTCTGCTACTTCATCTAAAAAAGCCTGCTCCACTCCTGCTATAAAATTGGATCGAGGTGCTCTCCAGGCTCCTGTGCTCACATTGCTTTTAATCTCCCAGGACTCTGCCAAATAATTATCGACCGATCCGGCGGGAAAGCGATCAGGAAAAAGTGGATTGCTTGGGATTCCTCCTGCTTTTACATGAAAAGCCGTCATATTATTGTTTTCATCCAATGCAGCTCTGTATGTCGCATGATATGTCGGACGATAACAGCCAAATGTCATATCATCTTCTCGTGTATAAACCAGTTTTACCGGTTTTTTCATGCGCTGAGAAATAACCGCTGCCTCTACAAGAAAATGTCCGTAAAGTCTTCTGCCAAATCCTCCACCCATTCTGGTCATCTGAATATCGATCTGCTCTAATGACATTCTCAAACGCGCAGCCACGGACTTTTCCATATATTCCGGTGTTTGAATCGGTCCTACGAGAGTGGCCTTATCATCAGTCACATCTGCGAAGAAATTCATGGGTTCGAGTGTATTATGTGCCAGATATGGCGCCGTGTATGTTCTTTCTATAATTTTGGCCGCTTCCGCAAATGCTTTTTCGGGATCCCCATCTTTTCGGCGCTCTTCGGCAGATTCCTTCGCTCTGGCAATCATACTCTGCATTTGGGAATCGCTGCTTTCCATCTCAGCAGGTAATTCCTCCTCATAAACTTCATCGCCTCTGCCCTGCTGTTTTACCTTTTGCATACCGGTATTTTCCCAGCTGACTTCAAGGGCTTTTTTTGCAGCAAAAACTTGCCAGGTGCTTTCGCCAACTATAGCAATTAATTCATTAAAGGCGCTTACATCTGACCAAGCTTTAGCATAATCATCATTATAGCTTTTGAATGTAAAGACATCCACAATACCGGGCATAGCCTTTGCTTTGCCGGCATCGAGACTTTTTATTTTCATACCAAATGCCGGAGGATGCTCAATGGTCGCGATAAGCATGCCTTTCTTCTTATAATCCAAGCCGAATAAGGGCTTTCCGGTGACAATACCCGGACCATCAACATTTTCACGTGCCGTTCGAATGATCTTAAAGTCTTTGATATCTTTCAGGGTGACCTCTTCCGGTACCTCAATTTTTACTGCATCAGCAGCCAATTCGCCATATCCAATCTTTTTATTTCCGGCTTGATATTCTACGATACCCTTGCTAACAGTTAATTCATTTACCGGCACTCCCCATTGTTTTGCAGCGGCTTCCAACAATACAAATCTGGCCGTTGCTCCTGCCATGCGTAAACTTTTCCATCCCTGACGGATAGACTGGCTTCCACCTGCAAGTTGTCTGGTAAATATATCCGTGTTTAATGGTGCTTGTTCTACAATAACATCGTCCCAATTAACATCCAGTTCCTCAGCGACAATCATCGGCATGGATGTTTTTACATTTTGTCCTATCTCCGGGTTGGGCGACATGATGGTTACAGATCCATTGGGATGGATTTTTAGAAAGCCATTAAGTTCATACCATTTATCATCTTCAGGATTAGTCGCTTCCGCAATACCTGAAGCCAACCAGCTAAAGCTGACCATCAAACCACCACCTGCTAAAGCAGATGTTTTTAAGAATGAGCGTCGATCTATTTTTGTTTTTAAAACTGTCATTTCTAAAATTTTAAAGGTTTGAGGAAGCTGTTTTGATTGCTCGTTTGATTCGAACATAGGTTCCGCAACGACATATATTTCCACTCATCGCCATTTCGATATCCTCATCGCTGGGATTTTTCTTTTCATTTAAGAGCGATGCTGCACTCATGATCTGACCGGCCTGACAATAGCCGCATTGTGCCACATCGTGTTCCAGCCAGGCTTTTTGCACCGGATGGTCGCCTTTTTCTGACAGACCTTCAATGGTAATAATTTTCATATCAGCTCTTAAAGCTCTGATTGGCATGGAGCAAGAACGGATAGCATTTCCATTCACATGCACGGTACAGGCTCCACATTGTGCTATTCCACATCCGTACTTAGTACCGACCAGATCGAGATGGTCGCGCAAAACCCATAGCAAGGGCGTATTCGGATCCACCTCCACTTCTTTGTTTTGGCCGTTAATATTCAAAGTATATTTTTCCATAATCGCTCTATTATTCTATTTGGCCGGCGGTGCATAGGCACCTGTTTCGATCCACTTAATCCATTCCTGTTTGAATTCCTCATAAGTCAGAGGCGGAAGTTCCCGATTGCCTCCCATTTCCCAACCGGCTTTTACCAGTTCATCATCTGCATGAGCTATCAGATCCTTCATTGACTTATTACCATTTTGTTTGGGATCTACAATTTGCAAAGCCAATTCATTCGCCGATTTACCTTCAAAAACCATTTTCATATCTGCGGGAGGCATATGCCAATTCGGGCTTCCGGGCGGCATATTTTCCCCTTCCATTCCTTCACTTAAATGGCAGTTCATACATTTCATAGCAAACAGACCTTTGCCGTCGAGACCCCTTGTGGGCTCCATACTATGTAAATGGCTGTCTTCACCCTGCAATGGAATATCACCGGCCGGATGACAATTCATACATCGCGGATGTGTTAGCACTTCATAGACTTTAAGAAATGCTTCTATAGATTCCTTTTTTTTATTTTTCCCTGAAGATGGGCTTTCATTTTTACTTATATGAGGATTATATCGACTCGAAATTAGAGCTGATGATATAAATATTATCGCTGAAAGTAGTATCAGGAGTGTTCCACGGCTAATATTGGATGACTTGTTATTTGCTAGCATAAATAAAAGGAATAATTGAAGAGCCTTGCTTTATGCTTTAAACTAAGTTTTATTATTTATAAGTGCAATTGAATTGCCCGGAGTGTAAGCTTTACATTGGCAAAGGCTTCTCTATTTATTTACTGTAAACCCTTACCCAATCCACTTGCATGCTAGCACTATCTGCATAATTCGCAGGATTGCGATCGGGAAAGAATAATCCTCCAACGGCTGTGTTTAGAACGATTTTCTGTTCCTTACCAAACATGCTTTCAATGTTATTGCCAGCATCGGTTGCATAGCTGTAAATCAATTTTTCATCAAACAAAATATCGATAGAATCTGATTTCCATACCATCCCATAAATATGAAAGTCTGCGGTTAAATCCGGTCCGGGAGTGTGTTTGACTTCATTTCCGAAATTGATATTCACATTTGGTTCTGTACCAAAAAAGAGATTCGTTTGAAATTCATCAGGATCTCCTCCCCTTGCCTCTAAAATATCAATCTCGCCCTGTGTTGGCCAAGGATCTCCATAAGTCCAGAAAGCAGGCCACATTCCATTTCCCGCAGGCAGCTTTATACGTGCAGAAAACCGATATTCATTTTCTCCTTCAGTGTCAGAGGCGCTGAAAAGTTCTTTGGATTCAATTCTAGCAGATACATACTCAAATTGCTTGTTTGCCAAATCATAGGGATTTGTAGCTCCTGTAGCATCTTCACGTCGGATGTTGATAGTCAGAATTCCGTTTTCAAGACTCAATTGCTCCTCTCGATACAATTGTATTTCCTCATTATATGCTCCGCTTTCCCAAATGTCCCACTTGGATAAATCACTGTCGAATTCTTCTTCGAAAACAATATCCCATTCGGCTAATAAAGAATCCTCCTCAACAATGGGCTGCTGCGGGACAGAGGTGATATCATCATCGGAACAGCCAAGCATAAATGCTATCGAAAAAATGAAAAGAATGTGTATTTTATTGAATAAGTATTTCATAAAAAAATATGTTAAATGATAGTTGAGCGAATTCTCAAAGTATTAAGTTCAGATTTTAAAAAAAGTTTTTGATTTCTTGAATATCAAGCCCTACTCAATTCCTTTTCCAAGGCTTCCTGCATTGGAATTTCTGTGATACGAATGCCCGTTAATCTGCGAACTGCATTGCCAATCGCAGCAGCAATTGGACCTAATGGAGGTTCTCCGACAGGTAAGGGAATATCAACACCTTCGATGAGATGAATATCTATTTCTCTTGGTGTATGCTTCAAACGAACCATTTCATACGGGCCGTAAATAGTAGGCAGTAACTCTCCTTTTTCAAGTCTCATTTTCTCATACAAAGCTGCGCTCATGCCCATAATAATAGAGCCCTCGCACTGTGCTCGAACCTGATCAGGATTGATTACCATACCACAATCAAAAGCACATGTTACTTTATGCACTTTTATTTTACCGTTTTCAATCGATACCTCAGCCACATGTGCAGCAACAGAATTTGCATCTATTGAAGCGGCCATACCCATAGCGCGAGAATTAATCACTTCATCTGTATACCCACTTTTTTCAGCAACAGTCTTAACTACCTGGCGAATCCGTTTAGTATTTTCTTCATCGTTGAGCATTTTCAATCGATATTCTATCGGATTTTTCCCGGATTTAATGGCCATTTCATCGATAAAACTCTCAATAGCGAAGGTATTTGACAATAAACCAAGCGATCGCCACCAGCTGGTTGCAAAGGGCAAAGTGGTATGCCACTGTTCAGCGCGTCGGTTTTCAATGCGGTTATACATGATATTCGCTCCTCTTCCTGCACCAACGTCATTGCCCAAAAGCGTATTCATAGCAGGTGGAAAAATGACAGCACTTAGTGAAACATCGCCACTTGCAAAATGATGTTCCAGTGAATTCAAATAACCATTTTCGTCGACTTTACCCTTTACAATATGATGAGTAGGCGGTCGGAATTGATCATTTTGAAATTCTTCTTTTCTGGTAAAAATATATTTTACCGGTTTACCAACTTCTTTCGATAACTGAGCTGCTTGTATAGCGTGATATGTATTTAGTCTTCGGCCAAAACCACCACCTAAATGTGTGGGGATTACATTTACATTTTCTTTTTCCAGACCCAAAGCTTCAGCCACCTGATCGCGGGTAACACGAATGACCTGAGTGGAAAGTATAACAGTTACTTTTCCGTCTTTATAATGAGCCAATGCTCCATTTGGCTCAATTTGAGCATGCGCTCCTATTGGTGTAGTAAATTCAATTATTTCTACATCCTTATCATCTTCCTTCAGTTTTGAACCTTTTTTCTGCTGCACAAAAAGATCTCCTTTGCCAACCTGAAGCACTTCTCTGAGCTCCTTTTCATTCCATTCTTTAGCGATATCCCATTCTACTTTTATCTGATCTTTGGCCGCCAGTGCTTGGGCATGCGATTTTGCAACTACTCCAATCCAGTTGTCTTTTTGAACAACTTTAACGACACCGGGCATTTTACTTGCCTTTTCTGAATCTGCACTTTTAAATTTAGCACCAACAATTCCCGGCCTGATGATGTTGGCATAAAGCATATTGGGCATTTCCGCATCCAAACCATAAATTGGAGCGCCAAAAACCTTATCATTTAAATCTACTCTAGGCATTGCCTTACCGACATATTTAAAACCTGTGGTTTTAGGTTTTGGCACCTCATCCGGCACAGTCCATTCCGCAACATCAACTGCCGCATCAGCATAGCTCATAGAGCCTGATTTACCTTTTACAACTCCATTTTCGGTAGTCAAAGTGCTCGGTTCCACTCCCATTTTACCAGCTGCTTCATTTTTGATCATTTCGCGCATCGTAGCAGCTAATTCTCTAAGTGGTTGCCATAGAGAGGCTATAGAAAGACTCCCGCCTGTACTCATACCATCTATTACACCTGTATCTGTTGGGGCTGCTTTTACAATAACTTGTTCGGGAAGCAGATCCATTTCATCGGCGATCATTTGCGTAAAACCGGTGAAAATCCCCTGTCCCATTTCGACTTTTGGTGAATGAAAAATAATTTGGTTGTCTTTTGTCAGTTCAAACCATAAAGCAGCTTCTGTTCCTTCTCCATTATATGGAAATACGGTTGTCTCCAATACTTCGAGCAGAGATCTTCTCAAGGGGTTTCTGGCTATGTAGGTGCCCAGTGCGATAACTCCAATACCTCCAAGACCTGTACTTATTAAAAACTTACGTCTGGATATCTTTTTCTTCCCGGCCATGTGATTAGATTTTGATATTTGAAGATGCTTTAATCTCTGCCGCTCTTTTGATGGCTTTTCGCATTCTGTAATAAGTGCCACATCTGCAGATATTAATGATATTATTATCTATATCATCATCTGTGGGATTAGGTGTTTTATTCAATAAAGCTGCTGTGGCCATCATGAAGCCGGGCTGGCAATAACCACATTGAGGAACAATCTCTTCAATCCAGGCTTGTTGTACAGGATGAGGATTATCAGCATTGCCTAAGCCTTCAATTGTTAGAATATTTTTCCCTTCGGCATATTTTACTGCAAATGAACAAGACCGAACGGCCTCCCCTTCAATATTGATTGTACAAGCTCCGCAAGCTGCTTTTCCACAACCGAATTTGGTGCCTTTTAAATTTAGTTCATCTCGGATGACCCAAAGCAAAGGTGTGTTTTCATCCACATCAACCTTGACATCTTCACCGTTTAAATTGAATGATATCATATTTACCTTATTTATTTGAGGTTTCAGGAATTATAGCACCCTCTTCTATCCACTTTTTTACTGCGGCTATATATTTTTCTTTGGATACCGGAGGAGTTTCCCTTGGATCTCCATTCAAATCCAGACCGGGTTTCCAGGCCCACATAACCAATTCATGCTCAGTAAGATGGTGCATCAGATCTTCAAGACTTCTATTTCCATTTCTTGTTTTATCGGTCATTGATTGAGCTATTTCAATTCTTGATAAACCCTCCCAACGCATACTTTGAGGTGCCAGAGACCAATGCGGAGCTCCCGGAACGCCTGAGAAGTCATTATTTGAATCCTGATGACAGGTATTACAATTAGTTGATGCATTGGCATTGTTCCTGCTAATATCAAATCGATGAGGGTGACTGTCTTCTCCTTGTTTTGGAATGTTATCAGAGGGATGGCAATTCATACAGCGTTGATGAGTTAGTACATCCATCATAGTATTGAAGGAAACCGAATTTTCATCTTCCATAACATTCAGCTCTATTTTAGAGTCTGGACTTACTAATTCGTGAAAGTTTAAAAGATGTGATCCAAATGCTACTAATGAAAATAAAGCCAGTGCTATAATTGGGATAGAAACCTTTCTGAGCATAGAACGTGCATTTGTTTGTTGAACTAAATATAGAAAAGATAGAATTTATTCCATAGGTAATAATCTAATTATATTACCAGGTCTAACTATTGTTCACTCAGAAAGAGAAATTATGGATAGGTTTTTTAAATCTGCAATCAAAATTTCAAAACCCAAAGACCGCTTCCATAGCTACTGAAGTTATCCATTGCAGCTTCCGCCTCAGCATATGTATCAAAGTTTGCCGGAGAAACGGCAAAATAAGTATGCTTTTTGTCAGTGGTTTTCAGAATTGTAACATTGATTTTCTCCTTAGACAACTTAACAGCATAATCCATAGCCAAATCATCATCTATACTACTAGATAATATTACATAGTACTTCCCTGTTCTGGAGGAAATCGATTCTATCGTTCCCGGTTTAGCTGCTTCAATAGCCGCTAATTCTGCCAATTTTGCATCGATTAAGGCAATTTGCCCTTGCGGATAGTTTTGATCGGGATAAAGTGTAGAGGCCTCTGCGTACATGGCTTTTGCAGCCTCCCAGTTTTCGTTTTGGAATTCAACATCAGCATTATTTATTAAATCATCGTAATTCGCTTGTTTCTGCGCTTCTAACTCTCTTGCTTTTTTCTCAGCCTCTTCCCTTGCAATTTGTTCCAAACGCGCTTTTTCCTTGGCTTCCTGATCGGGTTTATATTTTAGAAAATAGAATGATGCGCCCCCTGCAACTAATACCAATAAGACGATAATTAGGATTAATGCGGCTCTGCCACCTTTTTTTGTTTCTTGATTTGCCATAGCTCATTTTACGATAAGTACTTTGTAAAGTTATCAAATACGAGTCAAAAAGCAGCTATTATTGTAATGCTTACATCTTATTATGAAAAGAAAACTCAACCTTCAATTGGTTATTTTCTATCAAGCAAGCTTTTTTTACCTGAAAAGGCATGTGGCAATAATTCTCCAATGGTTGTTTCTATTAGCCCTTCACCATCACAAAAACTGATAATTTTAACGTCATCACCGAATTCATTAATAACCTGACGACAAGCACCACAAGACTCAGCAGGCTTTTCGGTTGGGGTATAGATAACAATTGCCCGGATTTCTTTTTCACCATTCGCCACCATCGCTCCCACCACATTTCGCTCAGCACAAACCGTTAATCCGTAAGTACCATTTTCGACATTACAGGCCATGTAAACATTACCTTCTTTGCTCATAAGCGCGGCTCCAACAGGGAATTTGCTATATGGAGCATAGGCATTCATGCTGACTTGCTTTGCTTTTTCTTTCAGTACCTCAATATCTGCGTCTTTCATTTTCTGAATTTAGTTTTTTCGCTAAATGTAGTAATACATCTACCCTAATAGACATAATTGCCAAATACTATTTACTAATTGCTAATTTATGATTAAAAGCCTCTCCCCTTTGTGTATGGAGCGCCTAAACTTTTCAATTCCTTTTCAAATTCAATCAAATTCTCGGAGAAATTTGCGAGTTCGTTCTTAAAAGATTCAAAATCATTTTCGGCTTTTTCGAGATTTTGTTTGAAAGTTTCTGTCGGCATTTGCGTTGATTCCCAATGCCCATAGGAAACGTACCAAAGTCGTCCCAATATTCCCGGTAATCGGGATTCTTCCAAACTTCCTTTTGCATGATCACCGTACAATTCTGTTTCCAGATCAAATAATTTATTCTTCAAGGATCCGTAAGTCTTATATTGCTCATCACTTGCTTTAGGTGTTTGTTTAAGCGTCTCTTGAATAAAATTAAGCCTCTGATCGTACTCGGAAATAACTTCTGCCATACTTGATAATTCACGTATTAATTCTTTGGTTTTTACCTGAAAGGCTGCCACCGACTGAAAATCCTGTTGCCCAAGGTCCGGAATTGCTTTGACCTTAAAATCTTGCCTTTCTCCTATTTGACGAAAGTCACCATTATTTTCTACATATATTTCAGCATAATATGTCCCGGGCGCAACCATTGGACCTTCAGGATCACTTTGCCATGGTGGCTGAAATGCCGGCTTGGACAATCTGATTGGCTCTGCGGCTGGTAATTTTAAATCCCAATTCACTCTATGAAGCCCTTTCTCGTTAATGGCCTTAAGCCATCTAATCGGTATATCATTTTCTTCTTTAATCAAAATCAGGACCTGAGCTTCGTTCTCTCTTTTCTCAGTATTTAGGTTATCCCAACCCGGAAAAGGAATATTTCCTGAAGCTTTCTTAATATCTTCCTCTTTCTTTTTTCTTTGTTCCTCTTTATTCAGTTCTTTTTCTGCTAAATAATAAGTGAATAAGGCTCCAAATGGAGGGTTTTTAGCAACATAATGCCCAGATCCTTGTCCGGGCATGCCTTTTGCCTGCATTGGTACTGTAGGTACATACCACCAGGCATCTCTTATGGGAAACAATTTAGTTTCCTTATTATCGATAGCTGTTTTGACATTTCTCAAAGAGGAATAGTCGTCGAGAATAAAGATTCCCCTTCCAAAACTTGCTGCTACAAGGTCGTTTTCACGTTTTTGAATAGCAATATCTCTGATAGGAATAGTAGGCATACCTGACTTTAACTTATACCAGTTAAGTCCTTTATTTTGAGAGAAATACATTCCTTTTTCAGTTCCGATAAATAACAAATCAGGTGTTTCATGATCCTGTTTTATTACCCAAACAATATTTCCGGTTTCAAGATCACCTGAGATAGATTTCCAGGTTTTTCCTTTATCTGTGCTCATAAATATATAGGGCTTATAATCACCTATTTTATGGGCGTCAACTACAGTAAAAAGAGTATTTGCATCATGATTAGATGCTTCTATATCATTAATAAATGACCTTGCCGGTATTTTTAAACTCGATTTTCTCCAGTTTTTACCTCCGTCTTCGCTCACCTGCACCAGGCCGTCATCTGATCCTGTATAAAGTAAGCCTTCCTGAAGAGGAGATTCGGCAATGCATGTGAGCGTAGAGTATTTGGACATAGCTCTGTTATCATATAAATCGTCAACACTCCATACCCTATCCATTAGTGCCAATTCATATCGATTGGTGTTTGTTGTTAGGTCCGGGCTAATGGCTTCCCAGGAGTCTCCCCGATTATCACTTTTCCAGAGTCTTTGAGAGCCATAATAGATGCGTTGATGCTTATGTGGACTTACCATTATTGGACTATCCCAGTTCCAGCGCTCAGGAATTTCTGTATCCACGGGTAAGGGTGTAATAGCGATATTTTCTCCCGTTTTTACATTATGACGATAAAGATTCCCTTCCTGCCACATCATGTAAACTGTATTATTGTCATTCCAGTCATAAACTGAGCCATAGCCATCAGCACCCAAAGGCACATACCAATCCCCGTTTCTTATACCTTCGACATTAGTAGTTCGTGAGGGTCCAATCAATGTGCCTAAATCCTGAGCACCTCCTACTATATTGTAATAGGGTTCTGTATTATCCAGACCCAACTTGTAGAATTGTGATATTGGCAAATTGGAGAAATGCTTCCATGACTTCCCTTCATCATAGCTTTCATACAATCCCCCGTCTGTACCGGCGATAAGGTGCAAACCATCATTAGGATCTATCCAAAAGGCATGATTATCACTGTGTTTTGTTTTTCCATTGGTTAAGTAGTCAAAGTTCTTACCGCCGTCACGTGTAACATGAAGAAAGACATCCATTTGATAAACTAAATCCGGATCCTCAGGTGACACCTCTATTTCCTGATAATAGTGAGGCCCGGTACCACCTGATATGTAGCTATTTCTTTTCTCCCAACTCTCTCCTTTGTCTGTTGATCTGTAAAATCCTTTTTCTTCTTCACCTGCTTCAATGGTAGCATAAACAAGATTTGGATTTGCAGGTGTTACAGCCAAACCTATTTTTCCCATATCATTTTTTGGAAGACCCTGACTTAATCTTTTCCAGTTTTCGCCATTGTCTGCAGATTTGTAAATACCGCTTTCGGGTCCGCCTGCCATTAATGCCCATGCCCTTCTAAAACGCTGATAGCTTGCCGCATAAATAATATCAGGATTGGATGGATCAAACTCGATGTCTGTTACACCGGTGTATTGACTCAAGGCCAGTATATTTTTCCATGTTATACCCCCATCGATACTTTTATAAAGTCCTCTCTCCCCTCCACCTGACCATAGTGGACCTTCGCAAGCCACATATATGATTTCACTGTTTCTAGGGTCAATCAAAATTTTACCAATATGCTCAGAAGATTTTAAACCCATGTTCTTCCAGGTTGTACCTGCATCCAGACTTTTATAAATCCCATCTCCCCAGCCTACATGTCTTCCACTGACATTCTCTCCCGTTCCTAGCCAAATAATACTTGGGTTATTCGGATCAATGGCTATATCGCCAATAGAATAAGAATTCTCATTATCAAAAATCGGTGTCCAGGTGGTACCGCGATTTACGGTCTTCCAAAGGTTTCCGGAACCCGCTGATACGTACCAGGTGCTTGGCTGCGATGGGTGAATTTCAATATCTGATATTCTTCCGCCCATTAACGCCGGGCCAATTTCTCTTATTTGTAAGCCGGAAATGGCTTTTTCAAAGTCTTTGTCACCGTTTTGGGCAATTGCACCGATGGGATGCAATAGCACTTGGATTAAAAAGATTATTGAAGGAAGCACACATAAATGTTTTGAAGCAATTGACATGTTCTATTATTTATAAAAGGTTGAAATTAAATGATTATATGTCTTTTTAAAATTTCTAATAAATCCATGTGCATCGAGAATATAAATATGCGCAAAATGATATTTCATGAATTATCCATAGAATTTTCAAAAGAAATTTGTGAATATCTATTTTGACTTAGTGAATGCTATTTTTATTCTCTTTTCTCATAAATACAATTCTTAGCTTTGCTTTCATGCAATTACAAGCAATGGCCAAGCTTGCCGCCAGCTACGTAAATACCACCAATCGGCATATTTTCCTTACCGGGAAGGCGGGTACAGGTAAAACTACTTTTCTGAAGTACATTATTGATAATACTCATAAAAGGGCTGTGGTAGCGGCTCCTACTGGTATTGCGGCGATCAATGCAGGTGGCGTTACGCTTCATTCGCTTTTACAATTACCCTTTGGATCATTCATTCCTGAAAATATCCCTATCGATGTTTCTGATGCAAGAGTTTCTATACCTAAGTCGCTCTTCCGGGACTTCAAATTCAATGCCACCAAAAGACAACTCATCCAGGAGATTGAATTATTAATTATTGATGAGGTCAGTATGCTACGTGCCGATCTGCTTGACTGTATTGATTTTACCTTGCGCTATCTTCGAAAAAGCACAACTCCTTTTGGAGGACTTCAAATTCTCTTTATTGGTGATTTGATGCAGCTCCCTCCGGTTGTGAAAGACAATGAGAAGGCTTTGCTAAAACCCTATTATCCGAGTCTCTACTTCTTTGATGCCAGAGCACTGCAATCAGCACCCCCTATTCATCTAGAGCTCAGAAAGATATTCCGTCAGCAGGATCAGGATTTTATTGAACTGCTCAATCGCCTGAGACATAATGAGCAAACTGCGGATGATCTTCTTTTCCTGAACCGCTATTATAATCCTGATTTCAATCAGTCGGAAGAAAGCGGCTATATTCATCTTACTACCCATAATTATAGGGCCGATAAACTCAATCAACAAAAAATCGGTGAATTAGAAGCAGAACTCCATAGCTACTATGCACATATCGATGGCACCTTTCCTGAAAGTATGTTTCCTACAAGTGAGGAATTACATCTGAAAGAAGGCGCACAGGTTATGTTCATCAAAAATGATCCCAGTGGTGAGGGCCAATTCTTTAATGGAAAAATCGGAGAGATTTCAAGTTTGTCGGAAGATGAAATATGGGTTCGTTTTGAAAACGGTGATGAAGTTTTAGTAAGTACCTATAAATGGGAAAATAAGCGATATCAGTTGAATAAAGAAAGTAATGAAATTGAAGAAACCTTTTTGGGAAGTTTTGAGCAATATCCGATCAAACTGGCTTGGGCTGTGACAGTACATAAAAGTCAGGGTTTAACCTTTGAAAAGGCTATCCTGGATCTGTCCGGAACTTTTGCACCGGGTCAATTATACGTAGCACTTTCTCGATTAACCTCTTTAAAGGGTTTGGTTCTCTCCTCGCCTCTTCCCGAAAATCCTCCCAAAATAGATGAAAGTCTATCCAATTTTAATTCGACCACTGAGGAAGAAAAAGAGTTGGAGGCAAAGCTTAAAACAGATCAAAAATCCTTTCTTGCGGATATAGGGCGAGGCGCTTTTGATTTCTCAGAACTAAATAAAAATCTGCGCTATCATCTGCAAAGTTTTAATAAAGAAGAAAACCGCTCTATCAAACAGAAATACAGCGATTGGACAAAAGAGATTGTAGATGAAACAGTCCCTTTACAAAAAATTGGTGAAGGTTTTATCAGAGAAATCAATCGTATCCTCTTTGATGATGAATACATTGATCTGCTCTGTGAGCGCATTGATAAGGCAAAAACCTATTTCTTGAACTTACTCGCGCCAATAACAGAACGCATACAATCTCATCGTCATTCACTTAAAAAAGAAAAGCAGGTAAAAGCTTATCTGAAAGAACTGGAAGAGATTGAAGAAGCCTTTATCAAAAAGATTAGAGATATAGAACGGCTAAGTTTTTTAGTTGGGGCGCTCAAAAACGGTGATTCTGTCGGTCAAAAGTTTGATTCTTCCCTATCGACAAAATTAAGTTCAGCTAAAGGGAAAAAAGCAAAAAAAGACAAAACTCCATCAGCTGAAATCTCTTTTGAATTATTCAAGACCGGCAAAAGCATCAAAGAAATTGCTAAAGAGAGAGATTTTGTAGAAAGTACCATTGAAGGTCACCTGGCAGAATATGTTGAAAAAGGCATGATTCCCATAGAGGATCTGGTTGATGAAAAGCATTTGAAGAAAATTCTGAAAGTCTTAAAATCCGATGCGGTAGGTTTAGCTGAGATTAAATCTAAGCTTCCTAAAAATTATAGCTACGGTGAAATCAAAATGGTTTTAGCATATCAAAAGCATGAAAATTAAAGTGATTTTATTTTTGTTCCCGCACAATGAGCTGAATCCCAATTATTAATTATTTGACCGTTTGGACTTTACTTATGCTCTTTTGAAAAACTTTTCCTTTTCATTAATTGATATAAATCAGGTCAAGACCTAACCCAGACAAGTTTTTTAAAATATCATTTATGCGAGATTACAATCAGGAATAAATAACAATACTATGGATACCAAAGAACAAATTGAGAATATCGTATATCACCAAACTAAATGCTTGAATGCTTTAGCAGATATGAAAAAGCTGATCCAAACTCATCACGAAGACTCTGCGATTAATAAATTAAAAGACCTGGAGACTGAATTGACTAGATTAACACTAAGGTTAAGAGAAATCGAAGAAGAGATTTAGACTATAAATTAAAATTAAGAATACTCTAAAGTGAGAGGTTGAGCTTTGGCTCCTTCTCACTTTTCTTGTAAATGGCATCCAGGGCCAATTGCCATTGCCGATACCAAGCATAGGTTTATCACTTGTTCTGACTTAAATTACAGTGATGTACCGAATCGCACTAATAGAAATCCATCACGAAACCAATAGTTTCTCGACTGTAGCCACTGAATTACGAAATTTTGAGTCTTTGGCTTTATACTATGATGAAGATGTGCATACCGGGGGTGATAAACACAAACTACAAGTAAACGGCTTTAGAAAAGCAATTAAGCACTTTGGTAAAGGTCAAATTGAGTTCGTTCCAATTATGGCTGCATGGTCACATTCCGGAGGTAAAATTACAGCTGAGGTTTTTGATTCTTTTAGGTCTCATATTTTTACCCGACTCGGCGAAAACAAACTGGATGGATTATATTTCTCTGTTCATGGTGCCATGGGAGTAGAAAACAGTCATGACCCTGAAGGTGAACTCCTTGCTGATATTCGTGCTATGGTGGGCGATGAGATGCCTATTGGAGTCTCATGCGACTTACATGCCAATATTACCGAGAAGCTTGTCCAGCATTCTACATTTATCAATTCTTATCGTACCAATCCACACCGCGACCATAATAAAGTAGGCTTCAAAAGTGGTGAGATGCTTATTAAGACAGTATTTGGTGAAATAAAGCCAAGCATGGCATTTCAAAAGCTACCATTGCTAAAAGGTGGTGGAATGAATATCGATTTTTTAGCACCAATGCGCAAGATATTCCGGGCTATGAATAAAATGGAGCACAACGATAAAGTGCTAAGTGTATCCAATTTCATGGTTCATATTTGGATCGATGCCCCTGAAGTTGGCTGGAGCTGCGTTGTTATTACAGATGATGACCCCGAACTCGCTAGGACATTGTGCAATCAGTTATGTGAAATGAATTGGGCTATAAAAGATCATCCTCACCCTATACCACTGAGTCCGGAAGAGTCTATCGCAAAAATTAAAAAGACCAATTGGCGTTCCTGGCTGGGAACTTCTATAATCTCTGATCTTTCCGACCTTGTAGCCGCAGGTGCACCCGGCGAAAACACGCGGATTCTGCAAGCACTTATAAAAGAAAGTAAAAATCTCAGATCCTATGTTCCCCTCTGCGATGAAACATCTGTAATGAGTTTAAGTCCATCTCAAGTCAATAAAGAAATTACTATAGATGTAGGTGTTAAGCTGGACAAGGTTTATAACCAAAAGATAGTTTTCACCGGTACGCTAAAGTATTTAGGGGAAAGCAGTTATGGAAAAACTGCGGTCATTGTAATGGATAAACTTTATCTGATTATAACAGCTCTGCCCAACCCTGTTTTTAAGCCTTCATTCTTTAATAAGTTAAGCTTAAGTATTTGGAAAGCAGACGTAATAGTTGTGAAAAATTTATTCCCTTTCCGTCTTTTCTTTTGGTTGTATAATAGACAAACGCTTTATGTAGAAACCAAGGGTGTAACCAATATTGACGTATTTCAGTTGGACTATAAACATATTCCAAGACCGATTTACCCTCTGGATAAAATGCTGTCTTGGAAGTAAGCCAAGATCTAAATAAAGAGTAAATCCAAGTGGTCCAGCATTCGCTCTTTAACGATGTTCAAAATCCGTTTATTCAAGGCCTTTGTCATTTGGCTAAATTTTTCATACTCCTCCACATTAAAATGGCCAATTATAATTCCGCGAACTTCTGTTCTCAGAGTATTATCTTGTTCTAAACTCGTGCTAACAGCCTTCAGCTTCTTATGCACATCTGCCGAAGATAAATCTTGTTTCTTATTGGCAAAATAATATCTGACATGGGCAATGAGCAGGTCATGCTTCATTTTGATGATAGGTCTTAATACTGTATTCTGAAAAACTTCTTCTTCACTTGTTTGAGAATACACTTTTGCCTTTTCTATTATTGGTCTATCTGTCATGATTCAAGAAACATCATGGATCCATAGCTTGTTTTGAAGACTCTAGATTAAATAATTTAACGGTTAGACATTCCGCAAAAGCTATTATAGTATTCTACAACCTCTAAAGGACTGCGAATTGATTGATTATTTATTTTTTCAACCAAATCGGGACAATCCCAAAAATAGCTTGATAAGCTTTTCTTTTTAAGACCAAAGATGCCCTGGGTCGCTCGCGCCATGGTTGTTTCACCTTCGCGTAGAAATAGTTCAAATTGATCCGGGTAATCATTATCATCATGAATAAACTCCTTGGCATAGCAGTTTAAACGTCCCTTTGCCAGTACTTTTAAAAATATTTTTTCACCGTATCCCGGTCTATTATAATAGTAGAACTTCAAAAATTCACTTTCCTCGGCATACCAGAGCGACTCGTAATAATATATTCCTATCTTATAACTATTTATATCCTCTGCACTATAGCGCTTCACCCTGCCTCGTTCATCCTTGAACCTTATTTTTTCGAATAGAGCACCATCATTCCTGTTTTTAATTGATCCAATAATAGTGTCATTATTATTGAGAACAACATACCCGGGTTCAAAATCTTGGGCTTTGAGAGTTTGACTAGAGCAAAAAAGAATAATCAAAAATGGCAATACAGGTCTTAGTTTGTATATAAAAAGAAAGGTTTTGGATTTCATACATTTGTTTAATAATTAACTGTCAAATTGTGTACCAAAATCATACTACTGGAGCTATTTTAGAAAGCAAATGCAATATTAGTTGCTAGTCAAGCTTGAAAAATTTAATAGCTTAATTTTCCGCTCACATAAAATTCTTATTAGTCCTTAACATTCTTTTTTACTTTGATAGCCGTCAAATTAAAAAACTCATGTTAATATTATTTCTGAAAGTTACTATCAGAAACTTCAAAAGAAATTTTCTGAGCAGCAGTATCAATGTTGTGGGACTCACTTTGGGCTTCTTGTCTTTTATAATTCTAAGTCTTTACGTTCTCAACGAATACCAATACGACCGCTGGAATAGCTTATCGGAGCGAACCTATCGTCTCACCACCATCGATAAAGCACTGGGTGTAACAAGTAATCAGGTAGCAATCACTAATCCTATGATGCCGGAGGCTATCGAAGAACAACTATCAGCCGTTGAAATTGCCACACGTGTTCAATCTGCAGGAGAAATACGTGTAGAAGACGGTGATAAGGCTTATTACCTGGATAATGCAAAATACATTGAATCCGATTTTTTCAAAATTTTTGACATCCGTCAATATGATTCATCCTTTCTTGCTGAATTTGCTCTTCCTCGAAAATTAATTCTTGCAGAATCTGCTTACGAGCGCATTTATGGAACAAAAAAATTGGATAAAAAAGGTATTCTCCGCATCGATGAAGAAAATTGGGAGGTGATTGGCACCTTTCCTGACATTGAAAAAAACTTCCATCTTGAAATGGAAGCCCTATTGTCAATAACTCCTCTTCAGTCTGATACCAATAGCATTCAATATTTCTCCACTTTTCAAGGTCTGGGAATGATAGGTTATGCTGTATTGAATTCTCCCGAGATGAAGAAGGAAGTTGAAGCTCAAATGCTCAAAATAGCTATAGAAAATGATGCTCCGGAATTTTGGATACCTCAATTGCAGTCTTTAAATGATATCCATCTCGGATCTTCAGAAATCATTTTTGATCACTATCATGCTAATAAAGGTAACCGAACGTATGTAGTTGCCCTGGCCATTGTAGCAATTCTGGTACTAATCATTGCCGCTTTTAATTTCATGAATCTATCCACAGCTCAGTCTGGAGGAAGAGCCAAAGAAACAGGTATGCGAAAGGTATTGGGAAGCAGTCGCAGAGGGCTTATGGGACAATTTTTTACTGAGAGTAGTATGCTCTCAGTCTTTTCTATGCTTTTGGCTTTTATAATTTTCCTACTTGCAGGAAATTATCTAGACCTTGGCAAAGGTGCAGATCTCAAAGCTTTGATTTTTCAGGAATATTGGACCCTGCCCTCATTTCTGGGTATAGCCTTGATAATTGGCATTCTCGCAGGCCTATACCCTGCTCTGATCCTTTCAGGTTTCCATCCGATTGCAATGCTTAAGGGTAGATTCAAGACAGGGAAAACGGGTATTCTAATGCGTAAATCTTTAGTTACAATGCAGTTTGTAGCTTCTGTAGCTATGATAATCATTACTTTACTAGTTGTAAGACAGATCGACTATCTCAAAAACAAGGATCTGGGATTTAATAAGGATCAGATCTTGAATTTGCAATTCAACCAGAACAGTTTAATTCGTCAACTGGAACCCTTCAAAACCGAAGTTGATGGTCTTAGCTTTGTTAAAAAGAGCAGTTATTCGGGAAATATGCCGGGAAGAGGCACCGGCCGACTAGGTGTCACTATAGATTCAATTTCTTCTTCTGATGACGAAACCTTTATTGTTTCAGCCATGAATATGGATCATGATTATTTTGATTTGATGGAAATTGATGTTGTTGAGGGACGGAATTTCAGCAAAGAAGTGAATACTGATGAGCAGCAATCTGTATTGATTAATGAGGCTATGATGAATGCACTTGGCTGGAAAAGCATTGAAGGCAAAAACCTTTCATTGGGGGAAACAGATCGCAGAAAGGTAATCGGACTCGTTAGGGACTTTCATTTTTCCGGAATGCGTGAAAAGATAGAACCTCTGATGTTTTTCTATAATCCCGATGCCAATAGTAATTTGAATCTAAAGTTAAGTACAGAAAACCTTGCTGAAAATGTCGCAAAGATCACTGCTATTTGGGAGAAGCATTTTCCTGATCACCCTATGGACTACCGGTTTTTTGATGAGGAATTCAATGAGTTGTTCAAGGCCGATGAAGAATTTGCCTTTTTGATTCACTATTTCACATGGATAAGCATAATTCTAGCTTGTATGGGTCTTTTTGGACTCAGCTATTTCGCAGTAGAACAAAAACGAAAGGAAATAGGTATTCGTAAAGTTTTGGGCTCTTCAGTTTTACAGATCATTGTACTTCTTACCAAGCAGTTTATTTGGTTGATAATAATAGCATGTTTGATTGCTTTGCCATTGGCATTTTTAGCTATAAATCATTGGTTGACTGATTTTCAGTACCGTATCGATCTGCTATCCCCTGCTAGTCTGATCTTGTTTATGAGCGGAGTTCTGGCTGTTGTTCTTATTTCAATTATGACAATAGGTATCAAATCTACCCGTGCCGCATTGGAAAATCCGGTTAATTCATTGAGGGATGAGTAATCTGCTTTTTGAAATGAAGTTAGATTGATTTAAGCTAATTAGTTAATGTGATTAATTGCTATCGGTGCTGCCAGGCATTTATCCGGTATGCCAAATGAATCAACGAGCGCTACAGATTCTTGTCTAACCTCGAAGCATAAGTCATTGACAATCTTTCGGATAGCCTTAGTCTTTACACCTTCCATATAACCTTGCTCCAGATACCAACCTTTATGTTTTTCAATTGTGCTCAAGGCGAAAAGTTGACCTAATCGTGTAAGAGAATCTTTGCAGTGTGGATCTTCTGTTTTGTTGATCTGTGCTATAAATTGCTCCAACAATACGCGCTCCACATAAGCATGTCCTATTTTAACCATATGATATTGGGTCTGGTTAAAGGCATCAAATGAATCCATTCCTTGGTCTAGATGATTTTTAAAACGTTTTGCTGCAGAGGTCAAAATACTGCGCTCCCTGTAATTGAAAGCATCCATTAAAAATGAAAAATCGAGTAAATGCTCGCGATCGGTATTTCGGATAGTAATTGGATTTTTCTTGCTTATGGTCGTTTTGGCCTGATCTGCCAAATAACTTAACATGCCAAAAAAGTCAATGTCGGAAAATTCCTTTTTAAATTCTGATAAACGACTCTTAGCTACCAGCTGCATCAACACAGTGTTATCACCTTCAAAGGTGGTATAGATATCTGTATCATTTTTAAGTCGATCAATGCGATTTTCTGATAAGTAGCCCTTCCCTCCCAGCGCCTCTCTACACTCTTGAAGTGTACTCGTAGTATTCCAAGTGCACCAGGCTTTCAAACCTGCAGCCAGCGCCTCTATTTCCTGCATATCTTCTTCTTTTCTGCTCAGAAAGCGATCGGTTAGGTATTGCAAAGCAAAGTGACTTGCATAAGCATTCGCCAAAAGTGGCATTAATCGTCTTTGATGTGTCCTATAATTCAAAATAGGCACCTCTTCTCCATTTTCAGGCCCAAACTGCTTGCGGGCATCACTGTATTTGATGGTTATGGCCAAACCGGATTTTGCGGCACTTAGTCCTGATCTCGGTATTCCGATTCTTCCGCCAACCAATGTTCCAAGCATAGTGAAAAATCGACGGTTATCGCTACTTATCGGACTTTGAAATTCACCATTTTCATCTACAGAGGCATAGCAATCAAGCATTTCATCCTTGTCAATTTCAACATGATCAAACCATATTTTACCATTGTCCACTCCATTGAGTCCCATTTTTCGACCGCAATCTTCGATGCGAACTCCGGGCCAAAGTTTCCCTTCATCATTTCGCAGTGGCACCACAAAGGCATTGACACCATAATCCACTTCATCGATGATTAGCTTGGCAAAAACAGTAGCCATTTTTCCATGTAAAGCCGCATTCCCGATATACTCCTTCCCTGCTCCTTCATGTGGTGTATTTACAATAAATTTCTTCTTTGAATGATCGTAAGTGGCAGTGGTCTCAATACCTTTTACATTCGATCCATGCCCTGTTTCTGTCATGGCGAAGCAACCGGGTAAATCCAAAGTTCCAATGGCTTTCAGGTATTTATCATGATGTTTTTTGGTGCCTAAAAAATACACGCTCATTCCCCAAAGACCGAATTGAACGCCGAATTTGATAACCGTGCTTAGGTCGTGATAAGAAAGGGCCTCCATAATGGCAAAATACTTTTCCATATCAGCTTCTCCTCCGTATTCTTTTGGATAGGCCATAGAACCAAAACCCTGTTCTGCTAAGTAATTGCACCATTTTAATACTTGTTCTCTATATTCTTTTAAATTATCGGTCTCCAGATAATTGAATTCTTCATCGGATAAAATGGTCTTGACTTTATCCATTATGACCTTATTTCGGCCATCTAGAAGGTCGCGCATCTTTTGCACATCGAATGACTGAGCATCGGGTTTTATATTCGCTTCGGTCTTGTGATGTGCTGAACGGAAATGGTAAGCTGATTCGCTGGAAACAATACCCAAAGCATTTTCTAATTCTTTTAAATGCGCTTTGGTCTTCTCAATATTTTTATCATCCCCTTTATCCAGACGGGCATTGACCATCTGTATTCCAATTTCGGAAAGGGTATTTTTAAGGTCACCATCTAAATAATTTGAAGTATGGCGTATTTCTTTTTGCCATTCTTTGAGTTGCTTAGGTGAAGGGGGATTTTTAGGATCCACAAAACTCAATAGAAAAGTGCGTTCCTCATTCGATAACCAATCCTGTTTATCAATCAAGGTTCTGATTTTTAAAATCTCAGAAGGTGTAAGCACGGCATCGGCCCATACCATGTAGAATACCGGTAAAAAGGCGTAAAGTGTAGGGTTTTTCTGGAAGTATGGTGATTGGTTCATGGGCGGAGGTTTATATCTTCACTAAATATAATTAAGCATTTCATAAATGTAATAGAATTTATGTGTGAGACTCCAAGAACTCACGTCTTGGAGTGACGGGTTCTTTTTAATTGTATAGACAAGTCCTTTTTGTCGAGGAATCCTTTTGATATTTTGAATTTAATAATTGATTTTACGCAATCCTTAATCTTAATTATTTTAACCGCCAGTTAAAACAAACGCTCCCCAATAATAAGGTGATTCATATTTTTGCTTCATTTCCAATTGGGCTTCACGAAAGGCCTCTTGTCTATCTTTTTTTAATAGAATTTGCTGATAAAAGGCTATCATAAAGTCCTTGGTAGCCTGATCGTCGATTTTCCACAATGTGGTGATAATGCTCTTTGCTCCTGCTGCTCTGAATGCCCGCTGCAAGCCGTAAACACCTTCACCGGCATCAAAATCTCCCAAACCTGTTTCGCAGGCAGAAAGCACCACCAAATCAGTGCCTTCCAGATTTAGATTTTGTGCTTCATATGCAGTTAGAATTCCGTCATTAGCATCTGTCAAAACATCTGAACTATAATAATCCACTACTCCGGCCATCAATAATCCGGAATTCATCATGGCATTAAACATTCTGAAACCGGGTGTTGCATTCTCTGTACCGGACCAAAAGCCATGCGTGGCTATATGTAAAACATCCGGTGATTGCAATTCATATAATCTATCCTCTGTCGCTTTGAATCCAAGCAACTCTTCTACCTCTACGCCTTTCCCTTGAAGTTCAGTACCTATTGAAATGACTTCATCTTCAGTACCCGGCAGATCTGAAATATTTGCATTTCTAAAATTTCTAGAAAATGATCGACTTTGTAAATCTTCTAAATTCACCTCCGCAGAAATTGAAGAATATGCCGGTCGGCCAAGCAATACGGCATTTGAGAAATTCTTAGCATCGCTCTCATTTCCTATTTGAGCAGTGCTGGTCACATTTATAAGTTCCATTTCATCCAATAGATATTCTTCAGTTTCGGGGTTTTTTAAGGTCGACATATTTATGAGATGATAAATGCCATCTGGTGAGTAATAGACCTTTTTAATGCCCTGTAATTTCAATTTTATGGGTTTCCAATACTGTTCATAAGAGTTTGGATCATCAATTTTCAGCTTAATACTATTGCGATAAAAGTTATAGTATTTCTTGTCAAGATCATCGGCAAATGAACTGAGATAAGCTACCTCAGGAGCTTCGCTATCATACCGAATGATATAGGCAGCATAATAACTGCTATCGGTATAATAGATCTGATCTCTCCAATGAAACCGAACAATTTCTATTGCAGCTTCACCGGGTTTTAATGAAGCACGAACGCTTTGCCATTTGGGACTTTTTATTTCCAGACTTTCTTTAAAACCTACAGATGATAATGCCAATTTATTTTCAAGCTGCTCTACTTCCTTTTGCAAGACTTCCAGTTGCTCCTTTGAAACAATGATAGTCGTCGTTGAATCAGGTTGGAGATTCATTGACTGATGGAGATTCTTTTTATCATCCTGCGTCATTTGATAGAGTCTGATTAGCTTTTGTTTCTTGGAAAGCCATTCTTGATAAAGCTTATTGACTTCAGGATCATTGGCCTTGGTAAATGCTTGTTTTCGCTTTCTTACGCCCTTAAAGGAAATAGACTTAGTTAATAAGAGATTATCGTAGGCTTGTCCCGCCAATTTTTGATGGAGTGTTTGATCCTTATCATTCGTTAATTTCACAAAGCTGTGATAGTTGTCATAACCTTCCTTGAGCTTGGTAGTGAAATACGCCACAAAGGCTTTTTCTCCAAATGTGAAGATCAACTCGTTGATCCATTCCAAATTCTGTTCAAATAGTTCATCATAAATCTTACTTGCATCCTCTTCATGTCTGGCTCTCATCAGAAAATAGGCATATTGGGCATATGGACCTGTGGCAGAAGAGAAGTTTCGGATTCCTGAACCTTTCTCAATTAATTCCTTAAAAAGATCATTATATCGAGCATCTCTGTATAGCGCATATTGAATCGCTTTTTGATAAAGTTGTTCCTGACCGGGACTGGAAAAGCTTTCAATGTATTCATAATAATGATCCAATTCGGAAACTCTGTCTTTGATTTTTCCCAATTCACCTCTCTTTGCTAAATAGACATTCAATAATGGAAAACTCTCCTGCTGATACTTAGGATAGGTACTTTGCATATCTGCCAACCATTGTTTGGATGCCAATTCTGACTCACGATAGCTTTGCTCCGCATCATCATACTTTCTCAATTGCTCATAGCCAATGGCTTTGTTGAGTTTCATAATCGAGGCATAAGGATTACCAATCAGGTTATCCTTATTCAACTCATATTGCTGTTCAAAATAGCGTTCTGATGATTGTATATAGTTAAAGTAGTCACCGATATAGAGATAGTAATACATCTGTATCATATCACCACTAGACTCATAGCTTGTCCTGGTATATTGAGTGGCGGTTTCTAGTAATTCTCTGTTAAGCTGAAGGCATTCCTCTACTTTTTCGTATTGTCCCGCTTTCATATAAAAGAAAGCCGGCATAATCAGCGAAACGAATTCCCCGTTTTCATAATCGATATTATCAAAAGCCAATGCATAGTATTCCTCAGCCTTTTCAAAATCCATATTTCGCTCATAAAAATTAGCTATAGCCGAGTAATTCGTGAAATTGATTAAATCGGGATATTGCTTTAAAAACTTCAGAGCCTTTTTAGCCAATGCAAGATCATTGGATTTATACAACTCCATTTGATATTCATAAGCCCATTCTAAATTGTAATTGTCATAGGATTCAGGTTTTTCAATGGTTTGCGAAAACTCCATCTCGGCCTTTGCTTTCTTTTCACATTCTGCAGAGAGCGCTTCATCCCCAATCATATCGAAAATGGCTTTGAGCATATAATAATTGCTAAGCGTCTGCAAATCCTCATTTTGCTCCACCATGTCATAAGACGACATTGCAAAAGCCCTAGATTTAAGACTATCCTGTGAATTCATGAAGAACTCCGTAGTGCTCTTTTCAAAGTCTTCCTGTGACTGTGCCAATAATATAGAAGGGCAAAGCAAAAAGATTATAATAATTAGCTTTCTAAAGACATTGGGCATATCGCAAAAATACATGCTGATAGATCTTTTTTTAATTGATTTCAAGAATGCAGCATCAAAATAAGCTTTATCTATATTTGAGAGTCAAATAATTTGCTATTTCCATTCAACGCAAAATAATTCATATCGATATGGATGCTTTTTTCGCATCTGTAGAGCAACGAGACTTTCCGGAGTTTCGCGGTAAGCCTTTGGCCGTTGGTGGAAGCAAAGAACGAGGCGTGGTGGCAGCTGCGAGTTATGAAGCTCGGAAATACGGCGTTAAATCTGCCATGTCTTCTAAAATGGCTTATATCAAATGTCCGGATATTATATTCACCAAACCCCGTTTTGATGTTTATAAAGAAGTTTCAGACCAGATTCAAGAAATATTCAGATCCTATACAGATTTGGTAGAACCCCTCTCTCTTGATGAAGCCTTTTTGGATGTGACACACCATAAAAAAGGTCCGCCTTCTGCTACGCTTATTGCCCAAGAGATAAAGGCTGCTATAAAAGCAGAAACCGGTCTGACCGCTTCGGCCGGAATAAGTACGAATAAGTTTCTGGCCAAAGTGGCTTCTGATTACGATAAACCGGATGGTCTATTTGTGATTCTTCCAGAGCAAGTCATGTCATTTATTGAAAAACTACCCATTGAAAAATTCTTCGGTGTTGGTAAAGTCACCGCTCGGAAAATGCACAATTTGGGTATTCGTTTTGGTAAGGATTTGCAGTCTTTTTCAAAACTGGAACTCATTCGAAATTTTGGTAAAACAGGAAGTTATTTCCATTTGATTAGTCAGGGAATTGATGAAAGGCCTGTAAGACCGGATAGAATACGAAAATCGGTTGGTGCTGAGCGTACTTTTGAAACAGATATTCTTGACCGAGATGAACTCTTGGAAATTCTGGATACGATTGCGCTTATTTTGGAAGAAAGAATGCGAAAAGGAGATCATAAGGGGAAAACAATAACATTGAAGATCAAGTATTCGGATTTTAAGGTCATAACAAGAAGTAAGACTTTAAATCACAGTATTTCCAATCTTTCCGAAATAACGGAACATAGTCATGAACTTATGAATAGCATAGAATCTCATCCACTTGGCATCAGACTCTTAGGTATTGCAGTATCAAATCTGGATACAAAGGAAGAAGAAAATCAAGGTCAATTGACTTTGGAGTTTTAGTATAAATAGCTGATATTGAATATTATATAAAATATAATTTCAATTTAACATTTTCAAAATGAAGCTTCTTTTTCTTCAACCCATGCAATAAATAGTTTATAACCCAATGATAGAATTATTGCACCTACAAAAAGACCTACAAAGCCGGAATTCATAAATCCCCCAATTGATCCAAGAAATATTATGAGCATGGGAACAGGAGCTCCTTTTCCCAGAAGAATTGGCTTGAGTATATTATCTGATAGCATTACGATCACAAAATAAATAGACCATAAGATAGCTGCCAGTGTACTGGTTGTAGAGAATATATAAATGATCACAGGAATAATTACTAAGGCGGGCCCAACTTGAATGATACCCAGAATAAGTGAAATTAAAAACCACAAACCGGCAAATGGAATACCGGCTAATAGAAATCCAATACCGGCCAAAGTAGATTGAATTATTGCCACTCCAAGAATACCTTTTGCTACGTTTTTTATTGTCACTTTACAGATATTAGCAAACTCTTCACCTCTCTCACCCACTATCCTCTTAAATAAACTATAAGTAAAGGTTCCGCCTTGTTTTGATGTTGCAAGTAATATTCCTGCGATAATAATGGATAAAATGAATTGGAAAAAGGTCAGACTTGTGCCTAAAAAAGAATTTAAAACTGATTTACCAAAAGAAGCAATCTGATCTTCATATTGATTTATTAAATCATCAATATTATTGAAAGCCGTCATCCATATTCCATGCAACTTTTCACCTACAAGAGGCCATTCTTTGATATCATCATTAGGTGGAGGAACTGAAAATTCCTTATTGACCATTTGCTCCCCATAGGTTTGAACTCCTTCAACCAAAGACCCAAAAAAGAGACTTGTAGGAATTAGAATGAGTGCCAATAGAGATATAGTAAGTATAATGGCACTTAATTTATCAGATCCTCCTAATCGCTTAGAAAGGACTGAAAATAATGGGTATAAAGCCACAGCAAGAAGAATAGCCCACAGAACGGGGCTTAAAAATGGGGCAAGGATTCTAAAGCACCATGCAATTAGAAGCAGCAAAATTCCAATTCGGATAACTAAATCAACAGCAACTTTTGTGGGGTTCTTTGAATCGCTCATTTTTCAAACTTTATAAACAGTATTGGTCTATATCTGATTTTGTGCTTAACACATATTCCAAACCTCGAATTTATACATTTTGGCCACAATCCTATTTATTCTGTTTTTTTTAAAGACTTATTATGATTCTACCTATTTTACTCATGATTATATTTTTAGTCATGAGTTGAGCAGCATCAATTTCTGAAGCAAATGAATACTTGAAATTAGAGTTTTGAGTGTATCTAAATTTTGAGAAAAAAAGAGTTTTAATCTACCAAAGAGATTCTTTTCGCTCAATGCGTAAAGCTAGTGCCGAAAAAATATCCAACTAATGCAGTCAATCCCATCGCAACTGTTCCCCAGAAAGTAATTCTAATTATAGCCTCTCTAATATCAGTGGCCGCTGCTACTCCAATTGCTAAACTTGCCGTTGATAGAATGCCATCGTTGGCACCAAGCACTGCTGCTCGAAGCCAATTACTTCTATTGATATAATGATTGTCTAAATAACTATTTAAAGACTTGGACATGGGACTCTCCTTTATACGAATGAATCGGCATATTCTATTAATGCTTTATTTTTTTCTAAACCTTTTTCAAAACCTCGTTTAATTTTTGGTCCACTTCTTTGGCATAACTCTCAATTGTAGAGTCGCCTATGACCTTCATCGCTTCTAATGGATTGACAATAGCTACTTCAATCTCTTTGTTTTCCAGCTCACGAATAGTCACATTGCAAGGAAGCATCAGACTGATATGTTGGTCTACAGAAAGTACTTTATCGGCAAATACAGGATTGCAAGCACCCAAAATAAGATGAGGCAGATAATCCTTATCCAATTTTTTCTTCATGGTAGCCTGAATATCTATTTCTGTGAGTACGCCAAAACCTTCTGATTTTAAGGCCTCTTCAACTTTTGAACGAGTATCTGCTATTGTTGATCCTGAAATGGTTTTTGAATGAAAATAGTCCATAATCTTCTTATTAATTAATCTATATCAACTATAACAAAATGGTTAGCAAAATAATTGTTGCTTCTAAATGAATTTGACATTAATGCGCCTAAAGACTCCAACGAATATTTGATGGCACTTATCAATAATGAGTATCCGGGATCCTGGATACCTTATGGAAAAGAGCAAATCATCAAAAATGCAGCGCCTTACTTCAAACTAGTGACTGAACATAGTGGAAGATTAGACTATATAGAAACCATTAAAATGTGGCGCAAAAAATTGAAGTCTTTTGGTTGGAAAAAATACTGGGCTTATTTGCAATTAGTACCTAAGTTTTTAACTGAGTCTTCTATGCGTAAACGCCTGACTAACTTACAAATAGCACCTATTAAAGTGGCTTTTGAAAAAGGAATTTGGGAACATCATCGCTTGGTTTTTGAGAAAATTAGCGATTAAATTTTATTCCGATCAAAAGTAGTATTTTATTCCTTAGCTGTAAGAAATAGTATTCTAATTCTAACGCTTCTTGAGGCGGTCATATATTTTATCTATTGAAGCTTTCAATTTATCAAGAGCATCATTCACAGCTTTTTCTACGGTGTCTGAGTTGCTGGTTACAACAATAGGTTTTCTTTTTACCAGTCTAGCCTCCATTACACAACGTTTATCATTCTCTCCCTTTTTGGCCGCATTTTCATCAGATAGGTGGATTTCCACTCTTGTTATATTTTCACTAAAACGGGATAATTCTTCTTTTATTAATGAATTCAAATAGTTTTCAAGTTTTTCGCTTCCCGGTATATTTTTATCAGTATTTAATTGAATAATCATAAGTAAAATGTTTTTGCGAATATAGTTTGATAATGGAAAACTAAGTCAATTTTTTTTCACCCGGAAAGGGCTCCTTTGCTTTCTATGAATGTTTTTACTTATTCAGAATTATAAGGACTTGATTCACTAAGTTTGTTTTTTAAGCAAAATGACAACCCTCTTCTCTGATTTTGGCTCTTTTCGGAAGTTCAATTTTCTTAACCGGCTCTAATTTTGAATCTTCATCAATTGGTTCAAAGTCCTTTTTTGCCAATTGTTTTGATTGATAGTTCCAATCGCCGGTAACTACAAAGGCTCCGGCAAGTTTTTGATCTTTATTATTTCCCATGAATTTCTTTTAGAATTTAATTGAATTTGAATTGAGAATAAGACAGCTTTCAAATTGATACCTCGTCATATCCACTTTTAATCACAGTAGATATCATCTTGAACCGCTCATTTGCGCGGAAAATATTTCTGGAATGGGCAGGCACAATAATAGATTGCCCTGTATCCAATTCGTGTGATTCATCATTAATGACTATCTCAGCCTTTCCATCTATGACCTGAATGAAGGTGTCGAAAGGAGTTGTTTTTTCGGTCAATGCTTCTCCTGAATCAAAGGAGGATACAGTTACATTTCCTGTCGTTTTTTTGATTATAGTTTTAATTACAACAGAGTTTGGTACGTATTCTATGATTTCCAAAATAATAAAAGTCTTTCCCTTGTCCTGTTCTATATGACCAAACTCGCCTGGATTATCATTCTTCAATCTCATTTCCTTTCAATTTGATATTATAACAGGAATACCCCTTCAATATTTATCCAAAATTGAAGTATCCCCCTGTTAATGCATTACAAAAAAAGATTCGATAATTACATATATCACATCTTAAGAGATTGATTTAAAGAGATTTTGTCCTAAATATGAGGCTGTAGAATGAAAGATTGTTGTAGATTTTTTAGAGTTTAGAAGTTACCTCTGTGATCAAAAAATCAAATGTTTTCGAGATTTTTTCTCTTCCTTTTGAGAGATTTATAATAGGAAGGTGTAAGGCCAGTCACTTTTTTAAACTGATTGGATAAATGTGCTGCGGAGCTATAATGCAGTTTATAGGATATTTCACTAAGATTTAGCTCATCGTACAACAATAACTCTTTTACCTTTTCAATTTTGTGTTGAATAATGTATTGCTGAATTGTTATTCCTTTGACTTCAGAAAATGTATTGGCCAGATAAGTATAATCATATCCCAATTTTTCGCTGATGTAATCTGAATAATTCACTTTTGGCAGTTCGTCGTTATAGTGTATCATTTCTGTAATGACCGCCTTAATTTTTTCGATTAAAATGCTTTTCTTATCATCGAGTAATTCCAAACCCGATTTCAAAAGGCTTTTTTTTAATTGACTTCTTTTCTCTGAACTTATCTCTCCTAAAACCTCAATCAAACCTAGGTCTAAAGCAACATAATGTAAGTCAAGTCTTTCCAACTCTTCCTTTACCAATAGTTTGCATCTTAAGCTGACCATGTATTTGATATAAAGTTTTGTATTCATTAAATAATTTTTAAATAACTAAGATTTGGTAGTATAAATCCGAACAAGATATTGTGTTCATTAGAATAACTTATTTATAAATACATAATAACTTTTTTTTAAAAAATAAATGATGTCATTATCAAAGTAATGAACAGATTTGTGAGAAATTGTGGAAGTATGTAGATCCCGTTTTTCGAATTACAATTATTATACTGTTTTTCTATTAGAAGGCCTACTATTCCAAATATTTAAAAACTGCCCTGTGGCCATTTTTCGAGCAGATTCCTTGGCGCGAAATGCAAGGTCACCTTCGTACATTTCATCGATCGTGCTAAACCATAATTGAAGCCATTTTCCAAAGTGATTCTGATCAATAGTATGTCCTAAATTGCGATCGACTTTAATATGTTTTGCTGAAGGATTTAGTTTGGGGTTTGCCACGCCAAACAAATTAGTTTCCCAGAAATCCGTGAGTCTTTTGAGGTGTTCAGGCCATTTATCTTCGGGAATATGGCCATTGAAAATAGGTCCTAATAGATTATCCCGTCTTATTTTCGCATAAAAAGCATTTACCAAAAGACTAACATCTTCTCTACTTTCAATGACTTTCATTGCATTAGGAATTACTGGCAAGTTTCTCGACTCGCTCAGCAGCATCTAATTTTGAAAGTGTTAAGCGTACAATACTATCTTTCTTAGCAGTTAAATTGTGAGAAGTATTTCCTTTAAGAGAAATAATTGCACCTCCTTTTAACTGATGTACAAGTCCCTGAACCTTAAAATCTATCTCTCCTTCTAAAACATGTACAATGATTGGAAAAGGCGTTTTATGCTCTTTCATAATTTGCCCTTTCTTTAATAGAATCCTAACCTCCTTTGAAAAAGGCGATTCTAAAATTACTTTAGTTACAATCCTATCGTCACTATAGTCTAATTCTTCGTTAAATGATTCAATCTTCATCATTTCGGGATTCTGTCTATTCTAAATTCGAATGCAAGCTAAGGACAAATTATACCAATCCACAGGCTTTAATAGATCATAAGCTACTTATTTACCTTAAAACCATTAAATATCATCTACCGGACCCTGAACTATTCCAATTTAACAGAAAATAAGAGCTTTTTAATTCTCCATCTTCGAATAGTCTTTTATTAATTGCTCCTGAATATTAGATGGAACGGGCGCGTATTCAGAGAACCTCTTGGTAAATCGTCCTCTTCCCTGCGTTAATGAACGCAGCGATGTAGAATACCTATCCAATTCTGCCAATGGTGTTTTAGCCTTGATCAGCTGATATTCGCCTTGTGATTCGATACTAGTAATAATGGATCTACGCGTTTGTAAATCTGTCATTACATCGCCCAAAAGCTCCTCAGGGACTACAATATCCAGTTCGTCGAGCGGTTCAAGAATTTTTGGATTAGCCTGAACGAAAGCCTGACTGAACGCTTTTTTACCGGCAATTTTAAAGGCCATATCATTTGAATCTACCGGGTGCATTTTACCGTCATAAACGATAACTCTAACATCGCGCACATAAGATCCGGTTAGAGGTCCCTCTTCCATTTTTTCCATAATACCTTTCAAAATTGAAGGAAGGAATCTGGCATCGATGGCACCACCTACAATACAATTATAAAATACCAATTCACCACCCCAAGGGAGTTTTACTTCTTCCTTGCCCCTAATACTCACACCTTCCGGTTCGGGCATGCCTTCATAATAAGGCTCCACTTTGATAAATACTTCACCGAATTGACCGGCTCCGCCAGACTGCTTTTTATGGCGATAAGATGTATCCACCATTTGTTGTATGGTTTCACGATAAGGAATTCGCGGTTTTACGAAATCAACATCTAAATGATAAATATTCTCTAGGTTCCATTTTACCATGGCCAGATGCAACTCTCCCTGAGTTGAAATTAGAAGCTGTTTTAGTTCCGAAGAAAACTCATAAAGAACTGTAGGATCTTCCTGATGTATTTTTTGCAATACTTCTCCGAGTTTTTCGTCGTCAGAATTATTATTAGCAATAATAGCCATTACCATATTTGGTTCAGGATACTCAATAGGCTGAACAGCTGCATTGAATCCTGAAGTGCAAAGTGTATGATTCGTTTCAGTGGATTTGAGTTTAAGAGTTGCACCCAAATCACCCACCACCAGTTTAGTTATAGAATCACGCTTATGGCCATCTACAATAAAAAGCTGATTGATTCGCTCAGTTTCCTGTGTTTGGTAATTGAGCAGTTCATCGCCCACATTTATTTCCCCGGAAATGACTTTGAAAAAAGACATCTTTCCCAAATTGGGTTCTATGGCAGTTTTATAGACAAAAAGAACCGTTGGCCCATCCAATTTATGATCCAATTCCTCACCATTTTCCAGTTTCTCAGCCTGGATATCCACAGCTGATGGGGCTACATTATCAATAAATCCCATTATTCTTCCTGTTCCCATATCCATTTTGGCAGAAACACAGAAAATCGGGAAAAGATCGTGATTACGCATACCTATTTTCAGTCCCTGACGCATTTCGTTCTCATCGAGAGTACCTTTTTCGAAGTATTTCTCCATTAAACCTTCATCATTCTCTGCGGCCTTTTCTACCAGTTCATTATGAAGTTGATTGGCCTTATCCATTTCAGACTTAGGAATGGCAAGTTTTTCGGGTTTACCACCTTCAGGTCCGAATTTGTAGTATTTCATTTTGAGAACATCGATAATACCATTGAATCCTTCTCCTTCATTTAGCGGATATTGTACTATAGTTGATGATGAACCAAAACGCTTTTTAACAGAATCTACAGCCGCTTCAAAATTAGACTTAGGATGATCCAATTGATTGAAAGCGAAAAGTGTTGGCTTTTTAAACTGATCCACATAGTTCCATGTGAGTTCGGTACCCACTTCCACCCCATTCTGAGCATTGATCACAAATACACAAGTATCAGCCACACGCACCGATGAGATCATCTCTCCTACGAAATCGTCAAGTCCGGGAGTGTCAATGATGTTAATTTTATAATTGCGCCATTCCGTATGCAGCAAAGTAGCTTGCACAGAACTTTCGCGTTCGTGCTCGATTTCATGATAATCCGAAACCGTGTTTTTATCTTCTATAGTACCCCTGCGGCTAATCAGACCTGCTTCAAAAAGCATGGTTTCAGCCATTGTCGTTTTGCCGGACTTAGGGCTGCCCAAAAGGACAATATTTTTTATGTGTTTTTCATCGAATACTTTCATAACTAATAGGGAATTGCGTGAAACATGTGTGGAAATGATCTTTCATCCGCTTTTAAAAGTAGAGCCTATGGAAATTAGAAAAACTGTTATTTATCATGTAAAAAATTGAGCTTTTACTGAATTAGCAATTGATAAATAAGATTCAGGGATTGTCAAATTGAGAATTAAGCTACAAAAGGATTCCCTTTTCTGAGTGAAACGAAGAATGAGTGAAACGAAGAAACTATACTAAGGAATGTGAACAGCACGTGACGAAGCTTCGCGTGTCAGTATTCCACTTGACGAAGCTCCGCTTGTCAGTATTCCACTTGACGAAGCT
>CAYGPM010000003.1:97292-147356 GCA_964351965.1 uncultured Hyphobacterium sp. | reverse complement strand
TGTCAGTATTCCACTTGACGAAGCTCCGCTTGTCAGTATTCCACTTGACGAAGCTTCGCTTGTCAGTATTCCACTTGACGAAGCTTCGCTTGTCAGTAACACGTGACGAAGCTTCGCTTGTCAGTAACACATGACGAACCTACGGTTGTCAGTAACACATGACGAGCCTTCGGCTGTCAGTGTAAATAGTTGAATTGTTAAGCACCCAACCCAAAAGAGCTTTATCCCCTCCTTGAAGTATCGAAGAATTGGTCTCATTCGCGCGATGCGGGTTAGAGCAATTCAATGTTCAAGCAATTGAAATAAAGAGTAAATATTAAACAGTTCGGAAAATCTATTTCGAATTCTTTATTTACTTTAAATCTGAAATTTATTTCGATGGCAAAAATTGTTTTCATTCTCATGTCTTTGGCGGCTTTGACTGTTTCAATTGCATTTGCCAACAGCGAAAATTCTTTACAAAAAGGACTTGACTTGACCAATGAAGGTAATTATGATAAAGCCATAGAATTCTTTGAAAACAGTATAGCACAAAACCATGACGATTATCATATCAAGGCTCAGTCTCATCTCTTTTTGAGCGAGGCATTGTGGCAAATCAAGAAATTTGATTCTGCTCTATATTCTGCCAACATCGCACTCGAAATTTTCGATTCACTCGATGAAGTCTATTGGAAAGGTAGGGTCTATTATACTACCTGTATGTTTAATCTCATTTATGGAAATTATGATCTGGCATTGATGCAGGCAGGTCTGGCTTTCGATGCTTTTAGATTTGCAGAAGATACCGCATATCAAATTCGCTCCATTTGTCGTAGAGGAGTAATATTTCATGATATTGGGGAATACAGTCAGGGAATTGAGTCATGCAATGAAGCCGACAGTCTTTTGGCCAATTACAGCAATGGAAATGCAGATTTGCAAGCCTCGGTCTGGGGCATCAAAGCCATCAATTTTGACGATATGGGAAAATCGGATTTGGCAGTAGATATATACAAATCCATTTTAAACTTAAGAGAAAACCTTTCTTCTGATAAGCAGATTATCCTAAGTTATAATAACATGGGAAACTCTCTAATGAAGCTTGGATTATTGGATGAAGCTAAAAAATACATTCAAATGAACTTAGAAGCTGTGACTGCTAATAATTATGCTTATGGGATCGCCACGGCAAAAACCAATCTTGCCACTATAGCCTATTTGGAAGCTGATTTTAGTCTTTCCGAAAAATTAATGGAAGAGGCAAAACAAATCTCTTACGACATTAAGGATAAAGAGAAAATACTAGACGTCCTTTATCAGTATTATAAATTGAAAGAGGCTATGAATCAACCTGAAGAGGCCATTTCATTTCTCAAACAATACCATCAGCTTAAAGACTCGCTCTACAGTATCGATAAACAAAGACAAATACAATTTCTTGAAAAAAGTTTTGAGACAGAGCAAAAGGAAAATCAAATTGCACTGCAAAGAGCTGAAATTGCAGAAAATAAAGCTCAGCTGGAAAGAAACAAGGTATTGCTTTTTGGAATCGGAGTTTTAATCGTTTTCATTATAATAATCGCATTGCTCAACCAAAATCGGATTAAAAGGAAACAGGAGTTGAGTCTTCAAAAGGAAAAAAGTCGGATAAAAGATCTGGAGCTCAAAGCCATCATCAAATCAGAAGAAAAGGAAAGAACACGTTTTGCAAGGGATTTGCACGATGGCATTGGACAATTTATTTCAGTTTTGAAACTAAATCTGAATCGTTTGAAAAAGGATTCTCAAAGTTCGGATTTAAATAATTCTGTCTCTGAAAGTCTCGATGTCACTGAGAAAATGTATCAAGAGTTGAAAAACATCTGTTTCAATTTAATGCCAGAAACGCTTA
Source organism: uncultured Hyphobacterium sp. (assembly GCA_964351965.1). Taxonomy (GTDB): domain Bacteria; phylum Bacteroidota; class Bacteroidia; order Cytophagales; family CCMP332; genus CCMP332. The sequence goes on along the minus strand of CAYGPM010000003.1, from coordinate 145,483 downwards.
TTCAATTTGGACTGGTGGCTGTGCTTGAGGATTTTATATTGCGTATCAATTCTACGGGTCGCGTCAAAATCAACCTTGACGTATTCGGATTGGATAAAAGACCTGAAGAGGTGATCGAAATCTCCATTTACAGAATCATTCAGGAATGGGTGAATAATATTCTGAAATACTCAGACGCCACTTCCATAACTATTCAAATCACTGCCGATGAATCGGAGATCAGCCTTCTTATTGAGAATAATGGCCTGGGCTTCAACAAGGAAATCCTTATAAACGGAAACGGATTCGGTTGGAAAAATATAAATTCCAGAGCCAACCTGATAAAAGCTGATTTGGAAATAGATACATCTCCCGGAAGACCCGGCACAAATCTGACTCTCAACTGTCCTTTAGTTTCAGAGAATACAGTTAAAATACCCAATTGAGGGTATAGTTTAAATTCTAGAGCTCATCCATTTTTGTTTCCATGAAATGGCTTAATTTCAGGTCTAAAGAATCAAATAAAATGATGAAAGTTCTTTTGACCGATGATCATGCCGTATTACTGGATGGCTTGAAAAGTCTCCTCGAAAAGGAAGAAAATCTGCAAATAGTTGGCCTTGCAGGGTCAAAAGAAGCTACTTATGAGCTTATAGCTACAAAACAACCCGAGCTCCTCATTTGTGATTATAACCTTCTGGATGGCAATGGATTGGAGATTGTTAAACATTTAAAAAAGACATACCCGGGTATTAAAATTATCATACTCAGCATGCATGAAGAAGGACATTTGGTCAAGGAGATCATCAAAGCAGGAGCCGATGCATATGTTTTGAAAAAAGATTCTCATTCTGATCTCCTCGATGCAATTAGAGCCATAAAAAATGGCAAAAGTTATTTCAGTTCTGATGTCAACAAAATACTCATTATGGGCTTGCATGGACAAGAAGAACAAAAATTACTAAGTGAGAGAGAAAGACAAATTCTGCAACTCATCTCCGAGGAATTTACTAATAAGGACATTGCCGAGGCGCTTTTCATAAGCGAAAGAACCGTGGAAACCCACCGCAAAAATATATTTCGAAAAACAGGCACCAACAATATCGTCGGACTTATAAAATACGCCTACGCCAACAAACTCATTTAACTGAAATACAGTTATTTAACACTATTCTATCAGGGAATTACGGTATATCAAAATACCCTTATCATGTGATGTTCAGAATTGAATAAATGGCAAAACTTTGTCAAAAGAAAAATTCAATCAACATGAAAAAGCCGGTACTATTCCTTTCCACACTAATTCTAATCTTTTTGAGCAGCACAATATATGCTCAGGAATTCAACAAAAAGAATGTCAGCTATGCAAGTAGTAATACTGACAAGCTTAAAGAAGCTCCAAAAAAGGTATTTATAAAAAACTTTAAGATTTATTATCAAATGATTGCCGAAGAAGTAGAGAAAGTTCAGGGAGGTAGACAATTTGGAGGCGGGTCTTATACAGGAGATGCGACAGCGCGTTTGGCCGTCGGCGTGGAAGGCGTAGATCCCGAAGACTTACAGGAGCTAACCAATGATGTATATTCTGCTTATGTTGAAAAATTAGAAGCATTGGGATTAGAAGTAATTATTTCCTCAGAATTGCCAAAAAAGGAATTTTTTGAAGACTGGGAATTACTTAAAGGCCCACGTATAAATCAAGAGCAGATAGAAGGGAGCTTAATGGTGATTCCTGACAATTTTGACTATTATGTAAAAAAGGTCAAGAAAAGTGGCAAAGAAAAATCCGGCGCTTTTATGGGTGGCGTTGTGGGCGAATCTGCTGAATTCCAATCCGCCATTTACGGTCCATTACCCAAGGTTTCCTATGAATTAGGAGATATAATAGTAGTCGAAGTCATTATAAACATTCCGAGTATTTATCTGGACCCAAAATCCGCACTTGGGACTGCCAAAATAAAAGGTGGCTCCAATTTGAGATTGCAACAAGGCAGGGTTACCTATGGAGCGGGAAAAACCAAAAAGCCGGGTGTCCCCTATCCTGATTCCTATATGGAATTCGCTGTTACCGATGCAATTCCAATACCCGGAGTGTTTAAAGAAGAAAAATTCAAAGCTGTTGCACAACGAAAGGTAACAACTACACCTTCTTATGCCAGTTTTTTTACAGTTGCAAATAGCACGGTAAATGTGACGAATACTATAGAATGCGAAGCGGCTGTTTATAAATCAGAAGTGAGTAAAAAGATAAAGGATTATCTCAATTTTACCCTTGAGCCTGTTGAAAAAGGCCTTAAAGGAGAGAAAGTCAAGAAGCTGGAATAGAAAATTGGAGCAGGCCAAGTGCAGGGGTTGACCACCTGCGCTTAAATTTTGGGTTTTTAAAGAGACGGGAGGTCAGAGGACCTAGTGCGGAGTCCCTGCAATGAGCAATCAATTGCAACTCCGCAACAAAGACCATTCCCGCTCCCGATCCCGATTGTTATCGAGGATATCGGGAACTCCGGCCCGCCTACGGTTATTTACTTAACCTTCGGCGGGCAAGGATCCCCTACAATTTTAGAGCGACTCTCTAGCAGTCCGACAGAATCGATAAAACTTCGTCTGTTAAAAAGTCCGTGATTCCGATTAAACAATACGAAATAACGAATACGCAATAAGAAAACGCAAGCCACAAAAGAATTCCTTTTTCTGAGCGCAGCGCCTGCCCTGATAAGATGCAATCTTCATCCGGGGAAGAAACCACACGACAGAATGAATTACGAATATGCATGCATACCTTCGGCAGATAAACTGGCAGGCAGGGGTCTCAAGAATTGAATCAATTACAAATATTTACTAAATTGTATATGTAAAAACTTAAACAGCAACACATTATGACAATTAAAAGTAGAATTTTAGCCACAGTTGTTGGCTTTGTGGTATTGTTTCTATTGGGTTGGCTCCTTTATGGTGCATTACTCATGGATTTTTATGCATCCAACGCTGGTTCCGCCACTGGCGTAAACCGCGGAGAGGATGAAATGGTCTGGTGGGCCTTGATTGCAGGGAACTTCCTGCAAGCTTATTTACTGGTTTATATTTTCGGAACCTGGGCAGGAATTAAAACCTTTATGGGTGGATTAAAAGGCGGAGCAACTATTGGCCTTATTTTAGGCTTTGGTATGAACCTGACCATTTATGGCACCAGCAATATGATGAACCTCACCGCAACACTTGTGGACCCCTTCGTTTTTGCCATTATGATGGCAATTACCGGTGGCGCTATCGGATGGATGCTGGGAAGAGAATAGGATTTAAATGATTCTATTAATGAAGGAGGTTTCAGAAATGAGGCTTCCTTTTTTTGTGCGTTTTAAATGAAATGGTTTAGATGTTTGGAACAAATTAGAATGCTTGAGAAACAAAAGATATTGAGATGTTTAGGTCCTTGTTATCCCGGTAGTGACCCCTTGGCAGAAAAGGAGGACGAGATGGAGATCGGCTACAAATCCACTGTGTACAATCACAATATTTTTTTCTTTATTATTTAGCTATTAACAAGTTATAAAGAACATTTCCTCTTTAATTCTATGTTCAGCCGTACTTTTTTAGTAGATTTATTGTGTTAATTTAGGCTTGAAATCATTTAAAATCTTTCCATGCACTTTATAAAAATATTGAACTATATGCTGGAAATTGACAATCAATTAATAAAATGAAGCTGAATGACACATTTTAACCCAGCAAAAAACAAAGTTCTCTTTGGAAGTACAGATAAATTAGCTGATTGGATAGGGGAAGGCTTAGACCAAGGCAAAATCATTGATAAAATCAGATTGATGCTCAAAAATTACCTTGAATTAGACAATGTAAGTTTTCTGTTTGGTTCAGGAACGTCTATTCACTTAGGAGCCGTAGCAATCAGAAATTTCCCTTTGGAAGTAGAGGACTACATTAAGAAACAAGAAAAAGACGCAGACGGAACAGACATATATTCTCATTTTGTTTTTGTGATCAAGCAACTTCAAGGAGAATTATTGAAATACGGTAAAGCTAACTTGATAGATGATACTCAAACTTTTGAAGACAGTAGAAAGTGGAAATTTGAGATTAAAGATGATATTGTCCGTGATGTTAAATCAAAGGAAATAGCTATTGAATATGAAAAGGTTTTAAACTTCTTAATCGCCACAGATTTTGTCTTTAGTGAAGATAAGAGTAAAGCAAGAACTGATAAGTATGCTGAATTAATTACTGCGATAAAAGAAGGATTATTCAATGTTTGCAATCTAGAGAATAGACCTGTTTCTCAAACGATAATTGATAGAAAAAAAGCCAGCCAATTCCTGAAAGAAAAAGCACAAGGTGAATTGCTTGAGTCAAGAAACAAATATATCTTTCATGAAAAATTTTTAAAGGCTCTTCTCCAAAGACCTTTGAATTTGAGGCGAGCCAATATTTTTACTGCCAATTATGACTTGGCTTTTGAATATGCTTTTGATAAGCTAGGAGTTCATTATATAGATGGGTTTTCAGGATTCCATAAAAGGTTCTTCAAACCAGAAACATTTGAATACGATATTTTCTACCCTGGGTCTACTACTTCTGGTAAAGTACAACGAATAGAAAAAGTTGTAAGGTATTATAAACTTCATGGTTCATTATCTTGGGTCAATTCAGAATCTAGAGATGCGAATAATCTTTATGGTATTGAAGAGAAGCCTTTAGAATTGATAGAATCTCTAAAGAAAAAGGGAGAAATCATTATTTATCCATCAGCGGTAAAAAAGTCATACACTCTAGACCTTCCGTATTCAGAACTATTTAGACAATTTGCCTCAACGATAACCCAATCTCAATCAGTACTAATAACTGTTGGGTATTCTTTTGGTGATGACCATTTTAACGATATTATGCATCAGGCATTATCGAACCCTACGTTCACGCTTATTGTAATCGACTTTCAAGGTACAAGGAACGAATACATTCAAAACCTAAAAGAACTTAATGACCCAAGAATCATAATACTTGAAGGAGAGTTCTTTGGTGACTTCTTGACTTTTGCAGATACTTTAATGCCCAATTTCAATAGTGTTGACAACAACGAAAATGTTGCCAATACTTTGAATGAACTGTTAAGCACAAAGACTTCTAATACTGAACCCACTAAAACCGCAGAAGAATGAGTGAAAGGACTATTGGCAAAGTAATTTCTGTTGACAGCTTTAGGGCGTACATCCGACTAGATGATGATTTGAAAAGTCTATACAAGAGTGGCTATGAAGATATTTTTGAAGTCGCAAGAATAAATTCCTACATAATAATACCAATCGGTGCAGATAAAATTGTTGCCATGGTAACAAGTGTTCGAGCAATTGACGAAACTGAAATTGGGAAAAATAAAGAGGCTATTTTCTTAACGAAATCTGCTAGGTATTTAGTGGCAACCATGATTGGCACTATTGAGAATAGTGGGAAATATATTCAAGGAGTATATAATTACCCTATACTCGACAACCCTGTTTGGTATGTAACAAGCCAAGACTTAGACAATATTTTTGACCAAAAGAAAAAGGGAGACTCAGAAGAAATAAATTTTGAAGATGATTATTATTTACCTGTAGGAACCTCACCTACATTCTCTGATTATAAAATCAAGATAAATCCAGATAAATTTTTCGGCAAACATGCCGCAATACTTGGTAATACAGGTTCCGGTAAATCTTGCACGTTTGCGTCTATCATTCAAAGCATGTTCGATTTTGAATACAATGGGAAAAAACTGAAAAATGCTCATGTCATAATATTTGACACCAATGGAGAATACAAGCAAGCTTTTCAAGGAACGAAAGAAGCTCCGTACAATAATCTTGAATTGGTTAACCCTTTTCATATAGATAAAGAAGGAATGAAGGTTCCATTTTGGTTTATGAATTTTGCTGATTATGATTATTTGTTTGAACCAACATCTGGCACTCAAGCCCCCGTATTTAAAAGAGCTTTAGGTTTGGCTAAAAATCAAACTGTAGCTACAGTCAAAAGATTAATCCCTCAAGCATACCTCTCACGATTAGACACAATAATCGGTGAATGCGATGAAAACGATTGGAAAATAAAAAATACGATATTTAATGATCTACAAGCATTTATTACCGAAATAACATCTCTTCGGACTGATTTTGATAAGACAAACTTAATCGCTGCATTAAACAGTCTGCAAGCTGAAAAGGCTAATCTAACAAAACCCGGGCAATATGTAAATGGAACGGTAAGTACACAAGTTCTAACCCAAGCAAGTACATCAATAAAGTCAGAAATATCAGCCTACAATGTTTCTGTACGGAGTTCTGAGGTAGCGGAAGATAAGAACATAGACCTTCCAATTTTTTTCAATTTCAACAATCTTGTCGAAAGATTTTTTGATGAAGCAATTAGTGAACAGGAGAATTCAGGAAATAGGTTAAGGGAATTTGTTTCAACACTGAGACTAAGGTTACAATCATATTTGAGTGACGAAAGAATTTCACAACCACTGCTTTTAAATCAAACGGATGAAATTCTAAATGCCTTGGCAAAATTCATTGCTTTCATTCTAGGTGATTTTTGCAAAGTATACAAAACAGAAGAGTCAGACCTATTTACTGACTTTTATAAAAGGCAATTAGGTAAAGAAGAAATTGAAAAACTCGTTAAAGACAAACCAAGTCAAGTTACAATTATTGACATGTCTTTATTGCCTTATGAAGTTTTGGAAACAATAACAGGATTAATTGGCAGACTTATTTTAGACTTTGTATCTCGCTTCCCTGAATGTGACAGAGGTAAGCTTCCAATGGTTTTAGCCTTAGAAGAGGCACAAAATTACATTCCAGAGAAAAATAGAGGTGAAAGAGAGTCAATAGCTAAAAAAGTATTTGAGCGGATTGCTAGAGAAGGTCGCAAATACGGTATTTCTTTACTTGTATCTAGTCAACGTCCATCAGAATTATCAAAGACGGTTTTATCACAGTGCAACTCTTTCATTATTCATAGACTCCAAAATCCAGAAGATCAGAAGTATGTTAGGCAATTAGTCTCTGCAGCCAATGAAGACATATTGCAACAATTACCAATTTTACCCCAACAGCACGTTGTAATTATGGGTGATGCAGTCAGGACTCCTGTTCAAGCGAGAATGAACAATGCCAATCCAAGACCAAATAGTAATAATCCAAAATTCGTGGAAAATTGGACAATGGACTTGCCAGTCGACTTTCCTAATTATAAAAAAATTGCTGAGGCTTGGGAGAAAGGTGAAAAATACAAACCCTCTAGAGGTGCGCCTGATATCTCATAAAGAAGAATAAAACCCGAAAGCACAACAATATGAATAGTGCATTGCACCCTACGGGATGCTACGACACCATACATGGAACGTTAAATTCAAAATTCTAGACCAATATCCGCCTAATCTACCCCTCCATCGGCCAATCCTTATACTGACCTTCGGCTTGTTCGATGACTTCTTGTAATAATTTATCTAATGCGGAGAACGGTACTTTTCCTCTCAATTCTTTCTTTACGGCTAAACGAATAGCGGCTCGGGCATCTTCTTTCTTTGTCCAGTCGAGTTGGAGGTTTTTCTTTACCGAGCCCACTACTTTATGCACGAGGTCCTGGATTGGGCCTTCTTGATTGAGTAGCTTTTGATTGGCTGATAGTAAATCATAAAAAGCTAATTCATCTTCTGTCAATCCAAGTTCTTTGGTTCGGGCATCATCTTGCTGAAATTCTTTGGCGATGTCTAATAGATGTTTGATTGCAGCTATTGAATCCAGACTGTTTTTATGGTATTTGCCCAATACCTTGTCCAGTTCATCTTTTAAACTGCTCATTCTTTTGATGTTCTTGGGCATTCTCACTTTTAACTCATCATTGATGATTCGCCTGAGCAATTCTACTTTTATATTCTCCCCACCTTTTTCTTTAACCATGGCCTGAAAGGCATCATCGACAATGGAAATGTCAATTTTATCCAAATCGTACATTTCGGCTAAGTCTACTATTTTGTGGGAAGCAATAGACTGACTTATTAGATCTTTTATTCTCTCATTCTTCTTTCTCTGTGCACCCGGTGGGAATTTGATCTTTCGGATGACATCCCGAATCTTTTGTATTACGCCTACTTCTTCCTGTATGGGCCAAATGCGTTTATCGGAATTTGTCATGGCGACCAGCTCCGTGAGTTTGCGCTCTTCCTGCAAGAATTTATCCGTTACGGAATCGGATTTGAGTAAATCGTTTACCAATTGGTTCGACCAGTTTAACTTCTCTGTTGCAGATAATTCATTGATTATTTCAATATCAAAATCGTCCATTAAAGATTTCACTGTAGCAAATTGCTCAAGACATAAAGCAACGGCTGCATCCATATCGATGGTTGGTTTGCCTTTTCCTCCTCCCCCTGCGTATTTCTTGGTTGCCGCTGCAAGGAAACCTGAGATTCCAATAAAGTCTACGACTAAACCATTGGGCTTGTCTTCAAAGACTCTATTTACCCGAGCAATGGCCTGCATCAGGTTATGGCCTTTCATTATTTTATCTACATACATGGTATGCGCACAAGGGGCATCAAAACCTGTAAGCCACATATCTCTTACAATGACTATTTTAAGCGGATCTTCCGGTGTGCGGAATCGTTTCTTGATCGCCTCCATATTGTCTTTGGTACGTACATGTGGATTCCACTCTTTGGGGTCTTTGCCAATATTACTGGTCATGATTACAGCTACCTCAGGACAATTCGGCAGCGCCGTAATTGCATCGTACATTTTCACGCAATTCCTTCGGCTCATGCAAACAATCATGGCTTTGCCATCTAAGGTGGCCGTTCGTTCAATAAAATGGATAAGAATATCCTCAGCAACGCGCTTAACCCGATCTTCAGCACCTGCAGCATCTTCTATGGCGGCCCAAACCGCATGTGCACCCTCCTCTTCATCTTCTTCTATGGCTTCCAACTCTTTGGTGTATTCTGTTTTAATATCCAGTGGCACCATTTTGGGTTCGTAGTAGATAGGCACGGTGGCCCCATCTTCTACGGCTTGTTTGATATCGTAAGTATGAATTGTTTTACCAAACACGAGTTCGGTATCTGCTCCCTTACCATCTACGGGCGTGCCTGTAAAACCGATAAATGATGCATTGGGCAAAGCTATTCTTATATTTTGTGCAAAGCCGCCATCTTTAAAACCGTACTGGGTGCGATGGGCTTCATCGGCCATAACGATGAGGTTGAAACGCTCCGAAAGCACCGGATGAGCCAGTTCTTTTCCTTCTTCTAAATCTTTGAGTCTGAATTTCTCGATGGTTGTAAATATTACCCCTCCTCCATCGGTGCTAAGCAATTCTCTTAATTCATCCGTAGTTTCGGCATGTTGTACATCGCCCACTAGGTCTTTAGCCAATACAAAGTTCTCATATAATTGCTGGTCTAAATCTGAGCGATCTACCTGAATGACAATCGTAGGATTCTTCATTTGCGGCAAGGCGCGTAATATTCCTGTTAGAATGGCCATGGAAATACTCTTACCCGAACCCTGGGTATGCCAGATTACACCCAAGCGACCGTCACCATGGGGTTTGATATTAGCTGCGGCGCTTTGAGCTGCTTTATTAATACCCCAAAACTGATGGTACTTGGCCCCCTTCTTAATGATTTTTCCATTGTGGTCTTCATGGAAAATGAAGTTTTTGAGGTAATTGAGAAGAGTTGCTTTGGGAAATAAGCCTTTTAGCAAAAGCTCTAATTGCAATGCCGTTTTATTCTCAATATCATCACCCTGCATACTCTTCCAAGGGGCAAACCATTCCATGGAGGAGTTGTACATGCCATGCAAGGCTTCTTTACCATCTGATACAATGGTGATGGCATTATAATCAAAAAGTTGTGGGATATCCTGGATATAATGACCTATTTGGCGATGGGCATTGTCAACACCTATCTCAGGATTGAACATGTCTTTAAACTCAAAGACGATTACCGGCAAGCCATTGATGAAAATGAGCAGATCGGTTCTGCGGGTGTTTTTACCAATAGTGGTGACCTCATCGGCACAGATAAAACTGTTCTTTTCCGACTCATCATAATTGATCGGATAAATGTGCTTGGCTTGTTCCTTGCCATGGGCATCTTTCCAGGATACAGACATGCCTTGTGTCATTTTGCGATGAAAGTCTCGATTGCGGTGATCCAGATCCATACCCTCATGCTGGGTGAAGGCGGCCAGGGCTTCGTTGATGGCTGTAGCAGGTACATCTGGGTAAGTTGATTTTAAGAAGTGGTGCAGATCCTCTTCGAGCACCACTTTTTTTAGCTCCCGTTTTAGGCTATTGCCTTCCAGATGAGTATAGCCTAAGTCCTCTAACCATTCGATGGCTGCCTTTTGTACCGTTATTTCGATCATCTCGGTCATAGCACTTGAGCAAGGGTTTGTTCGGCTTCTTTTACTCTTACTTCTCCGCTTATAAGTTTGGGTAATAGGGTATCACGGGTGGCGATGAGAGTTTGCGTTTCTGTCAAATTGTTCATTATTTGCTTAAATAGACTCTCGAACGCATTCCCTAAAACTGGTAATTTCTCTTGTTTTGGGACTGCTATAAGCGTTTCTTTTAGGTGTGAAAGTTTTATATGGCCCATAGTAGTAGCTCTATCCGCGGCAATAGCTTGGAAATAAGCTATAATATTTTTTAACATGAAATAAAGAAGCTCTATTGGTAAACTACCATTAGGAATAACATTAAAAATATGTTGATTCAGCAGAGCATTTCCCTTATCCCAAAGAAAAACATCTAGACTGGCCGACCATGAGAATAGAACAGAGCCATTATTAATGTAAAGTTCATCCCTAATTATTTTTCTTGACTTTTTAGTATTAGAGGTAATTCCATTTTTTAACTCAGCTATCTTAATTACATAAAGCCCATCTTCTTCAAAATCAGTGCTTTTGAAAGCTGCACCATTTACATAATTTGCTAAATCGTAAACACTCTTCACCTCCCAACCCTCCGGAATCATTCCCAATTCAGAGTCGATGAAATTGCCGTCTTTGAAGGGGCCAAAATCAACAAACCAATGCTTGTACAAAGTCATGGCCATTTCCTCCAGGGTTTTATTCATTTGGAGATTGAGTTCTATTTTGTCGTCTAAGGCGGAGAGGACGGAGGCGATGGCGCGTTGTTCGGGGAGGGGGGGGTATGGGATTTTCAACGATTCCAGTACGGGAATCCTCAAATTAGACACAGTTGAACCAGTTCCTTCATATATCATGATTTGGTTCTGGACTTCTTTCGCTTGAATCGCATAAAGCAAATAGATATTATTCACTTTTACAGATGGTCGTATCAAAACCATCCTTTGTCCAAGGCAACACTTCAACCCTTGGGGAAGCATGCAAACTTCTCCCATAGGAGCTTCTCTTGTAATCACAAGATCGCCACCCTGTGGGATTGCTCTCTTTATTCGTTGCCGATAATGGTCTTCATCGGTGTACGACTGTTTATCAAAGTTTAACTTTCCATTCCTAATGTTATTACTTCTTAGAACAGTGGTCCCATAATCTCTCCACTTAGGTGTAGAGTGAGGGCAATCTACTATTAGATCACATATCTCGTCGAGCTTATATGTTTTCCAGTCCTCTAGCATTAGATCGCTTGGGCTAATTGTTGTTCAACATCTTTTACTCGTACGGCTCCGCTGATGAGCTTGGGGAGAAGAGTGTCTCGGAGGGTGGTGAGTGTTTCTATTTCCCTTTTGTTTGCAACGAAGAGTTCATTCCATTGAGCCAATTTCTTTGATGTTTCTTTAATAATTTCAGACTGAACAGGTGGCAAGGTTAATTTTAAAGTTCTTAATGCCGAAATGGTCAGTGCTTGTTGTGTGCTACCAATTGTTTCAGACTTAATTTGTTCCTGTGTTTCATTCGATTTTAGCCATTGAGAAATAAAATTACCATTAACCTCTTCAGAATAATTTTTTATCCAAGTCAAATTACCATCTTTAAAATAAAAGGGATCATCATGTTCTACTAACCATGAAACACCAATCGTTCCCACAGAAGAGATTAAAATGTCATTTTTTAAAGGCACACCAAACTTTTCTTTGATCTCAGAGTACCTTTCGTTTGAAATGAAAAGCTCAGTAGAAATGTTTGCACCTTTACTTAATTGTATAACCTCTTTCCCTCTATAAAAGGGAATCCCATTTTCTATATATTCCTTTAAAAATATTCTTTTACTTGACCCTACTTCTGCAACTTCATCCAATCTCTTCACCTCCCACCCTTCTGGAATTAATCCCAATTCCGAGTCGATAAACTTGCCGTCTTTAAAAGGGCCAAAATCGACAAACCAATGTTTGTACAAGGTCATGGCCATTTCCTCCAGGGTCTTATTCATCTGGAGATTGAGTTCTATTTTGTCGTCTAAGGCGGAGAGTATGGAGGCGATGGCGCGTTGTTTAGGGAGGGGTGGGATAGCTACTTCGATATTGTCAAAGGTATTTCTAGTGATAGTGTCAAACACTGAACCATGAGCATTTGATTGAATATTAGAAACCGAGTGTTTTAATAAATAATATCCAAAATCATTTATAAGTATTCCATTTTTCCCTGATAATCCATAACAAGATTGATTGAATGTCATATCCTTGCCCAATTGTGCCAACTGACCGACAGTTCCTCTAGCTGAAATTATCAACTGGCCCTTTTTCAACAACTTTGTGCTACTCATTTTAAGCCCAAGTTCGGTAATGGACTTTTCAGTATGAAATACGGTTCGATGGTCATTATTGAAATCTACCACAGATAACCAAGGAATATTTCCACTCCAATATTCATCAATTGTAGTTTTCGGAGTGCCTCCTCCAATGATTTCAAATGAATCTGAGAGCTTATATGTTTTCCACCCCTCAATCATTTCCAAACTAATTCATCGTTTACCTCTGGCGGTCTGCGCCGTCCAAAATGTAATTTTTTGACTGGGTTTGAATAAAGCCTTGATTTATGTATGTTGATTTCCGGAAATTGCATTGCTAAGGAGTCCTTAGTAAACTCAAATAGTTTTTCACCCATGCGTGGATCAAATTTTATATAATTCAACCTATTGACAAGATTTGGAACAGTGAATTCCGCAATCCCTTTCGAGTTACGACCATTACTCTTGACTGCCAGAATTCTATACTCATCTTCAAAGCTAAATGCTTGTCGTTTTTTTAAGAGTAATGAAAGAGACCTTTGACTAACTACCGAATCTCGTATATCGTCCCAAACCGGTTGCAAAGTCTTCATTTGATAAAGTTGATCCGAATCTTCATAATTCACTTTCCCTATAAAAAAGTTGAAACTGCCTCTTTCAGAAATTTCATTTAAAATATCCACCAAGACCGATCCCGCTATTTTCAAAAGTACTCCATCACTATTTGGAGCGAAACCGCGCCACATTGCTTCTGTTTGTTTAGTCCCAGTCCAACATTGTGCAAATAACTTATAACCATCATCATTGTGTCTTAGAGGATGGTCAAATTCCTCATTTTCGTAATGATATTTTGCTTCCAAAAATACTTTTTCGTAAGGATCAGACCATTTAGACGGAGATATAAAAGTTAGCTTATTTCTCGAATAATCAATAAATCTATCCAACGTTAATATTCTGTACAAATACATGTCAGGTTCAACCAGAGACTCAGCTTCATCATTTAAATATTCAAGTGCCATTTCAGAACTTGTTAAAATTCTCAATAATCTGCTTCTTCAATTCATCCCCTTTCTCAAACTGCTCTGCTAATTTAGCCTTCAGTCCTTCCATCTTCTCATCAAAAGGAATTCCATCATCTTCTTCGGCTTCCGTGCCAACATAAATGCCAGGTGTCAGTTTATAGTCTTGCTTTTTTACTTCTTCAATGGTGGCGGCTTTGCTAAAGCCGTCTATGTCTTCATATTCAGGGGACCCCTGCCTAACGGCAGGCAGGCCAGATTTATCAAGTCTGGGGATAGTTCTCCAAAGGTGATAAGTCTCTCCTATTTTGCTAATATCCTCATCTGAGAATACGCGCAATTTACGACTGGCCATGGTGCCCATTTTCGAGGCATCGATAAAGAGGATTTCATCAGTACGCTCACGGTGAACTCTATCACGTCCATCACGGTTCTTGCTCAGAATAAACAAGCAAGCAGGGATTCCTGTGGTTAAGAAAAGCTTATCCGGTAGCCGTACAATACAATCCACCATGCTATTGTCAACCATATGCTGGCGTACGTTTTTCTCGCCTTTGGTATTGGAGGTCATCGCCCCATTGGCCATTACAATTCCTGCAGTACCTGTATCACTTAAGTGGTGCCAAAAGGTTTGCATCCACATATAATTGGCACTGCCATCGGTGGTAAACTCCTCCTTTGGTCCAAACAAACGAGGGTCGCCATCGGGCAGATCCTCAGGGTGCCAATTGCTCACGTTAAAAGGAGGATTGGCAATAAGAAAATCGGCTTTTAGCTCCGAGAACTTATCATCGAGTAAGGAGTTGCCCAGTTTAATATCAAAAGAAAGCTCACGCAGCATCAGGTTCATCAAACAGAGCCGCAGCGTTTGGGCTGTCATTTCTTGTCCATAGATAGAGATATCGCTTTTATTACCTCCATGCTCTTTTACAAATTTTAAACTTTGCACGAACATGCCACCACTCCCACAGGCGGGGTCAAAGATTCTACCTTTATAGGGTTCGAGAATTTCAACCAATAATCTTACAATACTGCCCGGCGTAAAGAACTGTCCGGCACCAGAGCCTTCAGCCATCGCAAAACGACCGATATAGTATTCATAGATACGTCCTAAAATATCACTTTCGGGGTTTTCCTTTTCTGAGAATTTTGGGTGAGAAAGTAGGTTAATGATCCCTCCTGTTTGCTTAGGAGATAATTCACTGCGCACAAAGATTCTTGGCAATAGATTATTCAGCTGAGGATTATATCCTGTGAGCAATTCCTGAATCACATCAAAGGCATCATCAATGATTACTTTGATATCGTCCTGCTCGGCATTGTCTTTAAGGTATTGCCAGGAGGCAGTTTTAGGAATTTTGAATGTATTACGGGAGCGGTATTCGTCCTGGTCTTCCAATACATAATTCATTTCCTCCTTGTCTTTTGTAAAATAATCTGAGCTTGGATCTTGCATTTCCTTCTGCAACTCATCATGAACCATTTCATAGCGCTCACTCAGGTGTTTTAAAAAGACTAAGGGAAGGATATAGTTCTTATAGTTATTCTCAGAAACTGCGCCTCTTAGTTCATTCGCCGCATCCCAGAGTTCCTTTTCAAAATTAATGTCTGCTTTTGCCATTTTGCTAAATTGAGATCTGCTAAACCGGTCTTGATTAAAATAGTACTATTTAAAAATAGTAATTCTAAGAATACTATATACTTTATTTTGATAATCTTGGTGAAATGTGATTAAGCCTAAAAAACTTTAAACAAGAATTCTAAAAAGAAAAGTGATAAATACATTATATAATTTACTGTTTTCTATCTGATATTAATTCTTGTAAAACTATTTCTTTCTTTTTTTAAAATCCTTAGAAATACTTTTTCGCTTCCTTCCAGTTCTTTTTCAAAATTGGCCTAGAGAAAGAAGTTTCTCCATCCGATTTTTCTCCTGAGAAATGACAATATTTTTCAGAATATTCTTCATCACCAAACCTTTTCCAGGACTTATAGGCTTTTTCTGACATTGGCATCTTTGGATTGAAAGGGATTTCTTCAGCAGTACAGATACAATATCCCATTTTTGTATCTTTCATTTCTGATTTAGGAATTTCTGTTATTTTTTCGACCCTAATCCCGTAATGATTACTGAGTTCATCGATTTCAACGGAAGATTCCATGAACTTCTTTGTTATTCCCATGAAATCACCTGATTTGTACTGTGGTACTTTCTTAAAAAGTAGTTTAGAATTTTTGATTACAGTGTCAAAATACTTATCCGCTTTTCCATCCAAGTCAGAAATCAATGAAGTTGCAATATTTTTAACACCATCGAGATCTAGCAATACTCCAAATTCTATGTTATTATTTAAGGAGTATTCATAAAGGTTCATTGAACTTAAAATTGATTGATATTCATTGGCGTAATATTTTGCATGTAAACGAGGTTCATAACGAATCTCTACATTTGGTAATTGGCTTAAGATTTGAAAATCGTCTATTCCTAGGCTTTTGGAGTAATTGTCTTCATTCTTGCCAAAGACTACTTTAACTAATAATTTATGTTTATCACTTTTTGATTTAATCTTATCAATAAGTCTAGAGTGAAGTTTAATAAAAGGAGATATAATTGTGAGTTCGGAATTAGCATCTTCAAAAATTTTTTCAATCGCTGTGCCGATAGCACTATCAGTTAGAAAAGTGGCCATACTTCTAAATTTTAAGATAATAAAGCTAATTAAAAATCTCGAAAATTAGATCTAGGTTATAATGGACCTTAATCCCACAAAACTCAAACTTATGCTGGTTTTTAAGCTTTGAGAACTTGATTAGTTTGGCAAGGGCTAAAGCGAAGGCATTGAAGTCCTCCGGGTATTCATTCGAGCCGTAAACGCGTGTTAGTTTGCGCTTGCCTTTAATAAATAGATAGTGAGAAATGATAAATGGGAAATGCCGGTTGCTAAATACTAAATACTAAATACGAATTAAGGAGTTAAAATTGACGATGGACACTTGACGAGCCTACAGCTGTCAGTAACACGTGACGAACCTGCGGTTGTCAGTGTAAATGCAAAATGATAATTACTAAATACGAATTACTAAATGCTAAATGCACGTGACGAGCCTGCGGCTGTCAGTGTAAATTCTAAATACTAAATACGAATGGCTTGTTGCTTTGACTTGCTTCTAGTAATTTGAACATTCATTTTATATCAAATCATGGGATCAAAAATTAATCGTCAGCAACTGGTACTGGAATTCATTTCGGTTGTTTTCGCCGTATTATTGGCTTTATTTCTAAATAGTTGGAGGGAGAATTCTGCTACAAAAAATGCAGTAGAAAAAGTCCAAAAAACTGTTTTACAAGAGATATTGAAAAATGATAAATTGATCAGAGAGGCCAATTCTTATCATAAAAAGCTTATAACTGATTTATATAATGACAGACATTTGTTCTTTATGATTCCAATGGCTTCCATTGATGTGAATTACAATAATGATGCGCAAGTCAAAGCCTTTTTTACACAATTGGCTTTAGGTTCTTCTATTGTCGGTCCGGTAGACGTATTTCGCTATGATGATGAAATAATGGTGAGCATGGGAAACATAGTTTTGCGTGCCGTCAATGAGAACGACACCCTGAAAACCTTTGGCAAAGGAAATATACAATTGCGCTCTGCAGATATTGGAAATCGAAGCTGGGAATTAGCACAGGCCACGGGTACTTTGGTAGAAATGGATCTGGAACTTGTCGATGCCTTGAGTGCCTTGCATACCCTAAACCAAAACTATCTGAGCGTCAGTGATAAAGCCATTGAGATGGTCTATCGTGGAGATCAGGGAATCACCGCTGTAATTGAAGATATGAGCAATATCGAAGAAAAAATCATTAAAGCGGATTCAGTTTTGATTGGGATGCTGGAGTAAAAGTTTTTTACGCTGATTTTTTTGATTTGTGATTGAATGAGAATTGAGGTTTGAGATTATGATTTTAGTAACTGTCATGAATCAAAGGTAGAGACTCAAAATGCAGCCTATCTGCGCAGAGTGGAATTTGATTAAGAATTAAAGATTGGCACGAGAGGAACATAGCACTGTCAGTTTAACAGGTGACGAGCCTTCTGCTGTCAGTAACACGTGACGAGCCTGCGGCTGTCAGTTTAACACGTGACGAACCTTCGGTTGTCAGTGTAAATGCAAAATTCGCACATGACAAGTCTTCAACTGTCAGATTAGAATTTAAAAGGTTATTTGGAGTTTTATATTTACTCAATCAAAACAGGCTTTCACTTCAAAAGTTATTATTTTAAAGAAATCAAATTATTTTTTCAGGACTTATGTTTTATTTTAGGTAAGAATTAATGCTATGAGTGAAAAAGTAAAAGTTGTACAAGTAAAAAATCCTAAAACGGGTCGATATGTAAAGATCAACCGAGAAAAAGGACAAATTATCTCTCATAAGAAAAGTGAAGGTCCGTACAAAAACGTCAAAGTAGCAAGAAAATCAGCTAAATGATTTTTTATAATCCCACGGACAATGACATTTTAACTTCCTGGCTTGATTATCAACCAAAAACATGTTTCTTAATGACCCAATTGGGTGGAGAGATTTCGGAAGAACTGAAAGAACTCATTCATACCATTGAAGCCATTCTCGACAAAAACACCATTCAGCATATCACTGCTGATTCTATTATTACCGGAAGAGATTTTCATACTAAAATCTGGAAACTAATAATGACCGTTCCGATTGGAATAGCTGTATTATCAGAATCAATGCCTCAAAAGACTATTGCCAATGTTTTTTATGAATTAGGTTTAATGAATGCCTTAGGAAAAGAAACTATAGTGATTAAGACAAAAGGTTATAAAATTCCCTCAGATTTTGTTAGAACCGAATACATTGCGGCATCAGACGATTTAGAGGAAAAACTCAATTCATTTATTGAAAGAACCAATCAATTAGCAGATTACTATTCTCAAATGGCAGATAAACTCTCAGCCAAACCATTGCTTACACTCGATTATTTAAGAAGGGCCTATTTACTCAACGGGGAATTAAAATTTAAAACTCGTGCTTTGGATTTAATGAAAACAGAAAACTTCGATGAACACATCATTCTAATGGCAAAAAGCTTTTTTAATGTAAGAGTTTAAAACTCGGCTCAGTCAATTTCAAGTTGCCAAAACTCAAATTTCTCCTTGTTCTTCAATTCAATATAGTGAATCAATTTAGCCAGTGCTTTTCCGAATAGTTCAAAGCCCTCCGGGTATTCATTGGAACCGTAAACGCGTTTTAGTTTGAGCTTTCCTTCTGGTAATTTGAAATACACATCGAGGCTCCATTGTGTGCCATCGCAGATATGCTCCAAATATTCTTTTTTCCAGATATCTGTGATTTTCAGTATTTGCAGAAAGTCAGACCAGTCTTTTTCGCTTGGAATGATTTCTTCTATCATTCCTTCAAATGAATAGAGTTGAAGCATTTCGCTTTCACCAAAAAGATCCGGATCACCAAAAGCCATATCGTTAAATAATATGCAAATAATGTTCCCCCTTGATTGAACCCACAAATTAGTTGAGAAATAGGCTCTATAATAGATATTGATGGCGGGGAGAATGCGTTTTTCCTTTTTCATTCCCAAAGGATAGAATGGAATAGCGCGGTCTATTTGCGCAATGACAAAATCGCGATATGTCAGGAGGGATTATTACCAAATTGTCTTCGTAATTTAATGCTCTAATCTACTACTGAAATAGTAACAACTTCAGAAATGCTGGAACATCCATCCTGGTTTATGGTAGCAGTCAAATCTACTGTGCCAAGCTTTCCTCTTGGAACCGCTGTAATTGTAGAATTAGATTCTGTAAAAAATATTCGAGGTTCAAAAGAAACGATTGAGTCATTACTTGAAGTAAAATCAACTCGAATTTCATCTGATACTGGCCCATTATTTAGAAGAAGTGAAACATTTAGAGTACATCTCTCCGAACCAGAAATACTCAATTCTATATCGCTTGGGTCAAACAATAGTTCATTTGGGCATACAGTTTTAAAAATAAAATTCTTATAGGCGACGAGATTATTAAGTTTTGCACTTAACAAAACAGTACTATCTGAATCCTTACTTGATTTAAGAACAAACTTAAAACTTTCACTATTTGGTGATACGGTTAATGAATTACTTGCCCCAGCAAAATTACTTACGGGAAATTCCAATAATACTCCATTACTTGTTGTAATTGTTACTGGCTGATCTTTAGATAATAGTCTTTGAAATTTCAATTCCAAAATCACAAATGATTCTCCATCTGCATCTAATTCAAACCCATCCAAGGATTCAATTGAAAACATTGGTTCCTCGGATTGAGTTGTGATAAGCTCTTGACAAGAACAGAGGGATAAAACCAATGATGAGAAATAGTAACGTAGTTTTTTCATTCTGGATCGCTATTTAATTTTCCGCCTGCTTTCATTTTTTCAATTACATTATAGAAACTGAAACCTATTCCAAAGTAAAATGGACTTTGACCTTTGACACTAAAATTATAACCAGTATTAAAGAATAACCTGTTTTGCCAAAGGCCCATGATAGGGCCAGCACCTATTTCGTAAGTTTCCAGAGAACTAAAATCAAGATATGATACATTCAATCCAAAAGATGGTTCAAGCCATTTAATGAATCTTTGTATTCCGTTTTTATTTCTAAAATCATTATGATAGCTCCATAATAATGAAGCACCCGCTGTTGGTTTGAAATTAGAAGGACTTACATTATTCGAAACGAGGTCTTCATTAATTCTTTGAATCAACATTACTGACTCAGAAGCTTCTAAATGCCAACCTGTTTTTTTAATTAGGAATTTTGCTGTGCTCAATTCAATCCCCTCTTCTGCTGAAGAGGTACTGGGATCAATATTGTACCACATTACTTTGACTTCAAGTATTTCATTTTCTATAGCGCCGACACCAGCTAAATCGATTGTGGCGTAAAGCATTCTGCTAAACAATTCTTTTCCTGCATCATTCGCCAATTTTTTCTGGTAAAATGAATAATTAGTTATTAACTCTTCAGCATACTTAAATTCATCTTCAGGAAATTGATAAATGTAAAATTCGTCAATATAATCTGATAGAAATAAATCATCAATAGCATGTAGGGAGTCATTTTCAAAATAATTCTTATCCAATATTGGTTCTTGATAATCAATAAATTTTGAAAGTCTGCCTTGTAAATACTTAAGTTCTGGTATAATGGATTGGATATATCCTAAATATTGAATGTTTTTTTGATCATTACTTTGTAACTCATAAATGCTTTTTTCTTTAGGGATTTTTGAATAATTAGTCTTAATAATCTGATAAATAGATTCGAAACGAATTATTGTAATATCAGATAATGATAAAAAAGCATTCATGGATTCAGAGCCACTACTTTTAAAATAATCCATATATTGAATACATAAGTCTATGCTATTCATGAATTTTTTATAGGTGGCAGAAGGGTTATTATTTGAATATGTAAGAGTTCTGAATGGCGAGGCATCTGGTGACATTTCTTTTTTTATAGCATCGGTCGAAATATTCTTTAACTGCAGAGCAAAAGAATCTAACCGTGATTTATTCAAATCGCGTGAATTTGCAATATCCTCTAATAGAGTTTTTATAACACCATCTTTAAATTTTCTTTTTAATCGTTCCAAGTTAGATAGAAGCGAACCTGATAAACTTCTTTGATCGTTGTTATTAGTAGCTACTGCATAGTTAAGCTCATTTTGAAATGAGGTTTTAAATTTCTCTTGATTTTTTAAAGAATCAACAGCATCTTTTAACTCCTTCAAAGTAAACTGTAATTTATAATGTGCTATTTCAAATGGTTCATGGTAAGTATATTTCTTAGCGTATTCTTCTCGAGAGCGCAAACCTCTTTTAAACACAATTATGGGGTTATTTTTAGGTACTAAACTGTCATTAAATTCCTTAATTGAAGAAAAATATTCAGATTGAAAATTTCCACCTATGAACAACCTCGAGGAATCTTCAAGAATATTTTCTTTTCTGTTTCTTAAACTTTTTTCTATATAGTCAAGATCCTCAGATAAACTTTCAATTTGATCATTTCTACCCTCCTCTGATAGTGATTGATCTCCATTTAAAGAGTAATAATGAATAAGTGAATTGTCAGCCTCAATAAATAGGTTTAAAAAATGTGATGAAATCTCTTTAATTGGCGTGTTATTTACACCATATGATTTCTGAGCTTTCCCAACCATTGAATACGGACTTACTTCTATCGGTCTTTTATCCAGCGTTGCTGCTAATGAAATATTGCCATAGAAATTTATATTTCTAGCAAGCATTTCTTGATCAAACCTTATTTCCAATAAGGATTTATTATCCAATACATTAACTGATTGATTTGGATAAAATTTTTCGAACAAGCTTGGATTGAGATGCGATAATTCCGGGTATTTTATGCGTGTCAATTCATCAGGTTTTTTTAGAAGCCACCATATTGGTTTAACATCTGAACCTTTTTCATCTTTCTCGTAAATTGTCACATACTGTCTCGGTTCAATTTTAGAAGCTTTACTTCCGTTCGAGAACTCATCACTTCCTAAGCCGAAGGAGCGTAGAAAAAGTTGATCTTGGACTTCAGGACCTTTTATTGTAATTGAAATACCTTCTTCTGATTGAAGTACATTACATAACTTAAACAACAACAAGTCTCTCCAATCTTTTTCTTCTTCAGGACAGCATTCCTCTGTTACACTTTCTTTTTTTTCAACGTGGTAGGCCTTTTCAAATAAGTCAAATAATCGAATAAAAACTAAACCCTCAGATTCATTTTTATCATTCACAATATCATCTAAGTTTTCGATTAATTTTTCAATATTTTCACCATTTACTACTCTCAATGCAGATTGTATTTCAATTTGATTAAACTTTGAAATTGGAATGCAAATACCGATGTTTGATATGTCATTGCATGATGATATGGCCTCAAGTTTACCTTTTGCGGAAATGCGTAGTGGTAATCTCTTTGACTCATATTTATCAAACATCCTGTTAATTGATTCACCTGTCTTATAGAATTTTGAATTTGGAATGTCAATGCTAGAATTAAAAGTCACCATAAAAACATCCAGGTCATCAGGTTGGCCTTGACCTACACCTTTCCATCTTTCATAGAATGATTCATTAAAAGCAGAATTTATACTATTTAGATCAAGTCTAATTGTATCTAATTGAGAAACTAATTTTTTTATTTTAGCTGAATCCGTTGAATCAATTTCTTCTATTTCAAATTCCTTATTTTTCAATCTGGCTGAAATTAGATTTAATTCATAAACCCAAGCCGAATCAATTATATATGGATGTTCGTTAATCCTTGATTGCAATGAGATTATATCTCTTCTGTTCTTATTGCTTTTATCTGTGAGTTCTGATATCGTTTGGGCAAAGGTTGAAGTTGAAGAAAATACTATGAAAAGGATTAATAATGTGCTCTTCATATGGAGCTTTATTTTAGGTTAATAATTTGAAGACAAGCTAGTAGAGCCAATTCCAATTTGCAATCCCCAAGCTTGGGTATTTTTATAGATTGAAAAGTTAACCTCAAAGGTGACTTGAACCTGAATTATTTCAATTTAAAAAAATCCAAAAAACAGTCTGATACTCTAGTTGAGAATTCGTTTCAATTCAATATATTCTTTAGATGATAATTTTGTTAAAGCAAAGCTTAATAAATCAAACAAATAATATCCTTTATCTTTGAGCAAAGCGTATCGCTGAGGGTTCTCAATTGGACTACTTTGGCCAAAACTATTTTTATAAGTTTTAAAATATTCCCGGTCTATAAAGTTGTTAAAGTATAGCCACCCGTCCCATTCAAATGGATTTTTTCTGAGCTCCTTTTCTAGCATTGTAAAAAGTGACTGTGCGATCTTTTGACCATTATCGGTTTTTGCAATAATTGGATCCGTGATATTAATCTCCAATTCTTGCTTTTTTAAACCTTTTTTTTGAAAAGGATTGGAAAAATTGTTTTTTCTTGTTTACAGGCAAATTCATAAATACCTCTTCTAATTCTTATGGGTCTATCAAAAAATGAAATACTGTAATAGCTATTATCCTGTTTTGATACACCCCCCATACCCGTATTGCGATCGGGGTAAAAAACGAGTGTTCCATTTTTTTTAACCCAATTTACTAAACGATTTACCGAGGTAATTGACTCCGCATTGAAAATTTCTATAGAATGGATTTTATTAAACTCCCTATTATATTTCTTTACCTGTTGTCTGGCCTCAGTAAGCTCATTTCCATTGTGATATTGATCCAATAGTATTCCGTATTTAATATCGGATAAGGCTAAATGAGGATTAATCAAACGATGTAGACCTAAATGAAATGTACAATACAGAGAACCATTATTGTAAAACTTAGGGCCTATTGATTATGAGTTTTTTAGCAATTGTAAATTGGATTGCTCTTCAATATTTTTCTCCCGATTCTTGAGAATTGACAAATAAATATTCGCAGACTCACTGGTTAGCTTTCAGAATCTGGTACTGAAAATTATTATCAAGTGAAATCAGGGGTTTCAAACTAATCGCAATTCAATTTATCTGCTCTGGTGAATGTCAATTTAGAAATTAAACTTTTAGACGAAGGAGTTCAAATATACCCAAGCTTGGGGATTGACTGTGAACTATATGTTTTAAAGCTTTAAAACTTAATTCTGTTTTTTTGGATAAACTGGCACAAACAATCACTCAGATTTCATCCCTTGAATTATCAAAGGAAGGTAATTCAATTAAGGGTGATAAGGTTAAAGTTCTATTAAATCCTCTATATCGATCTGCGCGCTTTCGAATATCAATTACCAAAAGCATCTATACATGCTTATGCAGTAGGAATTTCCAATGCTCAAGAGTTTGTTTCAAGAAATTAGTTTCAATTTCATCAAGCCAAAAGAGCAAAAGTGATTTCCGCTTTTTAAAAGACATTTGCCCAATTCCGGGTATTGCCCAATGTGTTGATTTTATTACCCAAATTATTAGAGGATATATAACACAGCTACCCTATTTTACCCTAATTCCGAAGTCAATTTCACAAATTCATCTGTTACACAAGCCCTTTTATTTCTCTTCCTCAAAATGCAAATAAACCGTTTTAAATATACTTGGATATGAAAATTACTCCTCAAATAGGTACCGATCCACTAATCGTTCAGGACAATAAAGCGACCATATCATTGGACATAAACCCCATCACTTCATTGCCTAAGGCAATATCCTTTAAATCAGACAATAAAAGCTTGGGTTCAATTTGGAGTGAAGCTGGAATTTCACCAGGTATCTTTGATGTTGAACTTAATTTCGAGGGATTTGAATCAGGTGAAATCTCTATAGTTGCAGAAGCCTATGATCCTGCCTTACAGGTAGATCCTCTTGAGATCTCTAAGAAATTTAAAATTAATGTCAGAGGAATTAAGCTTTCCAACAAGGACAAATTCGAACCACGTGTAATCATTGAAAAACTTTCCCCTAAAGTCACCAATCTTTACCTGCCAATAATTGAATTTGATATTCTCCCATATCTGGTTGTCAAGGGAACTACTACAGATGACGCCATAAAATATCAATTCACTAGCAAGAGTATACCTTCCAAGATGGATATCAAGACTTTCATTAACGGGGAAGAAACAACTTCAAAAACCAATTTTGATCAAAGGAGGGCAAGAATTAATGTTTCTAAAAAACTCATTGAAGGCATCAATGAAATCAAAACCGAAATAACTTTTGAGAGCTTCCCGGATAGCGTTGTAGAAGTAGTAGAGAAGATTTCATTGGACACGGAAGCACCTGTTTTTGATAACTTGGAACCTGAGATTTACACTAACAAAAAAAACCCTGAATTCGAACTGATAGTCAATGATACAAACTCAGGAATTGATGAGGATTCATTTAAAGTTTTGCTTAATTCAGTTGAGGTTGATTTTAACGTCACGGTTTTTGATATCAATGGTGAAAATAAAAAACAGATTGGATTTAAATTTGATGCCGATCTTTGGGAAGGAAAACATACAATTGAAGTTTCAATCTCGGATAAGGTGGGAAATAATTCCGGTTTAAATAGCTTCGATTTATTTCTTGATACCATCCCTCCAATAATTACTGCTACCTCACCGAAACAGAATGAGGTCATCAATGCTGAGGATCCATTATTTGAGATATTCTTCAATGATGACCAGCTTCCAGCAATTGCAAGAAGGCCTATAAAACAAATGTTGGGAATTGGTGGAAGAAATTTAAAACCCCTCCATGATGCCGGTATTTTTAAGATTTATCAGCTTCTATTATTGGATCCAAATACCACAAAAATTGATGGAGTCAAAAGGGTTCCTTTGATGCGAAGAATCTCAAGGGCCAGGTTAGTCACAGATATCGAAATAGATGCCTCTATTTATAAGAAATTACTTCATAAAACTGTATATGAAATTGCTGAAATGTCAGTGAAAAGTATATCTGAGGTTGGGAAGATCTCATATCAACAGGCAGAAGAATTTCAAAGGAAAATCAGCTTCCTGCACAATTCATTGGATTTGGGAGTAACCCGAAAAGTACTTGCAGGTCAATGTACTTCTGTAGAAGGTAGTGGGGTGAAAAATGTTCAATTTCTTCTTGATGGAGAGGATATTTCTCAGGACGTGGCCCTCTCAAAAAACAAAGCAGAATGCAGGCTTTCCCGAAAACTTAGCACCGGACCACATATTTTAAAAGTGAATTTTGAAGATGAGGTAGGAAACAAAGATTCCAAAACGATTTGGTTTCAGGCAGACGGAGATCAGCCTACACTTGAAGATTTTTTTCCAAAACCTGGCGCATTCTTAAACCAAAGTGAAATCAGCTTATTCGGAAAGTTTGCGGACAATCTGGCTGGCATCGATTCTGGATCAATTTCTGTAAAACTAAATAATGCCGACATTACCTCTTCTTGCAAAATATCTGATACAGGTTTCTCAATTGGCTTAACCGGCCTGGCGGAGAAAGAACATAAGGTTGATGTTCTTGTAAGGGACAAGGTTGGAAACAAAGGAAGTTTTTCTTCCAATTTCTTTTACGACACCACTCCCCCTGATGGATACCTTTTAGAAGATCTCCATATTACTTCCACCTCAAGTAAATCAGTAAGCATTAAGGGTATTATATCGAGTCAAAATGACCCATATGATTCGTTTGAGGTCACCATAAATGGAAAAAAGGCCAATATAAAATCAGATTATTCCTTTTCGGCAAAAATAAGTCTTCTGGATGGATCGAATGAGATAAAAGCTGAAATCAAAGACAGGGCAGGCAATTTTATCATTACAAATTCAGTTTTCGTTTTTAAGGTTGGAGATAGTTCAACAGCGATTCATGGAAAGCTTTTGAAAGAAGATGGCACCCCGCTGGTTTCAGGAAGGATTTATATTAAACAAACAAATAGCTGGTGCCTGACTGATGAAAAAGGTCGCTTTTGTCTTTTTAGCAAACCTCTTAAAAGCGGAGTAAACCTAATCAGAGTAAAGCCTCCTGACAACCATCCTGATAAATTCCAAAAATTAAATTTCAAAAAGAACCTTCAATTTGGACATGCCTATGACGTGGAAACTCTGGTTCTACTTGATTCCACAGTTGAGCAAAATGGGGTTAAACTTCAAAATGGAAAGTACACTACCTTAACAAATTCGACAGGTGAAATTGAACTCACCATGCCTCCTAAAAATCTGGTGGAATTTCCTGAGCCTGGTATCGATAAGGTGGCAATCAGATTACTGGATTCTGAAGATTTTCCATACAAGGCCCCTGGGTTTTCTTCAGGAAATTATGTGCTTTCACTTGAACCAAGTGGCTTAAAAATAAATACAGCAGAAGGTGCAAAACTTTCCATAAAAAATGATCAAAAGGTTGACCCGGAAACCATACTCCCTCTTTATTCTTTTGACCACTTAACCGGAAGATACAAAATCGCTGCCATGGCTCAGGTATCTCCCGATGGTGAGAATATAGTCACGCTACCAGGTCATGGAATCCGGAGCTTCTCGGAAAAATCACTTTCCATTTATGAACCCCAAATAGAGGTACTACAGGAAGACAAACACGTCCAGGGTGTCAGTGCCTTGAATAAAGGTCTAAGCCTCAATATTGATATGCCTTCGTTCAAGGTATTGAATCAGGACTTTTCTCCTGGCTTGGTATACAATAGCAAGACTGCTGAGCAAAAAGTAAACGTAACTGCTATTTTCAGGGGGCTAAAACGAGTAAAGTCGTTTAAAAAGTTCGATACCGAGCTGACCACTCAAACTCAAAAGGGGAAAAAGGCCGTCATAGATATTTATGCCAATAATCTCCAATTCATTTC
The DNA here is from genome assembly GCA_964351965.1 of uncultured Hyphobacterium sp. Lineage (GTDB taxonomy): Bacteria > Bacteroidota > Bacteroidia > Cytophagales > CCMP332 > CCMP332. The sequence goes on along the minus strand of CAYGPM010000003.1, from coordinate 117,379 downwards.
GCCTGGGGATATGGGAAAACCTGATAAATCCATAACCCAATACTTTGGTCTTGAGGATGATCCCATATCTGCAATTAGTGAAAGCGAGGGAATAAGGGAGCTATCAGGGTTTTATGGAATTCGAACCAATGTAATTACCCTGTATGAAATTCAATGGGAGGTAACGCCCATTATTGAAAGGCATTTATGGCCCAAATCCATAACCACCAAATTCTTTATGGGGGATGAAGAAAGTGAAGAATTTACCATTCTTGGAAAACCGGTTAATTATGATTTAAACGGAAAAAACATAGACTCGTATGAGCTACCGGAAAACCTGGCATTAAATGCCTCATTCACTCCAAAAGTAGAGCTCCCTAGTGGAGTCTATTCCTTTCTCGCACGCTATGGGGTTAATTATGAAGGATACAGTGTCCAAAAGTTTTCTTCAATAGCAAAATCCCTTTATGTAGATCCTGGATTGATAGAAAATATCAAAAAAGCTCTCGATCAAACAACAGATCCAGGCACCAAGGCTTCACTTCAAGATCAACTTCAATATTTCTTGGATATCGAAGCAAAAATTAATACCGGGGCAGCAATGGAATCTCAACTTGTGGCTAAACCCATTGATTCAACGGAATTAATGAATCGAGGAAATGCCGGAAGTGTAATAATCAATAATCAAATCAACAGTGCATTCGGCAGAGGCTGGAATTTTGCCAATTTTTCAGAACTCGTGCCCGTTGATCACTCAAAAGCATTATTAATAAATGGAGAAAATGTTATTTGTTTTTCGGCAAAAAACACCTTCTCTGTTAACCTTCAAAATGATGCGAAGAAATTTTGCCTTCTTCCAGGGGAAAAGCAAATTGCCTTTCTGAAAGAGGATGGAATAAGCCTTTTTGATATTGAATCCAAAACAGAGATCTCTACAATTTCAAATGCTCCCCAACCTATATATGATACGACCGAAGAAATTAAGGAAATTCAGGAACGAACAAGGGTAGACAATTTTATTCCAGTTTATGCGAACTTCTATATTTCCATTCCTTATCCATGCGGAATATCATGGTCGGGGATTAAATGGTGTTACCATAGAGTTATTGGCGGAAGGTTCAAGCTTTATGATAGAGTCGTATCCGATTGGCCTATTTCAAAACCCTGGGGTCCATTCAAGAATTACCCCAAGACTAAACCGAAGCTAAATGAAGACCTGAGGCCAAAACTATCTTCGATTGTTGCCGACGATGAGGAAAACCTTTACGTTTCAGACATAGGAACTCACCGGATCTATAAACTGTCAAAAACCGATAATTACAGCAATTGGGAGGTTATTTGTGGCAAAATTGATGAATTAAGAATTGAACCGGCATTTTCCACAAAAACTTCACAATCAGGAAGGAGTCGGGAGCATACAAGAGAAAAAGATATTGAAACAAAGTTTTCTGCTAACACAACATTTTCTCCTGATGGTTCTCTGGCAATGCAATCCACGATTTATTCACCCTCCTCAATGGCATTTGATAAGGATGGCTGCCTGGTATTTGCCGAAAAGGGCAATAATAGGATAAGGCGGATAAACCAACAAGGTTGTTTGGAAACTATCGCAGGGAATGGTTCCCTTGATTATGATCCAACAATAAACAGTGCTAATGCCAACGGAATGTCGGGGCCAAAATCGGTTTCGGTAGATACAGTTGGTAATATTTATTGCCTCTTTGATCAGACCAGCGGATCCGAAACAACCCAGGTGGTTACGAAAATCGACTCCACAGGGAACATTTCCCATATTGCCGGCAATCCCACAGGAAGCACGACAAGAGGAATAAATGGGCAGCTTTTCAAATTAGAAGATGGACATCAGGTGAATTGCTCACCCAACGGAACTGTATACATCTACCAGAACGATTCCACCAGAAGCAGAATTTTGGAAATCGATGGATTCGGACTTGTTCACGAACATGCAGGTGGTGGAAGCACGGCTCCTGCAGATGAAGAGGATCCTTTGGATTCCTCTTTGCTTGAAGATGGCCATTTTGTTTTTTCCAACCTCGGGAATCTGTTGATCCTGAATGATGGGGCTCTACTCCAAATAACACAATCGCTTTTAGAGGGTGGAGCAGTCAAAATGCGGGGTCCTGTAGGCTATTTTAATTCACGGTTAAGGAGAAAGAAAGATGGAACCTGGGTTCAAAGATTTAAAAATGGTTCGAAAGCATTTTTTAATGAAAATGGGATTCAAACCAAATTCACTGACCAGTCGGATAATGAAACAAACTTTACTTATTCTCCTTCTGGCAATCTTACGCAAATTGATTTTGCCCTAGGCCAATTTGTCAAACTCAGTTATGACGGCAATGATAAAATTTCTCAGATAGAGGACCATGCAGGAAGAAAAACCCAATTTAAAGTTGTGAATGGAAATCTCGAAGAGGTAGTGTTTCCTGATAACCGAATACATAAGTTTTCCTACGATGCAACAGGAAAAATCATTTCAAAAGAAGAATTATAAAAATAAAGTATGTCAAGGATTACCAATTACTCATACACCGATTCAAGTCTTCTCAAAAGAGTTGAAAAAGAAGGCCAGATTTTAGAAATTATTAGACCGGAAGAAAATGGAAATGAAATCCCGGGTGAAGGGACTTCTATTACTGAGCCTTCTACAAAAATAATGGCCAATGGATTTGAAGTTTCTTATGAATCCTCAGAAAACGGCTACATAAAAAATGTAAAAGACAATAAAGGGAATATTACAAATACCGAATACAATAGAAATCAGCAACCCATCAGCATTAAGACACCTGACCAAGAGCTTGAGATGACCTATGATGAGGATGGAAACATGATCCAAAGGAAAGATATAAAAAAAGGTGTATCAGAGTATTTTGAATATGAGGAGGACAAGTTAATACAACACAAAGATTCCGAAGGAAGGTACAACACCTTTGAATACGAAGGATTTCTACTCAAGAAACGAGAGGTGTTTTATTACAAAAAAGATGCAAATGGGGATTTTGTATTAGATTCTGAGAATAATAAAATACCAGTTAAAGCTGTCATAGATGAAAGAAAATACAATCCTAATGGTCAGCTTACGGAGATACTTCCAAATTCAGGACCAAACACGCTTTTGGAGTATGATGCAAATGGGAATGTATCAAAGCTTTCAAGAGACAAGCATATTGAAACCTATAATAATGATCTCGCAGGCAATGTCTTAAAAAGAACTGTTGGTGCTCTGGAAAGGGGTTTTTTATACGATAATTTCAATTGCCCTACTGAGGTTCAGGATAATGGAAACAAAACATCATATATCTATGACAACTATAAACGTTTAATAGAGATTAAGCAACCCAATGGACAATCGAATTTATTTTCCTACGATGTCCAGGACCGGTTGATTGAAAAAAAGGATCCAAAAGGAAATAGCTGGAAATACGAATACAATGCTAAAGGAGAACTCAAAAAACTCACCAAACCTGACCTGACGGAAATACAATTTGAATACGATGAACAGGGCAATGCTTCAAAAATTTCGAGTCCCGGTTTCGAAATTAATCAGCTCTTTGATTTAAATGATAAACTTATCAGCTCTGAAATTGGTGATATAAAAATTGAAAGAGAATACCTGCTCACAGGTCAATTGCATGAGGAGACATTTCATTTTCCAGGAAACCATACCGAACGAGTAAAATTCAAATATGACAAATCAGGAGCCGGTATTTCAGTCAAAACATCCCATAGAGAAATTCAATATGGATATGATAATTTCGGACTCTTAAGTGAAGTCCTATGTGAGAATTTTAAGCTATCAGTAGAAGGCAGTAACCGAAAACTTCCTAGCAAACTGAAAAATCCAAAGTTTACAATCGAAAAGGGACTTGCAGGCGAAGGTGAGACTACGACGGTGACCAAAAAAGGAAGTACCAGCGTGTTGGATATTGGTTTCAATTACGATTCCCATGGAAATAGTACTGGAAAGAACATAAACGGTCTCGAAAGCTGGGTCATGGGTTACAACGCACAGGGTGAACTTACCAGCGCTGACCTTTCAGGGCATTCTGATGGGGCGCAATACAACAAATCCTTTCAATATGATGGGGTGGGAAATCGCATCAAGGAAAATAATTTTTCACTGATTTATGATGCAGAAGGTTTCCAATTGCTGGAAGATGAAAATTTCAAATACGAATATGATTTAAACGGGAACATTAAAAAGAAGATTTCCAAATCAGATTTATCCACACAGGAGTTTTCCTACAACCCATTTGATCAGATGACCAATGCAATTCGCAAATCCTCGTCAGGAGAATTGGAAATGGAAGCCATATACACTTATGATGGTATTGGCAGAAGGGTGGGAAAAGAGGTTACGTATCCAAAGGATTCCTCAAAAAATAAAAAGAGCTGGTATACCTATGATCGGAGAAATGTCCTGGCGGATCTCGATGAGAACTTTGCTGAAAGGAAAACTATGGTCTCCCTCAACTTTTTGGATCATACACTTGGTTTCGTACAAGGAACCAAGGCTTATTACTTTGTAAAGAGTAAATTCAATACAGTTGACGCCATTCTTGATGATCAGGGCAATAGAGTTGCCCGCTATACATATGGCCCATTTGGTGAACTTGTTTATGAAAATTCATCGGTCGATAATGACTTCCTTTATCTAGCAAGAGAGTTCGATCGTGAAATAGAAGCCTATTATTTAAGAGCAAGGCATTATGATCCATATTCAGGAAGATTCTTCCAATTGGACCCTGACGCAGGAAAGCTGCACAACCCACGAACTATCCTGTTGAAGTATGCATACTCCAACAACAACCCTTTGAGGTATTTTGACCCTGATGGAAGAGACTTTGATTTTGGAGATTTTCTTTTATATCTGGGTCTTGGACTATTGATTTTGGCGGGTATTGGAGCCATTTTGGGCGCATTACTACTTCCGACGTTAATTTCAGTTTCCATTTGGGGAGCGACTGCCTCAATGGGAATTTCTATCGGTATTAATGCCGCAATCGGGGGTGGGTTAGCTTTAATTTTTGGTGCAGTTATTGGTTTGGTTGCACTAGGAGGTGCCCTGATTGGAGGTCTGATTGGTGGGTTTATTGCTGATGAGGGTAAGTTTGGAGGTTCTGATTTTTGGCAAGGATTTTCCAGAGGAGCTCAAATTGGAGCTTTTGTGGGAGCATTTTCCTTTGCCTTTGTATTAGGTGTATTACCTTTAACGCTTCCAATTGCAGCCTTTGCAGCAGTAACTGTTTCCCTTGCTATTTCCTTAGCCGGAGACCAACCGTTTATCTTTTCTAGTGAATTTTGGGAATAAATATGTCTAAAATTCTAAAACTAGCCTTTGAAGAACTCGGAGTTAAAGAAATACCTGGTGGTACACATGAGGATCGGATCGTTCAATATGCACGGGAATCTGGAATTCCGAATATAAACGATGATGAAACTCCATGGTGTAGCATATTTGTCAATTGGATAGCATTCAAACTTGGTTTAAAAAAAACCGATAGTGCGTCAGCAAGATCCTGGAATAGTGTAGGCAAAAGAACTGACAATCCCCAACCAGGTGATATTGTAGTTTTTTGGAGGGAAAGTCCTACTTCATGGAAAGGACATGTGGGGTTTTTCCTTGGGTTTTCAAATGATCGAAAGCTAGTTTTTTGTCTTGGAGGTAACCAGGGTAATGCAGTTTCTATACAGTCTTATGATGCGAAAAAAGTACTACAATTTAGAGTGCTTCATGAAGAAAAAAATCTTAGCATTCCCAGACCAGTCCTTAAAAAAGGATCCAAAGGAGTTGAGGTTGAAAAATTGCAATTGATCTTAAATCATTTGGGATATAATTGTGGCGACGCAGATGGAGATTTCGGAAGTAAAACACTAAAAGCATTACAAATATTTCAGGCAGATAATAGAATTGGTGTTGATGGTATTTATGGTCGGCAATCCCAAACAAAAATAGAATCTTCACTTCAGTCTTAAATTATCTGACAAATTAAAACCAATTGAGTCAGGCTACAATGAAATCCCCAAGCTTGGGTATTTTTAAATTGAGAATGGAAAGTCGACAATGGACCATATACTTTTGGACGATGGACTTTTGGACCATAGACTTTTGGACCTTGGACTTTTGGGCCATGGGTGATGGAGGAATAGAAATTAAGAATTTCGCACCTTAAAATTCTCCATTAGTGACATGCGTTCTATTGAATATTGAGGTATTTTTTAGGATTATCATGTGAGATATTCTTCCATAAATCTTCGCCGATAAAACCTCTCAGATTCATACCAAAGGAACGCTCGGAGATTTCCTGTTCGGTCATATAATAGTCGGTGCCGAATAGTACTTTTTCTCGAAGGGCATCATTAGACAATAAAAAAGACTTAAGTGCTGCAAAATATTTGGCATCCGCCAATGTATAACTCAGATCGGTATATACATTTTCATAAGCTTGTATCTTCCCGATGATCTTGTAAAACCAGCTGTCTTTGGCCTCATCATGCCAGGAGTTCAGCAGAAACTTATCCCATTCATTGGCACCTCCCCAATGGGCAAAGCAGAGTTTTAGTTTTGGGAAATCTTTTAATAATTGATCGTAGCGGTCGGGATTAGAATACACATCGGTAAATAAGGAATTTTTCTGTTTTTTAAATACCTCACCTGTTCTGGGCTCGGTTCTTCTTTCCGTTGTTAATTTACCCTTGTAAAACACACCTCCGCGTGTGCAATGGGTCATAATAGGTATTTGGTGTTGTTCCGCATATTCATATACCTTCTCCATTCTGGGATCATGCGGAAAATAACCCAAAGCCGGGTAGATTTTAATGCCTGAAAACCCACGTTCTTCAATACATCGCCTTACAATATCATAAATATCTTTTCTCTCTGGATGTGCAAATACAAAAGGATAAATATTTAGTGGATTCTCTTTTTTTAGAAGTTCAAGTCCCAGTATTTGAGCATCAAAGCTATCCGGTACTTTTCCGGCGCCCATAAATTCCATATCCATGGATAGCGCCACAAAAGCTGTTTCCTGAGGATAAAAACCGTGCAGATGATTAAAGATATTTTCCTGGCTGCCCTTTTCTCCGATTTTCATAAAGAAATAATAGCGTCGGAGAAGCTCTGAGGAATCGCGCATTCCGATCTTTTTTAGAAAGCGCACGAAGCCTTGCGAGACGATACCCTTGGCGATTCGCTTAAGGATTGGTGGCAGAAATTTATCCGGAACATGTTTGATGGTAAAAATATGGCTATGGCAATTGTAGATTTTATGATTCATAATCCTGTTTTTAAATCAAATCAAATGCCAGTGCATATTGAAAAAGATGAAATGAACCATTGATTTTCAGCTTTCGATTGATGTTTTTGCGATGCTGCTCAACGGTATTTCTGCTGATAAATAATTTCTCAGCAATCCCGGGATTATTGAAATCACGGATGATGAGATTGAGAATTTCCAGTTCGCGCTCGGTCAATGAATTAAAATGACTGATATGTTTTTTGCGGAACTCCTCCTGCTTATGCATTCTTGCCAGCTTATGCGAAAGCGCATTTTTCCCAAGGAGGTTTTTGTTTGTTGTAGCCTCAAAGGCGTTTTTATATGTCATACAATTGTATTCATGCAGTCCAATTGAAATTTCTTTCAAAAGGACTTTAGTTAAACATTCGTCTACTACTTAATAGACTAAAATTTGTATGATTTGGAAGGAAGATTAAATATAGGATAGAAATAATTAAATATCAAGATGTGAGTAAAAGAGAAATGCTGAATTGGAAAAACTAATTACTTAATGCGAAATATAAAATGCAAAGATGACGATTGGACCTCAGACAATGGACGATGGACACCTGACGAACCTTCGGTTGTCAGTATTCCACATGACGAGCCTACGGTTGTCAGTGTACACAAGACGAGCCTGCGGCTGTCAGTGTAAATAGTTTAGACGTTGAATCGTTGAATCGTTTACGCTGCTACAATACAGGAGCTATCCCATATGTACTACTATCCCCGGATCCCGATGGTTAACGGGAACTTCGGGATCTCCTGAATTTTAAGAGCGACCAAATAGTAAAGGGTCTGCCTTCGCTTCCACCTTCACTGAAGCTCCGGTGAACAAGCAAGCTTCAGCAGATAAATTTAGCACATGACGAGCCTGCGGCTGTCAGTATTCCACATGACGAGCCTGCGGCTGTCCCAGCGGGGATATTAGTTCTTTTGGAGATGGTCTTTTAAATTGACAGAACAGGAGTTTGATAATTTGCAATTTCTAATAGAAACTAGTTTGTCGCTCTAAAATTGGAGGGGATCCCGGCTCAAGGCCGGGAATAGCAGTTTTTTTTGGGAATATTATTTCTTTTGCGGATATCTCTTCTTTATTTGTAAGCTTAATTGATTGTTCGTTCCTTTAGTTATCAATACGGACTTGTTCCCTCGGACTTTTTCTTCGTATTGTTTATTGTTTCTGCCCCGGTAGATAACTATTCTTTATTTCAAAACTCTTCGCGAGTTCTTCTTCAAATTTCGAAACATAGAAAAGTGTGGGCGCCAGGAGTTTTTTAATGGCGGCTTCCAGATTGGTGAAATTGGATTGTGGAATGTGCAATGGGATTTTGTACAGTCTGGAATCTTTTTTATTGAATGGTGGTGGAATTTTCGACTGAAACAGAAAGGGAATCAAGGTTGTAGAACAGTTTAAGGCAATACGTTTAATGTTATAATTGTCAGATAGTTCTGTTGTTTTTTCATTGATTTTTTCAAAGAATTCTATGCCGGCGGCTAAGCGCACTCTGGAACCTGCTCTCGACTTTCCCTTTTTCTTTAAATACTTGATCTGACTGAAACCTTGTTTCTTGCGGGTCATATAGGCACCGAAGGTGGTATGATAAACTTGCTTCTTTCCATGCATAAGAATAATAGCGGCGTTGCCGGATTCTATGCTCAGATATAATACCTCATTTTCAGTTTCCTGAATATTCAGGTCGGCATCGATGGATAAATGCAGTGGCAGACGTAAAAAGCCCAGCTTCTCTCCTTCTGTGTGTTTGATTTCGATGATGTGTTTGGCGAAATCGTATGAATAGTGATTGAAATCCGATTTGATCTTTTCAAAAAGCTCGGGAAATGGAATATGGAAAAGATTGAGGGATTCTGTCATAACTTAAATACGAATTACGAAATACGAATTACTAAATACTAAATACAAATAAGGAGCCTGCGGTTGTGACTGTAGATTCAAGATTCATACGTGACGAACCTTCGGTTGTCAGTGTACACATGACGAGCCTACGGCTGTCAGTGTAACACGTGACGATGGACTTTTGGACGATAGACGTTGGATGATGGATTCGTGACGAACCTTCGGTTGTCAGTGTAAAACGATTACTGTTGGACGGTTTACTCTTTATTTCAACGGGATTCTTGACTCCGAAAAGACATCATAAACTGCAATAAGCGTTTCGGCGGCGTTGGAAGTGTCGAGTCTTTGGTATTCTTTTAATTTATCGCGATCCTCAAGGTACAGGGCCTGATAATCGGCGGCGAATTCATTCCAGATGATCAATAGAAATTTATAGTAAATCTTACTCTCTCTACCCTTTTCAAGCCATTCCTGAACTGTATCCTCATCCAGAGATTTAGGGAAACCTGCGTTTTCAAACATGCGCTATCTCTTTTTACGGTATTTGTCCAAAGCAATCTTCTTAACAGGTGCTCCGTCCGGCTTGCTTCCTTGTGATTCTTTTCGTGGTCTTTCTCCACGCAAGTGAATAATGAGTCCATCGAGAAATTTACGCAGTATCTGATCGCCGGCTTGTACGAAATTGGGGTGTTTCTCATCGCGAAACATATCGCCCAATGCGCCCTTGCTTATTTCAAAATCTACCAGTTTCAGAATCTCGATGATGTTCTCGTCGCGCAACTTATGTGCTACGCGCAGTTTTTTGAGGATATCGTTGTTTGACAACATTCGACAAAATTACGTAATACGAATTGCGAATTGCGAATTTTTGGGGATAAATACTAATTCGATTTGAAAAGTGGAAAGTTTACCCCGCTAAATAGCGGGGTTTAGAGTTTAGAAATGACGATGGACGATTGACAGCCTTATAAATAGAAAATAGGCTCACTTTTTTCTGCACCAGCTAAGAAGTTTCTTTCTCTGAGTCAAAGCGACTGTGTCCCGAACAATAATTGCTTCGAGGAAGAGACTACACTGAAAATTGAAAATGTAAAGTTCAAAATTTGCTATGCCTGTTTGTTAATTTAAATTCATACTTTGTTTTGCAAATCTCATAGTAAAATGAAAAAAAGTAAATCCAAAATTGGTCTCTCTAATTTCGTATTCATTATTTCGTACTGTTTTTTGATAATCTTTTCTTCTTCCTGTGAATCAGAAAAGCGGGAAAACGCTGCGGAGGTAAAAAAAGCAACGGTAGAGGATGTTGAGGCGGGCATTCGCGCTAATATCGCCGAAAGAGTCAAAGAAGGTGATGGTTATTTCACCTATCATAATGACTCTGTGGATCTCAAACTCAATTTGGTTAGAGTGCATACTGAATATTTATCTGTATTGGGTCCTAATAGGTTTTTTGCCTGTGTAGATCTGGCAACAACAGATGGAGATGTGTACGATGTGGATTTCTTTTTGGATGGCGATGCTGAAAATATGGAAATCACTAAAACAGATGTGCATAAACTCAATGGGAAACCATTTTATACCTGGAAACAAGCCAAAGATAAAACCTGGTACACCCAGCCCGTTAAAGGGGCCTCTAATGAATTATTGGGTGTTATTGAGGGTGAAGATCATTTTGTGTTTAACTATGAAGTGACCTTGCCTAAAATGGCTGAAAATGCACAAATGTGGATCCCGGTGGCATCTACCGATGAGTTTCAAACTGTAAAAATTCTCAATATCGATATTCCGGCAGAATACGAGATTATAAAGGATGCGACTTATGGAAACCAAATCTTATTCACCAATCTAAAACCCGAACACAGCAATCAAAAGATACTGATCCAATACAACGTCATCCGAAAGGAGAAAGCTGCTTATAAGGAAAAGGACATGTTTAACCCGGATTTGTTTATGAGTTCTACGGCTTTAATCCCTGTGGGTGATCGATTTAGTCTTATTGCTGAAGAAGCCATTCGGGAGCGACAAGCTGATAGTCCCTTAACTAAAGCAAGAGCACTTTACGATTATATCATTGACAATATGCGTTATGCCAAGCAAGGTACCTATGGCACCGGTGATGCGAACTATGCCTGCGATTCAAAATCGGGCAATTGCACTGAATTCCATTCTTTCTTTATTTCACTGACACGATCTGCGGGTATTCCTGCGCGTTTTGCAGTTGGAGCTGCTATTCCTTCTGAGCGAAATGAAGGCGGATTGAATGGATATCATTGCTGGGCGGAATTTTATGCGGAGGGAAAATGGTGGCCTGTGGATATTAGTGAAGCCAATAAGTACACTGCTTTAGCGACCTATTATTTCGGACATCATCCTGCCAATAGAATAGAATTGAGTCGTGGTAGAGATATTCTTCCGGTGCCCTCTCCTGCTTCGGGATCGATTAATTTTCTGGCTTATCCGGTATTTGAATTAAATGGAAAAAAGCTCCCTGTTAAAACGACATTTACGTTTCAGAGGGAGCTTCTTACTGATACCTAGTCACCACTTGGATGCTCATCACCTGCAGGATGTTCTCCTTCAGCAGCGGTGCTGTCTGATTCTGCTTCTTCAGTATCAGCGCTTGGATGTTCCCCTGCAGGATGCTCATGACCTTCACCTTCAGCGTGATCATGCGCTTCTTCTGCTTCCATTGTTTCTTCTGTAGCATCTGCATCGCCATCAGACTTTTCTGTTGGTGAGCATGCGCTCAAGGCAAATGCAAAAAAAAGCGATAAGGCTAAAGTTGAAATACCCAGTGTTTTTAGTTTTGATAATAATTTTTCCATAATAAATAAATGCTGTAAATAATGCGTATTCTTCAAAGCTAAATGCTTTTAGAGCCATTTTCAAATGCACAAAGTTCAATCTCTGTAACGCTCAACAAAACGTCTTAGAATCAGCTGAGCTTCTGCTGTGATTACATTTTTCGTTTTTTTAATTAACTCATCCGCTGCATGTGGTTCGAAATAACCGTGATTTTTATAGTATCGAATTCTAGTGGCAATTCCCTCTGCATCGAGTTCGCAATGAAATTGTGTGGCGTAAATATTCTGTCCAAACCGAATCATTTGTACAGGACAAGTCTCTGAAGATGCCAATAACACAGCGCCATTGGGCACATTTTGGCAAGCTTCTTTATGACCGCAAAATGCGGTAAATGATTTCGGAAGATCTTTTAATAATGAGTCTGATTTGCTTTGTTCGGTAAAATTAACCTCAATAAAACCCACTTCCTCCGAATACTTTTCTTTGGAAATGGTGGCACCCGCAAAAGCGGCTATAGAGCCAAAACCATAACATGAACCCATAAATGGTATATCATTTTCAAATATTTGAGGATAAATGGCTTTCAGCTCATTTTCAAAACGTTTTTGATAATCGGGCTTGAGATTCTCATCATCACTGATATTGCTCGGTCCGCCCCCAAGAATTATGGCTGAATAATCTGAGGGATTAATATTTGCAATGCTTTCCTTTTCGATTCGAATGCGACGAACTTCAGATTCTTTCAGGCCCCCATATTTGAGAAAATCAGCAAATTCACCATCTGCAGGCCCATCCATGGAGCGAAGTTGAAGTATGAGAAAGGGTTTCACGGAATAAATAAAAGGATTTTATGATATTTTACATATAGAAATTTCAAATAGAAAGGTCAATAACTCTTTCAAAATTGCATTTTTCATCCACAATTATCTGAAGCTTAATATGCTGCGTATATTTCCTTAAAGCCTCATTATAGACTTTTTTAATTCCATTGGCGTCGCAAGAAACGGGGAATTCAAAAGTATCGGCATTATGAAATATCAATCGGGCATTTCCTTGAAAATCTTTTAACTGATCATTTATCAAAGTAATTTGAATACGATCATTTCCAAATTCGGGAATTAAGGCAACCGGAGCATAAAGTATTTTCAAATCTTTATAGAATGACTTTTCTCTGCCAAATACATCAATAGCACTCCAACTTGGACCGGGCCAGCAATCGTTCAATTGCCAGAATAATGTCCCCCAACAATGACCTTTGGCCAATCTATGTGCATCAATAGCCATTTGCATGGCTTTGGCCTGAGTCTTTTGGCTTTTTATAACAAAGTCCTTGAAGTTCTTACTTCCACCATAGTATTTTTCAATTTGTTGCTCTATCAATCCATTGCCCACATAACTCTTTTGATGATGCTTCATAACCTCTGAATTGACATCCCAATTACTTGAATCGGCATAAAAACCAATGGTTTCGATGTCGGGAAAAGACTGAAAACCATATTCGCTCATGAATCTGCCAACATTGCTTTTATAGTCTTCAAACTGATCATTTCCATGCCAAACACCCCAATAGTGCATGCTTCCTGAATTGAAATTTTCAGCTTTTCCCCAATTGCTCAATGGTGAAGTGCTTGTATAACTTCTGTTATCCCATAGTGAGAGCCAGTGCGGTATAGAGTCTTGAAAAAGCATTTTATAATCATCCCAGATTTCAGTAGAATCAGCATCTGAATAAGCATATTGTTTTTGCCATCCCCAATTATTCCAGGCCACTTCTATTTCATTATTGCCATTCCAGTGCACAATTGACGGATGATTTCTGAGTCGAATTACATTATCGGCGATTTCATTTTTAACATTCATGATAAAAGCCGAATCGCCCGGATACATGGTGTTAGCGAAGATGAAATCCTGCCAAACCATTATACCATATTGATCACAGAGCTCATAAAAGAGGTCATTTTCATAGATTCCGCCACCCCAAACTCTAATCATATTCATTCCGGAATTTTTTACCTGTTGGAGTAAACGCCGATAATCTTCTGGCTTAACCGATGGCAAAAAATGACTCTGCGGGATATAATTGACTCCTTTTGCAAAAATGGGATGGCCGTTTACTTTAAAATAGAAGGACTCTCCTATGTTGTCTTTTTCACGTATGAGTTCAACAGTTCGCAAGCCAATGCTCAGAGTATCCGAATCCAGTATGTCCGATTTATCCTTTAAAGAAATAGGAATTTTGTGCAGAAAAGCTTCCCCCCAGCCATTGGGCCACCAGAGTTGTGGATCGGCTATTTCGAAGTCTATTTCAATTTTATTTTCACCTCTTATTAAATCAATATAATACTCATTATCAATAATTTGAATACTTAGGCTTTGAGTATTTACTGAACTAATATTCACAATGGCTTTCAGCCGGGCCAGACTATCATTTACTTCATTTTGCACAATTCTGATATGCTCGATTCTTACCTCATCCCATGATTCCAGATATACATCTTTCCAAATTGCAGAAGTCACAAGTCTTGGTCCCCAGTCCCAGCCGAAATGATAAGGCGCTTTACGGGTAAATGGACTCACTTTTAATTCTACATTTTCATTGCTTGCGGGTAGTTGATAATTGAGAGATCTTAGCTTCTCTTCATTTACTGTGAGTGCGGATAAAAAACGAATGCTAATTGTATTAATGCCTTCTTTTAGTAAAGCTTTTACATCTACTCTCCAGGTTCTGAACATATTATTGGCAGTCAGGATAGACACATCATTCAGCTTAACTTCGGCATAGGTATCCAAACCTTCAAAAACCAGTTCTATTCTTTCTCTGCCAAGCATCTCCGAAGAAACTTCAAAGTCAGAACGATATATCCAGTTTTCGTTTTCTATCCATTGTACTTTTTGTTCATTCAAGCCGATCCACGGATCCGGAATCAGTTTATGTCGCATCAAATCTGTATGAACCACTCCCGGAACTTCCGCCGATCTCCATTCCTCGCTTCCCTCCTGTTGGAATTGCCAGTTTTGATTTAATAATTGCTTTATTACCGGCATCTTATCCTGACTGCATGCCAAGATATTACTCATCATTAAAAACCCTATAATCCTATTCCAATTCATCGAGTATCTTTCTGATATTCTGTATTTTATCAGGATCTGAAAGCATGATTTCATGCTCGGGAATGTCCGATGATGAATTCATTGGAACCTTCATTTTGTAATGAGAGCCTTGTGGTAATTTTGACTGAGCTGAAAAATGAAATTCTCTACAACCTACATTGTAAAAGGCTTTGATATTGTCTGCATTAATTCCTGAACCGGGAAAAATTATAATTCTATTTGCTGCCTTTTTGAGCAAGTCTTGAATCAAATCAATGCCTTCAATCGCCTTTGCCTTTTGTCCTGAAGTCAGAATTCTATTAACACCTAAATCAATCAATTCTTCTAAAGCCTTCAAGGGATCCGGAACCTGATCAAAAGCCCTGTGAAATGTAAATGGAAGTGGATAAGTCAATTGAATCAATTCTCTTGTTCTTACTTTATCAATCTGTCCATTTTCCAAAAGCACACCTGAAACGATGCCCCTTGCTCCTGCTTTTTTGGCGTGCTCAATATCGCCTTTCATGATTTCAAATTCAGAATCAGAATAACTGAAATCCCCTCCTCTGGGTCGTATTAGAACAAATACCGGTATAGTAAGCTCTTTAACACTCTTTTCAATTGTAGCTAAACTAGGTGTTGTGCCTCCTTCCCATAAATTAGCGCAAAGCTCAATTCTGTCAGCGCCTCCTTTTTGGGCATTTATGGCAGATTGAAAAGAATTGGCACATATTTCTAATAGATAGCTCATTTAATTAAGGCTGAATTCATCGATAAATAACCAGGCTTTGCTTCCCGCTGCATCGTGCCAATCAGGACAAACACCCATATTCTTGGCTTTCATTCGCACATATCTTGCCATAACAGGCTTATCAAGCATCAAAGTATATTCCTGTGTTTTTTGTTCTTTGTTTTGAGGTGTATCTGAATTCTGAATGACACCAATCGGTCGATAATGCTCACCATCCTCTGAAATTTCGTATTCTACTTCGAGAGGAAAGAAAATCCAGGCATTATTATATTGCAAAAAGCCTGATGAAAAGCGCTGAAGACTTTTTATTTCACCTAAATCAACACTTGCAATGACATCAGTACCCCAATAGCCCTGCCAATTACCATCTCTGAAATTAAAACTCCCCTTTTTGCCGTCTGTAAGCCCTATGACTCCACCTCCTGTATAATTTTTCTCATAGGGATACTCGATTTCAGCTTCAATAAAATTTGCATAATGTGGCCAAAATGCTTGCAGCAATGTATCCTGATAATCTCTTTGATTCCGGCTAATAGTCACTTTCCAATTTGCAGGATTAGTAATGGGAATACTTTCAGAATACAATTGAGAACCCTTTTCATCATGATAGTAAATATCTAAAGTGGAATCATAGCTAATCAGTTTGGCCATTAAAACATCATTTTCAAGGCTGGTACTCACTTTTACAGGTACAGTTTCAAAGCCATATTTTACACCAAGTTTGTCGAGGATGGAATAATGTGCCGCTACTCTAGTCTTAAACTCTTCATAATCACGCGTTTTTTTATTAGCCCATAAAACCTCCGCCATGGCCAGTATCCGTGGGAATATCTTAGAATCTACTTTATCCTGCGGAGCGCGTTCGCTCCACATATTGCATTCACCGCCCAAAATGAGCTTCTTCTCTGCATCTGACAGTCCTGTTGGAATAGGATTAAAAGCATAAACTTTTTCCATATCTATGTCATTCAAGCCATAGTCGAAATAAGCATGGGATGTCGGGGATACAATGGCCTGATGTCCTTGCTGTGTTGCTTCTCTGGCACCCTTAAAGCTTCTCCAGCTCTGGACTATCGCTCCATCTGGAATCCCTCCTTCCAGAATCTCATCCCAGCCAATCATCTTTTTACCTTTAGAAGCCAGAAACTTGCCAATTCTATTGATGAAATAACTCTGTAAGGCATGTTCATCTTCCAGATTTTCATCTTTCATACGCTCTTGACATTTGGCACAATTCTCCCAACGGTATTTTGGTGCTTCATCCCCACCGATATGAATGTATTCCGAAGGAAACAAGTTTATAACTTCAGTGAGCACATCTTCCAAAAAGGCAAATGTTGAATCATTTCCGGCACAATAAATGTCTTTAAACACTCCCCATTCCGTTTCTACTTCAAAAGGTCCTCCCGTGCATGATAAATGAGGATAAGCAGCCAAAGCAGCTAGAGAATGTCCGGGCAATTCAATTTCCGGAACCACTCTAATTCCTCTTTTTGAGGCATAAGCCACAACTTCCCGAATATCTTCTTTGGTGTAAAAACCTCCGTATTTTCCACCATTTCCATCATCTCTCCATGCTCCTATTTCAGTGAGCTTAGGGTATTTATCTATTTGAATTCTCCAGCCCTGATCTTCTGTCAAATGCCAGTGCAAAACATTCATCTTATAAAGTGCAAGCAAATCGATATATCGTTTTACAAAGTCTTTTTCCATAAAATGACGTGAGCAATCCAATAGCAATCCGCGCCATTCAAAGGCAGCCGAGTCGATAATTTCCATTGTAGGAATAGAATGATTATGGGATTGATAAAAGATTTGTCTTAGGGTCTGAAATCCTTGAAGAAGCGCTTGATCAGAGCCGGCAGATAGAAGTATTCGATGGGTATTAATGCTTAATCTGTATTGATTGCTGCTTTTAGCAGTAATTTCACATTGAATCGACTTAGTTTCAGAATTTCCATTGCCAAATTCAAATCCGCTGATGTCTTTTAAATAAGACTTTAGTAATTCTTGATGTTTAAGAGATTTATTGTCAAAGGATAAAACGGTTTCATCGTCAAGTTCAAAAAACTCCTGACCATATATAAGATCTACCGGCTGCGGAATTATGGAAACTTCCTTGACTTCTGGTGCATTCTCACAAGAGAAAATCAAAAACGATGAAATCAGAATATAAAAGTTATACCTCATGATTCATTGAGCTGAGATTGAAGATCTTCGAGTGATACCCCTTTGGTTTCCGGCATATAGAAAATCACGAATAGAAGCTGCAACACCATAAATCCGGCAAAAACAGCGAATACCAATGAAGGACCAATACTGGTAAAGAGAACCGGAACCATAGCGGGAATGATAGCAGCCAGCCACCAGTGTACGGAAGTGCCAAAAGCCTGTCCTTTAGATCGTAAATGATTTGGGAAAATCTCCGAGATGAATACCCAAATAACGGCGCCTTGTCCTATGGCATGAGAACCGATAAATAAAAACAATGAAACAGGAATCACATTAGACCAATTGAAATAGAAAGCCAAGGAGGTGACCGATAATGTAGTGATATAACCTATAGAGCCTATAAACATCAATTGTTTCCTTCCGAGCCTATCGATCAGAAAAACGCCAAGCACAGTGAAAATTAAATTGGCGAAACCAATTCCTATTGTGCTGAGAAAAACAGCATCATCGCCTAATCCTGCTTCGGCAAAAATCCTTTTAGCGTAGTACAATAGCGCATTAATACCACTAAATTGATTGAAAAATGAGATGGCAAAAGCAAGCATTAAGGGTCTTTTATGCTTTGAGCTAAATAAATGATCCGTATTTGCATGGCTTTCTCTTAAGCCTTGCTGAATGCTTACAATTTGTTGTTCGACCTGCTCTTTCAAATAAATCAAACTGAAAATCTTCCTTGCTTTTTCGATATCATTTTTTTTGATAATAAGCCAACGCGGGCTCTGAGGGACGGTAAAAATCAATAAGGTATAAATGAGTGCCGGAACAGCTTCAATTCCGATCATCCATCTCCAAGCTTCCACAGCAATCAATTTTGCTATAAGGAAATTGGAAATAAAAGCCACAAGAATACCAATCACAAGATTCAATTGATAAGTAGCTACTAGTCGTCCACGCTTATCTGCTGGAGCAATTTCAGAAATATAGGCCGGTGCGGCTATCGTTGAAGCACCTACGCCTAGACCACCAAGGAATCGGAAAAAAGCAAATAACCAAGGATCAGAAACCATTGCTGAACCCAGTGCAGAGACAGTATAAAGAATTCCAATTATGATGAGGGTATTTTTTCTTCCAATTCCATCATTTGGAATTCCTCCAAACATAGCGCCAGCTACAGTTCCCCATAATGCGGAGCCCACGATGACTATTCCGTGAAATAAGTCGTTATTTCCGAAGAGAGTAGATTGTTTCCAGAGCTCTTGAAGCTCTTCCTCTGCCCCATTAATTACAATGGTGTCGAAGCCAAAAAGGAAACCTGCAAGTGCAGCAGTTATTGACCAAAGCCAAGTTCGATTCATCTTTTAAACATAAAGGAAAAGCTGAAATAATTGGAAAAATTTTAGACTATTCCCGGCCTTGAGCCGGCCTTCCTGCGATGCCTTCGGTTATTCACTTAACCTTCGTCAGGTAAACCGGCAGGCAGGGATCCCCTAAAATGTTTGAGTTATTCCCGTGCTTGCCTGCGCCGAAGACAAGTAGAGTCCTTGGGTAAAATGGGATCTCTGGAAATGCGAGATTAATTAGGCCTTTTGTAGGGGACCCGCTTTCCCTGCATTTATTGCGGGCTGCAGGGATAGTCTTAGGTTGTATGTGGTTTGTCTTGGGTTGTGCGGGAATCATTCTTGGACTATTCCCGGCCTTGAGCCGGGATCCCCTAAAATGGAAGAGTTATTCCCGTGCTTACCGGGAGATCTCCTAAATAAAATCCTCAAAAAGGTCTCTCCACTCTGGATTTTGACTTTCTATTAATTCTGCTTTCCATTGTCTTTTCCATCTTTTTATTAAATACTCTCTTCTCAATGCCAAATCAGCGTCATTGTGAACTTCGAAATACGCAAGTTTTTTGAGGTTATATTTTTTTGAAAACCCTTCATTTAATCCCTCCTTGTGTTCTATTGTTCGTCGGTAAATATCATTTGTAAAACCAGTGTATAATACATTATGATATTTATTACTGAGTATATAAACATAAAATTCGTCGTGCATTTTTAATTCTATAAAATAAATTGAAGAAGATTTAAAGCCTTTTGTGGGGGACCCCGCATCAGGTGCGGGGATAGTCTTAGGTTGTATGTGG
>CAYGPM010000003.1:0-97192 GCA_964351965.1 uncultured Hyphobacterium sp. | reverse complement strand
GACTATTCCCGGCCTTGAGCCGGGATCCCCTTCAATGATAATTCTATATTGCGCCTTGAGCCGGCCTGCCTGCAATGCCTTCGGATATTCACTTAACCTTCAGCAGGTAAACCGGCAGGCAGGGATCCCCTGAAATAATTAGAAAGATTTTAACTACGCTATCCTAGCGATTTTTACCAAGTCTTCAATTTCAATCCTAAATGTTCCCCATCGCTTTCCCTGAACAGTTATTGCCGGTGGTAATTCAGGTACACTCACTGTTCTTTGTTCCATTTTTTCAAAACCGGCAGTATCATGACTGGCCAGAGTTACTTCTAAGATATCACCATTTGTTTTGATGATTTGTAATATTGAACCTATTGGGAAATCTTTGATTATATCCTGCGTTTCTTGCTCTGTCATTGTGTTAATCTTATAGTTCTTAAACAGAGTAAAAGCTCTTTTGTTGAAATCAATTATGATTTTCAGACAAAACTTATCAATTAAATTTCTCTGCCCTCTTAATCAGTTTTTCAAGATTAGCTTCTTTTGAATTTAAAGGCGCTCCCGGATGAATACAGGCAGCAGGGCATTTTTCAGCTGCTTTTACCAATTCCTCAAATGTCCCTTTGCTTGGATCTTTTAATTCGGCTAATTTATCATCGTTATACTTAAACAAATGCGGAAATTGATCGACACATTCATTACACGAAGTGCAGTCTTCGGTATCCAAACTAGCTTTAATTATTAACGAAGCCTCTTCTTTGGGCTTTTCCGGTTCAGCTTTTTTAAGCTCCTCTGCTTTTTCTACTTGCTCAGTGCTCTCCTCTTCTTTTTTCGGTTTTGCTTCAATTGAAGGCTCTGAATTCATAAATTCACTCAGAATATCATCATCACCAAGAAGACCTTTTATCATTCTTTCCGCCGCTATTTGAATTGCATTTTCCTGAACTAACTTTAATTTTTCTTCATACTCAGCTTCTGATAAGCGAATGGTTTTTGCCATTTCTTCACCGCTATTATCCTCTTTTGCTTTGGTAGAACTTGAAAACTGCTGTAGAAATTTCCAGAAATCTTGTCTCTCCTGACAAGAAACTACCCATAAATTAGGGATAGCAACTCTTTGTAAAATACCCTTTTCATCCACACATGAGATATATGGGATTTTGCCATAAATGAGTTTTTCATCTAATTCGAGATAATCACTCAAAGGGATTAAATTTTCTGAATAATACTCTGCAGGAATCAAAAGCAACTCCTTCATTTTCTCCTGATAAAGGGCTTTATAATCTGCATAGGTTAAACGTGTTTCAATGCTGAAATCCTTATTTTCTTCATCCTTTACATTGATACTGTAATTGGGCCAAATTTGTTCTGCCTGCACATTTCCCGACAAATCCATTTTATTGCTTCCGGAAGGATCAAAGAGCATTTTTGGAAAATAACGGCTTGAGGATGCGGCAGTCAATTTAATGTCAATATTTTGATCCTTTTTGTCCTGACTAATTAATATTTGAGCAATAGCCGGTGAAGTAGTTCCTAATAGCTTTTCAATTCCCATTTGTAAATATTGGGGATCATCAATGGCCGATTGAAATGCAAACACATTTCTTTGAGAAATGGCCAATGCCACTATCTCTTGTCTAAACTGATGCGCAGCCTCTTCCCAATTGACCTCTTTAGCCGGCTTTGATACAATCTCATCTTGCAAAATCAAAACCTTAATGGGTTGGTTTGAGGCCATAAGCTTCATTAAGGAGCTCATATTGGATATTACATCCTGATAATCAACAATTACAATTAACGGCTGAAATAAGGATATCTCTTCATCGAAAAAACGATGTCTGGTAAAATGTGTGAAGTAATCATCATGAATATCTTTCTGATATTTGCCATCAGCTTCAAGACTCGCTATTCGGTATGTCTTTATCAATTCTACAAACACTTCAATCTTATCAGCGAATAAGTTCATTGCTTGTTGAAAAGGATCCTTAATATCAGCCTCTATGACTTCGCTTTCCTTTATGATTTCAGTTGCAGAATAGCGCTTTATAAGATCGTCTTTCATTATTATCATGCCGATCTGATTTCTGAAACTACTTATTCCTTCTTTTAGAGTTTTTAAAGCTGATTTTAAGCGTTCACTTCTTTCTTCAGAAAGATTCGAACCTTTGCCTGATTTGCGCGAAACAATCTTTGCCATCTTATCAAAGGCCATCATGGAATTGGCAAATTCATAGGTTTTCTCCATGTCATCGGCTTTGAATTCGGGATCTATCTTTAGAATTTTTTCAAGTCCCACAGAAAGCTGAAATAGGCTTTCCTTAAATTCGTGTTGCTTAACTTTTAATTGTTTGCTCAGTACATAATTAAGAATTTGAAGAGGAACTTCTTTGCCTAAGTCAATGGATAATTCAGTTTTTGGATCGAGCATAAATGGGTATATACTTTCTTTTTTATCCAATGCATATTCGAACATGGATTTGAGAATTCCTGAATCTGAATCTTTTGGTTTTTCACCTGTTCTGTAGAAATGCCTTAAACTCTTCCAAAATGAATCCAGTTTGGATTTGTCTGCCTTCTCCGCATTTGGAAGAAATAATGGCTTTTCCTTTTCTGATATTTGATTTTCCTCTTCCATAATTATTTAATCAAACTGCAAAACGATCCATCAGTGTATCAATGGCTTCTATGCGATTTTCTGTTGAAATACCAAGGTTATGAGCCCCATATTCATCATACCTACTTGCATTTTTATTTTGATAAAATAGACCAATAGGAGTTGTTTCTTTAGCTATTTCAGCAATTTCTCTGGCCTTAATCAAATTTGAAGGATCATGCTCTACTACATGTCTAAATGAACTTTTAGCCTTTTCATCTAATGTTATTCCATTTTCATGATCCAGCAAAGTAATCGCATCGGGATCTTTTACGGTTGGTTCATAATTGTCTCGCATAAAAACAGGACATCTTTGCACTATCCGTACAAATGATAAACCCGGATGATGATATGCTTTTTGTAGCGTTGCATGTAAATGGGCCGGCTTCCAATCACAGGTCTGTGCTACAAAAGACACATTCGGCAAGCCCAATGTCGCTTGTATCGGATTGATCGGTGGTAAAACTGATCCAGTTGGGTGTGTATTTGTAATTGTTCCTAATGGACTTGTAGGCGAAGTTTGTTTTTTGGTAAGTCCATAAATAGAGTTGTCAAATAAAAGGGCTACCATATTCATATTATAGCGAATAGCATGAACCCAGTGCCCTGCTCCTATTGAACAACAGTCGCCATCACCTGTCACAACAAAAACATGAAGATCGGGTCGGCGAAATTTTACTCCACTAGCTACAGGAAATGCTCTTCCATGTAAACCATGGAATCCATAGGTTTTCATATAATGTGGAAAACGACTGCTACAACCAATACCTGAAACAAAAACTGTTTTTTCAGGCGCCAATTGTTCTTCTTTACAGAGTTTTTGGACACTATTCAAAATGGTATGTCCTCCGCAACCCGAACACCATCTGGCTTTACCACTTGTGTAGTCTTCCATACCGTATTCTAATACGCTGCTGTCTATATCACAAAAATCGGGTTTCAGTGCGATCATAATCTAGTCGATTAATTTTAATTCAAGTTTTTGTTCTAACATTTCCAGAATGATTCCAGGACCCAATGGCTGACCATAAACATTACTGAAACAATCAATATCCACTAATGTATGCGCTCTCAGGTACCATGCCAGCTGCGCATATCTTCTATTATCTTCAGTGATCAGCGGATTCCCAACAGTGTCGCTATAGTTAATCTCGATGGTCATCACTCTTTTGAATTTCTTGAAAATTTCCTTAATTCCGGGCTCGAGCGGACTTAAAAAATGAAGATGAAGATTGCTTACTGAAGCTCCTTTTTCTCTGGCAATAGATACTGCCTCTTCAATAGCACCTCGGGTAGAGCCCCATCCTACTATTAATAATTCGCCTTCTTCGTCGCCATTGACAACCGGTTTTTTCAAAGTTTCCTGAATCGCTGCGAGTTTTCTGCTTCTGCTTTCTGAAGCGCGTTGATTAATGGCCGGATCATAAGCCACATGACTATCTTCATCATGAGCTAAACCGGTCAATGTGTACATACCGTTTTTTTGTCCCGGAATAGGTCTATCACTCAACCCGGTTTTTGGATCCCAGTCATATGGCCTAAAATCTTCAGGTAAAGGGTGCTGATCAATAGCCGGAGCAAACCAATCCGGATTAATTTTTGGTCTTTTAAATGGCTGAACACCGGTGGCCAAGTTGGCATCGGTAAGTACGAATACAGGTATTCTGAATGTTTCGGCAATTTTCCTTGCCAAAATCACAAAATGGAAGCATTCTTCAATTGTGGAAGCTGCCATTATCACCTTCGGAGCATCTCCGGCAGCTCCGTACAATACTGCCAGCAAATCGCTCTGTTCTACTTTAGTGGGCAATCCTGTAGAAGGTCCGCCACGTTGCACATCCACAATAACCAAAGGAATTTCAGTCATGGCCGCCAAACCAATAAATTCTGTTTTTAGGGCAATTCCGGGACCGGAAGTAATTGTTACAGCTGTTTTACCTGCATAAGAAGCACCGATAGCAAAACCAATTGCCGCTATTTCATCTTCAGCCTGATGTATAATACCTCCTGCAGATTCCATAATATCAGCCATGGCGTGCGTGGCTGAAGTTGCCGGAGTAATCGGATACATTGAGCATACTTCAATTCCGGCGGCCATTACACCAAAACTAATGGCTTCATTTCCATTCATTACTACGAAATCATCCTTCTCAGGGATTGTCGGAATGGTAAAATGCATATCCAGATTGGAATCGGCCCAGGCATAGCCAGCATTAAGCAAGTCTATATTGCTTTGAATGACTTTATCATCCTTTTTTCTAAAAATCTCTTTGATTTGATCAGAGGCGATTTCAAGGTCTCTATCGTAAATATTACACAGCAGACCCAAAACCCACATATTTTTTCCTTTTCTCGCATCGCTTACAAATTTCAGACACTCCTCTTCCATGGGGATTTCCTTGACTATGTATCCCGAAGCCTTGAATTGCTCAATTGCATTGGCATAATCAGCTCTTATTTCTTCTGTGTGTTTTTTAGACCACTTATTTTCAATAAGCACATAGGTTCCGGCTTTATAAGCATTTTGATCAATCCGGCCATATAAGACCTGCTCATTTAAGGCCACAACAAGTCCTGCATGATCACCCATATTGGTAATCTTATTTTTACCCATTCTTACTCGAATTCCTGAAGCACCGGCTTTTGATCTTGCCGGAGGTCGGATTTCAGCCGGAATAATCTCAACAGTCCAAACTCCATTCCCCATTTTAGCACTAATAGAACCAAGACTTTGACCACATTTTTGCGCCCCCTCACCCGAGTCGCTCACAATTTCTACTATGGCTTCATTGATTATTTTTCGATTCGAATTAGAATGTATTGTATCTGATTTGGTCTGCGGATGCGCGTTTTCCATAATTGAGGCTTAATAAAATTATGCTAGGATAAAATTATAGATTCATAAAAAGGAATTTCCTGCCATTAGCATGATTAAATATGATTTTAATCAGTTTTGAGCAAGAAATAATGGGCTTTGAAAACTAATTCCGGAAGCCTTATGTATTGGGATTATCTGCTTAGCGCTGCTGAATAATTATTTCCATTCCGGCTAATCCGGATTGTTTAATAGTATAACCCTGACTTTTTGGATTAAAGCCGACATCTATAAGGCTATGGTTATAACCCTGCTGTTGAATATTATAATTGCTTTTATCGGATCCCAACTCAAGCTGAATGCCATTACCAAAGCCATTTTGACTTATGTTACCGGAAATGGAATTACCAATATTGCTTATGTCAGTAGTATTGTTAGATCCATATTGATTAATGGACATACTATTATTTGCTCCCAGTTGATTTAAAATTATTTCTTCAGAATAGCCTATTTGACGAATTGAAGCTGAATTACCTGATGAATTTTGTGTGTTTTGAAATATGTTAGCCAGGTTGTCATCTCCAACTTGTATAAGGAAAACTTCATTATTGAGAGATCTTGCCTGTTGATTTTGAAGGGTCTGTGAAGTCAATAATTCCCTTTCAAGGGATTCACTGATTGACTGTGAACTGAGGGGTTTTATAACAGCCAAGGATAAAAAGAAGGTGATAATGAGGATCAATATGGTTTTAGGATTGTTCATTTGAATTTTTAAAAGTAAGGGAGGCTATTGAATTTAATAGCCTCCCTGATTCTAATCATAGGCCATTAGTTGGTTTGCAAAATAGTTGACATATTGTTTATACCATTCTGAATGGTAGTTGCATCATGTCCGATTCCCATTTGAGCATGAATAGAAACATTACCTTTTCCGTATTGCTCTTGTCTACTCACGTTCATCATTCCTGTTTGCATTGATAATCCAACGTTGCATTCTCCTTCTTGGAATTGTTTTGCTTCGTTACCTATACCCATTTGCATGACACCTGCCATATTAGTGAGTCCGGCTTGATCTTGAAGGACGAAGTTATCAGTTCCTGTTTGCATTAGCCCTGCCATATTGGCTTCACCGGCTTGGAATTGTTTTGAAATATTACCTTTTCCCATTTGCATGGCAACTGCAATATTTTCTAAACCAGCTTGTGTTTGAAAAGCTTTGTTATACTCAGAAACAGAAGCACCTGTTCCAAATTGCATAATATATGCTTCATTACTTTCACCGGATTGATCTTGTTTTGCAAAACTGTAATCACCACCTTGGTAAACTTTTGCATAGTTTGTTAATCCGGATTGATATTGGCGAGATTCATTAAAGTCACCAATTTGCTCAACTTTTACTTCGTTAGCTTCACCTGCTTGGTCCACTACAGCATAGTTGAAATCACCATCTTGATAAACACCGGGATCATCACTATAATAAGGTTCTGCTCCGGCTTTGTTTGCCAAACCTGATTGAGTGATTTTTACTCTGTTATCATCTCCTCCAACTTCCACTACTGCTGTTGCTATATTACTTTCACCATTTTGAGTTACTCTAAAGGTATTACGATCTCCATTTATGGTTCTATTATAAGAATAGTTATCAACTCCGGATTGGGTAACATATGATTTGTTATCATCACCGGCAAGTTTTACCATACTCCAGTTATCTTGACCTGATTGAGTTTGTCGTGACAAATTATAAGAGTTATAAGCATCAGCTTGAGCGTAGTTACCGGTACCGGACTGTACTTGTTTGAAATCGTTACCGTCTTTCCTTTGATTGATATAAGCTTCATTTTCAGAACCGTATTGTTCTTGAACTGCTTTATTATAAGTTGGATAAGGATTTCCCCAAGAGCTATAAGCTGTTTGATCTACCTCAGCCATGTTTAACTCACCACTTTGAATTTGTTTTGATAAGTTATACATACCTTTTTGATAAGTATAGGCATCGTTGTCAGTACCACTTTGGGTTTGCCTGGCAATATTAAATTCACCGTCTTGGTCGACGGAACCAAATTGCATACTTCCCATTTGCACTTGTTTTGAGAAGTTTCCCTGACCATTTTGCACTGCCACTGCTTCGTGATCACTACCATTTTGTTTTACTTCGGAGGTATTACTTTGCGCATAGCTAGATGCAGCTAATAAAAGCGCCATACCGAATAAGATCAGCCTTTTCATTGTTAAAGAATTTAATTAAAATAACCGTCTCAGAGTTTCTGAAACGCAAGGCAATATAAGATCTATATAATTGATTACTAAGTTTTTAGGCTCTCATTGGTCAAAAGTAAAATTGATTAAAATCAATTGATAAATTGACCATTAATAATGAGAAAAGTTTTAGTCCTTGAAGGAAATTGAGGCAATGAAAAGAAGTGTATAATTTAGAATTTGAAGATTATCCGGCTTTACTGATGAGCTTCAACCTGGCAAAATCATTAATTTTTAGGTAATGTTTTTTTTCAGTGATAATGCCGTCATTTTTGAACTCCTTAAATAATCTGGATATACTTTCTTTTGAAGTACCCAGGATTTCCGAAATGTCTGTTTTGCTAATTGTGAGCTCAAAAGGATTGGTTTTATAAATCTGACTTTGCAAGTACAGTAAAAATTCAGCCAGTCGACCGTGAATATGCTTAATCGTAAAGGAATACAATTTATCAAACATATTGATCATGTCATTATTGATGTATTGTACCATTTCTTTGGCAAAATCCGAATTTTCCTTAAATAGCTTCTCAAAAACTAAAATATCAATAAAGCAGGCTTTAGCCTCGGTTAATGCTTCCACAGAATACAAATAATTGCTTTTGGTAAAAAGAGATTGGAGTCCAACAATATCTCCTTTTTTTTTCAATGATACAGTGTTATAAACCAGTCCCTGTTCTCTATACATTTTTAATAATCCTGATTTCACGCAGAGAATACTTGTTGCCTTCGTCCCCTGCTTTAAAATATTCTCCCCCTTTTTGAAATTGATTTCAAAGCGGTTTGCCTTAAAGTATTGGATTTGTTCTTCAGTAAGATGGCAGTCCATTGTTGAGTACAATACGAAAGTCGCGCAACCATCCAAAAAACATTGCAATGAAGGTTTACTAATTCCAGTCTGGCATGTCTGCATTTTGAAATAGCATTTTTCTGTTAGTTCCATCTATATCCATTGTAAATATCTTCACCTCACCGGTGCCGTCATTCAACACATTGGTGAAAATAATTTCTGATCCAAAAGGTGAAAACCTAGGCCTCAAATCATTTGTTCCTGCCGATTTATTGAGTGAGATATCAGTGGTTTCCATGGAATCCAGATCCAAAATGTAAATTCTGGCATCCAATTGTCGTCCATTTGCCGACTGAAAACCTGAAGCATCTCTTGTGTACATGATTTTCTTGCCATCAACTGAAAATGATGGGTTTTGTATGATACCGGGGAGATCGTCAACTATTCTCATTGTATCAGAGCCATTGCTATTCATTAGATAGATCTCTCCTTGATATGGCATATTACCAATGGTTTGAACTACGATTTTATTTGTTACATCTGTAAAATCACAATCTCCGAAATGTCTTCCCGGATTAGCTGTAGAGATTAGTCTGAGATTCGACCCATTTCTATCAATACTATAGAGCTTGTCATAATGACTATATAAAATACCACCATTATCAGGCCACCAGCAAAATTCATTGCCATCGCTATGAAATCCATCAAGAGGAAGATCTGTGATCTGTTTCGGATTTTTTCCGTTAAAATCCATTATGTATATCTGATAGTCTATATTAGAATTAGCGCTATAAGCGATCTCTTTTCTATTTCTACTGAATAATGGACTCAGAGAATTGAAGGTGTTTTCATTTATACGTATCATATTTTCCATACTATCACCCGGCGCTGAATATATCTGGTAAACTCCATTTTCATTCTTGACAAACAAGAATCGATTATCAGGAAAATCAATCGTAGTGAAATTCCATAATTCTCCTTTTGTCTCATCACCTGTAGATGAAATAACTGTTACTTGCCAGAAATATGTTGTTTCATACTTTAAGTTTTGGAGACTTATAAAGGTGTCGGTGCTATTTAATTTTTGAAATACAGCCGTGTCTATATTGGATTCATAAACCAAGACATTAAATGTTGCACTATCCTCAACAAGCGTTCCTGAAGACCAGGACAAGGTAATATCACGAGATATTTCATCCATTCCCGAACTTGGAATTGGATCGAAGGCAATCCCGGGAATTGTGCTTATTCTATTCATACGAATTACCACTTCTGTGGTTAAATTGAGGGAAACATTGGCATTTACGAAGGTTTTTTCATAACCATTTAAACTTGCAGTAAAAGTATATTCTCCAACCGGTATTTGACTGAAATTAAAGTTCCCGACGCTGTCGCTGAAACTTACATTCGATGCCGGGCTCGTTTTTATTTCAACTCCTATAAGAGCATCGCCATTCGTGCTTTCTATTACTCTCCCATCGATAGATCCAAATTCAGCGGGTTCAAAGGTATCTTCCAAGCAAGAAAGAAGTAATACCGATATTAGTGTAATCAACTTGAAGGTTCGGATTTTGTACCAAAGCGCTTTCATCTTAATGTCTTTATTTAAATTTCAATTTTTCTTCTATTCATCTTTTTTTTGAATTCCCCGATGGGAAATAATATTTCAATCCGACTTTTCCACCCCAAAACATATCATTGTATTTTCCCTGACTTTGTCCATCGAGATTGTCATTAAACAGGTATCTGTAATTGGCCCCAATATTTAGTCCTAACCTGTCGCTTAACATATGTTCAAATCCCAATTCAGCCATTGCAAAGGGATAATTCTTATTAAATCCACTTGCGTCGATACTTTGATTATTATTGATTTCAAAAATGGATCCTATACCCAGCATGGTATAAGGTGTGGAGCGAAGTTTTGGAAACCATCTGTAATTGGCCGAAACGTCAAAAAGTGCAATTTCTCCCTGATAATATTTACTGCTTCCCAAGCCTCCATACCCTATTCCAATGTTTAAAGACATCGGTTTGTTGGATAGTATTTCAAAATCCAAACCGGTTGACGGGAAGGTTTTAGGATGAGAGTAATCACCACTATAATTCCAGAAACCTCCATTTAAACCAGCTGAGAACTTGGCTCTTCTCTCTTTTATTTCAAAGCCAAATTCGTCGATAAATTCATTCTCAGCTTTCTCATTGAGATAGTTACGCACTATTTCACTGTTTACATCTGCTGGATTTTTAAAATTCCAAAGGCCATCTATTGCGCCTTCGATAATCAGGCTCATCACTGCTTTTTCAATAGCTTCGCGAACGGCAATTTCACTTGGTTCATTGTATGTGAAACCTGTTTCTGCCTCAAGCAATCTCTGAAAGTCTACAAACCTAAAAATACCAACATCGATTTGCTGTGAAAGAATTGTTTTAGAGGTATAAACTGTTTTTAAAATTCGTCCATTGCTTGTTGAAATCGCTCTCAGATAAATGGTAATTCTATCAACTCTGTACTGTCCGGAAGCACCAAGACCGAAATAGCGAGCTCCTGCTCCACCTGTCATTAAGTTAGAATCAAATGAAATAACCCCTCCCTCCAGAAGTATTCCTGCAAATAAAAGCGGAGGTAATAATGGTTTTTCGGTTTCATCCTGAGCTGCAAATCCGGCCCTACTTGATCGAATTATTTTACGCTCGTTTAAAAGATCCACGAGTCCTTCTCTTTCGATAGGAACAAACCAGTTCGTTTTTTCCAAGGATCTTAAAAGAATTGATGTGGCCCCCTGCGTAACAGCCGTTGACCAACTCGATCCTATTTCAGTGTCTTTATATTGGCCTGTTTGGTCTTTAAACTTATATACTGCAACTACAATAGGTTCTTCAGGCTCCGGTAGAGCTATGAGATTTTTATATTGTTGTGATTCAGAACCAAGCCTCGGCTTTGATGTTCGCATTGGCTGTCTTAAATATTGACTGCACCCACTCAATAAGAATATGACCAGAATAAATATGGTTCTCATTTTCTCAAGGCTTAAAGTGTCGGAATCGTCACAAATGTTGAAGAACCGGTGATCAAATCAAGAATTCCTATATTAACTCCATTTGTACCATTGATTATCTCTATCTGATAATCGCCTATTTCAAAAATACCCTCATTCAAACTCCCGTCTTCTCCAAAAAGATCACTTACCAGGTTTCTTGAGAGCTGACTTAAAACCTGACGGTTCAGGTCATCCTGAAAATCCATTAGAGGATCGTTAAAATAGAGGTCAGCAGTTGGGTCTTGTGTGAAATCATTTTGAACCTGCGCCTGACTTAAAAGCCAGTTATAGTTATAGCTATCGCCTCCAAATGCCGGATTAATGGCCTTGTATTTTAAATCTTGGCCAAATGATAAAGAAGTTGAAATCAATGATAAAAGTAAAAAAATCAAAAATTTGCTAATCGTATTCATTTTATTAAGCTTTTTAATAAATCCCTGTTCCGGATCTGTCCTCTCCTTCCAGGTCATACATAATCTGCTGATAATTCGTAATAAAGTTGACTGTAAGGGCCTGAGCATAATCTGCCAGGTCTTCTAAATATGAACTTCTTGGTTGAAGAATATTTTGAAAAACATCCAAGTCATTTACTTTAATATTTATCAGAGTGGAACTTGCGAAAAACGGCCTCTCAGAAATCGAAATGATAAAATTTTGATCCGTTTCAGGCCATGCAAAATCAGAAGTAAAATGATCAAAAAAGTCATCGCCTGCTTTAGTGATCATATCGTTTACTATAATCTGGTCAATTTCGATGTCCTCAAATCTGGATTGAGATTTAAGGGCTTTGCTTTTACTTTCCTCTATAATGCTTTTGAGATACTCTTCTGTCCTTTTGTTTTCCTCCTCAGAATTTTCGTAATCGGATTGTGCGGAAATGCTCAGAATATTAAAAAAGAATAGCACAAAACAAATGACAATCAAACTGCGGCTATGAGTTTGCCTAAAGGAACTGTTATCCTCTTTTCGGTCATGACTCTCCATTATAAAGGCATTTTAAATCAATGTCCTAAATCTTAAGACATTTGCCTGTGCAATGTAATATTGCTAGAGTATTTTAAAATGACAGCTGTCAGGTATAAATATGATTTAAATCAAATATCTAAATGCCGGCAATTTTATGGTTTGAACATTATTTTCCTTAGCTCCGGCTTCGCAATGATTAGCCATTTTTATTGAGTGAAGATTTAATGAAATGAATTCAAAAAGCAGATTTCATTTGTTTTAATACCATTTTAATTAGTTTCGTAAGACTATGAATAATACAATCGTTAAAGGATGCCAAGAATCTTGGCCGAAATTAGATTTCGAAAACTGGAAAGAAACGCTTCAAACTGTTCATCAATGGACCCAAATTGTTGGAAAAATAAGACTTAAAGCCATGCCCTGGCAAAATCATAGCTGGCATACTACTTTATATATTTCATCGAGAGGTTTTACTACGAGAAGTATGCCTTATAAAGACGGTATTTTTGAAATTGAATTTGACTTTGAGAAACATAAACTAATTATTTCATCAACATTCAATGAAAATATCAGTCTGGATCTTTACCCGAGAACTGTAGCAGATTTCTATAAAGAATTATTTAACAAGCTTAACAGCATTGGCATTCAGATCGATATTTATGCCAAACCCAATGAGCTTGACCATGCCACACCCTTTGCTGAAAATACAAAAGATAAATCCTATGATAAAAAGGCCATGCTTGATTTTTGGCAGGCTGCAGTGAGTATTCACAATGTATTTCAAAAATTCCGAAGTGATTTTATAGGCAAATGCAGTCCTGTGCATCTTTTTTGGGGCGCTTTTGATATTGCTGTTACGCGCTTTTCCGGTCGCAAAGCGCCGGTACATCCCGGGGGCATGCCGAATATGCCCTTAGACGTTATGCAGGAAGCCTATTCACAAGAAGTGAGTAGTTGTGGTTTTTGGCCCGGCGCTGAGGCTTTCCCGGTTCCAATCTTTTATTCCTATTGCTACCCTTCCCCTTCAGATTTTGGAAAGCAAAACGTATTGCCGAAACAAGCGTTTTGGAGCGATGAAATGGGTGAATTTATTCTCAAATACGATGATGTAAGAGAAGCCGCTAACCCTGAAAAAGTCTTACTTGATTTTCTTGAATCAACATATATTGCAGCCGCTAATTTGGGAAAATGGGATCGAAAAAGCCTAGAAATCTAATATAATTAGCTTCAAAAAGGGCTTATAAAAAGAGATATGCACTCGGAAAAAGAGATTAGCCGGTTTACTGTAAGTAAATGCCTCAATTGCGCTACTATTTTATCGGGCGGCTATTGTCAAATTTGTGTGCAATCTGTCTTAGTGAATCAAGTAACATTTAAAGAGACCATCGATGGCTTTCTAAGTTCAACTTTCTCTCCGGAGGGCAACCTTTTGAATTCAGCTATTGCAATGGTAAAGATTTCTGGTCAATTTCACAGAAAATTACTTCAAAGTAATACTTTTATAAATTGGTTTAAATATTTGTTAATCAGTTTTTTAAGTATACATTTTTATGCTCTATATGGTTTTGTATTTTCAATTTTAATTGTGTTCTTGAAGCAATAAAATGGTATATAAAAACATTGTCTTCTTCTGTCTATTAATTCTTTTATCTTCCCAGATAGCAATTGCTGAAAATGAAACCGAAGCTCCTGAGCATGATACGCTTTATTATAAAACATTTCCTGATGATATCACCCTTAGACTTTATTATTCTCAGAAATTTACCGGCTTTAATGTTAGTTATGAAGGTCTGAATGAAGTTTTGAGATATCAACCAAACACAACCCGTAATTTGGGGGTTGGGGCTACCTATAAATGGGCCACCCTCAATCTTGCCTATGGTTTTGATTTTATGAATCCTGATGTAGGAAACGGTGAAACCAGGTATTTAGATCTTCAAACACATCAGTATTTTGATGATTGGAATTTTGATTTTTATGGACAATTTTATGAGGGATATTTTTTAAGTAACACCCCTGCTCCTCCAATTCAAGAGAATACATATGTAAGGCCGGATCTTCGTGTAATAGAGCTTGGAACAACCGTTCAATATGTTTTGAATAGCGAAAGGTTTAATTTTAAAGCCGCTTTTATAAATACAGATTATCAAAAAAAATCTGCCGGAACACTACTTTTTGGCGGTGATATTTTCTTTGCTGCTGTTAATTCAGACAGTGTACTTACTCCTTTTTTCTATTCATATGATTTAGATCCTGAATATAGGTCATTGAGATTTTTAAAACTTGGCCCTTCTGCCGGTTATGCCTATAACTGGGTTATAAGGGAACACTTGTACTTCAGTGGTTCGCTTACCTTAAGTTTTAATGGTGGTATATATGAATTGGAGTCTCCATTAGATAAATCAGATAGCTATTTTTTCAGTGTTGACTCGGGCATAAGAGCTGCAGCAGGTTATGCCACAGAGCAATATAATTTCGGATTAATTTATGTACTCCAAAATGTTCAAGCTTCTAGTGGATATAACAATATATTGAGAACGGGAAACATCAGATTGGTCGCATCCTATCGATTTAAACTTTAGCCTATTTATAAATTACCAAATTATTTTTGCTTCTTGCTCCGGTAGTTTTATTCCTCAGATCAAGTATATAAACTCCGGATTTTAGCTCAGCCAAGTCTAACTGTCCATTTTCCGGGATTTTACCTTCCATAATTCTTGATCCATTACTTCCGATAATGGAATAAGAATCATATTTTTCATTGGAAACCGTAATAAATCTATTAGTCGGGTTTGGATAGGCAAAGTCAAGTACAATCGTTGTTGTATCTGTCGGAGGGAATGTATCTACAGGCTCTATTTCAATTTTCTTTGTTTCAAACCAATTCATATTAAACCCGGGACTTAGCACCCGCATTCTAAGTGTATATACGCCTGAGGGAACAACTATTTCATCCTCAACTGATTCCCAAGTTTGCCAACCACCAGTCACCGGTAGAGTTATTCTTGCTAGTTCATCCTCGCTTCCGCTTTCATCCATTAAAAAAAAGCCAACTCTGCCGGCTCTGCTTTCAGCAGCTACTCTCAATTTAATTGAATATGTTCCCGAATCGCGAACAAATACATTATAATCTGCATAGTCACCGGCATCTGTATAACCAATATTTAGGCCTCCTCCCGTATCTTCACAGTCTTCGGTTTGTAGTCCGGATTGTAGATTGAAATCTTCTGCTTGAATTCTTGAAGGAATAAGAAAACGCTGTGCTAAATTATTTATGACCTCCAAATTCGTGAATGCATTTAATGTCTTATCGCTAAGTGATTTGATTTGCGAGCCATTATAAGAAATGCTTACCTGATCAGTATGAAGTACAGAATTCTCCAGACTCAAAATAATCGTCCTTTCTCCCGCTATACTTCTTACTACTTGGTTTATATCAGCAGTTTCGCCATTAACTAAAACAGAGAACATATCTTTTGTATTGAGTACGGAGCTTTCATTTGTTTTTAGATTGACGTTCAACTCTATTGACTTTTCATTCTCAGCCATTTTAGCCGTAAGGGCTTCAAAATCCAATAATTGCTGCTGACCTGTTTTTGTGAATTCAATGCTGCTCACATTTACCGAACTATTGTCGAAATGAATTTTCAGGTGATGTTCTCCTTCTTCCAGAAGGATATCATTTATACTATGAGTTTCAAAATCAAACCAACCTCCTGTTCGATTTGCCAATTGTACCTTTGATACACTTTGATCATCTATTGAAAGATGAAACTCAGCATCTGAAAGGTCTGAAGCAAGTCTCACATCAGCTCTGTAAACTCCACTTTCTGTGATATTTACGGTATAATTTATCCATTCGCCTTTTTCGGTAAAACCAATATGAAATCCATTGCTATTAATGGTGTCTTCATTTGTTTGAATATCCACACCATCATTCCTGTAAGACCAACCTGAATTCCATGCCTGGAAATTTCCGGTAGATAGATTATAATCTGCCACAACTTTATCGTAATACGCGAAATGATTTTGTCCTAAATCAAAATCGGATAAATAGACTATTCCAGGTATTTCATGATTGCTGTATGGAATAATATCGTCTGTTTGCACCTGTCTTATTAAAGCATCAGGCACATCTTTTCTGTACCGACTGTTATCAACTAATAAATTTTGAGCCAATTGCATCATGCCATCAAATGTCTCTTGAGCACTTGGTCGGGGTCCGTTGCCATTCCAGTAATCCAATATTTTTTGATAACCGGGATTGATGTCTGTGGCATAAGGACTGTCAATATCCCCTATTTTTCGAATTGTCCACCAGGCCCATCCTATTCCATTATTCTCAAATAATTTAACTGCATCGGTAAACCAGGTATTTGAATTTTCACCGGCCTCACCCATCCAAAGCGGCACGTTATTCTCTTCTCTCAAAGGCAAGACCCAATCGAGATCATCTTCATTATTAAAACTCCAATATTTATGGAAACTATATACTATTTCCGGATCCCATGGAGGAGTGAGTCCTGTAAAATCATTGGCATACCAATTACCCTCTATAAACAAAATATGAGTGGTATCTACCGATCTAATACCCTGTGTTATATTTCGATAAAGCGATCTTAATGCCGAACCACCCGGTAAATCCCAATGTGGTTCGTTGATTAAATCATATCCACCAATCCAAGGATCATTCTTATATCGATCAGCGATTCTAGTCCATAGAGCAACAGTTTTATCTTTATTTGCCTGACTCTCCCAAAGTGATGGTTTATTGGGGTCATAATCATTGATTTCCGAACTAGTACCCTGTCCGCCGGGAGCCGCATGTAAATCCAAAATCACATACATATCATGTGGAGCACACCAATCGAGCACACTATCTATAAGTTCAAAGCCTGTATTTATCCAGGTATTTTCCCCGGGAATAGGCTCATCTTCAATTGGAAGCGTAAAGAGATTGTAGTGCATTGGAATTCGAATGCTATTAAATCCCCAAGACGCCATAGAGTCAACATCGCGTTGGGTAAAATGCAACCTTCTCCATTCGGCAAAAAATGAATCCGTTTTTTGAAGACCCATTAAGTCAATTAGGTTCTCGCGAATTTCGTGCTGTGCACCTGCTACTCCGGAAGTGTTCATCATATAGCCTTCCATAACTTGCCAACCGCCAGGACCGATTCCACGTAATATCACTTCATCACCTTGGGCGTTAACAATCTTTTTCCCATCTGTTTTTAATCCTTGTGAAAAGGTTGAAAATGAAAGGAAAAGAAATAAATGGAAAAGTAAATTTTTCATGTCTTCAAAATATAATCTAAAGACTAGTATTCCAAGTCAAATCCAATTCAAATATTAGTAAAGAATAAAAGAACAATAGGCCTATCTTTGAATTTTAAATAGAGTGTTAAAAATTAAACATACATGAAAAAGAAAATTTGGATCGGTTTGGGAATCGCAATTGGACTCTTCCTATTATTTGAGATATATCAATTTGCTACCATGGGGTCAAAAAGTCCTCAGGAAACCGTAAGTATAAAATCTGAAGATCTGGAAGTTTCGGTCACTTATTGCAGACCATTTAAAAGAGAAAGGCTCATTTTTGGTGAAGAAAGCAATAATGCACTAGTTCCTTTTGGCCAGTACTGGAGATTAGGTGCAAATGATGCAACTGAGATCACATTTAGTAAGGATGTAATATTTGCAGATAAAAAAGTGCCCGCAGGAACTTACAGAATGTATGCCGTGCCAAATGCTGATATTTGGGAAGTTAGTTTAAATTCTGAATTAGGTAAATTCGGTTATTTTGAACCGGATTATTCATTGGATATTGCAAAAGTTAATATGCCTGTTGAGAATAAGTCTGACATAACAGACCAATTTACTATAGATCTTCATGAAAAAACTAATGCTGTTAAAATGTCTTTTATCTGGGATCAGACACAAGTTAATATTCCAATAATCTCAAATTAAAATTGCTTAAATTTTTCAAAAAACGCTGGTGGGCTGCCTTCCCACTCCTACTCATATTCCTGGGCTTGTCCTATTGGTTAATTGGTAAAATCCAATATCGCTTACAGGTAATGGACATAGAAACATATGAGCCCCGATCTACTCTAAAGGTAGAAGAGCATCATCCGGAAAGAGCCAAATTCCCATTTATAGATGTGCACAATCATCAATTTACTATGCCCGTGCAGAATTTATCGGACCTAGTTAAGGAAATGGATGAACTCAATATGGCTGTGATGGTCAATCTAAGCGGTTTTCGTGGAAAATTCCTGGAATGGTCTCTTGATAACGTCAATGAGAATTATCCCAATCGTTTTGTGCTTTTTATGAATATCGATTTTGAAAAACTCGATGATGAAGGCTGGCCTGAAGAAACACTTGAAATGATGGAACAGGCAGTTAACGATGGGGTAAAAGGTCTGAAAGTATACAAAAGCCTCGGCCTTACAGATACTGATAATGATGGCAATCGTGTAAAGGTTGACGACCCTCGTCTTGACCCTATTTGGGCCAAATGTGGTGAATTGGGTATTCCGGTTTTAATACATTCTGGAGAACCCAGTGCCTTTTGGCTTCCAAAGGATAAACACAATGAACGCTGGCTAGAGCTGAAGCAATATCCAAGTAGATATAAAGACCCTGAGAGTAATCCTTCCTTTGAAGAGATCATGGCTGAGCAACACAATATGTTCCGAAGACATCCTAATACAAAATTTATCGATGCCCATTTGGGTTGGTTTGGAAATGATCTGAAGCGAATGGGAGATTTGCTTGATGAAATGCCCAACGTTTATACTGAATTGGGAGCAGTATTAGCTGAACTAGGTCGTCAGCCAAGAACAGCACATGATTGGATGATTAAGTACCAGGACCGTGTAATGATGGGCAAAGACATTTACGATCAAGAAGAGTATTATACCTATTTCAGAGTGCTAGAAACAGAAGATGAGTATTTTGATTATTACAGAAAAAGACATGCCCATTGGAAAATGTATGGTTTAGGGCTCCCCGATTCTGTACTCAGAAAAGTATATTATCAAAATGCCTTAAATGTGATTCCTGGGATTGATAGCACTTTGTTTAATGATAAGTGAAATGCTAGTTGGGTTTTGATTTCTTCTTAAATGATAAATCCTTAACAGCCACATTTACAACAAAATTGTTTTTCAAAAACTGCCTTCCTAATAGAATTGGATATTTCATCTCATTCCGATTAGTGAGAGAAAACTCAAGGTTCATCGTTTTATTAAAAACTTTAAGCTGAGTTTCAATTGTATATCTTTCCTCATACATGCCATTTGAACTTTTCACCTTTTTACGTCCGAATTTGGTGGTTTCTTGCTGTTTTTCAGAATAAACAGGATGTGTTGGATCTAAAAGCTTATATCGTAGTACTTCCTTTCCATTTTTATTAATGGTCTCCATTTCTTGACAATGGATAGCACAGCCATATGCACCTGTATCTATTTTTGCCTCAATATTAAACAAGCCTAAATCAGGGAGATCAATTTTGTCCCTTCTACCAATCGTTATTAATTGCTTCGTCTTTTTCAAACCCTAATCCCTATTTTGTGATTCCAATATGCATGATAGCATCTCCTTGGTGAATGATTGGATTATTATTCAAACCTATAATATAACCTGATTGAGGAGATTTTACGGGTACAGTGAAATCGCCAAATGGATCTGTAATGTTCCCTAATATTTGTCTTGCCTGAACTCTCTCACCACTTTCTACCAATGTTTGAAATAATCCGGATGCTCTAGCTCTTACCCATGTGGAATGACTTACATAAACACTTTCAAAATCGGGTTTTTCTAACTTTAAATCAATCATTCCTAAATGCTTCATTACTCTCAATGCACCATCAATACCATGCTGAATTGCAAATTCATCGAAGCGTGAAGATTCTCCTCCTTCATAAACTAAAATGGTTTTACCAAGTTTTGCCGCCGCTTGCCGAATAGATTTTGGTCTGTATTTTGAATGAAGGGTAAAAGGAGCATGAAAAACTTCTGCCAATTCCAGCACTTTATTTTTATTGAAAAAACCTCTTGTTTGGGGGAAATTGGTTCTGTCAGCACCGCCGGTATGAAAATCAATTCCATAATCGATCTTTGGAATTACATCTTTCATAAGATAATTTGCCACCCTTGATGCCAATGACCCATTTTTATTCCCGGGAAATGAACGGTTTACATCTTTACCGTCGGGTACGTTTCTGGAAAAATGAATAAACCCGAATACATTGATTATTGGAATACATATTATAGTCCCCTTAACCGGAATATTGTATTCTTTCTCAATAATTCTCCTCACAATTTCTATTCCGTTGATTTCATCTCCATGTAAACCACCGCTCAAAAGTAAAACCGGACCCGGCTCCTCTGCGCAAGAAACAGTTATTGAAATATCGATAGATGAATGAGACGGAAGCTTCGCAATATTAACCTCGATACTGCGTGTCTCTCCGGGTTTTATTTCTACATCGTTAATTATCATATCAGACTCTTACTTTGTCTTTGGACTTGCGGTTTTTTGACACTGATTGCTCTATATAATCAATGATTTTACCCGCAATATCATTTCCCGTGGCTTTTTCTATTCCTTCCAATCCGGGAGATGAATTAACTTCAAGCACCATCGGTCCCCTGCTCGATTGAAGCATGTCCACGCCTGCTATAGCCAACCCCATACTTTTTGCAGCCTTTTTGGCTGTCGCACTTTCTTTGGCACTTAGCTTTATAACATTGGCTTGTCCGCCTCTGTGTAAATTGGATCGAAATTCACCCTCTTTGCCCTGTCTTTTCATCGCTCCAACCACTTCACCATTTACAATAAATACTCGTATATCTGCACCTCCTGCTTCTTTAATAAATTCCTGGAGTATTACCCTTGTTTTTAAACTTTCAAAGGCTTCAACAACAGATTTAGCCGCCTGGTCTGTTTCAGCTAATACCACACCCAAACCCTGCGTTCCTTCAAGTAATTTAATAACAACCGGTGCCCTGCCTATATGCGTAATTACTTTATTTTCTTCTTTGCTGGAATTTGTGAATGCCGTTTTTGGCATTCCTATCCCGGATCTGGAAAGAATTTGAAGACTCCTCAGCTTATCTCTTGACCTGGTTATGGCTTGAGATTCTACTGCCGAAAAAACATGCATCATTTCAAACTGACGCACAACAGCAGTACCATAAAAGGTTACAGAGGCCCCAATTCTTGGAATTACTGCTTGAATGTCTTTTAGTATCTCACCCTTATAAAAAATCACAGGTCCTTTTTCATCCATGATCAAATCGCATTTAAGGTGATCAATTACTCTGGCATGATGGCCTCTTTGCTCAATGGCTTCTACAAGTCTTTTGGTTGAATATAAAGTGGGGTTTCTGGATAGTACTGCAATGTTCATAATATTTTTATAGGATTTTATTCTTTGATTAAATTCAAAGTGAATGATGAGAAATCAATTATAAATCGAATTTAGACATTTTTAATAGCTCGCAATCAAAAATTAAAAATACCTAATCAGTTCACTGTCCAATTTATGCATTTCACATACTCACTATTTAAGGACACAAGAATTCACAAGGTCAGTCAGTAATGTCCCCCTAGCTTAGCATCATCAATCAAATTAAAACTTAAAACGATGAACCTCTTAAAATTAAATTTAATCGCCCTAGTAAGTATCCTGACAATAGGTATAAGCAATGCAAAATCTGAAGCAGAGCATGCAATTCTTACACAAATAGATAATAATAAAATTACTCTGAGAGCTCAGGCAGATACAGACCACCCCCTGAGAATTGAGTTTACAAATAACAAGGGAGAAGTGGTTTTTAGTGATGCAATAATCTCAGAAGGACTGGTCCTAAAAACTTATGATTTATCAAAAACTAAAGTTGGCGTATACAATGTAGCCATATTCTGTGATGACAATAACTTCGCATCCACTTTTATTTCAAAAGATAAAGTAGAGATAGAAAAGCAACACAGTTTAATTTTAGAGTAACCGAATATTCTAGGTTAGACTATTAATAACTGGTCTGAGCTTTATAAGCTCGGACCATTTTTTTCTGCATCTGCATCTCGCAAAAATTAATCGATAAGTAAAACATGACTTAGGTCATTTTAGATATTGATTGTAAACAAGGTCTTATCCTGAAGGAAATCGGAGATTCAAGAAAAATTAAGACCATGAATCGCCTACTCTTCCTAATACTTTCCATGCTAATATTTAGTGTAGTCACCTGTAAAACACAAAAAGAAGCTGTCTCGGAAAGCACCGTTCGTCAGTTAAAGCCGAAAGATGTTCGCAGTTATCATGAACCTATAGAAATGACCATAGCCTGGTATCCTTATGAGAATAAGAAATTGAAAATGACATCAAAAAATGAATGGAAAATAGTAGAGGATGAGAATGGTAAAAGCGGAAATGTACCTGTTATCTTAATTCGCTATCCATCAAGCGGTGACTCCATTTGGCTCGATATGAATATTAAAAGCGAAGATCTTGGTATGTTGTTAAAGCACAGTCTAATGACTCAAGAACCAATTAAAAGACCATTTACAAATTATCTTGAAATAGCAACATGCACAAAATGCCATCCAAGTGATATAGAAGTGGACTTCAATAGGTGA
Organism: uncultured Hyphobacterium sp.; assembly: GCA_964351965.1. Taxonomy (GTDB): domain Bacteria; phylum Bacteroidota; class Bacteroidia; order Cytophagales; family CCMP332; genus CCMP332. The sequence goes on along the minus strand of CAYGPM010000003.1, from coordinate 74,041 downwards.
TTCTGAAATTGTTATCTTTCCACTTTTTAAAATAAAATCTCTTCATTTGTTTTTTGGATAACAATATTGCCTGATTTTCTAAATGATGAATCTATCGACTGGGTTGATGATTTGTCAGCAAATAATTATGTGATTCTAGATCAGGTATTGAGCGATAATATCGTTTATGATTTAAAAGCATGCTTTGAGGAAAGGCTTGAAGCAGATAAGTTCAAAAAAGCAGCTATTGGTTCCCAGGATTCAAAATTGGTTGATCGCAGCATTAGAGGAGATAATATTTTCTGGCTGGATAAAAGCTCTCAGGATCCACGTATAAAATTCTATTTTCAATTGATGGATAAACTGCAGCAGGTATTAAATCGATACTGCTTCCTTAGCTTATCAGATTATGAATTTCACTTCGCTCATTATCCGCCGGGAACCTTTTACAAAAGACATTTAGATAAATTTCAAGGCAGAAATAACCGCCTTATTTCGACCGTCTTCTACCTTAATGATGACTGGGTTCCTCAACATGAGGGTCAATTAAGGATTTATCTGGATGACCAAGAAATTGACATTGCTCCAAAATTTGGGAGACTTGTGCTTTTTAAAAGCGGAGATGTTGAGCATGAGGTATTAGCCACAAAACACGACCGCTATAGCATCACAGGCTGGATGCTTTACAGACCTATAGGCTTAGAGTTATTTTAATGTTTCTTCATTTGCTCTACCTTAATATGTACTTTTAATCCGGGAAAGCCATACAAAAAATTCAATATACAAAATGGATTTATTTAAGAGCATAAGTGAATACTGGGACTTAAGTCCGGAAGTGACGAACAAAATAATCATCACTGTTTTTACTATTCTAGTATTATCAGTTATAAGATATTTTGTCTTAAAACTGGTGTTCAAACGCATTAAAGATGAAGAATACGAAGGGCGTTATCTCTGGAAAAAATATATAAAAAACACCTACTATCTTATTGTATTAATCTTTTTGGTATTTGTATGGGTCGACAAAATAGGTTCATTCGCCACCTTTTTAGGGTTAGTATCGGCTGGTATAGCAATTGCCTTGCAGGATCCATTGGTAAATATGGCCGGGTGGTTATTTATAGTTATAAGAAGGCCATTGAAATTGGGTGATAGAGTTCAGATTAATGGAATTGCTGGAGATGTTATCGATGTTCGTTTTTTTCAATTTACAATTAATGAAATCGGTAATTGGGTTGACGCGGATCAGAGTACCGGTAGAATTATTCATATTCCTAATGGCTATGTGTTTAAATACCCACAGGCAAATTATAATCAAGGCTTTCCACATATATGGAATGAAATAGCGGTTTTGGTAACTTTCGAAAGCAACTGGGAAAAAGCCAAAGAATTACTTGAAAATATTGTTGGCGCCCATGCCGAACAATTCAGCTTCAGCGCCAAAAAGAAATTGCTAGAGGCATCCAAGCAGTTTATGATTTTCTACAGAACCCTCACTCCTATTGTTTATGTATCCGTAAAGGATAGCGGAGTTAATCTAACTATGCGCTATCTGATTGAGCCTCGTAAAAGGCGTTCCTCTGAAGATTTAATTTGGAAGGATATTCTAAACGCTTTTGCAAAACATAAAGACATCGACTTTGCCTATCCGACTCAGAGAATATATTACAACTTAAAAGAAGGTAAGTCTGCAAATGATAATGCCTCTTCTAATAAAGATTTAAAGCTTTAATCAATTTCAATTAGGATTTAACAATTTGAAATTAAATAAGACTTTCTCCATTTAAATCTGTAGTCAACAGATCTGTCATACAATCAAAAAATGGTCTTAATTCCTCAAATGCTTTTGATACTATTTTAGGAAAATCAGGGTTATCTACTTCATTCTTTGAAAAATCATGTCGTAATAAAAACTGTTTGTATTGCAATAAGTCTAAATCGGGGTGATCCTCTTCAAAGCCTCTGGGGCTTGTTTTAAGTTTTTCTCCCCTCAGTTCTTTGAAAAATATTTTGAAATTCTGTGAATTGATTATCTCTCTTAACCCGCTGGAATCCAAGGCTATCTGATTCCGAATATGAAGTAAATCATCTTTATTTGGATTGAAAAAACCTCCCATTATATAGCTTTCTTTATGGCTAATATGCAAGTAGTATCCACCTCTTCTTGAGGCTCCACTACGTTTGAAAAACAAAGCCCAATGCGTTTTGTAAGGACTTTTATCTTTGGAAAACCGAACATCTCGATATATCCTGAATAAACTTTTTCTGCCGCTTATATTGTCTAATACATCGTGTTTCTTCATTTCAACCAACAGATCATCGGCAAATGCTACCACTTCATTCAATGCAGTATCATATTCGCTTTTATGCTTTTGAAACCATTCTCTATTATTGTTTTTAGATAATCTTTCAAGAAAATTGATCGCGCTTTTCATTGGTAATTAGGTGGGTAAATGGCAATATATTGAAATTAAATATGAGAGCAAAAGCTAAAATAGAATGTAGAAAGATAGGTTCACTGACATTTGTACTTTGAACTAAACTTAATTTATCTAATTCTGACATATATCATTTACTCTAAAAACAAGGGTCATTTAATTAAATCTCAATAGGTACGTCCTTCGTGTTCTGATGTAAATTTTCATCATTAATCAAGGAAATTATGGGACAAGATAAACATGTATACATCTTTGGCGGAGGAAGTGCTGAGGGTGATAAATCTATGAAATACCTATTAGGTGGTAAAGGTGCAAATTTGGCGGAAATGTGCTCAATAGGACTTCCAATACCTCCCGGCTTTACAATTTCCACAGAGGTCTGTCAATTCTATAATGACAATGGTTTTTCTTGGCCCGATAAACTAGAAAACGAAATCGAAGAAAGTATAAATCATGTTGAAAACCTAATGGATTTGAAATTCGGTGATTCTGATAATCCCCTTTTGGTTTCGGTAAGATCCGGCGCAGCTATTTCGATGCCCGGTATGATGGACACAGTTTTAAATCTTGGTTTAAACAATCAATCTGTTTTAGGATTAGCGAAAAAAACCGGCAATGAACGTTTTGCATTTGACTGCTATCGTCGTTTTATAGATATGTTCAGCGATGTAGTAATGGGAGTGCCACATGAAGAGTTTGAAAAGGTAATTGGCGAACTTAAAGGACGAAAGAATATTAAAAATGACACCGAACTAGATGTTGATGATTTAAAAAATTTAGTAAAGCAATACACAGAAGTGTACAAAAAAAATACGGGCAATATGTTTCCTCAAGATCCTTATGAGCAATTGCGCTACGCAATTAATGCAGTATTCGGGTCATGGAGTGGTAAAAGGGCCAAAACATATAGGAAAATAAATAGAATAACCGGCTTAATCGGAACAGCGGTTAATGTTGAAGCAATGGTGTACGGTAATATGGGCGATGATTCTGCTACCGGTGTTTGCTTTACTCGTAATCCCTCTACAGGAGAAAACAGGCTATTCGGTGAGTTTTTAATCAATGCTCAAGGTGAAGATGTGGTAGCAGGAATAAGAACTCCAAGAAATATTGACGAACTAGAAGAAATTATGCCTGTGAGCTATGCTGAGCTTCATAAAATGACTAATGAACTTGAAAATCATTATCAGGATATGCAGGATATTGAGTTTACTATTCAACAGGGTAAGCTATATATTCTTCAAACTCGAAGTGGAAAAAGAACCGGGGCTGCTGCTGTAAAAGTGGCTGTAGATATGGTAAATGAAGGATTGGTCACTAAGCAAACAGCAGTTTCTAAATTAGTTGAACCCAATCACTTGGATCAATTATTACACCCTCAATTGTCTAATCATAAAATTAACGATGATGAGATAATCGGTCATGGATTGCCCGCTTCCCCGGGCGCTGCCGTTGGGCGTGTTGTATTTAATGCAGAAAGAGCAGAGGAAATGCATGCTGATGGCATACCTGTGATTATGGTCAGGATTGAAACAAGTCCGGAAGATGTTGGCGGAATGTCAGCTGCAGAAGGTATCTTAACTTCCCGAGGAGGTATGACTAGTCATGCCGCCGTCGTGGCTCGAGGATGGGGAAAACCTTGTGTTGCAGGTTGTGGTGATATAATCATTAATTATGATACAAAATCATTCACAAATGAAGATATAACCGTAAATGAAGGAGACTGGATTTCAATTGATGGAGCTAAGGGCTTGGTTATTTTGGGTCAAAAACCTGTTGAAGAACCACAGCTTAGCGAAGACTACCAAAGCTTCATGACTTGGGTGGATGAATTCAGAGATATGGATGTTCGCACAAACGCCGACACCCCAAATGATGCAGCAATTGCAATAAAATTTGGCGCAGCCGGAATCGGATTATGCCGAACCGAGCATATGTTTTTTGGAGAAGAACGAATTCTTGCCATTCGGAAAATGATTGTTTCTGAAACTCCGGAAGAAAGAAAAAAGGCTCTTGAATCTCTTTTACCATTTCAGAAAAAAGACTTTAAAGAAATTTTGGAAGTGATGAAGGGCAAGCCGGTAACGATAAGGCTTTTAGATCCTCCTCTTCATGAGTTTTTACCGAGTGAAGTAGAAGAAATAGAAGAGCTTGCTCAGGAATTGAATATTCCTTTTGAAAAATTAAATAGAATAATTCGGGGACTGAAAGAATTCAATCCTATGATGGGACATCGCGGTTGCCGATTAGCAATTACATTCCCGGAAATAGCTGAAATGCAGTCTAGAGCAATACTTGAGGCAGCGGTAGAGCTGAAAATGGAAGGTATTGATGTAAGACCTGAAATAATGGTTCCACTAGTTGGAACATCCGAAGAGTTTATTCACCAACATGAGGTTATTGACCATACTGCTTTAGAAGTATTTAAGGAAAAAGGCCATAAAGTTGAATACAAAGTGGGTACTATGATTGAAATTCCTAGAGCAGCAATTGTTGCAGATAAAATAGCTGAGGAAGCAGAGTTCTTTTCATTTGGAACAAATGACCTTACTCAAATGACTTACGGCTATAGTCGCGATGATGCAGGTAAATTTTTGGAATCTTATTTGAAAGAAGGCATACTAAAAGATGATCCATTTCAAACTCTGGATACAGAGGGTGTTGGCTTCTTAGTTCGCATGGCTACCGAAAAAGGAAGAGCCGTTAAAAAGGATCTTAAAGTGGGCATCTGCGGTGAGCATGGCGGTGATCCTGACTCAGTGGCATTCTGCTATAGTCTCGGGTTAAATTATGTTTCATGCTCCCCATACAGAGTTCCCGTTGCACGATTAGCAGCTGCTCAAGCCCGACTTAAAAAAGAAAAAGTTGAGGTAAAAGAAGTGCTTTCAGAGAATTAATTTATGAAAAGGAAATCCCGGGGTACTGAGTTTTGTTAGTTGGTTATGAACAAGATTATAAGACCTCGGGTTTCCGATTTAAAACCAGATGTTAATATTGAAACCGCCAGAAGCGGAGGCCCGGGAGGGCAAAATGTAAACAAGGTAGAGACCAAGGTAGTCTTGATTTTGGATGTTATTAATTCTAAAGCCTTAAACGAAGAGCAGAAAAATATTATTTCTGACAAACTCAGTTCAAGAATTAACAAAAAAGGTCAATTGCTTCTTACTTGCGAATCAACGCGATCCCAAGTAAAAAATAAGGAATTAGTTTTTAAAAAACTTGATAGACTACTCGTTAAAGCCTTTCATATTGAGAAAAGCAGAAAAAAAAGCAAACCTTCAAAAGGTGCTATTGAAAAACGAATAAAGGAAAAAAAGAATCATTCGGAAAAAAAGAAAAACAGACAAAAACCAATTGATTTTTAATTCTCTATACCCTGTACACTACAGCATTAATATTCATTCCTGCACCTACTGAAGCAAATAAAATTACATCTCCTTCCTCAAGTTTATGCTCAGGCATCTCTCCTTTCCTAACTCTATCAAATAATGTTGGAACTGTTGCAACTGAGCTATTTCCCAATTCATGGACGCTCATCGGCATAATGTTTTCCGGAGGCGTCATTTGATATTGCTTATAAAATCTATTTATTACTTCTGTATCAAGCTTTTCATTTGCCTGATGAATAAAAATCTTTTTTACTTCATTTATATCTACTCCTGACTTATCCAAAGCATTTTTCATTGCCTGTGGCACATTTCTCAATGCGTATTCGTAAACTTTTCGACCATTCATTTTAATGAAGCGATGTGCCGGATCAGCCCCAGGTAAATTTGATTTATCCAAATAAAGATAAAAAGCTTCTTGCATGGCATGTGTCATGGCAGAACTGGATAAAATACCAACCTCATTATCACTTTCTATACACTCCAAAACACAGGCACCAGCCCCATCAGAAAAAATCATGCTGTCTCTGTCATACCTGTCAAGAACTCTCGAAAGAGTCTCAGCTCCAATTATCAATACCTTCGTGGCTTGTCCGGATTTACAATAAGAATCAGCTTGGATGAGGCCCTGTACCCAACCCGGACAACCAAAAATAACATCATAAGCTATACAAAATGGGTTTTTTATACCCAACTTATTTTTAACTCGAGCTGCCAGCGCAGGTAAAATATCTGTTTGAATTGTTTTGGAGGGAATATCACCAAAATTATGTGCGAATATTATTTGATCCAATGTTTCAGGGTCAATACCTGAATCCTCAATGGCCTCTTTAGCTGCAAAATATGCGATATCAGAGGCTAACATGTTCTCATCTACATACCTTCTTTCTGCAATTCCTGTGATTGCCTGAAATTTTGCTGCTATTTCCTCACTGCTTCCATTAATTACTTCCTGATCGGGAGAATAGAATTTTTGCTTATTGAAATCACTATTCTTAGTAATATTCGTTGGAATGTATTTCCCTGTACCCGTAATAACACTTCTTCTATTCAAAATACTTTTTTTTTACAATGTTAGATTGATATGCTGTAAACTGAAAACATAAATGCTATTATTAATACAAAACTGAAAGATTATTAATTTTTAATACTGCCAAATAAATTATCTATAATTTATAGTTAAGATTTGTTTCGTTTTTTGTCTGATTATAGAGTAAATTAGTGTTTATATTTTCTTGCCACTCTTCATTTTCGATTACCATATCCAATTTAAATGCGAACAATAAAATTTATTAATAATAATCAGGAGCATGAGCTCTTTATTAAAAGCCTCAGAAAAAGGGTGAGAGCCTATTTTGACGAGCAAAATATTTCCTCAAAAGGGAATTACACTCTGTATATTAAGGCTGTTGTTTTATTATCACTTTATGTAATTCCATTTGTACTTCTTCTCATATTTCCAATTAATGGCTGGATTGCACTTTTACTCTGCATAGTTATGGGTATTGGTCTTGCAGGCGTTGGTATGTCAGTGATGCACGATGGTGCTCATGGCGTATTTTCTAACAATAAAATATTGAACAAAATTGCCACATCAACAGGATATCTATTGGGAAGTAATACCATCAACTGGAAGGTTCAGCACAATGTTCTTCATCATACTTATACCAATATTCACGATATGGATCCTGATATTGAAACAAAAGCTGTAATTAGGCTTAATGAAAATGCCCCTTTAAAAAAGTATCAACGCTTTCAGCATATTTATGCATTGGCTCTTTATAGTTTAATGAGCCTTTCAAAAATTATTAAGGATTTTAGACAATTGATCGAATATTCAAAATCGGGTTATATCAGAATGCTAAAGGCTAATCCAACTTGGGAGATGCTAAAGTTGATTTTTACAAAAACTTTGTATGTTGGAATATTTCTTGTTTTGCCAATAATATTCAGTCCTTTCACGTGGTGGCAAGTCTTAGCCGGTTTTTTACTCGCGCATGCAACAGCAGGAATGATTTTAAGTGTTGTTTTTCAATTAGCTCATGTGGTTGAAGGAACTCAACAACCTGATCCGGGTGATGCAACATCTTTAGAAGTAGAATGGGCTGTTCATGAAGTTATGACAACAGCGAATTTTGCCCCAAACAACATGTTTCTAAATTGGTATATCGGCGGCTTAAATTTTCAAATAGAACACCATTTATTCCCTAATATCAGCCACATTCACTATAAGAATATTGCGCCTATTGTGGCTCAAACAGCCAAGGAATTTGGTTTGCATTACAATGTTAAACCGAGTTTTGGAAATGCCTTATTATCCCATTTAAGACGTCTAAAGCAGTTAGGAAACCCTGTTTTAAGCGCTTAGTAGTAAATAGAGATATCCTATTTTATTCGGATATCTCTATTTTTTCAATCTTATCTCCTTCTTTGATACTATCGATAACTTCAAGGCCTTCAACCACTTTGCCAAAGCAGGTATGATTTCTATCTAAGTGAGCCGTATTATCTCTGCTATGACAAATAAAGAATTGACTGCCACCGGTATTTCTTCCTGCATGAGCCATTGATAAAACTCCTCTATCGTGATATTGATTATCACCATCCAATTCACAATCAATTGAATAACCCGGGCCGCCTGCTCCTGTACCATTTGGACATCCACCTTGGATTACAAAATTTGGAATGACGCGGTGAAAAGTAAGACCATCATAAAAACCATCTTTTGAAAGCTTAATAAAGTTTTCAACCGTATTTGGGGCATCCTTTTCATAGAATTCCACCTTCATTGTCCCTTTTTCTGTTTTTATAGTCGCTGTCTTCATATCTTTATTTTAAGCGGCAAAACTAATTAAAAAGCTTCTTTGAATTGATATACTAATTACATTTGTCAAAAAAAATATGCTCATTTTAAGCAGCTTAGTAGAAAAGGAATTAAATATTCTTTTAGGAATTAGTGCCCTAATTCTCATATTAGGCTATTTTTTAAAAAGGCTAAAACAGCCTTATATAATTGCTTATATACTTACCGGTATTATTCTAGGACCCTCAGGCTTGAAGTTGGTTACAGAACTAGAAACTGCTGAGGTTTTAGGTGAATTAGGACTTATTATACTCATGTTCTTTATTGGAATGGAGATTTCCTTAAAGGATTTTGTAAAAAAATGGAGAATAGCACTCTTCGGAACCGGCATGCAGGTTTTATTTAGTGTATTGCTCATGTTTTCCTTAGGAGCTTTTCTAAACTGGAGTTTGGCAAGAATTGTATTACTAGGCTTTGTCATATCAATAAGTAGCTCAGCTGTAGTTATACGGCTCGTAGAAGACAATAAAATAAGCAAAACCAATATAGGTCAGAATGTAATAAGCATACTTCTTACACAAGATATTCTAATCGTACCAATGATTATATTCATGTCCTTTTTAAGCGGCAAAGAGATTTCTCCACAAGAAATTTTTATTCAGGCCAGTGGCGGAGTATTAATCATTATTGGACTCTTATATTTATTAAAAAAGAAAACCATTCATCTGCCCTTCTCAAAACTTTTCCAAGAAGATCACGAATTGCAAGTTTTTATGGGCTTACTTGTCTGTTTTGGAATGGCTCTTTGCACATCGCTTTTTGGTTTGTCAGCAGGTCTGGGAGCATTTATCGCAGGTTTATTTATGAACGCCGTACCCTCTAACCAATGGCTTCACGATAGCTTACATTCATTTCGAGTGGTGTTGATTTCAGTCTTCTTTTTATCTATAGGAATGTTAATAGACCTTTCTTTTTTAAAAGACAATCTCGCTGTTGTAGGACTCATTGTATTTGGCATTTTTCTGAGCAATCAACTCATTAATTCTACTTCGCTTAGATTATTAAAATGCAGCTGGAAAGAGAGTTTATTTGGTGGTGCTCTATTAGCTCAAATTGGTGAGTTTAGCTTCGTATTAATATCGATAGGTTACCAAAATGAAATAATACAATTTTACTCCTATCAAATCACCATTATTGTAATTTCTATCACTATTTTCTTAGGACCGCTATGGGCTACTGTTATGCGAAAAGCACTGAAGCTGAACTTCAAACATTTGGATAATATTTAAGATTGGGTATCATTTTTTAACTGGATTACCTATCGATATGATTCCAATAGGCCTCTCCTTCTTTGCTCAAATTCATATTGAAAATATCCTTAATTAATATTTTCATATCAGCAATAAATACATTCAATACACCTTGTCCTTTAAACCTTCTATTGGAAGTAATAACTTCTTGTGGAAGCAATTTCAATTTCGCTATAGTCTTTAGTTTTTGGCATAAATGAGCCGCTTCCATAATTCTTATTTCAGGAAACCCTTTAACTTTTTTGAATAAGTCCACACTGCAAAAAATAGCCTGATCTCCAAAAAATCGCTTTGTTATTCTATATCTGAACGAATTCATCAAAGAAATCAGCTGGAGCAAAAGGTTAACCTCATCAAATTTCAAACTAAATGCACCGGCTTGATAACCATTTTTAAAGGCATCAAATATCAATTCATCATAAAAAGGGGGGAGTATGGTATCAGCATCGAGAAATAGAAGAACATTTCCGCTAGCCTCAGCAGCTCCTCTATTTAAACTTGCGTACTTCAAGCCTTTTAAAGATTCGTCTGATATTACCTTAATATCTTGTAATTCCTTTAAAATATCAATTGTTGCATCATTACTTCCGGCATCTACAACAATAATTTCAGGTATATTCTTTGAATTATTTAATGCAGTTGAAATACACGATGCGATATATTTTTCTTCATTCAGAGTGGGAATGACAATGCTCAATTTAAACGAAGAATTTGGCATTCTTTTACAATAAGTTTTAAAAAAAAAGCCGCTTGAAGCGGCCTTAATTTTAGTTTAATGATCCATCTAGATCATTAGTGTTTTCCTCCATTCGCTCATTGAAAATTCGAATTTTCTCTTTAGTCTGTTCTAATAACTTTTTAGACGCCTTTTCGGTGGATAATACTTCCTTACTAACCTGAGATAATTCGTTCATGACATTTACAGGCAAATCGATTTGATCATAATCTAAAGAGTTATCAGCTCTGATCAGTGCTCTTTTTAATCTGATTGTAGCTTCAGGATTATTCTCATCCACATTGACAATTTCTTCAATTATCGCTACGTGATAGGAACCAATTGCCAAGTCAACAATTGTAAAGGTTCTTTCAAAATCTTTTAATGTAACCGAATCACCATCTCTCAATCGCTTTTCCAGAACATTGATTTCATTAGAAGAAATCAGAAAGTCCTGAACATGCACAGTATCCAATTCATAAACAACAGTACGTAAAAAGTCTTTGGCTCTATCCAAATCATTTAAAACAGCTTCCATATCCCCTTTCTTAAAATTTACGATGGCATCTTGGAAGTAAGTATCCGGCTCTACATATTGTTCAACAATAGATATCTCATTGACAACTTCAGGCTCTTCATTTTGAGTATTCTCGTTTTTTGAGCAAGAAAAAAATACTAATGCTAGAGTTGTTATATAGAGAATTGGGTTTAAAATTTGATTTTTCATGAGGTCAATTATCTTAATCCTTGAATAAATTGATTTACTGAATAAATATAAGATTAATAAGTTTAAAACATTAAGGATATACTATTAAGAAAGAAGATGCTTAACATCTCCTTTCTTTTTTAAAATATGTGAAATTAAGGCTTCATTTCATCCAAAATTTCTTTAGCGCCATCTATTCCTTTTCGCAATGAGTCTTTCACAGATTCTACAGCTGATTCGCCAATATCACCGGAAGCTTCTAATGCTGCGATAATTGAATTTTTTGTTGCAGATATTGTATCACCGCCAACTTGTTTTACACCATTGATTGAGCCCAAAACAGCCTGTACGGCAACATCACCTACATTTAGCCCTAATTCCTTAGCACCATGTATGGCTTGCTTTACGGAGCCTTGAACGGCGTCCTTTTGATCCACACCGGTTTCCATAGCACCTTGCACTGCACCATTAACTATGCCTTTTATGAGTTTTATGGAACCTGAACCAATATGCCCGATACTTTCAAGAGCACCCTGTACAATCGATGCAGGGAGCTTAATACCCTTTTCAACAATTTCAGCTGTACCCTTAATGGTAGTTACTGCTAATTCTTTCACGGAATCTACTATTGTACTTCCCAGATCAGCAGAGCCTGAAATTGCGCCCTTCATTCCACCTTTTATACCGTTTACTAATGAGTTTAATACGTTTGCCATAATTATATTGAGTTTAATTTTAGTGTCCTTAGAAGGTAAGGCATTATACATAGGAAACCAAAATAACTTTGAATTAGGCGATTTCCTTGAAAATTGAAGGTAGAATCTTTATTGATTGTTTAAATCAAATTTTTTTGAGTCGCTGAAATAACAAATGGCTTAAGTATGAAATCGATCCGGTCAGAAAAACTCCCCACAAAATATCTATCCATACAATTCCTAATGGCCAGTTCTTAATTAATGCAAGCGAGGTTAACTCAAATGTGGAATAACATAAAAAACCGAGGAAAGCTCCGTTTTTCAGCGCTAACCAAGGATTTAAACTCTTCAGAGATGGTAAAATTGAAAAATACACTATGCCTGATATATAAATGAGATAAAAGCATATTGCAGCAAACCAATTAGTATTTTCTTTTAAAATATCACCTAAATAGCTCTGGTATAAATCCTTAGCTATAACACCAAGCCAAAGTAAATCTGCCAGAAAGAATAAAACAGTTGCAATCAAATAAACAAGAATTAAATCCTTAAGCTTCATATAGCTCAAGTTATAAAATATTCACTCAGAAAATGAATAATAGAAATGCTTATCATTGTCCGGAAAGCAGGAATCATGACCGATAGAGAAAAGAAAGAACTAAAGTCAGCTATAGAGGAGAAAAAAACAGAACTTATTAAAACCATTTCTGACCTAAAAGAGGAAACAAAACCTCTGGGTCTAGATAGTGCTATTGGGAGAATTAGCAGAATGGATTATATCAATAATAAGTCTGTAAATGAGGCGAGTTTAAGAAAAGCAGAAACTGACTTAAAATCAATTGATCGATGGCTTTCTCTTTATGATTCGGAGAAATTTGGGAAATGCAGCTATTGTGGAAAGGAAATAAACCCCAAAAGACTCATTTATATGCCCGCCAGTACAAGGTGTATTAACTGTGCCAATAAATAAAAAAAGCCATGAATGAATCATGGCCTTTCCAAAACGAAAAAACTAACTCAATTAAGAGTTAACTAAAAACTTATCGATATTCGTTTTTGAGATCTCTCTAAATCCACCCGCTACGTCAATAACTTTATGAAAACCTCTCGATTTTAAAATTGATGAAGCAATCATGGATCTGTAACCACCCAAACAATGTACATGATACTCCTTATCAGGATCTATCTCATCCATTTGTTTATTTATATAATCTAAAGGTAAATTCTTCGCCTTTTCAAGGTGTGAGGTATTGTATTCAGAAACCTTCCTGACATCCAAAACATTAATCTCATCGTCATTATATCTATTTGCAAACTCTAATGCAGAAATAGACTTCAATGAGTCAGTTTCCTTACCTTCTTTCTCCCAGGCAGCAATACCTCCTTCTAAATATCCAAGGGTATTATCATATCCAACTCTTGATAATCTTGTAACTACTTCTTCTTCTTTCCCATCATCTGCAATGAAAATTATTGCTTGATTTAAATCAGGGATTACAGCTCCCACCCAAGGTGCAAAGTCACCCTTTATTCCTATGAAAATTGAATTTGGAATATGCTTTTCAGCAAATTCCTCTTGTGTTCTCGTATCCAATACCAAAGCACCTTCATGATTAGCCATTGCCTCAAATGTTTCAACATCCAAAGGAACATTTCCTTTTTCCATGATTTTATCTAATGAAACAGCTCCTGACTTATTCATTGCCACATTTTGAGCAAAATATTGAGGAGGCGGCATCAGACCATCTGTAACTTCTTTTACAAACTCTTCCTTCGTCATATCGGCTCTCAATGCGTAATTGAATTTCTTCTGATTGCCCAAAGTATCAGTAGTTTCGGAACTCATATTTTTTCCGCAAGCAGAACCTGCTCCATGCGCCGGATACACTATAACAGAATCAGGCAAGGTCATGATTTTGGTTCTTAAACTGTCGTAGAGCATTCCAGCCAAATCATCTTGAGTTAGATCTCCTTTTTGAGCAAGATCCGGTCTTCCAACGTCTCCAATGAAAAGTGTATCTCCACTAAAAATGGCATGCTCTTTACCTTCCTCATCAATTAAAAGATAGGTAGTACTTTCAAGTGTATGGCCCGGTGTATGTAAAGTTTTGATCGATATATTACCCAGTTTAAATACTTCACCATCTTCAGCTATATGGCTTTCAAACTTAGTTTTTGCGTTAGGACCATAAACAATTTCAGCTCCTGTTTTTTCAGCGAGTTCAACATGACCAGAGACAAAATCTGCATGAAAATGAGTTTCAAAAATATATTTGATTTTTGCCCCTTCTTCTTCCGCTCTGTCAATGTAAGGTTTTGATTCTCTCAAGGGATCAATAATTGCAGCTTCTCCTTCGCTTTCCACATAATAAGCTCCCTGAGCAAGACAACCGGTATATATCTGTATAATTTTCATATCTCTTCTATGTATTTATTGGCAAAATTAGCTTCTACAAATCTAAGCATAGTAACAATTGTTACGAAAATAAATAGTTCATTAAGTCATATACCTTTCCTATTTATCAAATGTCTTAAGCTCTTTTGATTCTCATTTCTGAATTTACAAGACAAAGAAATATTATAGTTGGAATAAATAGGCTTGATCAAAATTGGTTGAAAGTTAATTAGGTGAATAAATTCTGAGAAAGCTGTTCAATTTCTCATAATCCTTCACTCTTTGTTTCGGAACGCCATTTTTATAAAGTATCGTTCTATAGACCTGTTCCAAAAGTTCATACCTTTCATCTCCCACAAATCTATTTATAATTGTTCCTCTAATTGCTTTGGTAAAAGAATTATAAAACATGTTTAAAGAATATGGATCTTCATTGAAAATAGCATTTAAATTCAAAAGAGAAGCCCATTGTTCCAAAACCCTTAGCCCAAGGGTATTTAAGAAAATGTCCAATTCTTTTCCAATATATTCTAAATCTTCAAAGTTTTGCAAACTGTACCTTTCATATTTTTTGCCTTTCAACCTGGCAAAGGAACAGAACATAGTCATTGAATTTTTGCTGAATTCAGTTGGGTAATTAAGGTAAGCTAAAGCAAAATTCTCAATCTGATTTAAACGTTTCCCCAAATGAAATTCTAAAATATAATCAGTTTCAAATTCGCTTAATGAAATAATCACTGTATCAAAACCCTTGGGATTGTTCTTTTTGAACTGCCATTTATTAGACTCTATGCTGAAGCCTTTCTCTTCAAAATAGTCTTTGAAGTAGTTATGTATATTCTCCTTGTTTATTCTTTTTAGAGTGCTCACGGATATTTAACAACATAATTTTGTTTTAGTTGGCAGCTCTTGCAACCTGATTGTTTTCGCATTGTTATAAATGGATGAAATTAAAAGAAGAATCAGTTTGGGATTATCCCAGACCTCCAAGATTAGAATCATTTTCAGGTCATATTCGGATTATTCATTTGGGAATTGTTTTAGCTGACTCTAACAGGGTATACCGAATATTGGAAACCAGCCATCCCCCCTCTTACTATATTCCAAAAGCCGATATCAATAGTGAATATTTTGTTTTAAATAAACGCAGGAGTTTTTGTGAATGGAAAGGTGAGGCCAACTATATCGACCTGATAATAAAAGGAAAAGAAATTAAAGATGTTGGCTGGATGTATTCCGATCCAAATAAGAAATATTCGGAGCTAAAAAATACAATCAGTTTCTACGCAGGCAAATTTGATGATTGCTTAGTCAATAATGAGAAAGTACAGGCACAAGAAGGTGATTTTTATGGTGGCTGGATTACTTCAAATATTAAAGGCCCATTTAAAGGGGCGCCCGGAACTTGGGGCTGGTAGCAAAAAAAAAGCCATTGTCTCCAATGGCTTTTGTCTTGAAAAACTTGAGAATTATCCTATAACTTCAACGTTAATGGCGTTCATTCCTTTTTTTCCTCTTTCAACGTCAAATTTAACTTTGTCATTCTGACGTATTTCATCAATTAATCCAGTTTCGTGGACAAATATATCCTCATCTGAATCTGACGGCTTTATGAAACCAAATCTTTTGGCCTCATTGTAGAACTTTACTGTTCCTTCTTTCATGGTAATAAAAATTAAAATTAAACTCTTTAAATATTGTTTTCTTTATCTTCATCATCTTGAGATTCTGTATCTTCAAGATCTTTCTGAATTTCTTTTGGTAAATCTGAATCTTCCGGAGGTGTTTCGGATATATTGCCATCATCATCGATATAGGCAATCATATCTTTTAAATCCCCACTGGTTTCTTCATTTTTTCTTTCTTCCTTTTCTTGTCTTTTTTCTGCTTTCTTCTTTTTCTTTTTTTCAGCCTTTAGTTTTTTAATAAAAGCGTTATGGTTTTTTCTACCCATAAGTTTTTTTAGGTTCTAGTTTCTTCTTCTCACTCTCTTTCCTCTGTCTTTATTTCGAGTCGAGCTTCCTCTTTTTCTACCTTTCCTCTTGTCTTTACTGAAGTTGTTGCTCGGTCCTTCATCATCGCGATTTACACGAATTGAGCGCCCTTCAACCTCCAGTCCTTGAAACTTACTTGCAATCTCTCCGGCAGCATCTTTATTCACATAAAAGAAGCTACAATTCTTTTTCAACTCAAGATCTCCCAAATCCTTTCTCTTTATCCCTGATATATCAGAAATAAGATGCAATAGATCTCCTGACGTTAATCCGTCAATACTTCCAAGATTAATAAAGAATCTTTGGATATCTCCATTCGAAGATCTGGAAGAGTTAGCCCCACTTTTTTGAGATTCATTTAGATCATCAGACTCTCCGCCTTCTATACCAATATGATCTAATTGAGTAGTTATCAGCCTTTTGAGTAACTGTTCCTTCGAAAGATCCGCAAATTTATGTTTTACCTTTTCGAGTAGTTCATCTGACTTTTCATCTTCACGAATATTCGCTACCACTTCGGCCCAATGACTTATTCTCTCTGAAATCAAGCTTTCCTTGGAAGGTACTTCCACTTTCGTAAATGAAATATTCAACTTCCTTTCAAGATCCTGTACTTTTCTTGTTTCTCTCGAGTTGATTAAAACTAATGAAATACCTTTTTTACCGGCACGGCCTGTTCTGCCACTTCGGTGAGTATAACTTTCCAATTGATCGGGAAGTGTGTGCTGTATTACATGGGTAAGGTCATTCACATCAATACCTCTGGCAGCCACATCTGTAGCAATTAATAATTGCATTGATCGACTTTTGAAACGACGCATTACAGCTTCTCTCTGTGCTTGAGACAGATCACCATGTAAGGCTTCAACGTTATAATCCAAATTGGTTAATTGATCTGCGATTTGTTGAGTCTCCCGTTTGGTGCGACAAAACATTATTCCACGCATATCCGGCTGTAGTTCAAGAAAACGTCTTAAAGCCGGTATCTTATTTGCTGAACTTGTGATAACATATTGGTGATCAATATCTTTATTACTTTTTTCTTCGGAGTTTACTGAGACCTCAATTGGGTCCTTCATATACTTCTTGATAATTCTTCTTATTTCAGAAGGCATCGTGGCAGAAAAAAGCCATATTGATTTATCCTTATCGGTATAGTCAAGAATTTTATCAATATCTTCCTTGAAGCCCATATTGAGCATTTCATCTGCCTCATCCAGAATTACATATTTAACTATTTCCAGGTTAATTGCTTTTCTCTTAATAAGATCAAGCAAACGACCGGGAGTAGCAACAACTATCTGAGTGGGTCTCTTTAAGGCTTTTATTTGAGCGACAATATTTGCTCCACCATAAACGACTTCTACATTCAGGCCCTTTCTGGCATCTGAAAACTGAACAAGTTGTTTGGCTGTCTGCAATCCTAACTCTCTCGTAGGAGCCATGATCAAGGCCTGAACGCTTGGATTATCTACTTCGATTAATTCGATAAGCGGAAGTCCAAAAGCGGCCGTTTTACCGGTTCCGGTCTGAGCAAGTCCAATAAAATCTGTTGGGTTTTTACTGAGTAATAAGGGAATTGCCTCCTGTTGTATTGGCATCGGGCTTTGAAACCCTAATTGGTCTAGAACGTCACAAACGGGTTGTGAAAGCCCTAGGGTACTGAATTGATTCAAAAATTAAAATATTAAGCTGCAAAGGTATGGAGATATAATCGGAATTAACTAATTCAATCAAAATTATATTTTTTTTTACTCCTATGGCCTTTTAATCCATGTTTGAAGTAGAAAATGACATAATGAAAAATGCGAAATTCTCAGGATTTTTTAGAGCTAATTGAGGTTCCAATCTAGCAGTTCTTAATGCGGCTGATCTCCAATAAACTTTTTTATGAAATAAAATTCCGGACTCATGCCCTATCTCATGTACAAATATTTTGGTCTGCAGCTGATTGGACTTATACATAAACTGAGGACAGAGATGGATTAACAATTTACCCTTAGGAACTGTCCATGCATGTCTTGAACCTCTACACAAACCTCTTCTTCTTTCATTATCGAAAGATAAATGCACTCTTTTTTCAGTTTGCCTGGTCATCTTTTGTAATCGCCTAGTAGCTTTTCTTATATGATTTTTGGAATCAGCCTTTCCCAACCAAGTGATCAGTGTGGAGTCACTATTCCATTTTTCAATGCTAGCTTCTGAATTTAAATCATATTTGCTCTGAAGATAATTATTGGCCTCTGCGATTAATTCACAGGCTAAATAATAATTAGCTCTCACTTGATCTATTTGCTCAATCTCGTATCCATAAGAGTTCTTAATCCTCACTTCAGGTTGAGCAGAACTATTAAAGACATTAATAAAGAGAAGTAGTGTTAAGCCAGTTATTTTGTACATAGCTTAGTCAAGTGATCATTGAATGGAATCAAATAAAAGGTTGAAATTAGGTTATTCAGAGGGTTCTATACCATCTTTAACCCATTTAATTCCTTCTTCCTCCCAATTATGATTCGATGAAGCATCGATATAACGCTCATTAAAAAAAATATCGGATTTCTTTGCAATATCTCTAAACTGAAGAGTAATGATTGCACCTTTTAAAATAACCGACGAGCGCACCATTCCGTGATTTTTGTACAACTTTTGGCCATTTCGAAATAGAAATAACTCTGAAGCATGGATTGGTTTTATGTTTCTTAAATCAACAAAGACACCAAAGTCACTCTTCCTATTTTTAAGAATTTCTTCGGACTCACTTATCCATGATTCCAGTTCTTCAGGAGTAATCTGACCTGAAAAACTTAATCTTATGCCATATACCGTTTCGTCAATGGTGTACATATAAAAATCCTAAAGGAATTAATCCTTAGGATGGCGATTTTGAATGTTGTTTGTTGTAAATCATTAATAACCAATTACTTTATATAATAGCCAAACATTCAAAATTGTTTGAATCAAATATAAAAGTCATAGCTACAATGTTTTTAATTCTTCAAAAGATACGAAAACATAAATGATTCCGATTGAAAAGTGAATTAAGAATTAGTAGGATTCGCCTGATGAATGGTCCTTTGTGGGAAGGGTATTTCGATACCTTTAATGTCAAATTGAGCCTTTAAACGCTTATTATATTCTCTCATAATTTTCCATTGTTCTCCCGGTAAAGTCTTTATTCTTCCTTTTATTACTAATGCGCTATCTCCAAAAGTATTCAGTCCAAAAATCTCCATCGGTTCAAGAATTTTACTTTTATATTCTTCATCTGATCTAAGGTCTTCTCCAACTTCTTCCATGATTTTTATTACCTCAGGAATATTTGAACTATAGCTAACTCCAATGTCTAAAACAGTAGCAGACCACTCCTTAGTCATATTGGATAAAGTATTTATTTTACCATTTTGAAAGATATGCACCACACCCTGTAAATCTCTCAAAGTAACAGTTCGAAGCTCGATCTTCTCCACAGCCCCACCTACGCCGTTGATAATAGCCACATCTCCTGTGCGAATTTGATCCTCAAAAAGCATGAAAAAGCCTGATATTACATCTCTTACGAGTTCTTGGGCTCCAAATCCTACAGCCAAACCAAGAATACCGGCTCCAGCTAAAAGAGGCGCTACATCAAGTCCTATTTCTTTCAATAAAAAAATAATGAACAAAATCCAAAGAGCAACTTTCAAGGAGCCCCTAAGTATATCCATCAGTGTTCTAGCTCTTTTTTCGCTCTCAGCGCTTGTGACATTATTTTGAACTCTTTTGGTAATCACCTTTTGCATTCTGCGCAAAATGAGTCCGACTAATTGAAAGGCAATTGCAAATAATACAACCGTTAGTACAATGGAGGGTCCATTTCCCGTAATCCAATCAAGACCTTTTTCCAAAATTGATTCCCAAAAATTGCGCTCGAGTATTTTCTCGTTCATATTTATCTTTTTCAAGTAAAAATTCTTTTCAGAAATGCATAATTTGCATTTCAGTGTCAAAATGAAGCAATTAATATCGTAATTAAAAGTCTATGGATGAGCAAGGTGAAATTATCAAAAAGCTTCAGAAGAAATATGCTGACCAGGGTCAGGACCTAAATGTAGCCTTAAAAGGAATGTTGCATGCCGCCCCGATGAATTATTGGGATTATATTCAGACTGATGCTCTTTTATCACTCCAAATTCAAAGAACGGATCAACCCGATGAAATGGTGTTCATTATTTATCATCAGGTTAATGAGCTTCTATTTAAAATGATCCTATGGGAAATAGAACAAGTTTCAAATCACCCTGAAGTGGATACAGATTTTTTTTCTAAAAGACTTGATCGAATAAGTCGATACTTTGATATGCTCACATCCTCTTTTAGCATTATGCGCCAGGGTATGGAAAGAGAGCAGTATTTAAAATTTCGTGATACCCTCGCTCCTGCAAGTGGTTTTCAAAGTGCACAATATAGAATGATTGAATTTGCTTCTACAGAATTGATCAACCTGATCGATCAGCGTTTTAGGGCGACCATCGACCGAGATACTCCCTTTGAATATGCTTATGAACATCTTTATTGGCAAGCAGCAGGAAAAGACTATGCTACGGGCGATAAATCAACCTTGCTTCGCTTATTCCAAAGCCGCTATATGGAAGATTTTATCACTTTCATGAAAAAATACAATAATGCCAACCTCTGGACTATTTTTAAACTACTTCCTGCCGATGACAAAATGAATCTCAAGCTTCAAAATGCAATGAGGCATTATGACTTTACGGTAAATATAAAATGGGTCATGTCTCATTACCGCGCAGCAGCTAAATATTTGGAAAACGGTAAAGAGACTATTGCTGCTACCGGAGGTAGCGAGTGGAAAAAGTATATGCATCCTGCTTTTCAAAAAAGAATTTTCTTTCCGGGACTTTGGACTGAAAAGGAAATTGAAAACTGGGGAAAGGGCAATATTGAGGCCTGCGCCATACTTGACAAACCGGTTAAAATTAGAGAAGGAATTATATCCTGATTAATGGCTCTATTTTGGGAAAAGGAACATTAATGGATCGTCTATCAAAGCTCTCCAATTTCCCCAGGAATGCCCTTCATTAACTTCAAGGTACAATAAATTATACGACTTGCTTTCCAAAACAGATTTCATAGATCTGGCTCGATCTTCGGTGTCGTTGATAACTCCCGTACTCATAAATATGTCTAAAGGCAGCTTAGCCTCAGTTTGGTAATCGCTAATGATTTGAGAATCGAAAGCAGGAGAATGAATTATTATTTTCCGAAAAATATCGCTCCGTTTTAGTCCAAAATATGCTGAATTCCAACCTCCTAGTGATGTGCCCAAAATTGCTCTGGCATCAGGACTTTTAATCGTTTTATAATTATTATCGATGACAGCGACTAGTTCATCGGCAACAAAATCTGCAAACTTAATATTAGCAGTATATTCATCTGATCTCCTGTTACTGGAGGTATTATTGGGGTCTCTCGGGTCTATAAAAACGGCTATCAGAGGCTGTATTTGCTCCTGATAAATCAAATTATCCAATACCGTGACTACTGCTCCCATTGCATCGTTGGAATACTCATGTCCGTCGGTAACATATAATACAGCCATACTGTCCTGAGTTGAATAATTATACGGTGTATAGACCTTGTACTGAATTTCATAACCCAAATTGGAGGGCATACTTATTATTCGAATATTTTCGGATAAGCTACCCTGCACAACACCTTGTGCTAGTATAGTTTCTTGGGGGTATTCCCAGTTTGGCATTCGCAATTCAGAATTTGGCCCAAAACCACTGACTTGTGTAAATGAATTTCCGGGATCTAAAATCCATGAACTCCCATTTTTTACAATTTTATAATCCAGTCTGGCGTCCTGAGGAAAGGATTTCACCAAAACCCAGATATCAGAATTCTCCAATTTTGTGCCGGAATTACCCGGAATCGAATAATCCCAGCCATTAAAATCTCCTGCCCAGGCTACAGAATTCGCGATACCATTATAAATAAACATTACAGAATCTTGGTATATGAAGGGGATCTGATTATTAAGTTTAAGGCTGTCCAAAAAAGCTAATATTCTATCTGAATCTTCAGTATCTACAATTTCCTTAAAGGTATTTTCAAAGTCATTAAAAGAATTGAATTCTCTGTAGTCTGAAACCGGTTTGGGAATTGGTGAATTGGCCTCATCATCACTTTTACATGACCAAATAATTGAAGCAATTACTATCAGTATTAAAATTCTAATTTTCATAGCTTACTTTTTAACAAACCGATAACTTTTGGCGTCTTTAGAATCTTCTAATCTGAGGAAATAAAATCCGGCGGGCATTCCTTCTAATGATATTTCAACTTCTTTTTGGTCTTTAAAATTCCCTGTCTTCAAAAATTTTCCTTCATAGTTTATTATCGAATAATTACCCGAAGTCCTTTTGCCTAAAGACAACTTCAATACATCATCACTTGGATTAGGAAATAATTGAATTCCTTCTTTCTGAGTTAATATTGTGAGATTTCCGCTTGTAAGCGAATCTCCTTCATAAATGGCCACATAATCAGGTCCCGACATCGCTATTGCTATCTTATTACCATTTTTTGAGGCATCCATATAACATGGTCTGGCCGGCAATGGATAATCAATGCCATCAACCCGCAAAGCGCTTGTCGTATTTGAACCTGATGCCGCCAGTAAATAAGCCATCTTGCCATTTGTCAAAACCTCGGCTTGAATTGGAGTATAATTGGGTCCAAAATTCACGGTATTTAAAGAGTTTCCTGTCAGTCCATCAAAAAATTGAACTGACTGACTTCCGGAATTACAAACAGCAAAACGGTCATTATTAGAGTCGTAAGAAACCCTCGTGGGATTATTGGCTGTATTTGCCACATTTAAAATTGAAGTAAATGCTCCTTGAACATTTAGAAATGTTATACTATTTGCATTTTTATTTATCACCACAGCGAATTGTCCATTATCAGAAATAGCTATTTGACTTGGGAAATCACCTGTCGGAATTGTAGCAACAATTGTCTGCTGTAACATATCGATAACTTTAATTTCATTGTCAAAGCTCGCCGCTAATAATGCAAAATTGCCTGAAGATGGAATTTGCAAATCAGAAAATATTCCCTGATTTGTCCAGGACACCCCTATCACACCAACATATAAGCTCCCGATATTTGTGCTATTTGCTGAATCCAATCTTACAAAAGATACAGTATTTCCCCTGGTGTTTGTCACCAAGGCCAATGTATCACCGGGTGCAATTCTAATAATTGAAGGCCTATCTCCCACCGCAGGACTAGCAACCAAGGTTCCGCTTTCCAAATGAATCATGTGAATGGCAAAGCCTTCATAATCGGCTATCAAACCGTACTTCCCATCAGATGTAATGGCGCATCCAAAAGAGCCGGTTGACATTCCGGAAACTAAATGCTTCGTTTTCATAGAATCTGCATCTAAAACCGATGCAAAAGTTGATAATTGGTTGGCGACTAAAACCTTTTCTCCATCATTACTAAATGCCACTCTGTATGCTGCATCTGCTTCCTTTGGAGATCCTGTATGTATATTTCCAATCAGATTTACAGGTCCGGCTGAATAATCAAAGGCATGTAAATACTCCTTTCTAAGTGGGTCAACACCCACAAAAGAATACGCTGAGTCAGAGCTGGCACCCTTACTTTGAGATAAGCCGGTATAAGTTCCCACTACAGCTCCACTTGAAATATTTACTATTTGGGAATAGAAGCCTCCTGCTACGGCAAACTGATTATCAAACGAAGAGGAAAGCCAAAAGGCTGTATTACTGCTTATTTGACTAAAACTACTCGTATTAAATTCAGCCTTAACTAGTCCTCCACCCATACTTAGAATGACATTATCGCCACTTGGATCGCGTGCCATACCCTTGCAAAGGCTAAAAATGCTTTGTCCTGTAAGCGATATACTATCCAAGCTTAAAGTGTTCATATCAATTCGAAATAAAACAGGTGTTGGTGAATTATTGAGTATTATAGCTTTTCCTGAGTCAGACATAAGCATGGCAAATGAATTATCGATTTGCATATAAGTAGTATCTATATTCCCACTATTTATATCATGAACACTTATTCCATTTCCATCAGAACTAATTGACACCACTTTTGATCCATCCGGTGAAATCATAAAGTCATAATATTCGAAGTCAGACCTGTTATTGGAGGTTATGAAGGAAAATGTCTGAATGCCTGAATAAAAACTATCAATAATATGTGTTATCTGATTGTTATTCAAGTCTATAACATAACAATATTGAGAGTCAATACTAGCCACAAGCGCACGATTATTGAGTTTGTCTATTCGAATCTCATTCGGCTCACCGGGAGTTGATATTTTTGTTACAAGAGTTTGATTTAACAGGTCAATGACAGCAACGGAATCGTCGAGAGGAAGTGATACCAGTGCTTTATCATTGTGAACTTTGACATTAACCGCGCCAGCCCTAAGAGGAATATTTGCTTCCACTTCTTGCGTAGCCCAATCAATTACGCTAAGGTTTTGAGTCACAAAATGAGTTACCAGTAATTTCTGTCCATTATCATAAAACTCCATTTCTTTTATATAATCACCCTCAATGCTATCCCCCGGATCCATAGCTGATAAAAAGGCCAACTTATTTGACTTTTGAGGATCAGGACTTAGAAATTGATATTTTATTATCGGATCCCCATCTCTCGAAACCTCGTTTTGAGCCAAAATCTTGAATAGTGGAGAAATAATAATTAAAACGAATAGAGCAATATATCTCATAACTGATTTCTTGAATTTGATTATAAATCTAATAAGGCCTTGGTAATTAAGTTAAGATTTAATCAATACTCCCTTAAAAAAAATCTTTTTTTATAATATCCAATCCAAGTGTATTTTGCAGGCTTGTTGAGAAAAACCATATGAAAACATCACGATTATTTTTGCTAGCTAGTCTGTTATTTTTATTTCAAATATCTGATGCTCAGAGAAATAAGAAAAGCACCACAGTATCATCCAAATTCCAAGACTCAGTTTTTACAGGTCTCAAATTCAGAAGCATAGGCCCCGCTTTTATGTCAGGAAGAATATCGGATGTTGCCATTCATCCTAAAAATGAAAATACCTGGTATGTATGTGCCGGATCCGGTGGAGTGTGGAAAACAATAAATTCAGGTACAACATGGCAACCTGTTTTTGATAAGCAAGCTGTTTATTCAATCGGCTGTGTTACTATTGATCCCAATATCAATGATCGGGTTTGGGTGGGTACCGGTGAAAATATAGGCGGTAGACATGTAGGATTCGGAGACGGTATTTACAGAAGTGATGATGGTGGGAAAAACTGGAAAAATATGGGCTTGAAAACCTCAGAGCACATTTCCAAAATAATTGTTCACCCTGAAAATTCAGATGTAATTTTTGTTGCCTCCCAAGGTCCATTATGGTCAAAAGGCGGCGAAAGAGGTTTTTATAGATCTACAGATGGAGGAAAAACTTGGAAAAAAACACTTGGAGATGGTGAATGGACCGGAGTTACAGATATCGCAATGGATCCAAGAAACCCGAGTCGATTATATGCTGCGACCTGGCAAAGACATAGAACTGTAGCCTCATATATGGGCGGAGGGCCCAATACAGGTATTTACAGATCGGAAGATGCGGGTGAAACCTGGACAAAATTGAAACAAGGCTTGCCAACATCCAATATGGGGAAAATGGGAATTGCTATATCCCCTCAAAAGCCTGACGAAATTTATGCAGCAATTGAACTGGATAGAAGAACCGGTGGAGTGTATAAATCATTTGATAGAGGCAATTCATGGCAAAAACAATCCGATGCGGTGGCGGGTGCCACAGGCCCTCATTATTATCAGGAATTATATGCCTCTCCTCATGAATACGATAAGATTTATCTGGTAGATGTCAGAATGCAGATTTCTGAAGACGGAGGAAAGTCTTTCAGAAGAATGGCCAGCGAATACAAGCACTCAGATAATCACGCATTAGCATTCAAAAACAGCGATCCTGATTATATACTCGTAGGTTGTGATGGTGGTCTTTACGAAAGTTTTGATGGAGAAAGAACCTGGAGATTCTTCCAGAATCTTCCAATTACTCAATATTATAAACTGGCATTAGATGATTCAAAACCATTTTACAATATCTACGGTGGCACGCAGGATAACAATACACAGGGAGGCCCCTCGCGAA
Organism: uncultured Hyphobacterium sp.; assembly: GCA_964351965.1. Taxonomy (GTDB): domain Bacteria; phylum Bacteroidota; class Bacteroidia; order Cytophagales; family CCMP332; genus CCMP332. The sequence goes on along the minus strand of CAYGPM010000003.1, from coordinate 47,404 downwards.
CTGATAACCCACACGGAATACAAAATTCTGACTGGAGTGTTGTCTTATTTGGTGATGGCCATCAACCGGCAACAGAACCGGGCAACCCGAACATACTCTATGCCGAATGGCAAGAAGGTGGTTTAAATCGTATCGACTTAATCACAGGTGAAGTCACGGATATTCAACCTCAACCAAGTGCCGGTGAGGATTATGAAAGATTTAACTGGGACTCTCCTATTTTGGTTTCCCCGCATAATCCACAGCGCATCTATTTTGCATCGCAACGTGTATGGAAGTCGGAAAACCGAGGAGATAAATGGGATGCTATTTCAAGTGACCTAACGAGAAATCAAGAAAGGTTTGAACTTGAAATAATGGGCAGAAAACAGAGCTACGACAATGCTTGGGATTTACTTGCTATGTCAAATTACAATAGCATCACTTCTCTTGCTGAATCTCCTAAAAAAGAAGGTTTAATTTATGCCGGAACCGATGATGGTATAATTCAGGTAACCGATAATGGCGGTGAAAGCTGGAGAAAAATTGAGGTTAGTTCATTACCCGGCTCTCCGAATAGAGCCTTTGTAAATGATATAAAGACAGACTTATTTGATGAAAACACGGTTTATGTTTGCTTGGATAACCATAAATACGGAGACTTTAAGCCCTATTTATATGTAAGCAAGGACAAAGGAACCACATGGAAATCATTGAGTAGCACCCTACCTGAAAAAACTCTTGTATGGAGAATTGTTCAGGACCATGTTGACAAGAACCTCTTCTTCCTGGCTACTGAATTTGGAATTTACTTCAGCAAAGATGCCGGTAATAAATGGGTGCAATTAAAAGGCGGTTTACCAACAATTTCAATTAGAGATCTCGGAATTCAAAGACGCGAAAATGATTTGGTTGCAGCATCTTTTGGTAGAAGTTTTTATGTATTAGATGATTACTCTGCCTTGAGAAATGTTAGTGAAACACAATTGAATGAGGAAGCCACCCTTTTCCCTGTTAAAGATGCACTTTGGTATTTTCCAAAGCCGGAATTGAGTTTTGGTGAGGGAAATGGTTCGCAAGGTCATCAGCATTATGTAGCGGATAACCCACCTTTTGGTGCAGTATTCACTTATTATCTTAAAGATGATTATAAAACTCAAAAGGCTATTCGAAAGGAAAATGAAAAGAAACTAGATAAAATTGGAGCAAACATTCCTTTTCCGGGATGGGATAAGGTGGAAGCTGAAAGAAGAGAAATGGAAGCTCAGCTCATTTTCACTGTAAAGGACATCAATGACAAAGTGATTAACCGGGTTTATTCTAAGGCCAATAAAGGTTTTAATAGAGTTAGTTGGGATTTAAGATACCCTTCCTTCTATGCAATTGACTATGACAATTTATCTTCTAAAAATGAAGAAGATGAAGATGATGATGCTTCAGGTTTAATGTGTATTCCGGGTAAATACAAGGTTGAAATGGCTCTTCTTCATAATGGAGTGGTCAAGCAGCTTTCAGAAACACAGGAGTTTGAAGTGAAACCGCTTAGAGAGCCGGCATTAAAAGGTGCAGAGCATCAGGTTGTTTCTGATTTCTGGAGAAAATATGAAGATACGTACAGAGATCTTTCCGCATTTAGCATGTCATTATCCAATGAAATGAAAAGAGTGAATGCTATGATGGAAGCCGCGAAGCAGTCAAGAGCAGAGGCCGGAACTTATGATGAGAAATTAATTTCTCTTCGAAATGAAATGATGGATTTAAGACAAAGAGCTTATGGAAATGAAGAAAAGAATATGGTTGGTGAGAAAGTAAAACCTAACGTCAACTTGCGGCTTGATGCGGTTTCACGAGGTGTGTTCTACAGTTCTTATGGCCCTACCAATACGCATAAAGAGCAAATGGAAATTGCTACCACTGAATTAGCGGAGCTTAAGACTAAATTCAAAGCATTAAAAACTAAGTCTGATCAAATGGCGAACGATCTGATCGAAGCAGGCGCACCATTTATTGAGGGAACTGAGATAAAATAATGTTTTAATTTGAAGGAGAGGGTTTTTGTTTATCGACTATTAATAAACTGATAGCTCACGAATTTCAAAATCTTCTCCTTTTCCAAACTGAATTATCTCACTCATCTTATAGCGTTCAAGGGTAAATAAATCCTTTAACTCAAAGTCAAGGGGGAAAAGAATTTCCATGATTTCGAATTTGTATTCTTCGCCATAGTTTTTCAAGCAATATTTACTTCCTAATCTCAAACTACTAAAAGAAATCCCCTGCATCGATTGTTTTTTATAATCTTATAATATCAGAATACATTAATTGTTTGAACTGATGTATTCATCAATTACAGATTCTAATACCGGCAAAGGTATAGAGCCATTTTTGAGAACTTCATGATGAAAATCCCGAATATCAAAAGCATCTCCCATCTCTTGTTCAGCTCTATTTCTCAGTTCAATAATTTTCATTTCACCAATCTTATAGCTCAAAGCTTGTCCGGGCCAGCCTATATATCTGTCAATTTCTGTATTTACTTCATGCACAGAAAGTGCTGTATTTGATTTAATAAATTCTATAGCTTTTTCTCTCGACCATCCCTTAAAATGTATTCCTGTATCCACTACAAGTCGGCAGGCTCGCCACATTTCATAGGTAAGTCGTCCAAATAATTCATAATCGTTAGAGTAGATTCCCATCTCCTCTCCCAAAAATTCAGAGTACAAACCCCAGCCTTCTCCAAAAGCAGATATATAGTAGTTTCGTCTTAAATCCGAAACATTGTCCTGTTCTGCTATTAGTTGATTTTGTAAATGATGTCCGGGAACTGCTTCATGCAATGTTAATGCCGGCATGGCATACAAAGGTCTGCTATCGAGTTTGAAGGTATTAACCCAATAAGCTCCAGGTCTTTTATCCTTCCAAGAACCGTGGGAATAGCGTCCGCTGGTATATGTTGCTGCTATACTCGCAGGAATGGGTTCCACTGTGAAGGGCAGACTCGGCAATTCTTTAAAATATTTGGGTAATTCACCTTCTGCCTTTTTACTGAGCCATGCAGCAAAATAAAGTAGCTCCTCCGGTGTTTTGGCATAAAAGCGAGGATCAGTCCTTAAAAAAATAATAAACTCTTCAAAACTACCTTCATAGCCTGAACTTTCAATCAAAGTCAACATACGAGATTTAATACGCTTTACCTCACGAAGTCCGTTTTGATGAATCTCCTCTGCCGTAAATGGTAAAGTTGTATAATGCCTAACTCTGTTTTCATAATATTTTTTACCATTGGGAATGTTCAGAATTCCCGGTTGATCATAGGCCTTTGGTAGATAATCAGTCTCCATAAACCGCATTAGCTCTTGATATTGAGGGATTACCGTATTGTCAAAAGTGGAAATTGAAAGATTTGTCAAATCCTTAATTTCTTGCTCTGTAAGCGTACCGGAAATATTGATAAATGGCTCGAATAAAGGATTCTCATATGCATTTGAATTGCAAAATGGCTGCAATATCGCTAGAGTGTTATTTACTATGACTTTCGGAGCCATGATGCCAGATTTAATTCCTTTCTTCAAATACTCCTTATAATTTTCCAAGTACCTAGAATAGTCTTTCAGCCAATTTAAATACCTATTTCCTTCTTCTAGACTTTGAATTTGGAATCCCTTAATCATATAGACCGCTGTGGTATAAAAGCCTCCTTCTGCGCCGAATGGAATCATATACATCTTGTATTGATAATAGCTTAATTGATCAAATAATTTAAGTTGTAATACCTTCTTATCTATCTGTTGGCTTTCGCTCAAAGACGAATCATCAATTGCCTCTAATTCACTAAGGAAGTACCTAAACTTGGCTTCTTGTTCATTGAATGCTTCATCCGAGATTTCGGGAAAAACGAAACCCAAAGAATCCATATTTCTATTTAAACCCGGAACCGAAATAGACGACTCATAGCGACTGATCTCATTTATTAATGAATCAATTGATCCAAAGGAGGCGCAAATAGAAAATAGCCAAAAGAAAGCAATCAATTGAAATTTCATAACAATTAGGGTTTTATTACGCTTAACGCGTCATCATTTCTGGCAACAAGGATATGAAAATTATTTGCGATTTTAATAGACTCTATTGCCCTTACATTCCCGGACATATTTAAGCTATATTCTGCCGGTTGAGAATTAAATCCACTCTCATCCTGCAATAGCATAATGCCATAAGATGCATCACATCTGGGAGTCTCAACTTCCATTTCTTCCAAATTCCCCGCAAGCATTATATCCACCAATCCATCACCATTAAAATCCCGAATAATCACATCTTGTGTGGCCGATATTTGAGCATGATTTGGCAGTTTTACCAAAGTTAAATCTTCCTTACCTTCATGAAACAATACAGAGCTTTCAAAATGAACTGCATTATAATTTAACGCACTTTCTAAGTCTTCTTTGGAATAGATATCTTCAATGGTTGCTCGCGCAAACAAATCGTAATTCGGAAACTTCTCTTTTATTTCAGGAATTTGCTGCGAACTGCATTGCCTTCCTCTCACCGGAAATTTGTCTTTGCCTTTTGTTGAACTTAAAACAATGTCAAATAAACCATTATCATCAAAATCCTTCGCATATACTCTGAAAGGCTCATCCACGCTTCCATGATATTTGACATTAAGCCCTAGATTACCCAATACATAATCTGCTCTCCCGTCAGAGTCTAAATCACCTGCTTCAATGCAATTCCACCATCCCAGGGTATTTGGCATTTCATATTTACTGTTAAAACCACTTTTATCCTGAATTAAGATTGTTAATGGCATCCACTCTCCTACCACCAATATGTCGATCAGCCCATCTTCATTATAATCTAAGAATTCCGCATCTGTGACCATTCCAAGTCCTTTTAGAACCGTAGATTTATTGGGTTCCAAAAATTGAAATCTTCCACCTTGATTGACGAGAATAAATGAGTTAGCCGGACTGGGATACATTTCCGGAATTTGTCTTCCACCTACAAATAAATCCAGGTCACCATCTTGATCGAAATCATTTGGAATAACACAAGATCCGCTGATACTTATCGAAGGCAGGGCTTCCTTATCATATATAAAATTCCCTTTCCCATCATTTATGTATAATAAATCCTGATAATTTGAACTCTCTGGGCCATCTTCAGAGCTGCCGCAAACTACATACAAATCTAAATCGCCATCAGAATCAGCATCAAAAAACACAGAGCCAATATCCTCATGAGTTTTATTTAGTTCAAAATCTTTAATACTTTGCTTCACAAAAGTTCCGTTTTCAGCCTGAATAAAAAGCGCGGAAGCATATCCCTTGGCAGCTCCAATAAAAACATCTTCTAAGCCATCATTATTGACATCAGCTACACTTAGTGAAGGACCTAGTTTTGACATTTCATGAGGCAATAAGACCTGCTTGATATAATCATCATGAATTGATTCTTTGTGCACATAATTCAATTCCACCTCATCAGTTACATCTTTGAATATTTTAGGGCTTTTAATCAATTCTGAAATTTGACCGCTTTCCAGAGCCTCGGAATAGTTGAGTGTAATTTCCTGATCGGCTTTTATATCTATTAGAGTTTGTTTCATTCCATCAGGCCATATAACCGTGATTCTATCAACTATATCCAAATCTGACAATCCAAAATGCATTCGATTCTCGACACTGCTTAAATAGCCTCGACTCAAATAATGTTCCGCATATTGAATTCCATTTTTGGTTTCACATAGCACCTTCGTTCCAATACCCGAAAGGTTTTTTTCAGGACCAATAAATTTTAGATTTATATAATGATTCCCTATTGAATTGTTTTTATAAACAAAAGGGGCATCATCAATATTGTTTATTATGATGTCCAGATCGCCATCATTATCGAGGTCAGCATAGGCAGCGCCATTGCTAAAACTAGGGATATCAAATGACCATTCAGAACTCTTATTGTCAAAGCTCAAATCGCCATTATTTTTAAAAATATAATTGGGGATTTTTTGAGATGGCATCATCTCGAGCAGTTTTTTTATTGACTGCATTTTTTCTTCCTCTCCAAGGTTTTGAAATTCCTTTAGAATTTTTTCTTTCTTTTTGACGAAATCATTGTTTCTTGAATCTTTCCTGAGCCCATTTGTAATGAATAAATCCTTGAAACCATCATTATCATAATCTCCAAATAAAGGTGCCCAGCTCCAGTCTGTTTTATCTAATCCTGATAATTGGGCAATTTCGCTAAAGGTATTATTTCCATTATTCAGATGAAGTGTATTGACCATGTATTGATAGTGAAAGCCATCTTTTACAGCCCGCCAAAATTTATCGGGATTCATTCCTGACATATTGGTTTTTGACCTGTAATTATCCTCAGCAGCCATATCAGCTACAAAAAGATCTAAATAACCATCATTATTTATATCCGCGGCATCATTACCCATTGAGAAATTTGACATATGCTTAACAGATGTTGAAATGATATCGCTAAAGGTCCCATTCCCATTATTCAGGTAGAAGTAATCATGTTCAATGAAATCGTTGGCGATATATATGTCGGGATACATGTCATTATTGAAATCTGCTACCGACAAACCAAGTCCGAAGCCTATTGCATTATTAATTAACCCTGCCTTTTTGCTGATATCATAGAAATAACCATCTCTGTTCTCATAAAATCGATCACTTGAATATTTATCTGTATTTTTTGAAAGATTAGATAGATCAATACTAGGATCTGCAGCTAATCCATGGTTCATCACATAAGCGTCCAAATCACCATCCAGATCATAGTCCAAAAATGCTATTTGATTTGAATAACCGGGATCATCCAAGCCATATTCAGCTGCACTTTCTTCAAAGACCATATTTCCCTTATTGATTAGCAATTCATTTCTCCGCTGATCTACATTAAATTCTCCACTTTTACTTAAATAAATATCAAGTAGTCCGTCATTATTTATATCGATCAAACAAACCCCTGTTGACCAGCCAAAGCCACCGGCAGTTTTTGAACTAACAGTTATATCTTCGAATTTAAAATTGCCAAGATTTTTGTAGAGGTGGTTTTTACCAAAATTTCCCACAAAGTATAAATCGACGAGGCCGTCATTATCAAAGTCTCCGCAAGCAAGTCCCGCACCATTATGGTAATATTGGTACATGAGAATATTCATCATTGGCTGATCCTGAATAATATTAGCAAAATTGACACCTGTTTTTTCAAAAGTCAGGAGTTCAAAATTAGTCTTGCTAATTACTTTTTCGTTTTCTTCTATTTCCTTTTTATCACAGGAAATAATCAACATAAAAATGAATAAGTAATGTACTTTCTGGCGGAGGAATACTACTAACATTGATTCAGAATTTACTTTTAATCAAAGTAAATATGGTGAATCAGATAATATGAGTCAATTATAATTCCAAATACTGCCGATGAATTTTATTGATTTTCCTTCACAAAAGAACTACCAAGTAAAAATGCTCAGATCTTCAAAACTTGGATTAATGGGAAGAATCCTTTAATAATTCCGGGAATTTTTCTTTAAATCGATTTAGTCTAGGAATAGATACGCTTCTTACATATGGCTGATTAGGGTTATTCTTTTCGTAATCCTGATGATAATCCTCAGCTTCCCAGAATTTTTTTAGCTCTACAATCTCAGTGGCTATAGGCTCAGAATACATTCCTGTTTGATCAAGACTGTCTTTATAAGCCTTTGCTATTGCCTCTTCTTTCGGGTTTTGAAAAAGAATCATAGACCTGTATTGTCTGCCAAAATCAGGCGCCTGACCATTAACAGTGGTTGGATTATGTGATCCATAATAAACTTTAATCAATGTTTTGTAATCTATTAGATTCGGGTCATAGAATACTTCTACTGCTTCGGCATGACCGGTATAACCTGCGCTAACTTGTTGATATGTAGGGTTTTTCTCATCTCCTCCTGCATATCCGGAAATTGCCTCTTCTACTCCTATCACACTTTCAAAAACAGCTTCAACACACCAAAAGCAGCCACTGGCAAAATAGGCCTTGCTTAAATTACTTAGGTCTTTCTTTTCCTGTAACTGAAATTCAGAATTGACATTGCCTTTTTCTGAGCCCTCTTTTGCGCAGGCATTAAGCGTTAGAAGCAAGAAAATAGAGCTGATAATAGTGCGTATCTTTGATCTAATCATGATGTAAAGATTTATTAAAGATTGGTCATTAACTGTCGTACAAATAACCTTTTAGATTAGGAGATTGTTTCGTCACTGTGCTTTCGAGATATCGACAATCTCTTATGTTTTGGGAATTTTAAAATGAAAGTAGTCCCTTCATCAACTTTGCTTTTAATATCTATTGAACCACCAAGTTCTTCAATTTGGTGCTTTGTCATGTATAGGCCAAGTCCTTGACCTTCACTACTGATATGTAGTCTTGAACCTAATTTAAAAAGCCTATCACTGTATTTTTCTAAATCTATTCCCCAACCTTTGTCGATTATAAAAATTATGTCTTCTTTTTTATCCTCCTGATATTTTATGTCAATGGTTTTGGAAATTCTTGTAATTCCATACTTAAAGGCATTGCTCAATAAATTGTAAAATATGCTGTCTAAAAATGCAGGAATCACTTTAAGACTAAGCTTGTCGGGAATATCTATATTGACTTTAATTCCTTTCTCATTGATTGTTTTTTCATTCAACTCAAGGATTCTCTTAATTACTTCTTTCAAATTACAATCTACCAATTCCTTGGTCTGAAAGCTATTTTCAAAATGAAGAAGCTGGTTGATATTCTTAACTGTTGTATCAAGTTTTTGTGCGGTTTTATGAAGAAGTTCGACATATGATCTGTTTTCAGGCTCTTTAAGAATCAAATTTGTCAAACCAATCATATTAGTTACGGAAGATCGAATGTTGTGTGAGGTCATAAAGGAAAATTCCTTTAGCCTCTTATTTTGATCAGTTGTAGTATTCAGAAGCTGCTTTAGTTCTATTTGTTTTTGAGTACGATTTCTAATATTCAAAATCATGTCGGAAAAAATACTCAGAAGCGAAATTTCATTCTCATTGAACTCTTTCTTGTTTTTCAATGAATCAAAGCCCACAAAACCTATGCATTTATTATTATGCATTATTGGAACACCAATCGTACTTTTTACACCTTGTTCGAGCAGCATTTTTTTGAAGATAGATTCCTGCAATAATTCAACATCCGGAATATTGACATTTTCGCCTTTTAAATATGGATTAACAATTTCAGGAATTTCCTCCAGGGGTATGTACTGCATTAAATCAATTTGTTTTGCTCCCCCCTTTTTCACCCATTCAAATGTATTGACGCAATAATTCTCTTCTTCGTAAAGGTCAAACACAAAAGCGCGATCTGCATTAGAAAATCTCCCAAGAGCTTCCAATGAAAGTTGAATTGCTTCAGTTACTCGATCCAAAGGAAGATTGATATAGTTTGAGGAAATATTCCTCAAAAGACGCTGCATATTGGCTTGCTTTCTCAGGGCAAACTCAGCTTGTTTTTGCTTCGAAATATCTCTGATAGCTCCATCGAAATACATTTGGCCATCATCTCCTTTCAACATTATTGAACTAATAGAACCCCAAAATGTAGTTCCATCTTTTCTTTTAAATTCAACCTCTCTATTTACATAAGATCCTTTGTCAACAAGTTCATCTCCTAAAATTCTTCTGTCCTCAGCTTTTTTATACAAGTTGATCGGATCGCCTGATAATATTTCCTCAGCGCTTTCATAACCAAACATTTTTACAAATTCTTCATTTACATAAACCAATCCTTTGCGATTAATACTTCTGTAAATGGCTTCATTAATATTTTGATTTATTGACTCAAGTAATTTTTGACTTTCATCTAGCTGAATTAAGGTCTTTTTCCGATCAGTGATGTCGAGAATCAGTGAATCCCAAATTATTGAACCATCTTTTGATTTCGCCGGAAAACCTCTTCCATTCAACCATTTGATCCTTTTGTCGGGAAAAACGATCCTCCATTCATGGTTCCATGTTTGGAGCTTATCTGCGGAATAAATTATAGACTGCTGTAAACCGGCTTTATCATCCGGATGAACATTTTCCCAAAGCTTTGAAATATCTTTAAGTGCTTCTTCCTTTTTTATTTCCCAGAGCATTTCAGCTCCCTGACTTAAATAAAGTGCTTCATCAGTATTATCAGTATTTAGTTTATACCGTAATACCGCTCCCGGTACACTATCTGAAATATTTTTAAGTCTTGATTCATTTTCCTTTAAAATATTTTGTGCCTTTAATTTTTCCGAGATGTCTGTAAAAGATGCTACTGCGCCAACCAAATTCCCATTTTCATCACGAATAGGCCTTGTGTTTATGGAAATGGTTTTACGAATTCCATTTCCGGTATGAACGTTCATAATTTGATCGTCCAGTGGTTTTCCTGTTTTCAAGGTAACCATCGAAGGGTGATCTTCAGGTTTGAATGGTGTACCATCTGATTTTAATGCTTTCCAGCCCGGGTCGTAATTGTCTTTACCAATTAATTGTTTCTTAGTAAGCCCTAATATTTGCGCCGCAGAATCATTGGCCACCACAAATTTTTCGCTTTTATCCTGTACGATTACTCCCTCACTTAGTGAGCTAATTATCGATTTGTAAAGTTTTTCAGCTTCAAGAAGTTTAACTTCTTTTGTTCTTCTTTCAGTGATATCATTTACGAATACCGTCAGACCTTGTATTTCGCCCTTTTCTCCATAAAGTGGTGTATAAATATCTTCGTAGTACAGCCTGTTTAATTCTTCATCGCCATATTCCTCAACTACTGAAAAATCCTTTCCTTTTAAAGCAGTATCAAAGTTTTTTTTGGCCTTTTCTCTGTCTTTTGGAGATTTTATGTATTGAAGCATTGATTTACCCAATTCAATTTCAACACCCCATATATTCTTCATAGTATCAAAATGATTTTGATTGAAATAGAGGTATTTATAATCCACATCTAGTGAAAAAACTATCAGTTTATTAGGGCTTTCAAGAATTTGGCTTATGTGATCCACAATAGTAGGGAAGTTTTCCGTGGGCTTAATATTTCATTAATTCCTGCATGAAATTAACTAAAATATGTTCTCTACTTCGATATAAGTAATAATATCGTAAATAAATAGATTCGATTTTATTGGAAAATGTGGTTTAAAAGCTTCAAACTATTTTTTTCCTTTTTTCTCAGTAATTGGAATGAATATAATAATGTAAGGTTTAGCAAAAAAAACCCGGTCTTTCAACCGGGTTTTATTTAAAAACAAAACAGCAATTAAATAAAAAGCATATGCGTGCCTTCTCCTTTGCCTTGATTATAAAATCCACCTACAGTCAAAACACCATTTACACCATCAAAAAGGTCCTCTTCTCTTAAATGAAACATATCCATGGCAAGCTTGCAAGCCCACATTTTAACTCCTGAAGCCTCAAGAATTTCAAGAAATTCCGGAATTTCCGGAAGGTCAAGTTTTTCCATTTCCTTTTTCATCATAGTTGTGGCTAAGGCTTCCATTCCCGGTAAGCCACCCAACATTGTAGGAATATGCATACCCGGATTTCCAACTGTAGCTACATGAAGATGATCAAGTTTCTTTTTATTAATTGCTTCAAGACCAAAAAATGTAAAGAAAATCTCTGCTTCTATTCCTTCCATTCTCGCTCCATTTGCGAGTACAAAAGCTGCATAAACATTGTCTAATGTAGCTTTTGATAATATTATCATCATTTTTTTAATTTCACCTGCTTTCTCATTTACAGGTAGGGTTTCGTTCATTTTATCTGTGTATTCCATGATTGAAAAATTTATATACAACTGGCTGGTTTAGGTATCCCTGCAATTTTTGTAGAGATTTTTAGTGGTCCATTTGGAAATAGCTGATAAAATTCTTTTATATCTACAACTCCACTTTTACCAACTCTTCTAATACTTAAAGCAACTTTGTCCTGGTGAGCTTTTTGCAAAAATTTTATTACATCCCAGTGTCTATCATTTAGTTCTACATTTTCTTCTCGAGCTATGTTCTCAGCTATTTCCTTATCCCATTGAGAGAAATCCTTCAAATAGCCTTCTTCATTAACTTCTACATTCTGTCCTGCAATTACCTTTTCCATGATTTTCTATATTTTAATTATCAAATTTCTTTCCTGCTTCGCTCATATTGGTCCCAACAAAAGGAATTGGAGTGCCCTTTAATAGCATATTCCAATAAACCCATTTAAAAGCTAATTTTCCTATATGATTCATTCTGGTTTCCTTTAACAATTTTAAAGGTCCAATACCCGGTATTGGAAATGTTCCCTCAACCGGCTGATGATTATAGTTAAAATCGATCAGCAAAGCTTTGCCTTCTCCCGTTTCAACAAAGCAATTCGCATGACCGTCAAATTTATCTTTCAATGGATCACCCTGAATAAAACGGTAAATATTCTCTGTCAAAACCTCAGCTTCAAAATGTGCTACAGATCCCGCCTTTGAAGTAGGGCAATTGGTTGCATCACCTATTACAAAGATGTTTTCTGCGATTTCAGACTGAAGTGTTTTAGGGTTTGTCGGTACAAAATTCAACTCATCTCCAATTCCGGAGCGCTCGATTAAAGGGTCTCCCATATTTGTAGGAATTGTAACCAGAAGATCGAATTCAACTTCATTTTCGGCATAATCAACAATTTTCTTTTTTTCATTGTCAACATGCTCAATAGCGAAATCCGGAACTATTTTAATACCCTTTTCTTCTAAAAGATGACCTAAAGCGCTGGCAGCTTTTGGTTTAGTGAAAGCGCCATCTAATGGCGTGACATAACTTATTTCTACCTTATCTCTCATTCCCTTATTCTTGAAATAAGAGTCGGCCAAAAAGGCGAATTCTAAAGGTGCCACCGGGCATTTAATTGGCATTTCGGTAATGTGAACAACCAATTTTCCACCCTCCCATCCATCAAGTTTTTTTCTTAGGTTAACAGCACCATCGTAAGTATAAAAATCGAAGATTGATTTATACCATTGATCACCGGTTAAACCCTCTACTTCTTCAGGAGCAATTCTACTACCCGTGGCTATTATTAAAATATCATAATCAATATGGCGGCCATCCTCCATCCGTACACGATTATTTTCATGTTCGATGACATCCACCTCTCCTTTTATTAATCCAACTTTTTTTGGAATGAATTTTTCAATGGGTTTTACGGTGTCTTTGGGTTCGTAGATCCCAAAAGGAACAAACAGAAAACCTGGTTGATAATAATGCTTTTCCTGTTTATCAATTATGCTTATTTGCCATAGTTTATCATCTAATTCTTTATTAAGATGATTGGCCATCATTGTTCCAGCAGTTCCAGCTCCGAGTATAACTAGCTTTTTCATGTTCTTTAATTTTGAGTAAAATTAAGATTCACAAAGAGCCACTTTTATGATATGAGCTAAGCGTAGAATCTGATATTAATCATTTAATCATATGCTTTTGGGTTTGGCGTTAAAAACTTCTAATGCCGTTTGCCGGCCCTTCAGATTTTGAATACCAAGGTTTTTGAAATAAAATTTTGAAGATTTTTCTAATTTCTCATAAACAGAATACGACATAAGAATTTCTTCATCTTTCTCCTTACACAGTTTCTCAATTCTTGAAGCAACATTTAAGGTGTCACCATGATAGGCTATGTCGCGTTTAATATCCCCAACTTCTACAACTGTTACCAGCCCTAAATGCACACCGGCTTTGAATTCGGGAACTTCAGTGTAGTTCTTCAGATAATAGTCTTCCTTCTTTTTGAATTGTGCTTTACAAGAGAAGTAAAATTCAATAATGCTATTATCTCTAAATCCCTCATTTGGGATCCAACTAAGAACAATCTCATCGCCCACATATTGATATATTTCAGCAAAATATTTTTGAACAACCTTATTGATATCCTGAAAGCAATCTCTCACAAATGAAGAGTATTGTACATGTCCTAGTTTTTCTGCCAAGCTTGTTGAATTTTTCAAATCCAAAAACATGAAAATTCTTTCCTCTTCACGTGGTTTCCTAAATCTTCCCAACAGCATGGGTATTAAAATACCCGGGCCAAATTTTCTATTCATTTGGTTTATAAAACTGATTAGTAAAGTCATCATGAAAGTGTAAATAACTATTAAACCGAACAGATAAGGCCATCCATTTTGAGTTTCATCAAAGACATTGGTTACGGAGAAAAATCTCACCAGTTTTACGAAAATATACGTTCTCGATATAAAAACTAATGTCAAAAGCACAAGCATACTCATAATGGCCTGAAATGTAATGAGCTGCCACATTGGGCGATTGCTATAAACATTACCTTCCATTAAGTGGTAAAGTGTGCCTATTACAAAACCGTAACTCAGGCCCAGAAAAATGGACATAAGCAATGGGGGGCCAAAATGTAAAGTGAGTTCTAAACCCATATTTTTACTAATTCCACTTACTCCAAGAAAAATGATTGAAAACAAAAGGACATAAGCAATTGTCCAAAAATTCATTTGAATTGATACCGATGAAAAATATGGGTATTTAAGAGCAATCCAACGGGCCCAGGCAGTATAGCTTTTGGGAGCATTTCTTGACATTTAATAGCATTTAATTAAGGAATAAAGTTAATCAATCAAGTATAGCAAAATACCTTTTTTATATTTACATCTCTAAAACTAAAACTAATGCGTATCACATCACTTTCCAGAAAGCTGGGAGTAAGCCGAGATGAAATCAATTCATTTCTCAAATCAAAGAATATAAGTGTTCCTGAAGGCATCAACGCTAAGATTGATGAATCTGATGCTCAACTTGCAATAGAACATTTTGGTGAAAAAATAGAGGAAAATGAGAGCACTCCTCAAATTGAAGTTGAAGATGATAACACTAGAATAGAAAATATACCCGCTTTAGATAAAGAAGTTGAAACAAATCCTGAAATTAAGGAAGAAAAGAAAACAGAAAGTAAACCAAAGGCTAAGGCAAAGACAAAGGAGAAAAAAACACCTGTAGCCAAAAAAACGGCTGTAAAAAAAGCAAAGGCTAAAGAAGTAGAAGAAACAAAAGTAGAAGTTCAGGAAACGGAAGCAGATCATCCAATGCCGGCGGAAGATGAATCACTGGAAGACTTTTTAGAAAGAGAGGAAGTGAAAATCATTAAAGCAAAGAAGGTTAAACTGGAAGGAGTAAAAGTGCTTGGAAAAATTGATTTGCCGCCACCTCCTACCCCAAAAGAAAAAAAAGTAGAACCCGAACAAAAAGAAGAAGATAAAGAAGATAAAAAGGAAGAAAAAGAGAAAAAGCCAAGGGGTCTATACGAAGAGTATATACAGAGAAATACAAGAAACACAAGACCCAAACGCCAAAGAAGAGCTCCTAAACGTGAGTTGAGTTTTGAAGAAAAACAAGAGCAGGAAAAAAGGAGGCTGGAAAGGGAAAAGCTGCGTCGACAAAAAGAACTGAAAAAGAAAAAGGAATTACACTACGAACAAAAAGTCAAATCTAAGATCCAGCCAAAAACAAAGCCCGTAAAGAAAGAAGAGGCTATACAGGAAGCAACTAAAAAAGAAATCAAAGCCAATAAACCGGTTAAAGCTAAAACTGAGAAGGCTAAAGCGAAACCAAAGAAGAACTTAATAGGTAAATTTTGGTCATGGTTGAATGGTGAATACGATAAGTTTTAAAACCTGTACTGAAACGTTAAGCCATTAGCATTCACGCCTAAACCGGATATTAATTTATTGTATGCATTGTCGTGTCTTTTTAAAACGGCATAAAAAGAAAGATCAAAAACAAAAAGAAAAGCTCCTTGAAGTATTATGGAGTTTCCAAAGCCCGAGAACATTTCACTTCGTTCATTTACATTTAGAGCTCGTTCTTTGAGGTAAAACCCTCCCGCTATATAGGCCAAATCCAATCCTGCATTGAATAAAAGCGTTTTCTCAAGTTTATTATGCTCGCTCAGACTTTCCGCCAGCCCAAATTTGCTTGGGTCATATTTAGATGCGGCAATATATCCGACACCGGATAAACCTAAGTTGATTAGATTCCAATAGCCATTCATTTCGTGAAAGTACTTGTTTTCACCACTGCTGTTCGCAGCTGCAAATGGAGCGTAGGCAATATTCGCCAAAGACCATGAGCCAAGAACAAGCATGCCATTTTTGACAGTCCTGTTCCTTACTTTGTTGACTTCTACCAAACTTTGAGCGAAACAATTGCTTATAAGCTGAAAGAAAAGAAATATTAAAAGTGCTGTTTTTTTAATCTGCCTGAAAGTTGATTTTTGAATGCGTACCATCGCAAAAGGGTTTATTATTACTAGCTCCACAACGGCAAAGAGCTGCATTGCTTTCCTCACGAACTGAACCGTCAGGCATTTGAATTTCAATATTTCCTTTTAGTAAGACAGGACCATTCTTTGCAAGATTGATTTTAGTAGACATAGTTTTCTCTTTGTTTAAACTTTGATTTTTTAGTTTGTAACTGAGCGCACCGGAAGGACACTGGTCAATTTGATTTACTATTGTTTTCGAATCAGCGCCATTTGGATCCACCCATGGTTTTTTCCCGTATCTGAATACTTCTGACAAACCTCTCCAACACTTTTCTGAATGAATGCATTTTTTTGGCTGCCAGACGATTGTTAAATCATCATTGGAGTACTCCTTTGTAATATCTTTTATTTCCATATCCTTTTTTCGTGAAAATAGATAAATATAAAACTATCGCTTTGTCATATTGTTTACAAAAACTAAATAGAAAACCACACATAAAGTAATCTAACAATGTTAGATTTGCAGCTTAATGCCAACAGTCCAAGAAAAAAGACGTCAAAGAACAAAGGAATCCATAAAATTGGCGGCCATTAATATTGCGCGAAAAGAAGGCTGGAATAACGTGACCATTAGAAAGATCGCAGAGGAAATTCTCTATACCCCACCGGTCGTATATGAATATTTCAAAAGTAAAAGTGATTTATTTAATCATTTGGTTAGCGAAGGATTTCAAAAGCTGTATGAGGCCACCATTGATTCAACATCAAAGGTAGAAACACCGGAAAATAAATTAAGAACAATGGCGCAGACGCGTTTTCTTTTTGCCCTGGAGAACCCTACACTTCATTCGATGATGTTTAATTCCGTCAATCCTGATTGGGGGAAATTGGAAATAATCAAAGCCATGAAGAAAATGAAAAGTCTTGTTTATGAATGGCTTTTTCAAATTTCAGGCAAAAAGGAAAAGTGCGATGAACTCTTTATCAATCTTGTTGCTTTGATCATGGGCTATTCTTTTTTAGTTAGAAATATGAACGAGGAAAAGACCCTCTTAAACCATTTTAAAGACGGCATGGATAGCAATATAAAAGAACATTATTTAGGTGCTATAGACAGATACATTGAAAGCATAAAATTCAAAAAATGAATACACGAAAAATAATCATCGGAGGTATTGGCGTAGCAGTTCTCGCTGCCGGAATCATCGGTTTTAAAACACTCTCCGGATTAGAACAAAAGCCACCAGCCAATGGCAAAAGCAATGGCGCCGTAGTTCAAACCATGAGTATTGAGAATGGCAAGGTTAAATCAGAAAAAAGAATTACCGGTAGATTAATGGCTCATGAAAAGGTAGAGCTCTATGCAGAAGTTGGTGGTAAAGCATATTATGGATCAAAACCTTTTAAAACCGGTATGTCCTTTAAAAAAGGTGAAATTTTACTTAGAATTGATGATTCGGAATTTGAAAGTGCTTTGATTTCATCAAAAAGTCAGTTTCTGGCAACAATCGCCCAAGTGATGCCGGATATCAAAATTGACTTTGCAGATAATTTTGAGGAGTGGCAGTCCTATCTATCAAAGTTTGATATTAAAAAGCCAATTCCTGATCTGCCAAAGGTTAAGGAGAGCAAACTCAAATTATTTTTATCTGGAAGAGGCGTTTATACTGCTTATTACAAGATAAAAGAATCAGAAACCCGACTTGCAAAATTCATAATCAGAGCACCTTTTGATGGCAGCTTGACCGAGGCATTTTTAAATGAAGGTACCCTTGTCAGAGTGGGACAACAGTTGGGAGAGTTTATGCAAACCGGAACCTATGATTTGGAAGCTTCGGTAAACAACGCAATTGCAAAAAACCTGAATATCGGAATGGAATTGGAGTTCACTGAAAGTCTATCTCAAGAAACATATATCGGTAAACTAACTCGGATTAATGACAAATTGGATCAGAATACACAGCTGGTTAAAATATATTTCCTCTTAAAAAGCAAAGGTTTGAGAAGTGGAATGTATTTGAATGCGGACTTATCTTTAACCGCCTTTGAAAATGCTGTTAAGATCCCTCTACCCTCTTTAGTTGATGAT
Organism: uncultured Hyphobacterium sp.; assembly: GCA_964351965.1. GTDB lineage: Bacteria > Bacteroidota > Bacteroidia > Cytophagales > CCMP332 > CCMP332. Next base: position 29,041 of record CAYGPM010000003.1, on the reverse strand, counting down.
TCTTATGTTTTTCTAGTTGAAAAAGGAAAAGCTGTAAAAAAGGAAATTGAAGTTCTGGAGCGAGGAACTGAATTTGTAATTGTAAGAGGCCTTCCGAATATGTCCAAAATCATCATTGACCATAAAAACAGCGCTTTCGAAGGAAGTGAAGTTTTAGAAATGAATTAAAATGAAACAAGTAGTCAGTTTTTTCATAAAAAACTCTCTTCTGGTAAATCTGGGAATTGTAGTGGTCGTCATTGTTGGCTTAGTAATGGCCTCAAGAATGAATTCCTCCTTTTTCCCTAATCCGGATGAGCGTTTTATTATCATAGAAGCTATTTATCCCGGTGCATCTCCTAAGGAAGTTGAAGAGGGCATTGTACTCAAAATCGAAGATAACTTGAAAAGTGTTTCGGGCATTGATAGAGTAACATCAACTTCTTCGGAGAATCAGGGAGTTATCACTGTAGAATTAGAGTTAGGACAAGATGCTGATTTAGCTCTCCTTGATGTTAAAAATGCAGTAGATCAGATTCCAAATTTCCCGGAAGATATGGAGCGAATGGTCGTTTATGTTCGGGAAAACGAAAATTTCACTGCAAAAGTGGCTATTGTTGGAGATGTGTCTTTAGCTACTCTTAAAGAACAAGCCGAGCTATTTGAAGATGAATTGAGGGCACTGCCCAATATTTCTAAAGTCAGTTTGAAGGGCTTCACGGAACCCGAAATTGAAGTCGCGATTAGAGAAGAAGCTTTGCGATCTTACAATTTAACCTTCGCGGAAATTGCGAATGCAATTCAAAGTGAGAATATTCAATTGACCGGTGGAAAAATTCGAAGTGACAATGAAGTTATAATAAGAACGGACCTTAAAGAATACACTGCAAAGCAATTATTAGACATTCCGATTAAAACACTTTCCGATGGAAATACACTTTTTCTCAGGGATATTGCAACAGTTAGTGAAGATTGGTCTGAGAATACGAATAAAGCCTATTTCAATAAGCAAAATGCGGTATTAATTACCATCAATACACTTAATGAAGAAAATATTCTTGATGCTGCAGAAAGTATTATGGAACTCGTTCCAAAATTCAATGAGGAGAATAAAATTGTAAAGGCTGTATTAATTCAAGATGGTACAGAAGTACTTAATGAAAGGATTAACTTATTAAGAGACAATGGCCTTTTGGGCTTTGTTTTGGTAATCATTCTTCTCGGGTTATTTCTTAGAATTCGATTGGCATTTTGGGTTGCAGTGGGTATTCCAATCTCTTTTTTAGGCATGTTTATCATTGCTAATTTATATGGGATTACCATAAATGTTTTATCCCTTTTCGGAATGATTCTGGTCGTGGGTATCCTTGTGGATGATGGAATTGTAGTTGGTGAAAACATCTTCCAACATTATGAAAAGGGGAAAACAAAATGGAGGGCTGTACTGGATGGAACAATGGAGGTTCTACCCGCAATTTTTTCAGCAATCACAACTACCTGCCTTGCCTTTTCCTTTTTCTTTTTTATCGATGGTCAGCTCGGTGATTTTTTCTCAGATGTAGCTTTTGTAGTAATAGCCGCTCTTGGCTTTTCTCTTATAGAGGTTATTCTTTTCCTCCCCGCCCACCTTGCGCATATTAAGGATTTGTCGGAAGATGCTAAACCAAATAAGGTCAAAGTATATATTGAAAATCTGCTAATCAGGTACAGAGATCTGGTATTTAAACCATCTATTAAGTTTGTATTGAAATACAAAGTTTTTGCATTCTTTACGCTTATCGCAGTCTTTTTAGTCACTTTGGGGGCGATTCGCGGAGGTATAATTCGCACCACTTTTTTTCCAAACATAGAAAGGCAAGAAGTGACTGTGACCTTGGAATACCCTTCAGGTACGGCGGAGCATATAACTGAAGCGAGTATGAAACAAATTGAAAATTCTATTTTCAATTTGGATGATAAGTATCAAAAGGAATTTGGACAGAGTATAATTACCGATTCCGAAATCAGCCTCGGACCGGGAAGCAACCAAGGCTCAGCCATTTTTTATCTTGTATCTTCAGAAAAACGTGAGATCAGAAGTTTCCAGATTGCAACCGATATGCGTGATGCAGTTGGTCCTATATCTAACGCTGATCAATTGAGTTTTGAAACCAGAACTCCTTTTGGAAAGCCATTAAATGTATCTTTTTCGGGTAGAAATTTTGATAGAATCAGATCAGCTGTAGAAGACTTCAAGTCAGAAGTGTTGAAAACCAATATGGTAAAAGATATTGTCACCAATGATAAGGCAGATCAACCTGAGCTAAATGTTAAAATAAACAGCAAAGGTCTCGCACTGGGTTTTTCGAGCAGAAGCGTAATTCAGCAAATTCGAAACGGCTTTTTTGGCTTTGAAGCTCAAAGATTACAAAGAGGAAATGATGAGGTAAAGGTATGGGTACGCTACGCTATGGAAGACAGAAATGACCTTTCTAACCTTGAAAATATGCGTATTAGAAGTCCGCAGGGAGATTTAGTTCCAATTGGAGAAATAGCCGAAATCACTCATGTAAATGGACTTCTTAAAATAAATCACCTCGATGGAAAAAGGCAGATCAATGTTCAGGGAGAAATAGCCTCCTTTGAAATTTCCACCACGGATATGATTAATAAGGTTTCTGAGGATGTTATTCCGATTATTTCAAACAGGTACCCCGACATCAATATCGCTTTGGATGGACAGCAAAGAGAAACAGCGAAAATGGCAGCCTCCATAAAATCTGCCGGTCCACTGATCTTGCTGATTATGATTTCAATTTTGATTATCACCTTTAGATCACTCAGTCAATCGGTTGCCCTATTGCTCATCATTCCTTTTGGTATAATTGGTGCAGGTTGGGGACACTTTATTCACGACCAGCCTATGAGTCTATTATCATTTTTGGGTCTTATAGGATTGATTGGTGTAATTGTAAATGACGGACTCGTATATATTGGCGCCATTAATCAGAATCTAAAAGAGGGAATGAAATACGACGATGCCCTATTGGATGCTGCAATTTCCAGATTTCGTCCAATATTTTTAACTACGGTAACTACAACTGCAGGCCTGGGACCTATCATTTTTGAAAAAAGTTTTCAGGCTCAATTCCTTGTTCCAATGGCAATTTCGATTGCTTATGGCTTGTTAATCGGATCAATCATCTTAATGCTGATGTTACCTATCTTTCTCAGCACCTTTAATAGTGCTAAAATGTATCTCATATGGCTTTGGGAAGGGAAAAAACCCACAAAAGAAGAAATTGAAAAAGCTGTTATTCGTATGAAAAATGAATCAGAATATGAAGGTCTTTAAAATAGTATTATCACTCCTGTTTATTTATTCCTCGGCTTTCTCACAGGAAAATGGCAAAGTCTTGTCTATGGAAGATGCGGTAAATACTGCCTTGGAGAATAATTTTGATATCAAGATTTCTGAAAACAACACAGAGATATTGAAAAACAATGCGGTAAGAGCAAATGCAGATTATCTCCCATCAGTTTCATTATCCGGCAGTTATAATTACCAAAATCAAAATATCTACAATGAATTTGCCAGTGATCAGGTGCAACCAATCGACAGAAAAGGAGCTGCAACTCAAGCCATAAATGCAGGTGTTAATCTTAATTATACTATTTATAATGGGGGAAGTAGAAAATACCGTTATGAAAAACTGCAAACTGAAGCTCTAATCGGTGATTTACAGCAAAGACAAAGAATTGAGGGAACAATAAGCTCGGTAATACTTCAATACTTAACTCTTATCAATTATTATAATTCATATCTAATTCGCGAAGAGTCAGTAATTCTTTCAAATGACCGCTATTCACGTGTGATGGATAATTATAACTACGGAAATGTTTCAAAGTTGGAACTGCTAAATGCACAGGTAGATTTAAGCAATGATAGCAGCGACCTGGTACAGTCGAGAATCAATTATATTAAAGGTAGAAATGATTTGAACGAGATTATGGGGATAGATCCGGGTGTGGAATACGATATTGATACCACGGTACAGATTGATGAAAACCTGGAACTGGCACAATTTCTGGATAAAGCATTTGAGCAAAACAGCAGTTATCTTGTTCAAAAAGCCTCCAGAGAAAGTACAATCAAAGATTTAAACATTAATAATGCCCAGAAATTACCAAATCTTAGTTTGGGTGGTGGTTATAATTATGCGAGGCAAGATATTGAAGCAGGATTTTTAAGGCAATCAGAAAATATCGGTTTCAATGCCGGTATTACATTGAGCTATAATATTTTTGATGGCAATAGAGTGAACAGAAATGAGCAGAATACAAGAATTCTAATTGAAAATCAAGAGATAAGCGCGAATAAGATTGAGAATTCCATTAAAAAGGATATCTATAATGCCTTTGAAGATTATGAAGCAGGAAAAAGTCTAATTGACTTGCGGCAAAGTAATCTAGAACTGGCTACTGCCAATTATGAAAGAAGTATTGAGGCATTTTCGAGCGGACAAATCTCCGGTATTGAATTGAGAGAAGCCCAATTTAATTTATTGAATGCCAAGTATTCCTTGATTTTGCAAAAGCTTCAGACCAAAAATGCCGAAGTCAATCTATTTCTGCTTTCAGGCTCACTTATCGAAGATTAATTTAAGACATCAGATATACTTTTGTCCTTATCAAATACTGATTTTGCAAAAGGGCATAAGGGTAGAATTTTCAATCCATTATTTCTGGCATATTCAACTGCTTTCATAAGCATTTGCTTACCTGCACCTGTGCCTCTCAATTCTTCAGATACATCGGTATGATCAATAATGATTAAGCTGTCGCCGGCTTTTGAATAGGTCATTTCACTTTTCTTATTGATTTTATCTCCGATGTAAAACCTTCCTTTATTATCCAAGTCCTGGTGTTCAACTTCCATAAAATTCTAATTTATATCATACAAATCTATTAAATTGAGTATAAATAGTCTTTTTGAAATTCCGTACATTTGTACCTGAAATTTTGCTCAGGAAAAGAGTTTTTATACCTTTTGTTTCAGATTTGACCTAATCAATATGCCGATTTATCATAAACTGGGAAAAATACCTCCGAAAAGACATACGATATTCGAAAACCCCAAGGGAGGAATTTATTATGAACAATTGTTTGGCACCATCGGCTTCGATGGCATGTCCTCATTGCTCTATGAAATTCACCGTCCTACGATGGTCAAAGAAATTAGAAAGGCGAAAGATTTAAGTCCTAAGATAGCTGTTGAAAAAAACATGACTTCGAGGCTTTTGAAGGGCTTTGATGTGAAGGCGAAAGATGATTATCTCGACAGTCGAGAAACCATTTTAGTCAATTCAGATGTGCATGTTGGTTTGGCAGCACCAAAGAAATCCTTGAGAGATTATTTTTATAAAAACGCCGATGCTGATGAAATGCTATTTATCCATCGCGGTACCGGCAAACTCAGAACGTTTTTAGGAAACATTGATTTTGAATATGGAGATTATCTTATCATTCCCCGTGGGATGATTTATCAAATAGACTTTGATACTGAAGATAATCGCATACTTTATGCGGAGTCCTTCCACCCTATTTATACACCGAAAAGATATAGAAACTGGTTTGGCCAATTATTAGAGCATTCACCATTTTGCGAGCGCGACTATAAATTACCAACAGAACTTGAAACCTTTGATGAAAAAGGAGATTTTGTAATCAAAGTCAAGAAACAAGGAATGTTGCATGAGCTTATTTATGCTACACATCCATTTGATGTGGTGGGTTGGGACGGATATAATTACCCTTATGGCTTTTCCATCAAAAACTTTGAACCAATAACAGGTAGAGTACATCAACCACCTCCGGTGCATCAGACCTTTGAAACATCAGCATTTGTGATTTGCTCATTTGTGCCAAGACTATACGATTATCATCCTAAATCAATCCCTGCCCCATATAATCACTCGAATATTGACTCAGATGAGGTATTATATTATGTTGAAGGTGATTTTATGAGCAGAAAAAATATAGATCAAGGTTATATAAGTTTGCATCCAGCAGGAATTCCTCACGGCCCTCATCCGGGAACTTACGAAGCCAGTATTGGCAAAGCGGGAACTGAGGAATATGCCGTAATGATAGATACATTCAAACCACTTCAAATAACTGAAAATGCCATGCGATTGGATGATGGTAAATATTACCAATCATGGTTAGAAGGAAAATAACATTTTAAAAATTTAAATTATGTCAACCGAAGCACAAACAATTGATAAAATATTTAAAGATGCGGAAGACTTTCTTCCATTAAATGGAACTGACTACGTGGAGTTTTATGTGAGCAATGCCAAACAAGCAGCTCATTATTATAAAACTGCATTTGGATTCCAGGATTTGGCTTATGCCGGGCTGGAAACCGGAATAAGAGACAAAGAGTCTTATGTTTTGGTTCAGGATAAGATTCGTTTAGTTCTTACCTCACCATTGAAAAGTGGCACTGAGATAGGAAAGCATATTGACAAACACGGCGACGGAGTGAAAGTAGTAGCCTTATGGGTAGATGATGCAACAAAGTCTTACGAAGAAGTAATGAAACGCGGCGCTAAATCTTTCATGGAACCTACTGAGGAGTCCGATGAACATGGTAAAATTGTGAAGTCAGGTATTTATACTTATGGCGAGACGGTTCATATGTTTATTGAAAGAGGAAATTACAATGGCACATTTCTTCCGGGCTACAGATCATGGAAAAGCGATTACCAACCGGCCTCTGCAGGCTTGAAATACATTGATCACATGGTTGGAAATGTGGAATTAGGCCAAATGAATCAGTGGGTTAAATTCTACAAAGAAGTACTTGGGTTCGCTCAAATCGTATCTTTTGATGATAAAGACATAAGTACCGATTATACTGCTTTGATGAGCAAGGTAATGAGCTCAGGAAATGGAAGAATCAAGTTTCCAATTAATGAACCTGCCGATGGAAAGAAAAAATCACAGATTGAAGAATATCTTGATTTTTATGAGGGTTCAGGAGTTCAGCATATCGCAGTAGCTACCGATAATATCATCGAAACCGTTACTCAAATGAGAGAACGCGGCGTTGAGTTCTTAAGAGTTCCTTCAACTTATTATGACACTGTTTTGGATCGTGTAGGTTCAATAGATGAGGATATTGCTCCATTGAAGGATTTGGGCATATTGGTGGACCGCGATGATGAAGGTTATCTCTTGCAAATATTCACAAGGCCTTTAGAACCTCGACCAACACTCTTTTTTGAAATTATTCAAAGAAAAGGTGCCAAATCATTTGGAAAAGGTAATTTCAAAGCTCTTTTTGAAGCAATTGAAAGAGAACAAGAATTAAGAGGTACTTTATAATATAATCTATGGGTGCAGTAAAGGGATATTTTGAACGACAAATATTGTTATTCAGACTATCCCTTATCTCTTTAATTGCCCTGACTTCCACGGCCATTCATGCTCAGTCCTGGCAGTTTTCCAACTATAAGATAGGCGATGTCGCCAATTTAAAATACCGGGAATTTGGTCTCGGTGAATGGCATGATTACCAAGAAGATGCCTATTTTCTAAGGGCACTGGATACACTTAGCGGAAATATTTATGTGGCATTTTCAGGGAAGAAAGATTGTCAAGAAGAATACTGTAACCGAAAAATATCAATCCAAACTGTCAAGGATAATTATATGCTTGCCAGATTTGATACGGTATGGAAATCGCTTGATATTCCAAAATTTCATACAGTATTCGGTATGTTCATTGTAGCATATGAGGTAGAAAATCCCTGGTTGGAAGAATCTGAATTAGAAGACATTGTAGTACCGGAAGAAAAATGGCGAGGAATTCAATTTACAATAGAGCAAGACCGCATTTTACCACTGGAGAGGCTATCAAAATCCAAATTGAGGAATTTGAGACATCAGGTTTTATTGAAGAAAGGCCATAAGTATCATGCTTCGGAAATCACTGAATACTTTTTACACAGGCATCACAGAAGAAAAATTGACTCAAATGCGATACATAATGATTATACAGAGCCTGAATTGTATTTGCTCAAGATATTAACTGAGCTCATTTATTTCGAAGGTTAGACTTTTTCTAATACAATTGCATAACCCTGCCCCACTCCTACACACATTGTCGCCAAAGCATATTTCTTATTCTGCTCATGCAATTCCAAAGCAGCAGTATGTGTAATTCGCGTACCGGAAGCACCCAGAGGATGACCAATAGCAATTGCTCCGCCATTTGGATTAATACGCGGGTCATCATCTTTTAAACCCAATTCTCTGCTAACAGCCAAACTTTGGGCTGCAAAGGCTTCGTTTAATTCAATGATACCAATATCATTTAAACTTAAACCTGCTCGTTTTAAAGCTTTCTGACTGGCTTCAACCGGTCCTATCCCCATTATTCGCGGCTCTACTCCCGAAACTCCGGATGAAACAATTCTTGCCAATGGTTTTAGATTATACTTCGTAACCGCAGATTCAGAAGCGACTATCACAGCTGCTGAACCATCATTTAAGCCAGAAGAATTGCCGGCTGTTACTGATCCGCCATTTTCTTGCTTTTTAAATGCAGTTCTCAATTTGGCTAAAACTTCAAGTTTAGTTTCCGGCCTTACGAATTCATCAGTATCAAATACTATTGGATTCTTTTTTCTTTGAGGAATTTCAAGACTTACTATTTCCTTAGCTAATCTTCCATTTTCAATAGCTGCTGAAGCTTTTTGCTGTGACCAATAGGCAAAAGCATCCTGATCTTCTCTTGATATTTTAAATCTCTCGGCCAGGTTTTCGGCTGTTTCACCCATGCTATCAGTACCGTAGAGTTCTTTCATCTTGGGATTAATGAACCTCCATCCAAAACTACTGTCATGCATTTCTGCATCGCGTCCGAAAGCTTGAGATGCTTTGGAAATCACCCAGGGGCCTCTTGTCATGTTCTCTACTCCACCTGAGATAAATAAATCGCCTTCACCAGTGGCAATCGCTCTATAGGCATGAACAATAGCTGACATTCCCGAAGAACATAAGCGGTTGACTGTTTCACCGGGCACAGACCAGGGCAGTCCGGCTAAAAGCAAAGCCATTCTTGCCACATTTCTATTGTCTTCGCCGGCCTGATTGGCACAACCAAGAATCACATCTTCATAAGCTTCTAATGGTATTTCCGGGTGCCTTTCAACTAATTTTCGAATAACATGAGCCGCTAAATCATCGGTGCGGACTTGTGCTAAAGTTCCTCCAAAATTCCCAAATGCTGTTCTGACTCCATCAACTATAAAACTGGCTTCCATGTTAAATTTTCTGTTTTGTATTGCGATCTGATAAACAAAGATTCAAAGTAATAAAGATTAAATGCAATTATACATTTTCAGTTCATACTGATTCGCTTTAAATAAAATACATTCCCAATAGGTCTATTACCATGTTCGATTTGTCATGTAAAACTAAGGCGGAATAGATATGTATTGTTGTAAAATAAAGCCTTTACGGGCTGTAAAGCTCTATTTATTTTGTAAGTGATTAAATCTTGGTGCTTATATTAAGTTCAATATTTAGGGGAATGAAATGGTTGTGTCATTATTACAGCTAATATTTGAGCTATAACTTAGGTCAATTGGATTTGAAACTATTCCTGAAACTTGTACTACTCGAATAGAATAGAACCCACTGCTTAATCCATTCAATGTATATGATGTTTGACCGGCAATGACATCAATACTTCTTCCATTCAAAAAGAATTCGAAAGAATTAAATGAATTATTAATTAGACTAATACTTGCGGTTTCACTCAAAATAGAATTTACAAGATTTACTCTGTTAGCCGTAAGAGCTTCTTGTGTTGTAATAGAGCTATTTTTATTATTTAAACATCCTTTTTCAGCTGACCAATAATATTTGATACTTTCTAAGTTTGAAAACCTCACCACACCTTGTTCATTAGAAATCTGCTGAGAACCAACTTGATTTGAATTATTCAATAGATCATTTTCACTTTTATAGATTTTGGCACTTACATCAGGTATTGCCTCACCGGCGCCATCAAGAAAAGTTATTTCTAAACTAGTTGGAATAGGATCAGTATCATTATCCTTGCAGGAGGCTACAATTACTAAAAAAAATACAAAAAGTACTCTGTTGAACATAGCCATCATTAATTAAAAGCTTTTAAATTTATATTAATTATAATTTTTTTTTGATGATATTTCAAAAATTCAAAGATCGGAATTGAATAATAGAAAGTCGATGACTTTAATTTAATTACTCATTTAAAAGACATTATTGACATTTTACGTTTTGAATAATAATCAAATTCATTTGATTATTACAGAAAAAGAAGATAACAAATTCATATGAAATCAAATTCTGCACTTTTTATTCTTATTTCAATCAGCATATTGGTGCTGGTATTTGCCGCTTATAGGGTCAATAATTCTATGAATAATGCAAAAGAGCTTAATTCTCAATTAAATGCGGCACAAGATTCTCTTGAAAATCTTGGTATGCAGTATGAAGAAATCTATGCACAGTATGAAGATATCCGTCAGGAATTGGATCGCACGAAAGGAAAATTGATTTATGTAAAGAACCAGCTCGATACTATGACAAGCAGAAGAATGACCACATTTACTGAGGTTCAAACTAAACTCATTGAATTAAAACTTTCAATGGGCAAAATCGAAACCATAGCTAAAGACTCCACGCAATTCCGTTTTGAATAATTATTTTAAATATGGATTGATACTATTTATGCTAATTCCCGGAATGGAGTCGGCATATTCACAAGTTCAGCAGTTTTCAAGAAATTCAGATCTTATAAAAGCAAAAAAAGGAGATACAATCATTGTATTGACAGATTCTGCATATGTATTAAGTGGCAAACGTGCCGATTATTTAAATGAAAAACTTGATGAATTAGATACCATCAAAAGTATGTATAATGATCAATCTGAGAGTCGAAATGAATTAATCGAAAAAATTGAAGAGCTTGATAAACTGATTATAAAATTGCGTTCAGATTATATCAAAGACAGTGTTATCATCAGTCAAAGTCTAAATAATGTAATCATTGAACTAGGTGAAATCAGCACCGACTTAAGACAGAATAATCGCCAATTGAAGGAGAATAATATCGAACTTCAAAAACGCGTATTAAAGCTAGAAGAGTTAATTGGTGAATTGAAAAAAGAAATGCGAGGCATTTGGTGGAATGGCATAGCCGACAAAGTCCTCGCATTTACAGTAGGAATTGCTACCGGGGCTGTTCTAGTGCTTTTATTATAATTTACTTATAAAGCTTCTTATAGTACTCGTCAGCCATTCTATCCGAGTCAAAATAGTCATTGACATCCTTCATGGCTCTCCAGCACATTTTAACCCAATCATCAGGCCTGTCGTAATATGTTGGAAGTATTTTGTTTTCGAGAATATCATATAGATGATCCAAATCCCATTTGTCCTGCTCTTCAAGACTTGCGGATTGATCTGCCTGAGGAATTACAAAACTATTTTTTTCGTTACCGAACTCGAGAATCCAGCCATCATCGGTAGAAAAGTTAATCGATCCATTCATCGCTGCGGTCATACCACTCGTTCCTGAGGCTTCCAGAGGAACTCTTGGGTTATTTAGCCATATATCACTCCCTTTTTTCAATAAGGCTGACAGTCGCAATTCATAGCCTGTGAGAACGGTGCCATTATCAAAATGATGCATCATATTCACCAGACGATTAAATTCTTGAATTGCACCCTCATCCTGAGGATATGGCTTGCCTGCAAAGATTATTTGCAGTGGTCTTTTCTTATCATTCATCAGGCGTGAAAAGCGATCTAAATCTCTAGTAATTAAGCTTGCTCTTTTATATCCTGCAAAACGCCTTGCCCAAACTATAGTTAAAACATTGGGATCAAATAGTTTACCCGTTTGGTCTGCGACCTCTTCAAAGAGTTTTTTCTTTAGTTTAGACTTTCGCTTTAAGTAATTTGTCTTATCATTTTGATTTACAGTCTTTTCTATTTCCGTATCTTTCCAATATTTTGAGTTTTGGGCATTTGTAATTGAGGTAATTTCACAAATTCCTTCATAATTCTTCCACATTGCATTTGATACCTCTCCGTGCTTTTTAGAAACGGCATTTGCCATTTTCGATAATCTGAGGGCGGCTAGACTGTGATTAAACATTCCGTTGTCATAGCCCACAAATTTCTCAACACCGGCCACATCCAATTTGTCAAAGAAGCCCATGCTATGTAAAAACCATGGATCATTTACCTCGTTTCCTGCTGCTACCGGCGTATGGGTAGTAAAGACCAAATGCTTTTTTAGGTTCTCAATTTTCTTGTGTTTGCGATTTAAATAAAAAGCGGCCGGCAATGCATGGGCCTCATTAAAATGATAGACATCCACTTTTCTATGCAAGTGTTCCATCAGCTTTACTCCTCCTATTCCCAAAACTATGTACTGCGCGATTCTGGTTGCCAGGTTATTATCGTATAGTCTATGAGTTATAGTATGTGCCAAATGATCATTATCATCATGAGCTGTGCTTAAAAAAAACATCGGTGCGGTACCAAATACTTCAGGTGCCAGATAATACACTTTTACCTTTACAGGATTGTGATTAACCAAAACTTCAAGCGTTATTTTGGTGTCTTTTAAAAAAGGATAGTGTTTTTCCTGATAAAGGACTTTTAGTTCATTATTACCCTGTCTGACCTGGTCGTAATAGCCATATTTCCACAAAAGACCTATTCCTATCAGATTTTGCTTCAGGTCAAAAGCACTTCTCATATGTGAACCGGCTAAAAAACCCAATCCTCCGGAGAATGTCTTTAAAGCCTGATCGATAGCGAATTCCATACTGAAATAGGCTACTGACTTTTGGTAAGATTTATTTATATCGTAAGGGAACTTAAATTCCATAGCTTTGATTTTTGAGGCGGCAAAATAATCCCAATTTATTAGGGAATAAAAGTCTTAGGTAAGAAAAGTTAATTAGAATTCAATGAATGCCTACTGGCAAAAAATAGAAGGAGAACTTGAGCAGTGGCACCTGGAAATGTCGAGAGCTCCTGTATTCAGAGAAAAACTATCAAAAGCGATTCAGTCCAGAGTAAACAATCTGATTCCGGAGAAAATCCACTACGCGATTTCAACAGCTATTAAGCAAATGGTTCGCGCTATGATATTTGGCTCTATAAAGCTCACGCGCAAGAAATACACTCTTTTAACGCTAGAGCAGCAAGATATTAAGGCGAGAGAACGTGTTCAAATTTATAGCAATACTTCAGCAGCTGAAGGAGCTGCTACAGGCGCAGGTGGATTTCTACTTGGCTTTGCAGATTTCCCCATTTGGTTGAGTCTTAAGATGAAAATGGTGCATGAGATAGCGAATATTTATGGCTTTGACATCAAAGATTACAAAGAGCGTATTTATATGCTCTATATCTTTCAAATCACCTTTTCCAGTCAAGTTCAGAGGAACAAGACCTTTCCTATTTTAGAAGAATGGGAATTTCAAAAAGAAGTGCTGCCCGAAAATATCAATGATTTTGATTGGAAAACCTTTCAGATTGAATACAGGGATTATCTCGATTTAATGAAGTTAGCACAGCTAATTCCGGGATTTGGAGCTTTTGTTGGAGCTTATGTAAATCACAGGCTAACAAGAAAATTAGGCAGAAATGCAATCAATGCTTATCATCTTAGGATGACCCAAAATAATCAGGTTAATAAAAAATGACTGGAGATTCCAAGAACGACTCCGATCGTCTTGGAATAACCGCTTCAAGCTTGGTGTCCCGCACTCATATCTCCGGACTCCATACTGTTTTCTCAGTACTCTTCTCCCTTTATTTCAATTAATTCTTGACATAAGATTCCTATTCTCAATACATAAGACTACTTTTGCACCCGAATTAAGAAAATATGCAAATTAGAAATGTTGCGATCATCGCACACGTAGACCACGGTAAGACCACACTTGTCGATAAAATGCTTCATCAGGTGGCATTATTCCGTGATAATCAAGAAGTTAAAGATCTAATTCTCGACTCCAATGATTTGGAAAGAGAACGTGGAATTACCATTCTCTCCAAAAACGTATCGGTACGTTATAAAGACACCAAAATCAATATCATTGATACGCCGGGTCACTCCGACTTTGGCGGCGAAGTAGAGCGTGTACTCAATATGGCCGATGGTGTATTGCTTTTAGTTGATGCCTTTGAAGGTCCTATGCCTCAAACGCGCTTTGTTTTGCAAAAAGCAATTGAGATGGGTTTGAAGGCAATTGTTGTGATCAATAAGGTGGATAAGCCCAATTGTACACCTGAAGAAACCAATGAAGCTGTTTTTGAATTGATGTTTTCTCTGGATGCTACTGAAGAGCAATTAGACTATAATGTAGTGTACGGTTCTTCTAAAAATGGCTGGATGGGTCCTGATTATAAGAATCCTACAACAGATATCTCTTATCTTTTGGATATGATCCTTGAGCATATTCCTGTACCTCCGGTAAATGAAGGCACATTGCAATTGCAGATCTCTTCATTAGATTATTCTTCTTACAAGGGTAGAATTGCCGTTGGAAGAGTTCATCGCGGGGCAATTAAAGAAGGAATGCGAGTTTCTGTAGTTCAAAGAAGCGGAGACATCAATAAAGCAACCATTAAAGAACTTTATGTATTTGAAGGTTTGGGCAAAGAAAGAACTAAGGAAGAAGTAACTTCCGGTGAACTAGTTGCCATTATGGGTCTTGAGAGTTTTGATATCGGTGATACGATTGCCGATGCTGAAAATCCTGAACCATTGAAGCCAATTGCTATCGATGAGCCAAGTATGTCAATGCTGTTTACCATCAATGATTCACCATTTTTTGGTAAAGAAGGTAAGTACGTAACATCAAGACATCTTAGAGATCGCTTGTATAAAGAAACTGAAAAAAACTTAGCTCTAAGGGTTGAGGACACCGACTCTCCGGACAGACTTTTGGTTTACGGTAGAGGAATTCTTCATTTGGCCATACTGGTAGAAAATATGCGTCGTGAAGGTTATGAGTTACAATTAGGTCAACCACAGGTTGTAATCAAAGAAATTGACGGCTTTAAGCATGAGCCTATTGAGCATTTATTTGTAAATGTACCGGAAGAATTATCCAGTAAGGTTATTGATATCGCCACACAAAGAAAAGGTGATATCGTACATGTTGAGTCTAAAGGTGATCGAGTAAATCTTGAATTTAAAATTCCTGCAAGAGGCTTAATCGGATTTACCAATCCTGTATTAACGGCAACTCAGGGAGAAGCGGTTATAAATCACAGATTTGCCGGATATGAACCCTGGAAAGGTGAAATTACAAGGAAACACAATGGTGCTTTGATCGCCATGGAAACAGGAACTGCCATCGCCTACTCTTTGGATAAATTACAAGACAGAGGAAAGTTTTTTGTCGATCCAAATGATAGCATTTACGAAGGTCAGGTTATCGGAGAAGGCACAAGGCAAGATGATTTGGCATTGAATGTGACCAAAACCAAGAAAATGTCAAATATGAGGTCTGCCGGTGCCGATGACAAGTCGAGCATCGCTCCTGCTATCAAATTTAGCTTAGAAGAATCAATGGAATATATTGGTGGAGATGAGTACGTGGAAGTAACACCTAAGTCAATCCGAATCAGGAAAATATTTCTAAAAGAAAACGATCGCAAAAGAGCGAGCAAGTCTTAAATCTCGATATTAGAGTTAGTTCTCTTAGTAATGCAGCATTGACTCACTAATTAATTGACCTGCAGAAGCAAGATTAAACATTTCTTTTTGATCTTGCTTTTCTTTTTTTTCTTAACTGAATCCTTTCATTTGTCTCAGAGGTATAATTTTTTGGCAATTCATTAACATAAGAAAATCAGGAGTACAAAAATTACCGGGAAAATTATATTTGAAGTTTTAAGAATTTTTATTTCCAATATTTCCGCAGAGAGGAATATTATATACGATATTAATGACAAACACTAATCCCATTAACCAATATCAGAGACGGACATTTACTATCTTTTATTTAGTATTTATAAACCTTCCCCTTCTCTAGCAACTGCTTCGCTTCTTTCCATTTGATTAAATGTTTGGATTCTATTCTTACGATTCTGATCTCTGAGGCTATTTTCTTTGCTCCTTTTATCGAATTTTGGTGTAATTCCGATTTATTAAACCGCTTAATATCATCTTCATTTTCCCAAAGAGTCATGGTATAATGATTTTTCCAGAAGCCACGTGTCTTAACGCCTTTGCAGTTATAATCAGACATACGCTTTAGCATTTCATTGGCCTCTGAAACGAGCGTATAGATATGCTTGGGGTGCTTTAATCTGATTAGGGTGATGCTCAAATACATGCTCAATAATAAAGAATAAACAATAAAGAATACGAAAATAAGGGAGTCGGTGGTCTGAAAGCCTGAAAGTACGATGGTCCGGTAGTCGAAAGTCCGGACTTTTTTTAGGACTCTTTTATCTATCATTTTGAATTCTAGAGACATAGTATATTTTACTAATTTAATTAGTATTTATTCTCCAATTAGCTAATATTTTTAGTATTTTTGTTATCCCGCTAAAATGGGAAGCACATGATTATCAATGAACCCCAACGTGCGATTTTACATATGGATCTCGACTCCTTTTTTGTGTCGGTGGAGAGGTTGCTCGACAGCCGTCTGAATGGCAAACCCATACTTATCGGCGGTACCAGCGACCGCGGTGTGGTGGCCTCATGCAGCTATGAAGCGCGAGCATTTGGAATACACTCGGCGATGCCAATGAAAATGGCAAGACAACTCTGTCCGGAAGCGATTATCATTCGTGGCAACTCTGTCAACTATAGCAAATACTCGGAGTTGGTCACCAATATCATCAAGGAGGAAGTGCCACTCTACGAGAAAACATCCATCGATGAATTTTACGTGGACCTCAGTGGTATGGATCGCTTTTTCGGAGCACTGAAAATGGCATCGGAATTACGACAGAAGATTACCAGAGAAACCGGACTGCCTATTTCCTTCGGACTGTCGATCAATAAAACCGTTTCCAAAGTCGCTACCAATGAAGCCAAACCCAATAACCAATTGCAGATACTGCGCGGTACAGAAAAGGAATTCCTCGCTCCGCTCTCTGTGCGCAAAATCCCGATGATAGGAAGTAAGACTTATCAAAACCTTCGAAATCTGGGCATACGCATTGTTAAGGACTTACAAATGATGCCACTCGAAATGCTCGAGAAGGTTTTTGGTAAACACGGCATTGTCATGTGGAACAAAGCCAATGGGATCGATAACTCTCCCGTTATCCCCTATTCCGAGCGCAAATCAATTTCTACCGAGCGCACCTTCGACCGCGACACCATTGATGTACAAAAACTCAAAGGTCTGCTTGTGGCCATGGGCGAAAATCTGGCATTTCAACTCCGCCGCGGACAAAAACTAACCGCCTGCGTTACTGTGAAGGTTCGTTATTCGGATTTCAATACCTATACGCTTCAGTCGCGCATCCCCTATACCTCTGCTGATCACATTTTAATTCCGAAGATCATGGGGCTCTTCGAACGACTTTATAGTCGTAGGCTGCTTGTCAGACTCATCGGAGTACGATTCAGTCATCTCGTGGGCGGAAATTACCAGATCAACTTATTTGACGACAGTCTGGAAACGATCCGTCTCTACCAGGCCATGGACAAAGTGAGAGATCGCTATGGCGACCGCAGTGTTTATCGCGCATCCGGTATGGGTGCCAAAACCATTAGCAGATTTAATCCATTCAACGGAGAACCGCCTCCGCTTTTAGCTAACCGAAGACAGTGAATCATTTATGTACATCAATTGCCACTCCGCATTCAGTTTTAAATTTGGCACAATGGAGATCAAAACGCTCCTCCAGGAAGCACAGAAAAACAATATCAACGCCTTCGTACTTAGCGATATCAACAATACCTCAGGCTGTCTCAATTTTGTGCGGCTGGCAAGCAATTATAATATCCGACCGATACTCGGCGTAGACTTCAGAAATGGTGTAGATCAGCAATTTGTAGCTATAGCAGCGGACAATAGAGGTTTTGAAATCATCAACCGCAAGCTTAGCTATTATCTTCAGGAGGAAATACCTATTCCGGATACCGCTCCTTTCGAGGAAGATGAACCTGTCTGGATTATTTATCCTTTCGGAAAATTCCACGCTGTCAAATCGCAGCTCCGCAAGAATGAATTTCTGGGTGTCAGCCCGCGGGAACTCACAAAACTCCAGTTTTCACCCTGGCGCTTTCATCAGAAAAAGCTGCTCATTCTGCAGACTGTCACATTTCGGCATCAAAAGGATTTTAATACACATCGGCTTTTGCGCTCGATCGATAACAATACGCTGCTTAGCAAGCTTCCCAAGTCGGAAGAAGGTGCCAAAGAACATATCATGTATCCGCTAGAGAATTTAGTGGATATGTATAAGGACTATCCGAGTCTGATTTATAATACCCGAAAAATCATCGAGGAAAGCAGTATTTACTTTGAATTTGGCGATCAGTATCCGCATAAAAACAAGAAAACCTATACAGGCTCCGAGGATGAAGACTTTGAACTGGTCAAGAAGTTATGTTATGAAAATCTGCCTTATCGCTATAAAAATCCCAATAAGCTGATCAAAGACAGACTAAAAAAAGAGCTCGATATGATTCGTCAGAAGGGTTTCCTCTCCTATTTCCTCATCAACTGGGATCTGGTGCGCTATGCGCGGCACAAGGATTATTTCTATGTGGGGCGTGGTAGTGGTGCCAATAGCATTATTGCTTACCTACTGATGATCACCGATGTAGATCCCATTGAGCTGGATCTCTATTTTGAGCGCTTTATCAATCTATATCGCAAAAATCCTCCCGATTTTGATATCGACTTCTCCTGGCGCGACCGCGATGATATCACGCGCTATATCTTTGAAAAATACGGCACAGAACATACCTCCCTACTTGCTACGTATAGCACCTTTCAGTATCGCTCCGTAATTCGTGAACTCGGAAAAGTATTTGGATTACCTGCCAGTGAAATCTCCAAACTCGAATCCGATCCCGGTGGAAATATGGATCATATCGCAAAACTGATTTTCAGTTATGGTAAACGCATACATGATCTACCGAGTCACCTCAGTATCCACGCCGGAGGTGTGCTAATTTGCGAAAAGCCCATTTATAATTATACCGCCACTATTATTCCACCCAAGGGGTTTCCGGTTACACAATTCGATATGCTGGTGGCAGAAGATGTAGGCTTGTATAAATTCGATATTCTCAGTCAGCGTGGGCTCGGAAAAATCAAGGACGGTGTTGAGATTGTCAAAAAAAACCAACCGGATGCTCCTCCAATTGATATTCACGATATAGAGCGTTTTAAAAAAGATGAAAAGGTAAAAGCCATGCTCCGTGCCGGGCAGGCCATCGGTTGTTTTTATGTGGAATCGCCCGCCATGCGTATGCTGCTGAAAAAACTGAAGGTCGACGATTATCTGGGATTGGTGGCAGCAAGTTCTATTATTCGCCCCGGCGTGGCGCGCTCGGGAATGATGCGGGAATACATCTTGCGATTTCGTTTTCCGGAACAACGCAAACGCGCCCATCCCATTATGCTTGACATTATGCCCGATACTTTTGGGGTGATGGTGTATCAGGAGGATGTAATCAAGGTAGCGCATTATTTTGCCGGCTTGGGACTCTCCGAAGCCGATAATCTACGGCGTGGCATGTCGGGGAAATTTCGCTCACGTGCAGAGTTTGCACAGGTGAAGGAGAAGTTCTACAGCAATTGTGAAAAGAAAGGTTATGAAAAAAAACTCACCGAAGAGATCTGGTTTCAGATCGAGAGTTTTGCGGGCTATGCCTTTTCCAAAGGGCATTCAGCTTCCTATGCCGTAGAGAGTTATCAGAGTTTGTTTCTCAAAGCGCATTACCCACTTGAATATATGGTGGCGACGATCAATAACGGTGGTGGCTTTTACAGTTCGGAGTTTTATTTCCACGAAGCGCGTATGTGGGGAGCTACTATTCATGCACCATGCATCAATAAGAGCGAAGCACTCAGCTGCATTTATGGTAAAGATATTTACGTGGGATTTGGAAGAATTGAAAATCTAGAAAGCAAGTGCATCGATCTGATTTTGCAGAATCGCATGGAACATGGTGCATTTCAGGATCTCGATGATTTTCTCGATCGTATTCCTATTTCTCTCGAACAGACCTGTCTGTTGATTCGTATTGATGCCTTTCGATTTACAGGTAAAAGCAAACGCGTATTGCTCTGGGAGGCACATTTCAAACTCAATAAGGGCCCTGCTCCTCAAAACCTGCTCTTCAAAACCCCAAAGAAAAACTTCATTCTACCCGATCTGAATAGTACGGCCATGGAAGATGCCTTTGACCAGATGGAGCTGATCGGTTTTACACTTTGTAGTCCCTTTTTGCTTCTTAAAGATGCGCCCGATGAGCCCCTGCTCGCCAGAGACCTGGGCTTGAATCTAGGGAACGAAGTACGGATACTCGGTTATTTGGTCACTACCAAACCCACCTCTACTATTAAGGGCGAGCGCATGCATTTTGGTACCTTTCTGGATAAAGAAGGCTATTACTTTGATACAGTGCACTTCCCTCCTGTTTCCGCCAAATATCCTTTCAGAGGCAGAGGTGTTTATCTGATTTGCGGTACAGTAAGCGAAGAATTCGATGTGTACAGCATAGAAGTGAGCAGTATGGAAAAACTACCCCTTATTGAAGATCCGCGCTATTCGGATGAGGATTCTGCGAAGTGGAAAGTTTTGAATGGCAAGGACAATTCCTCATCACAAAAGATTAAAGCATAGTATCTTTTAAAATTGAGTGTGATATTGAATAAAAACCGAAACTTTTTAAATTACAGATATAAATAAAAATTTGATTTTATGAAACTAGGTGCATTTTCTGTTAGTCTAAATGTTAAAAACCTTCAAAGCTCCAAATCATTTTACGAAAATCTTGGATTCAAAGTATTTGCTGGTAGCATTGAACAAAACTATCTGATCATGAAAAATGACGATGCTTTGATTGGTCTATTCCAAGGAATGTTTGAAAATAACATTTTGACCTTTAATCCCGGCTGGGATTCCAATGCCAAAACTTTGGAACAATTTGATGATGTAAGGGAAATCCAAAAGCAGCTTAAAGAAAAATCAGTAAAATTAGATACGCAGGCAGATGAAGGTAGTCAGGGGCCTGCAAGTATTATGCTCACTGATCCTGATGGGAATGTAATCCTAATCGACCAGCATATTTAATGGGATCATTCAAATAAACTATAATGGAAATAAAGCATGTTCTAAATAATAGAAGATTTATTTTGGGGTGCATATTTATCTACCGAAATGTAATGTAGGTAGCCTTTACGCAGACATTGACAACAATTTGAAAAATGGACAGAAATGATAATTAGAATTCTAATAGCCATATCAACACTGTCAATTTTTGTGATTGTAATAACCCTCTGGTTTGACTTGACAATGACAAACCCCTCGTATTTGCTATTGCTTCCACTAATCGTATCTCTTTTTCATTTGACAACACCTCCTACTTTTAGACTCTTTGGGTTATACAAATATTTATCGCCAATGTTGTTGGTGAATAATCCCAGTAAAGCACGTTATGAACTTCACAACGGCACATCGTTTGATTATCTTATAATATGAAAAGATTTAAAAAGAATGGGGTGAAACCGATATTACTAATGGATTATCTGAAAGGTCTGTTGAAAATTATTCGAGAAATAGAAAATGGAGATTTGGCGGAAACTGTAATCGTTCACGGTAGTTCATATTTCTTCAGTACAAGGACAGCTTACCGTTTCGGTTTTAGCGTTGAAAAAGCAACAATAGGCGAAAAACTGAATATCGCCTTAAACTATCTTGACTTGCTTTGGATGTACTCTTTAGCTAATAGAAAATTGAGCTTGCCTGACCTCAGACAAATAAAGAAGGCAACTGTAACAGGAAATATTCTAATGGATAATAAGCCAAGAATTGAGCAATTATTGAATAAAATGGAAAAAACTGTTGCCAACAAAAAATATCCTTTGCAAAATAAAAATCAGATAAGGAATTACAGTCTATTTTGCTTCTGTAAAACATTTATAGCTAAAGACTTGGAAACAAATTGAATAAGGAAAACTGGAAATAATTAACATTCAGTTTATCAAACGGAAACTTTTACAAAGGTCTAAAATTCAAATAGGAAATGACCGATACACGATTTGAATTTGCTAAAAAAGCGGTGAGAGAAAAATTGCATTTCACACACCCAACTTAATGGATAAAGCTCAGCGAATTTTTGAATATCTTGGATCTAGGATAATAAAAAATTGAGCCGTGTCATAGCAAAAAATATTGGTTCAACGAATTGAGAAAACAAAGTATGATAAAATATCAAACAGAAACAGAATTAAGTGTTGAAGAATTTATTGAGGTTCTCATCAATTCAACATTGGGAGAACGAAGGCCGATTTCTGAACCCGACAGAATTGCTAAAATGCTTGAACATGGAAATTTAACAATTACAGCAAGACACAACGGAAAATTAGTAGGTGTTGCAAGGTCCTTAACCGACTTTTTATACTGCACTTACTTGTCTGACCTTGCCATTGACGAGAAATACCAAAAACAAGGAATTGGAAAAGAGCTCATCAAACAAACTAAACTTGCAACACCAAAAGCCAAACTCATACTTCTTTCAGCACCCAAAGCTGTGAACTACTACCCGAGAATAGGAATGACAAAATGGGAACAATGCTATGTTTTGGATGATGTAGATGACTTAAATTAAAATAGTATGATTGATTATAACGGAAAAATATTCCGACCTACTTTTAATTCAGAAAATGGCGAAACATCAAGCGACACCGTTTTCGTATATAATCAAACAGGAAACATTCTAACATCTGAATATTCTGGCGGTAAAATAAAAAAGGGACAGCTAATTGGAATTGTAGATCATAACGGCAACATAGATATGCGTTACCATCAAGTAAATAATCAAGGTGAAATTATGACTGGGATTTGTAAGTCAAGACCTGAAGTTCTTGACAATGGGAAAATTCGCCTTCACGAAAGTTGGCAATGGACATCAGGTGACAAATCAAAAGGAAAGTCAACTTTAGATGAATTGTTATAAATACAAATGAAAAGAATCAAAGAGAACTCTAAATTTAAAATTCAAGTCGATTAATTGTTTTTATTAAAGTAAAGAATAGCTAATAGAGCAGGAATAATTTGAAGATAGATAACAAGGTATTACAAAGTGAAGGTTTCGGAATAAAAATTGGTCTCTAATTCCCACAATAAATACTTCCAATTGGCGAACCATCTGGAATACCTATTTGATCTATTTCTATTTTTTGATCTGGATGGTTAAAATACATCTCAATTTGCCTGATTTGTTCTTTCTGCACTGCACTCAAGTTTTTTTGCTTTTTCAAATAGCTCTGATAATCTCTAATCTTAGCATTCACAATTGCACTTACTTGAGGAAAAATATCTTCTGATTGGGCGAGTTGCATTAAATGCTTTAATGCAGTTTGATTAATTATAATCTGAATATTGCTAAGGTATTCATCGGATGAATTTTGATATAAAGAAGCAGCCAATAATGCATCCAATGTTTCTTCCAAGCTTAATTGATTTTCATAAACCGCAGATTGACTAAGCAGTCGATTCATTCGTTCTGGGTGCAATAATATATTCAGCGTAAACTCAGTGCCGGATTGAGCAGCAGAAAGAGGATCAAAAGTAGAGCCTGTCAAAGTCTTGAAACTTTCTCTATCTCTTCCATCCCAAGGCCCGCGATCCGGAAATAATTCCAGCTTATTTTTAGGTATAGCCAAGAATTCTGCTTCTATTGTTTGAAGAGTTTTTCTTAATGCTCTTCGCTGTTCTTCTGCTTTTACTGGTATTGAGATATCCTCTCCTTCTCCTTTCAAGTGGTAGTCATATTCTCTTCCGGCTATCAGCTTAATCACTGCCTCAGTTTGATAACGATGATAGAAATACAATAAAACAAATAGGTCTTCCAAATCTTCATAGGACTCCCCTTTCTCAATTGCAGCTTCATCAAATTGATTAATGGCTTTCGTACGTACAGCCATTACATTTTCAAGTTCATCAATAGGATCAGAACCATTATCCCATAAATGACCAAAGGCATTTGAACTACCAATTGGACGCGAATCTCCGTCTGAGACAAATATCAAACCCTTTTCTTTTGACGAGTTAATTATCCTTTGAAGTTGCTCATCTTCATTTTCATCAAATTCTGAATAAACATAAGCCACCGAGGCCTTATCCCATTCACCGATACCTTTATCATATGCATTTGAAATGTCAATTTGACCATCCTTCAATTTCACCCACGGATGTGGGTAATCCATTACAGATGCCCTGTCATTCAAGCTTGCCGCAAAATTGTGCGCAAAACCCAATGTATGCCCAACTTCATGAGCTCCGAGTTGTCTTATTCTAGCCAGTGCGAATTCCAGCATTTTATCTTTATCAGATCCATTTAAAAGTGCCTGAGCTATCTTATAATCTTGTCGAATTCTTAAACTTCCCAGACTCACATGCCCTTTAATAATTTCACCTGTTCTGGGATCTTCAACGGAAGCACCATAACTCCAGCCCCTTGTTGAGCGATGGACCCATTGAATCACATTATATCTCACATCCAAGGGATCAACACTATCGGGTAGTATTTTGACCTGAAAAGCATTCTTAAACCCAATGTCTTCGAAAGCTTCATTCCACCATAATGCACCGTCCATAAGTGCAGAACGAATAGGCTCAGGCGTTCCATTGTCCAAATAATATACAATGGGCTCTTTAACTTCACTTGGCGCCGAACCCGGATTTTTCTTTTCGAGTCTATGCCGCAGACAGTATTCCACTTTCATTTCCTCTCCAACCTTAGCTGAATAATTCATAAAGGAAGTAGTAATAGCTCCACTGCTCGGGTGTGCTTTTCTGGGTTTGAAATTATTATCCGGTAACTCTACAAAAGAGTGATGTTGATAAACTGTCACATTATCGGGATCAGGTGTGACACTAACAATAAGAGACCCTTGCCCGCGACCACTTAAAGTGATTAGAACATCAAATTCCACATTTTTTGGAAAGCTTTTTGTTCTTTCGATATTGATTGAGGATTTGCTTTTATCAAGGCTATAATTCCCTTGTTTTCTATCGTTTAATAAATTAGAAACCCCATGGTGATCCTGCATTAAAAACCCCGTCAAGTCAATTAAATATCCATTTGTTGTTTCTTCGACAATTTCAAAACCATGCAATACCGATTTTGCAAAAGCCTCCTTTACCGAACGTTTTTCTAGTTCATTTTCTGTAATGGCTTTATAACTTGTATTTGGTTGTATCAATAGTAGTTTATTGCCCGACTTGATAAATTTGACAATTCTGGTATTTCCAATTTGGCCTCTATCCAGGAATAGGTCGTTATTCCCTAAACCCTGACTCAAAGAGCTGACATATAGAAAAGAAGAATCCAGGTGCTCAACCTCCAAATAGATTTTATCCTCCTTTTCAGAATAGTAAGAATTGAATAAGCCGTTAAATTCTTGTAGATCGGTATCTTTTAATAGTGATTCTGCGAATACTGATGAAGAAAGACAGCAGAGAATAATTAAGATGTATTTCATTTTTAAACTTTGGGCAAATTTAGCTGATATAATGGTTTATTTATATTGAGATGAAATATGGATTAAGAGTATTGAACAAAGCAGATTCTGGAAAATACAATCAAAAATCAATTTATGATTCACAAGGAAGGCTTTGCATCTTGCAGGATTTAAAACTCTTTTTTGATGCCTATAATGTCAATCTCGATACCAAATTACCAAATGGTCTTTACTACTTCATTTTGACAGGACAAGGTGAAAGAAAGTATGGTAAGATAGTTTTAACCAACTAGAAAAAGAGGTAAAGAAAAGTCCGATATTATTAGAGGCTTTCGCTATTCAGATGAGGATTCTGCGAAGTGGAAAAATTTGAATGGTAAGGACAAAAAATTGAATATTTCCTTATGATAAAAAGAATATTAATAAATTTAATTTCGATAAGTAAAGTAGTAATGCACTTTATACTGCTGAATTGGGGGAATAAAGTGCATAAAGCATAATGTAAATAAAGTGCATATTTATCTACCGGAATAACATGAAGGTAGACTTTACACAGACGTTAGCGGTAATTTATAAAACGTAATTTTAAAACATGAAAAAGATAATTTTATTTCTTCTATTAATTCCTTATCTATCAAATGGACAAGGACATAGTACCATACATTTCATAGGAGAAAAATCTTGGCAAAAACCAAGTTTTGCATTGTATCTTAATGAAAAACTAATTGGTTCGTTACAAGAAAAACAAAATCTTGACTATAAAATTTATTCTTCCGGGGATATTACTGTCATGGCGTTACATGAGCATGGTAGAAAAACAATAACCTTAAAAATTGAAAACGGTAAAGAATACTACATTGCTATTAAAACTGTAAATTTGTTCAAAACCACCATGGAATTGCTTTCAGCGGAAAAAGGCAAAAAAAAATATGATAAGAATAAGAGTACTCTGAATATTGAAGAAAACATTAATGATCCGGTTGCTAAGTTTTCAAATTCAAATCAGAATAAAATATCTAAACAGGGTACTGGATTCCTTATTAATCGTGACGGTTATATTATTACGAATTTCCACGTCATTGACAACGCTTCCAAAGTTAATGTAAGTGGAATAAAAGGTGATTTTAATACTGTATTTGAAGGTAAAGTTGTATCAGTTGATAGACGGAATGATTTGGCACTTATTAAAGTTGAGTCTAATCTTATATCATTTGATGCCCCTCCTTACTCTTTAAAAAGTTCGCAAGAAGTTAATAAAGCCGAAAAAGTATTTGCATTAGGCTATCCTATTCAAAGTTCAATGGGTAGCGAAGTGAAAATTACAGATGGTATAATAAATTCATTATCTGGGTTCAAGTCAAGCATCTCTGAATATCAAATTTCAGTAGCAATTCAAGGTGGCAATAGTGGCGGTCCTCTTTTTAATTTAAACGGCCAAGTAATTGGAGTAGTTTCAGCAAAAATAGCATCTGACGAAGTAGACCAAGTGGGGTATGCCATAAAATCAGACTATCTAGATTTTTTTCTGGCTCAATCCCAGCAAACAGAATTCAATCCTAATACTACCCAATTAATTGGAAAAGAATTATATGAACAAGTGGAACTTATTTCAGACTTTATTTACATTATCAAGACTGAGTAAATACCGCTAACAAGGTTTATAGTGCATACCCTTCGGGATACGCACCATACACAGACCGTTAGCTACAATATGAAAATAACCATTTGTACTTCTTCTCATTTTAATTGGATATACCAAAACTTAGAGCTTTTTTGGGGCAATAAAAGGACTCAGTTTATCCATCACCCAATGTTTATTAATGAGTTCGGAAATACTGCTTTTGTTGTTGAAAAAGAAGATGAGATCATCGGTTATCTGTTTGGCTTTTTTGCACAAGCTAAACCTTATGGTTACATTCATTCGGCAGGAGTACGGATGGATCAACAACGAGAAGGAATAGGAACTATGCTATACAATCACTTTATTACAATTTGCAAAAAAAGCGGACAAAAACAAAT
The DNA here is from genome assembly GCA_964351965.1 of uncultured Hyphobacterium sp. Classification (GTDB taxonomy): domain Bacteria; phylum Bacteroidota; class Bacteroidia; order Cytophagales; family CCMP332; genus CCMP332. The sequence continues at coordinate 1,302 of CAYGPM010000003.1, read as the reverse complement.
AAAAGCAATTACTACTCCATCCAATGTAATTTCAATCAATTTTCACATGAAATATGGCTTCACCTTAAAGGGAGATAATATGATAAATGGTTTATTGGTTACAAAAGACTATGCTGGATTGAATGAAGATCGAGTCATCAAGATAAAGAATATTTAGTATATGATAAATTTAGAATATAACCCTATGCTTACCTCAAAACATTGGCAAAGAATAGCTAATCTCTTTGATGAAGTTGACTGGGACAAACGAACGTCACAAGAGGTCAAGGATTCATTCTTGACAAGTTCACATTTAGTTGTTGCTTATGCAAGCGATAAAATTATTGGCTTTGGCAGAACAGTAGATGATGGTCAATTCTATGCTCTGATTGTAGATGTAGTAGTCGCACCTTCTTATCAAGAAAAAGGAGTAGGTAAGACAATTATAGAATTACTCAAAAAAAAATTAGTAGGATACAATTTTGTTACCTTAACATCAGCACCTGGCAAAGATGGTTTTTACAAGAAAATTGGTTGGAAAAAACAAAAATCCGCTTACTTGTGGCCAAAAGACAATCAACAAATTGAAGAACATTGCGAACCAGAATGAAAGAACGTTGGATATCAGAAATTACTCTGAACGGAAATATCGTTATACTCAAACCATTGAGCCTTGAGGATGAAAGCCATTTAATCGATGCAGCTAAAGATGGTAAACTTTGGGAACTCACATTCACGAGTGTTCCAGAAAGTCACAATGCATATGATTACATTAAAAAGGCAATAACTGAATATCAAAACGGTCTTTCTCATGCTTTTGCTGTAGTGAATATTAAGACTAAGAAAGTAATAGGAACCACAAGATTCACCAATTTAGACCCTATCAATAAGAGACTTGAAATTGGTTATACATGGTATGCTAAATCGTATCAAGGAACCAAAGTGAACAAGGAATGTAAATTGTTGCTATTAACTTATGCTTTTGACCAATTAAAATGTATAGCAGTTGAATTTCGTACGCATCATCAGAATTTGCCTTCACAAAAATCCATTGAAATGCTAGGAGCCAAGCGGGATGGTATTTTAAGAAGCCATCAAATTGATCGTTCTGGTCAAATAAGAAATACAATTGTATATTCCATTTTATCTTCTGAATGGCCCGCGATAGAAAAAAGATTAAAAAGAAAAATACAGTAGCTAACAAAACCTATAAGCAATAGCGCCCTGCGGGTCGCTACTGCGCATAGCCAAACCGTTAGCCTCAATTGGGTACGATATACAAACATCCTTTACAGAGTTATAGAAACATCGTTTACACTTTTT